>JAFROD010000063.1 GCA_017429835.1 Oscillospiraceae bacterium
CTTGATCACTATGTCTCTTACTTCAACAACCAGCGCCTTCATGCTGCCTTGGGCTACAAAAGCCCAGTTCAGTACAAGACCGAACTGGGCTTTCCGTAATTATACTTTTTTATTGTCTACTTTTGCTTGACAGGTGCACTGCCCGTCGGGCAGAGCCTTTTTCTTATTCTTTACTTGCAGGCGGCAACGATCAGATCCGCACAGGCTTCTATACCCAGCTTGCCGCTGTCGAGACACAGATCGTAATTGTGTACCTCGCCCCAGTTTCTGCCGGTGTAGTTCTTGTAATAGACCCTCCGCTTCTGATCCTTGTCCTCCAGGCGCTTCTTGGGCGGCTTGTCCTGTTCGCCGTAACGCTCAACGATCCGCTTGGCGCGGCTTTCCATGTCTGCGTAGACGAACACGTGCAGGCAATCCTGATAGTCGCGCAGAATGAAGTCCGAGCAGCGACCGACGATCACGCAGCTTCCCTCCGCGGCAATGTTCTCGATGACCTTCGACTGGATCAGATAAAGCCTGTCGTGCATGGACATGCCGCTGCTCTCATACTGCCCCGCCGTGGCAAGCGAGAACAGCAGTCCGCTTTTCGCGCTCGCGTATTCGCCGCTTTCTTTGATGAAGTCCGTCGAAAAGCCGCTGATTTCCGCGACTTTTTCGACCAGCTCTCTTCCATAGAAGTGATAGCCGAGCTTTTCCGCGACGAGCATGCCGATCGAGTGTCCGCCGCTGCCGAATTCACGGCTGATGGTGATAATGCTTTTCATGGCTGTTTCACCCTCCCTGATCTTTAACCCCACATTGCGGACAGCGCAGGAATGATCTGCTTTTTGCGGGACATAACCTGCGGCAGGAATACGGTATTGTTCTTTGCCTCTGCGGAGAACGCCTGCCGGATCGTATCCTCGTCGCCCAGATAGATAAGCTGCGTGCCTTCGAGCAGGACGTCCGTCAGCATCAGGAGCATGAGACTGTATTTGCGCTCCTTCATCGTTTCGCGCATCTGCGCGAGGAATTCCTCCTTGCGCTCCAGGATATGCGCGGAATTGACGCAGGTGATCTGCCCCACGCCGAGGTAGTGCTCTGCGATATGGAAGTCCTTGAAATCGGAGAACAGCAGCGCCTTCGCGGTCTTGTCGTCCGACCACGAGGCGGAAAAAATCTCCTGCCCGAGCTCTTCAAGCGAGACGTTGGCGATCCGCGCCAGACGCTCCGCCATATTGCGGTCACGCTGCGTGCAGGTCGGCGATTTGAACATGACCGTGTCCGAGACGATGGCGGCAGCCATCAGACCGGCCAGCTTTTCCGAGGGCATCAAGCCCTTCTCCTGATACATGCCCGCGATGATCGTGGTCGTGCTGCCGACCGGCTCGTTGCGGAAATAGATCGGGTTGCCGGTCTGGATATCCGCGAGACGGTGGTGGTCGATGATCTCCAGGATCTCCGCCTGCTCCAGCCCCGGCACAGACTGCGCCATCTCGTTGTGATCGACCAGCACCACGCGCTTGCGGCGCGGCTTGATCAAATGGAAACGCGACAGCGTGCCGACCACGCGCTCGTTTTCGTCCAGAATCGGATAGCAGCGGTAGCGGCTTTTCAGCATGCCCTCGCGGACGTCGTCCACGTAGTCGTCCAGATGGAAGCACTCCATATTGTCCGTGCGGCAGACGCGGGCGATCGGAATCGACTGATAGATCATGCGCACGGCACGGTAGGCGTCGAACGGCGTGGAGATAATGCAGGTGTCCGTCGGGACGCTGCGCAGCTCCTCGTCCAGCTCCGCCTGGCAGAGAATGATGCACTTGACCCCGATTTCCAGCGCGCGGCGGATCATATCCGGCTGTTGACCGCAGAGCACGATGGCGTCCTTGGAGGAAAACAGCAGATTCTCACGATCCTGCGGCAAGGCGATGGAAACGTCGCCCGTGATCGTGTCGATCAGGTTGCCCGCCTCGTTGAGAATCCTGCCCTCCAGAACGCTCAGCAGGTTGAACACCGGAATCTCATCAATATGCGGGTGCTCGATCGAGCGCATGTCGTGCGACGCGATATCGCCCGCAGAAATCATGCCGAACAGCGTGCCGTCCTCATTCGTCACGGGGATCGCCGCAATCGAGCGATCCTGTGTCAGCACCGTCCACGCTCTGCTGACGGTAACGGCGGAGGAAAGCGCCGGCGGCGTATCATAATCCAGATCGCGCACCTGTGTACGCACGTTTTTGACCCACTCCGGCGGCGCAAAGCCGAAGCGATCCAGCACGAGATGCGTTTCGTCGCTGACGTGACCGATTCTCCTTGCGCTGTACTCCCGGTCGCCGAGCGCGTTGCGCAGCGCGGCGTACGCCATTGCCGAAACGATGGAATCCGTATCCGGATTGCGGTGACCGGTAACGTAGATTGTATCCATAACCGTCCCCCTTCCTTTTCTATTTTCATCCTACCTATTTTTTCCGGAACTGTCAACTGTTTTTGGGCGCACTTGAAAAATTGTTGCGATATTTCCCCTTCTCTGTTATAATGAATAATTGAACAAAATAACAAAAAGGAAGTGCCTTATGAACAAACCGACGCTCGTCGTTCTGGCTGCCGGAATGGGCAGCCGCTTCGGCGGTTTGAAACAAATGACCCCCGTAGACGATCACGGCAACAGCATCCTGCATTATTCGATCTATGACGCCTGCCAAGCAGGTTTCGGCAAGGTCGTTTTTGTGATCAAGCACGCGATCGAAGCGGATTTCAAGAAGATCACCGCAGGTCTGGAAAAGCACATCGACGTTGCCTACGTCTATCAGGAGACGGACATGCTTCCGGACGGCTTCACCGTTCCCGAGGGGCGCGTCAAGCCGTGGGGCACGGGTCACGCCGTCCTTTGTGCGAAAGATGAAATCGACGGCCCGTTCACCGTCATCAATTCCGACGATTTCTACGGCCGCGGCACATATCTGGCGATCGCTGACTTTTTGCGGCAGAAACGGGCGGAGAACGAGCACGCCATGGTCGGATATCTGCTCCGCAACGCGCTGACCGAGCACGGCTCCGTCGCCCGCGGCGTCTGCGAGACCCGCGACGGATTGCTGACGAAGGTGACCGAGCGCACGAAAATCTACAAGCGCGGCGACGACGCCGCCTTTACCGAAGACGAAGAGCATTTTGTGCCGCTTTCCGGCGACACACTCGTTTCCATGAACTTCTGGGGCTATCAGCCCTCGATGCTGCAGGAGTTGGAACGTCTGTTCCCGCTCTTCCTGCGGGAGAATCTCCCCGTCAATCCGATCAAGTGCGAATTCTACCTGCCCTTCGCCACCGACGAGCTGATCCGGAGCGGAAGAGCCGTCGTCCACATGCTTACGACTGACGAAACGTGGTACGGCGTGACCTATCGCGAGGATCTCGGCTCTGTGCAGGCAGCGATCGCTGCCATGCATGAATCCGGTCTATACCCCGACGTTTTGTTTGATTGATCCCAAGGAAAGAAGGTAGTCTGTATGATCCAAAATCTGAATAAGCAGAGCTTCAGCGGCTTCGGGAAGATTTTGCGCGACAGCCTGCCCAACCGCGGTTTCCCGAAAGGTGACGAATGGGTCGAAAAAGTGCGGTATTTTTCAAACGGCGAGCTGTATTTCTACCGCGCGCCCTGCGAGATGTATCTGGATTTTGAAATCGGCATGACCATTCTTGCGGTTCGCCGCAAAGGAAAAACCGTATATTTCTATCTGGACAAACCGGTCTGTCTCGCGCCGGAGACCGAATTTGCGATCGTTCCCTATCAGGAGGAATGCTCCGTCCGCGTCGCTCTGCCGAAGGGGCAGGAGCCGGAAAAGCTCGACAGATTTGCGGCGCGGGAAAACTTCCGGATCGGCGACCGCCTGCATCTCGGTGAGATTTATACGCTGTTCTACCGCGAGGAGGAAAGCGGCTTCCTGTTCAAAGGCGAGACGCACTCGATGTACGAGCTGACTTACGTGGATCGCGGGCAGCTCCACTGCGTCGTCGAAGGCAACGGCTATACGCTCAAGCAGGGGCAGCTCATGTTCTTTACGCCGAACCAGTGGCACATGCAGTACACCGATCTGAACGTCACCGCGCGCTTTCTGACCGTCGCTTTTGACTTCGAAAGCGATCTTCCGGTGTCTCTTTCCAATCGCGTGTTTGATCTCTCCTCTGCGGAAGCTGTCTATCTCAAGCAGCTTCTCAACGAAATCGACGCCAACGACGACTACAGCAGCGACTTCATCCGCAGTAATCTCAAGCTTCTGCTGCTCTCCGTCCTGCGCGACAGCGGCGGGCGGAAAAAGCGTCTGAAAACGCCGCTCGCGCTGCGCAACGAAAACATTATCGTCAGCCGCACCCTGCAGTGCATCGCGGAACACGTCTATGACAAGCTGTCTGTGGAAAGCGTGGCGAAGGAAGTCAGCGTCAGCACTTCGCACCTGACGGCGCTCTTCCACCGTCAGATGAATATCTCTCCCGGCGAATATATCCGCCGCGTCAAGCTGGAGGAAAGCAAGGCGCTGATCCGCGAGGGCAAGATGAACTTCTCTCAGATCGCCGCCGCGCTGCATTACTCCACGATTCATCACTTCTCGCGCCAGTTCAAGGACAATTTCGGTATTTCTCCCTCGGAGTACGCCAAGTCCCTGCGGAACGAATAAATACGGAAAAAAGACCCGACGGCTCGGAGGAGCCGTCGGGTCTTTTCAGTCTTCGATTTTCGTGAAACGGCGGTAGGTCTTGCCATCGCGCTCGACGATCTCGTTCCACATGGAGGCGGGCCGTACCCAAACGCCGCGCTCGCCGTACAGCGCGCGGTAGACGACCATTTCCTCCAGCGTTTCCGAATGCCGGGCGACAAATAACAGCTCATACTCGTTGCCCTTGAAGTGGCGGTAACGCCCCGGTTGCAAGTCCATCGGATCAGCCTCCTTTTTTCTATATTATAACTGCACGCCCGCACGATCGCAAGGTTTTGTCTTTCATTTCCTGCCGATTTGTGGTATAATAGTCAGCAAGAAACTGACAGGAGGCGCGCTATGGCGGAGAATACGCAGTCCATTCGGACGCTGCCCGGGATCGGGCCGAAAAAGGCGCAGTTGTTTGCCAAGCTCGGCATTGCGACGCTCGGCGATCTGCTGCATTTTTACCCGCGCGACTATGAAGACCGCACGAAGCTGCTGCCGATCGCCTCGCTGGAGGCGGACACACCCGCCTGCTTCATCGCCTCCGTCGTCACCAATCCGCAGACGCACCGCATTCCCAAGCCCGGCAACCGGCAGTTGGAATTCACCAAGGTCGTCGTTGCCGATCACACCGGTCGGCTCAATCTGACCTTTTTCAACGCGAGTTACACCGCGCAGCGGCTGATCCGCGGCGAGACATACTGCTTCTACGGCACGCTCGTGGGCGACTACCTCGGCTACGCCATGACCAACCCCCTCTTTGAGCCGCTGGACAGTGAGGGAAACGTGACGCGTCGTATCATGCCGATCTATCCGCTGACCGCAGGACTGACCAACAAGCAGGTCGCGCAGGCGGTGCAGGCGGCGCTGACCCGCTGCAGCATCGAGGAAACCATACCCGAATCTGTGCGCGAAGTCTACGGACTCTGCGACGCGGATTCCGCCCTGCGCGAAATCCACGATCCTTCCTCCGCAGAAGCCTTGGAGGAGGCGCGCAAACGGCTGATCTTTGAAGAATTCTACGTCTTTTCCGCCGCGCTGGCGATCGTCCGCGCAAAGCGCACCGTGCGCACCGTTCCCGCATTCCGGACGGACGGCATGGGGCAGTTCTACGGCGCGCTCCCCTTCGACTTAACCGGCGCGCAGCAGCGCGCGATCGACGATATCCTCTCCGATTTCCGCTCCGGCAAGCCCATGAGCCGTCTGGTGCAGGGCGACGTCGGCTGCGGCAAAACGATGGTCGCTGCGGCGGCAGCCTTCTGCGCGATCAAGAATCAGAAACAGACTGCACTCATGGCGCCGACGGAGATTCTGGCAAAGCAGCACGCAGATCGCCTTGCCCCGCTGCTCGAGCCGCTCGGCGTCCGCTGCGTCCTTTTGACTGGCTCTCTGCCCGCGGCGCAGAAAAAAGCCGTCCGGCAGGCAATCGCCGACGGCGACGCCGATCTCATCATCGGCACGCACGCGCTTTTGACCGAGGCGACGGTATTCCACGATCTCGGGTTAGTCATCGCGGACGAGCAGCACCGCTTCGGCGTGGCGCAGCGCGCCGCCCTGCTTGGCAAGGGCGAGCAGCCGCATCTGCTCATCATGTCGGCGACCCCGATCCCCCGCACCCTTGCGCTGATCCTCTACGGCGATCTGGACGTCTCCGTGATCGACGAGCTTCCGCCGGGCAGACAACCCGTGGAGACCTTCCTCGTCGACGAACGCTACCGCAGCAGGCTCAACGGCTTTATCCGCAAGCAGGCGGAGGAGGGGCATCAGACTTTTATCGTCTGCCCCGCCATCGAGGAGGGCGAAACGGAGTCCTTTAAGGCGGCGGAGCAATGGGCGCAGACGCTGAAAGACTCCGTCTTCCCCAATCTGCGCGTTGCGCTGCTGCACGGCAGAATGAAGGGCGCGGAAAAGGAAGCCGTGATGGAAGCCTTCGCCGCGCAGGAATACGATATTCTGGTCGCGACGACCGTGATCGAGGTCGGCGTTGACGTGCCGAGCGCAACGCTGATGGTCGTGGAGAACGCCGACCGCTTCGGTCTGTCGCAGCTTCACCAGCTTCGCGGCAGGATCGGGCGCGGCGGCGCGAAATCCTACTGCATCCTTGTCTCGGACAACCGAAACGAAGAGACCCTCGCGCGACTGAAGGCGCTGTGCGCCACGGCGGACGGCTTCCGCATTGCGGAAGAAGACCTCAAGCTGCGCGGCCCCGGCGACTTCTTCGGCAGCCGTCAGCACGGCCTGCCCGTCTTCCACATCGGCAATCTGGCGCAGGATCTCAACGTCCTGAAGCAGGCGCAGCAGGCTGCGGCGGAAATGGTCGCCGCCGGCGATATCTCTCCCGCATTACAGAGCGCGGTGGACGCGCTTTTGAACAACGACACATTCGTCATGAATTAACGGAGGAATCATGGAACAAATCATAGAAACCCTATCTGCGGAGCTCAAACAGCCGCTGCAATACGTCAAAAACGTCGTCGACTTGCTCGACGAGGGCAACACGATCCCCTTCATCGCCCGCTACCGCAAGGAGGTACACGGCGCGATGGACGACACGACCCTGCGTAATCTCGCAGACCGTCTGCAGTACCTTCGCAATTTAGCGCAGCGGCGCGAGGAGATCCGCAGGTCGATCGACGCACAGGAAAAGCTGACGGACGAGCTGTCCGCCGCCATCGACAACGCCAAGACGCTATCCGAGCTGGAAGACCTCTACCGTCCCTACAAGCCGAAGCGCCGTACCCGCGCCACCGTGGCAAAGGAAAAGGGGCTGGAACCGCTGGCGCTGGAGCTGTTTTCGCAGAAGCGCGATCTGCCCGCGCCGGAAGCGCTGGCGGAGGACTATATCAACCCCGATCTCGGCGTGAGTACCGTGGAAGAAGCGCTGGCGGGCGCGTCGGACATCATCGCGGAGATGATCTCGGACGACGCTTCCATCCGCAAGGCGCTGCGTGCGCTCATGCAGCGCTCCGCGATCCTGCGCTCCGTCGCCGTCAAGGGCAAGGAGGAGGAAACCTCCGTCTATCAGCAGTATTACGATTTCTCTCAGCCGCTCTCCAGACTGCAGGGACACCAGGTGCTTGCCGTCAACCGCGGCGAGCGCGAGGGCTTTTTGAAGGTCACCTTAGAGGTTGATCACGAGCAGGCGATCCTCTGCGTCCGCAGAGCCGTGCTGATCCCCGGCGGCGGCGCGACCGCCTTTGTCCGCGCGGCGGCGGACGACGCCTACGACCGTCTGATCGCGCCGAGCATGGAGCGCGAGCTGCGCACCGCGCTGACGGACGAGGCGAGCGAGGGCGCGATCCACAACTTTGCGCTCAATCTCCGTCCGCTTTTGATGCAGCCGCCCGTCAAGGGTCACGTCACGATGGGCCTCGACCCCGGCTACAGCCACGGCTGCAAGGTCGCCGTCGTGGACGGCACCGGCAAGGTGCTCGATACCTCCGTCGTCTACCCGACCTTCTCCAAGGCGAAGCGTGAGGAGGCGATCGTCACGTTGGCGGGCTTGATCCGCAAGCATCACGTGGAGCATATCGCCATCGGCAACGGCACCGCCTCCCGCGAGACGGAAAACGCCGTCTGCGAGCTCTTAAGCCGCGTCAAGGGCGTGTCCTACATGATCGTCTCGGAAGCGGGCGCGTCCGTCTACTCCGCCTCCCCGCTGGCGGCGGAGGAATTCCCGCAGTACGACGTCAATCTGCGCAGCGCGGTCTCTATTGCGCGAAGAATGCAGGATCCGCTCGCAGAGCTGGTCAAAATCGATCCCAAGGCGATCGGCGTCGGACAGTATCAGCACGATCTGCCGGAAAAGCGGCTGGACGAGACCCTCGGCGGCGTCGTGGAGGACTGCGTCAACGCCGTCGGCGTCGATCTGAACACCGCTTCCCCGTCGCTGCTGCGCCGCGTCTCCGGTCTGAACGCCGCGATCGCGAAGAACATCGTCGCCTACCGTGAGGAAAACGGCGCGTTCACCGCGAGAAAGCAGGTCTTGAAAGTCCCGAAGCTCGGCGCGAAGGCGTACGAGCAGGCGGCGGGCTTCTTGCGCGTGCCGGAAAGCAAGCAGATCCTCGACAACACCGGCGTGCATCCGGAATCCTACGAAGCAGCGGAAAAGCTGCTGACCCTCTGCGGCTATTCCCTGAAAGACGTCGCCGACGGCAATATCAAGGAACTGAACGCGCGCATGGAGGAATTCGGCGTTTCCAAAGCAGCAGAGTTCTGCGGCGTTGGCGTGCCGACCCTGCGCGACATCGCCAAGGAGCTCTTAAAGCCCGGCCGCGACCCGCGCGACGAGCTGCCCGCGCCGATTCTGCGCACGGACGTGCTGGAACTGAAGGACTTGAAGCCCGGCATGGTGCTGACCGGCACGGTGCGCAACGTCATCGACTTCGGCGTGTTCGTCGATATCGGCGTGCATCAGGACGGTCTCGTGCATATCTCCCGCGTCTGCAACAAGTATATCAAGCACCCGTCCGAGGTCGTTTCCGTCGGCGATATCGTCAAGGTTGCCGTTTTGGAGGTCGACGAGAAGCGCAAGCGCATCAGCCTGACCATGCGCGACCTGCCGAAAGAATAAAGATATAGAAAAAGCGTGCTGCTTTCGCAGCACGCTTTAATTTTGTAATCTGATTACAGCAGGTTGGAGAAGTACTTGATCGTACGAACCATCTGGGTCGTGTAGGAGTACTCGTTGTCGTACCAGGAAACGACCTGCACCTGATAGGTGTCGTCGTCGATCTTGCTGACCATGGTCTGCGTGGCGTCGAACAGGGAGCCGTAGCTCATGCCGATGATGTCAGAAGAAACGATCTGATCTTCGTTGTAGCCGTAGGACTCGTTCGCCTGCGCCTTCATAGCGGCGTTGATGCCTTCCACGGTGACGTCCTTGCCCTTGACGACGGCAATCAGAATGGTGGTAGAACCGGTCGGGGTGGGAACACGCTGCGCAGAGCCGATGAGCTTGCCGTTCAGTTCGGGGATGACAAGGCCGATCGCCTTGGCAGCGCCGGTGGAGTTCGGCACGATGTTGACAGCGGCTGCGCGGCTGCGGCGGAGATCGCCCTTACGCTGCGGGCCGTCGAGCGGCATCTGGTCGCCGGTGTAAGCATGCACGGTGGTCATGATACCGGAAACGATGGGCGCGTAGTCGTTCAGCGCCTTTGCCATGGGAGCCAGGCAGTTGGTGGTGCAGGAAGCCGCAGAGATGATGTTGTCTTCCTTGGTCAGCTTCTCGTGGTTGACGTTGTAAACGATGGTGGGCAGATCCTTGCCTGCGGGAGCGGAGATAACGACCTTCTTCGCGCCGGCGTCGATATGCGCCTGCGACTTTTCCTTGCTGGTGTAGAAGCCGGTGCACTCGAGCACGACGTCAACGCCGAGCTTGCCCCAGGGGAGGTCCGCCGCGTTGGGCATCTTGTAGATGACGATCTTCTTGCCGTCGACAACGATGTAGTTGTCTTCGCCTTCGCCCTCGTTGTACTCGACCTTGTGATCGCGCGCGTAGTTGCCCTGCGTGGAGTCGTACTTCAGAAGATGCGCGAGCATCTTTGCAGAGGTCAGGTCGTTGATCGCAACGACGTCATAGCCTTCTGCGCCGAACATCTGGCGGAATGCCAGACGGCCGATTCTGCCAAAACCGTTGATTGCTACTTTAACAGACATTGTTTTATTCCTCCGATTTTTGCCGTACCGCACAAGCGGCACAGGTAAATTATGCCTTTTTTCAGCGTTATTATTATATACGAAAGCAATGGGTTTCGCAAGTGGCAAAATCCATTAATTTCTTTCTATTTTCTGCTTGTTTTTCAGTATTATGCGGAATTACAGGATATTCAGTTCACGAAGCTTGTCGAGGAACGCCGTCACGTCCGGACGAATCTCTTCCGCCGTCGCCTCGTAGTCCTGCAACAGCCGCTGAACGATCTCCTCCTCGTCCTTGACCTCCGGCAGCATCCTCCAGATATCCGCGCCGACCTCGTTGAGCGTCATCATGCCGTTCAAGTCCAGCGCCGTCTTGCCCGTCGGAACAAGCAGCAGGTCTCCTGCGATCTCGCGCAGTACAAATTCCCGTTTTACGTTCATAATTACCCTCCGTATTTTGTTTTCCGGTTATTGCATCACCGGGTGATTCCCTATCAGGCGTTGTCTTCCCGTTCAACCGCTTCGCGCGTCGCCTCAAGAAAGCTCTTTGTGAAGCGGCAGACGTAGTCCGGTCTCGTATGGAAGCTGCCGGTCTCCGTATAGCATTTCGCCGCGCAGGGATTACAGATCCTTCTGTATTCACAGGCGGCGCATTCCGGCGGCAGCCGGATTTCCAGAACACGCTCAAGGAGCGTTTGCCACGCTTTGTCAAAACCGGCCTGCATAACGCTGACCGACGGAATCGGCATCAACGCGCAGGGCGTCATATTCCCCTGCCAGTCGATCCAGTAGGTCGCCTTACCTGCCCGGCAGAGCATGCGCGAACCGATCTCGCAGTCCTCCTCGGAAAGCGTCTGCTGCGGGATACCCGCAAGAATCTGCTTTCCGCGCCGAACGAAGTCCTCGTGCGGCATCCGCAGGCTGTCGTACACCGCCATAGCGCGTCCGGCTTCCTCCGGCGACGGGCGGAACGATTTGCCGACCGCGGTTTCGTCCACACGGATCTGCGGCCAGATATAGGTCGTGCCCATGATGACCGCGCCGAGCTCCTTCCCTTTTGCGACGAGTTCTTCCATTTCTTCCCGGTTGGCGGGCGTGATGGTCAGATTCACGCGGACGAATACGCCCGCCTCCCGCAGCGCGCGGATATTCCGCACGACCCGATCGTAGGCAGGGACGCCGCACTGCTTCTGATAGCCCGCATTGTCCGTTGCATACAGCGTGATATTGAGCCGCTCCGGCGGCTTACGTCGGAACAGCTCCAGCAGGTCGCCCTCCAGGAGTCTTCCGTTGGAGTTCATGCTCAGATAGAAACCCATCTCGCTCAGCCGCTCATAGATTCTGACGAATTCCGGATGAACGGTCGGCTCGCCGCCGGTCAAAAGCAGGAATAGCGTTCCCGCCCGTTTTGCCTGTTCCGCGATGTCGATCCATTCCTCGCCCGTCAGTTCTCTGCCGCGCCGCTGCTGCTCCTCCGCGCTCAGGTGCACGTAGCACATGGGGCAGTTGAAATTGCAGCGGGCGGTCAGCTCAAAGGTGCCGTTGATCGGGAGTCTCTGTCTGGTCGCCTTGTCATGCAGGTATTTAGAAATGCGTGGTTCCAGCATGCGTTTCTTCCTCATTCAGCGTCCGATCCAAAAGATCGACCGCGGATTCCTCTTTCGTGCAGGACAGCAGATAGACCGGCACGCGCCTTGCGGCGAGCTCGGCGTATTCCAGCACCGCCGCCACGTCGTCCGCCAGCCATTTCTGGCAGGGCATTTGTGAAGCAAGAGCAATGACTGCTTCCTTCATCGACAGTCTGCGGATCGTGTCGGTCGGCGCCTGCCCGAGCATGACGATCGCCCTTACCTGCGCGGTTTCATCCTCGCAGTAGCGGGAGCTCCCCGCAAAGGGCGTGCCGAACGCGGTCAGACCGCCGTCTCGGAACGACAGTCCGGTCTTATCGCCGTTGATGATCCTTGCGCCGCGATACTGACGCCACAGCCCCGCCTGCGTGGATTTTCCAATGCCGCAGGCGCCTGAAAAGAGCAGGGCTTTCTCGTTGCGCATCACCCACGCAGCGTGGAAGAGCGCCTGCTGCCGTTCGTGGAACAGCCGCTCCATCTCGACCCAGCCCAGCGCGATGCGATCGGGGTCTTTTAACGTCGATTCATCCGGTACATACTGCACGTGCAGCAGTTCCGGCGTATCGTCGCTGCGCGTCAAGCAGGCGAAAACCGGCGCGTCGTCCCAAACGCCGCGGTAGCAGTGCGCCGTGCCGCCGTCCGTCCGGCAGACGACCTGCTCTCTGGTTTCCCACAGACACTGCCCCGCGGGCAGGGCTATCCGGTCGGTCGTTGTGATATCCACCGTAACGTCCGGCAAGCGGTCGACGGTCAGAAATTGCCGCACAAGGCTTTTCTCTTTCCAGTCCGGCAACTCGCCCACGTAGCGGACGGTCACCGCCCCGAGGCGGACGGAACAATCACGAATCATAGCTCATAAACAGAATGGCGGAGCCGCCGATGGAATAGTGCGCCGGATTTGCCTGACGCATTTCGTCTGCGGCGATCGGGCCGTCAAAGCAGTACGTATAGGCAATGCCGCCCAGATAGAGCAGTTCGCCGTGCAAACCGTAAGGGGCGACGGTTTTGTAATAGAGCACCGCGTCGCCGGTGAAATCGTGTCCGGACACGTTCCGGAAAACCAGGATATCCCCCTCATAGGGCTCCAGCGAGAAGTCCGCGGTGAAATCCTCGTTTTTCCCTGTCATATCGTTGGTGCAGAAAGTACAGACGGGGTTGCTGATCTCCATGCCGTCGGCGTAAACCATGCGATCCTGCTCCAGCAGGATGGCGCAGCGATGGCCTGGCAGCGCAGAGACGGAAAAATGCGCGGTTTCACCGTCGCAGGAGAGGATCAGATCTGCGTTTTCCACCCAGTCCTCCCGAATGTTCTCCACGACGATCGCAAGCACGTCCGTCACGCTTTCATCGCTGCCGTCTTCGAAATACGGGCCCGAATAGCTGCCGACGCCGAGAATGCAAAGCTGGTCGTGCACGATCTCAGCAGGTACGTCCTCAAACAGTGTAAAGCCGGGAATCTCAAACGGGAACGCATTGGGATCCTCGGTCGGTTCCTGCGTCGGCTCTTCCGTTGATTCCGTAGGCGCCTGCGTCAGTTCCGTCTGCGGCGGTTCCGGCTGCTGATCCGGCTCCTTGGGGAAAAACAGCACCAGCGCGGCAATCGCCGCAATAATCAGTACCGCAAACGCAATGACGATGATCGTAATCTTGGTGTCGTTATTCTGACTGTTTTGCTTTTTTTGCGTATTTTTCTTTGCCACGGGGAAATCCCCCTTTCAAAAAACAATGTGGAAGCCCAAGCGGACTTCCACATTGAAACGTATGATGTAAGCCCGATCCGAGAAGGATCCTTCTCTATGGGCACAGAGATAACCTCTGTAGGTGAGCTTGTTTTGCTTTGATCAGGAAATCTGCGTGCCGCTGCCGGCGGCGACGACGTCGTCAATGATTTCTTGGCAACCGACGCTGTAAGACATCAGAATGATCCAATCGAGGTCGAAGTCATGCGCGGCGCAGGTGAAGATATCCGCCTGCAGCAGAAGCGCCTGACCGGTGCCTTCGCCGCATTTTACCGCAGCGATGGAATCCATCAACGTAAAGTCTTCGTAAAACAGCTCTGGTTTTTGATATGTTTTTTTCATAAAATACCTCACCAGTCTTCTTGTCCTTTTCCCCAATATAACACAGTCCGCTGCAAAAAGCAAGCGTTATTTTTAAAACTCCTGCAAACGCCGCTGATTGATCGGGTGCATTTCGACCTCCCGGCATCCCGCACTTGCGGGATGTCGGGAATTGTCGTCATGCAAGACAGAAAGGTCTGTTTTCTCCTTTCTTACTTGTTGAAGTATTCCGCTGCCAGATCGCCGTAGAGCTTGAGGGCCTTGACCGCCAGCTTGAGGCTGTCGGACGCGCCGGCGTAGCTGAGGACGCTCTGGACGTAGCTGTAAGCGCTGCAGTTGGAGATCGTGACGGTCTCGCTGCCGTTGGTGACTGCGATCGTATGCGGATCGCCGAGGTTCTTCGCGGAGATGTTCGCGATCTCGACGAAGGTGCCTCTCTCGTTCGTCTGGATGGCTGCCGGCTCGCCGTCAACCGTGGCGGTGAAGCCTTCGCCGTTCAGCGTGAAGTAGACGCGGATCGCGGTCTCGCTCTCGGTCACGACGCTCGCGCCGAGGAAGCTGATGTGCTCGGTGTTCGCCGTGTAGCTGTAGGCGTAGCCGTCGCAGGTGACGTTCGCGATCTCGTCAGCCAGGTAGATGGCCTTCGCGTTCTCGACGTCGAAGCCGAGGGTCTGCTGCGTGTAGGAGCCGTAGTCGCTCATCGCCTTGCAGAGCTTCACGAGGTCTGCGGCGTAGGTCTCGGGATGACCGATCACGTAGGTCAGGTAATCCTGGACGCTGTAGCGGTTTTCGGTGACCGTCGCGCTGCCGTTCTTGAAGGTGAGCGGAGTGCCGTCCGCCGCGTAGAGCTTCAGGGTGACCTTCGTGTTCATCTCCTTGGCGGGCAGCTTCTTGCTGACCATCGTGCCGTAGGTGCCTTCCGTGAAGTCGACACGCACGCCGTCGATGGTGGCGTAGACGCCGTCGTCAAACAGCTCGTCGGGGATATCGAGGTAGAAGTTCACGTCGATCTGACCGTTCAGGCTGATGGTGTTGCCGAGGAGGACGATATCGCTCTCAACCGGGTCGACCGGATCGACCGGGGTCACGGGCGTCTCGTCGCCGAAGGTGCCTTCGTTGATCGACTGCACACCAGCGAGACCAGCGAGGATCGCGTTGGAGTCAATGACCATCTGCAGCTCGTTCTCGGTGTCGCGGGTCACGCCGCGGGTCGCGGCCTCACCGCCGACAGCATTGCTATCGGTACCGCCGGTGGAGATATGACCTTCGACGGTGCCGGAGACGGCGCGCAGGTTCGTCAGAACCATGGGCGCGCTGCCTTCGTTGCGGACCATCAGGACATTGGACTTCGTGCCGGTCCAGGCGATGCCGTTGATGGCAAAGTACATCTCGGTGGAGCTTGCGAGCGTCTGCTCGAGCAGAACCGTGCCGGTCGCGCTGCTGCCGCTGACTGCGGAGATCTGATAGACCTTCAGGGTGGTGCCGGTGCCGTTCAGCGCGGAGGCGCCGATGGCGATCTTCGCCTCGGCACTGCCGCCGGTCAGGTAGAAGACCACGGAGCCGTTCGCCGGAACGACGAGGCAGTTCTGCGCGCCGTAGCTGGCGAGGTAGGCCATGACGTCGTCGTTGTTGCTGATCTGGCCGATGCCGTTGATCATGACAGCGCCGGTGACGGGCAGGCTGGTGTTCTCGTCGCCGATGGCGCGGGTTGCACCGCCGCGGGTCTCGGGAGCGGGATCCTCGCTCATGATCGCGGTGTTGTTGACCGCGCTGGTGTAGTAGTTTGCGGAGTTACGGGTACCGACGTTACCGGCGGCCGCCTGACCGGACGGAGTCTGCATCGTGGTGGGCGGGGTGAGGTTGAAGATCATCCACGCCAGCTCGGGGTAGTCAATGTAGACGTTACGGTTGCCCTGGATGGTCTGGACCGCATCGTTACGGCTCATCTCCCAGGTATCGACTGGATCGAGCGCGCACCACTCAAGCAGGGTGTTCAGGCTCTCGATGACCTTGTTGCCGTCGGAGGCATTGTTGCCGCTGCCGCCGCCCGAGGTCTTGGTGAACAGGTTGGTGTTCTCCGGATAGGCGGTGTAGACGTAGAGCAGGATTCTTGCGACGTCGCCCTTGCAGCAATCCATGACCTCGACGAGTCCGCTGCAGTCGTTGGAGCTGTAGCTGCCGTTGTACCACAGGACGGTGTTGCCGCCGTAGGTCTTGGTGCTCGGATTGTTGAGCACACCGTTGACGTAGCCCATGGTGTGGTTGCCGCGCGTGGAGTTGACGGTGCTTTCCTCCGGACGCAGGTGCTGCAGGTCGGAGCCGGCGCCGGATTCGTAGAACTGACCTCTGGACTTCGGCCAGACGTGCTCGCGGCTGACGCTGGAGTTACTAGTCACATTGGAGTAGATGTAGAGGTTCTGGCTGGAGCCGTTGCTCTTATCCGTGTTCGGCCAGTAGGTCGTCAAGCTGCTGTAGGTGACCGTGTTGGTCAGGTTCATCAGCGAGTCGAGCTGGCTCTTCAGCGCGTTGCCGCTTGCAGCGGTAACGGAGCTGTTCGTATAGACACCCGAAAGAGCCGTGAGGTCTGCCCAGGTGACGCCCTTCGCGGCGTAGTAGTCCGCCGCCTTCTGGGAAATCGAGGTGCAAACCACGCCGCGCGTACCGGCGTTCGTGCTGCCGGAGGTCGTCGGGGCGTTGCCGTCGGAGCCGACGCGGCCGTAGTCGGCGTTCGTGCCGCCGGTGCCGGAGGCTGCCGTGACGGAGACGCTGACGGTCTCGCTGGTAAGCTGATTCGCGCTGCTGTCAAAGTAGCGGATCGTGATGGTCGCGCTGCCGGTACCGCCTGCGCTGACGCCGAAGCTGTTATTGCCGTCATTCAGCGCATAGACGGTCGCAACGCTGGTGTTGCTGGAGGCCGCGGTGACATAGGCGCCCGCGCCGCCGTTCGCTGCGGTGACAGCGATCTGACCGTAGCCGCCGGTCGACAGGCTCATGCTGGACGGGCTGACGCTCAGGGTCGCCGTCGTGCCGTCGCCTGCTTCGAGGGTCGTGGTGTAGTAATTCGTCGAACCGCTGCCGGAACTCGTGCTCTTAACGTACAGAGCAATGTCTTTCTGCGCACTGGAATAAGCGGAGAAGATTGAACTGCCATTATTATATTGCAGCAAATTGTGTGTGTTCGTGCCTTGCGCAGTTACGGTTGCAACACCTGCGCTCGTTACGCTGATCGTCCAGGAGCTGTTTGCGGAGAGTGTGCTCTCTGTTCTTAAGTAGTTCTTACTACTAGAAGCCGCATAGATGTAACCGCTGCTGTTATCATCGTAGAAGCTCCAAGTGCCGGAGGTCGTGCCTGCGCCAAGGGTGAATTCACAGACGTCGCTGCCGAGGGTAATGGTGCTGTCGCTCTTGGTGATAGACGCCTGCCCACGGTTATTGCTATTCTGCGTAGTGCTCATCGCATAATCGTAACCAGAAGCCGCGATAACAATATCGGCGCCGGAAGTGAGCTGGGAAGTGGCAGTCACGAGCGTGTAAGTGCTGCTGCCGCCGGAGCCGCCCTCGCTCCACGTGTAGACCGCGTGGAAGGAGACGTTGCCGGTCACGGTGTAGCTGCTGGCGTTGGAGGCGGTGTACATCGTCGGGCTGGTCGTCGTCTCGCTGACGGTGGACGCTGCCCAGCCGATAAAGCTGTAGCTGTGGGCGTCATAGCCGCTGACGTTGACAGTCGGCACGTCAAAGTCGGGATGACCGTTTGCCGCAATGGTCTCGGTCTCATACAGGCTGCCGTTGACGTAGTAGCTGACGGTGTAGGTCGTGACGACGGGAGCCGCAGTGACCGTGACCGCGCAGGTCGCGCTGTAGGTCGTGCCGTCGACGGAGTAGCTCACGGTGATCGTTGCGCTGCCCGCGCTGATCGCCTCGACGTAGCCGATCGAGCTGACAGTCGCAACGCTCGTGTTGCTGGAGGTGTAGGTCGGCGTGTAGTCCGTGGTGGTGATGCCGTTATCGGTCAGGGTGCCGATCGCGGTGGTCTCCTGCCCTTCCTCAACCGTGACGCTGGTCGGGCTGATGCTGGCGACGTAGCTATGCGCAGCCGCCACGTTCAGCGTGGTTGCGTAGTAGGTCGTCGCGCTGCCGCCGCCGACTGGAATGATCTCCACGTCGTAGTACTCGGTGCCGTTGATATTGTTCGTCGCATACGGCGCAAACTTATTGACCGTGCCGGTTCTATATGTAATAGCTCTGGTCGTTGTATTCGTGTTGGTAACACGATAGCTGCCATGGCTGCCGGTGGTAATGGACCAATACGGATGCGTGTCGTTGGTAAAGTCGGTGCCGCTGGTCGGATAGCCGAGCAGTTTCGTACCGTTGCTAATCGTCCAGCCGTCGGCGGATTTTTCGATCGTCACGGCGTAGCCGGTCGCGTCGCTGCTGCTGATCGAGCTGCCCGGGGTCGTGATGCTCGTGCCGTCGATCTTGGAAGCGAAGGTGTTCGACATCGCGTAGTACGTGCCGCCGACATTTGCCGCGATCACGTAATCCGCGCTCGCGCCGTTGGAGAGCTGATCAACTGCCGTCGTGACGCTGCCGCCTTCGGTGTAGCGATAGACCGCATAGAAGTTGGTGTCGGCGCTGATGACGTTGGTGTTGCCCGCGACGTAGAGAGTCTGGGCATCGGTGGTATCGGCGCTCAGCGCGCTGCCCTGCTTCCAGCCGAGGAACTCGTAGGCGTGGGCGTTGTAGCTGCTCACGTCGTAGCTGGGAGCGGTGAAGCTCGGGCTGTCGCCCTGCGTGACGGACTCGACCTGGCCGTACTGGCTGCCGTTGACGTAGTAGGTGACGTTGTAGGTCGCCAGCGTGGTGACGGCGACGGAGCAGGTAGCGGTGTAGTCGGTGCCGTCGACCGTGTAGGTCGCGGTGATGGTGGCGTTGCCGTTGGCAACCGCGGTGACGGTGCCGTTCGCGGCGACCGTTGCGACGGACGCAAGGCTCGTCGTGTAGGTCGGGGTTGCGCCGGAGACGGTCACGCCGTTATCGGTCAGCGTCGCGGTGACGGTGCCGGTCTCGCCCGGATGGAGCGCGAGGCTCGCCGGGCTGATGCTCGCCGCGTAGCTGTGCGTGATGGGAGCCGCTGCGCCGAGCGTGGTGGCGTAGTAGTTCGCGCTGCCGCCGCTGGTGCTGTACTTGAAGACATAGACCGTCGCAGCATCGGCGGAGTTAGAAGTCACGCCAAAGGAGGTGCTGCTCTGCGCCAGATATCTGGGCGTGCTGTTCTCCATTGTGAAGCCATCGCCGGAGGCGGTGAACTTCATGTAGCCGGTAGCGCCGTCGCCTGTGTAAGCAAGCTGCGAGCTGTTCAGCTTGAAGTACTTGCTGCTGCCGTAGGTGAACTTAACAGGATAGCTGCTGTTGTTCGAATCTTCCACGTCCCAAAGCAAATCGGTCGTGTCGGCTACGGCGCCGTTCGTCAAGGTGATTGCCGTGCCAGACCAAGTTGCAGCGGCGGTCGTTCCGTGCGGCAGAGCATAGTAATCGCTGCCGCTCTTGATTGCAAGAATGACCGTGTCGCCTGCCTCGGGTGCAGAATCACTCAGGCTGTAGCCCGCTGCCGCGCTGCCCGCGCCGGTGTAGGTGAACACCGCGTAGAAGGTGGTCGCGCCGGTGAGCGTGTAGCTGTCGCCGGAGGTGTAGATCGTCGCAGGAGCGGTGGTGGTGTCCTCCGCGATCGTCGCCGGGATCCAGCCGAGGAAGGTGTAGTCGTGCGAGTAACCCGCCAGCTCGGTGTAGGCGCCGGTCACGCTCGGGAAGCTCGGATCGTTGCCTTCCGTGATCTGCTCGGAGGTGTACGCCGAACCGTTCACGTTGTAGTTGACGGTGTAGGTGGCGGTGTTGCTCTGCAGGTCGGTCGTGTAGGTCAGGTTGTTGGGCTGCTGCACGAAGATCTGCATCTCGTTGCGGTCTGCCCAACTTACATCAAAGGTGTAGGCGCCGAATTCTGCGTAGCCGCTGAAGTGCTGCAGGTACTTCGGGCTTGCCTCGTTATTGTAGATGTAGACGCTGTTCGCGCCGCTGACGCCGGTGGTCGTCGCGTTCCAGACCGCCTTTTCGTCGGGCGTCGTGACCATGACGAGCTGACCGTCGGTGGAGGTCGCGCTCAGGTACTTGCCGTCCTGATCCTTCAGGTAGAAGCCGCCGGTGGTCGCCACAACGTCCCAGTAGAGGCTGGTGTTGCTCATCTTGACGAAGCCGTTCTCCGGGGTCGCCGCGACGCCGAGACGCCAGTTGTTCCACGTGGAGCTATAGTCCGCGTTGGACAGCATGTACCGGTCATCGCCGGAGCTACCGTGCGTCTCGTAGATGGCAATGGTCTCGCCGTCGACCAGCGGGGTGTTCAGGTCGGTACGGAGCATGAAGTCTTCGTTGCTCGTGCCGTAGGTGTAGACAGCGTAGTAGGTTCTGTCGCCGTCAATGGTCAGCGTCATGCCGTTATCCAGCAGGCCGCCGGGCTGCGTCGTGGTATCGGAGACCGTCGCAGGCGCCCAGCCGCGGAACACGTACGGATGCGCGTTGTAGGCGGCGAGCTGCGCCGCAGTCAGATGCGTGACACCGGAGCCGAGCGTAATGCTCTCATCGGTGTAGGTGACCTGCTGCGTGCCGGCCGGAGACGGCAGGATGTACGTCACGGTGTAGACCGTATCGGTAACGGTGACCGAAGCGGTACGGACGACCGTGGTGCCGCCCGGGGTGGTGATGGTCGCGGTGATCGTCGCCGTGCCAGCGCTGACGCCGGTCACGGTGGCGGTGTTAACGCCGGTCGAGGTGTTCAGCGAGCCGGAAGCCGTCACGGTGGCGACGGACGAATCGCTGGAAGTCCATGCCACGGTGTAGCCGGAGTAGACAGTCTCGCCTTCGTCGGTCAGGCTGACCTGCATGGTGCCGGTATGGCCGGTGCCGACGGAGAGGGCTGCCGGACTCAGAGTCGCGGAGTAGTCATGCGTCGTCGTTGCGGGAACGCCGAGCGAGCCGGTCGCCAGAACGGTGTCACGGAAGCTGATGTACTTGTAATTCGTGGAACCCGAAATCGGGTTGTAGATCGTCACGCCGTCGATGTAGACGTCGTAGTTGCCTGCCTTCGGGGAGGCGTGGTCGTAAGCGCCGGAATAGAGAACCACGACCTTGACGGTGTGGCTGCCAGCCGTTCCGCCCTCTGCCGCCCAGTAGAAGGTCGGCATGCCGTAGTTGCTCTCAGCAGAATTGTAGATGAATCCGCCGTAATCCTTGTTGGGATCATAAGCGCCGCCGGTCGCGCCGTAGGAGGTGGCAACGTTCTTGACCTTCGCGCCGTCCACGTAGACGGCGATCAAGCCGGTGTTGTTGTTGCGCATCATGCTCAGCGAGAAGGCGTTGCCGACGAAGCTGAACTCCATCATCGGCCACTTCGCGAAGCTGGAGCTGATGCTGCTCGCGCCGGTCGCGCCGGAGGTACCGTAGGTGGTGCTGTTGCCGACGTTCGCCTTATGGTAGACGCCGGAGGACCAGGTCAGGCTCGCGCCGCTTTCGTCGTAGCCGATCGCGGAAACGTCGTTGCTGTCGGTCGCGGACTGGGTCCAGCCGCTGTCGGTGCCGACTGCGGTCCACTTGCCCTGCGTGCCGTCGGTGTAGGTGAAGAAGCTGTTGGTGTCTTCATAGTAGATGGCGGAGGAGGGCTTGACGGTGACGGTCGCGGTGGAGTCGGACTCGCCGCTCTTGGTCAGCGTGTAGGTGAAGGTGTAGGACGCGGTGGTGAGCTGTCCGCGCGGCACCGTGAAGATGATGTTGGAGCCGGAGATGCTCGCCATGGAGGCGTTCGTGCCGCCGATCGCGGAGATCGTCGCGCCGGTCGCGTTGCGGTCGTTCGCCATGACGTTCAGCGTCGCGTTGCGGTCGAAGTCAAGCACGAAGCTGTCGTCGTTCGCATGCAGGCTGTTGTCCGCACCGACGGTGAAGATCTTGCCGGTGACGGTGACGACGGTATGCGAGCCGGACTCGGTCGCAATGACGTTCGTCGCGCGGACGATGATCTGCGTGTCAGCCGCAAGGCCGGAGACGTTGATCGTCGCAGCGCCGGTGCTGGAATTCACGGTAACGGGTACCGAAGCGCCAGCCAGCGTCGAAGCAGTCCAATGCCATTCGGTCGCGTCGTTGATCGAATAGGTCGATGCGCTGGGCGCATTCAAATCCTTATCCTGGAAGTTGGCAACGGTCACGCCGAAGGCGGTGGAGCCGAACGGGATCTCGGTGACCGCAGCGCCGGAGGTCGCCTGCACCTCGGCGGTATAAGCGAGCTCACGGATGTTGACGATGATGCTGCCGCCGGAGACGGTGGCGTTGGTGCTGCCATTCGACAGACCCGCGGTCGCCGTGATCTCCACGACGTCGTTCGTAACGGTCGCGGAATTCCACGTCAGCACGCCGCTGCTGCTGATGGAATAGGTGCCGGTTGTGTAATTCTGCGAGGCGGAGACGGTCCAGTTTGCCGGCTCGGAAGCCGTCATGCCGTTATTCTCAACGCCGATGTAATACTTTGCGCTGTAGTTGTCGACTACGTACGCGTTCAGATCGACGGATTCGACACGGGCCGGAACGTCGATGGAGCCGGTCTTGTCGGTGCCTGCCTCGTAGATAACGGTGGTGTAGGTGTTGTCGGAGGAGCCGACCACGATCATGGCCTGCTTGCCGACTTCATGGACGACGCCGTCGGGATCCTGCACCTGATAACCGACGCGCACGACGTAGTACTTGCCGACGTCGGAAGCCGTCCAGTTGGCGACGTTGAAGTTCGCGTTCTCGGTGCCGCTGACCGCGGTGAGCGAGGTCGAGCTGTTGAAGGTCGTGCCGTTGGCGTTGTACGCACCGATCAGCGTCCAGGTGGGGATGCCGCTGTTCAGGATCGTCCAGCCGGGGTAGCTCTCGGGATCGAGGTTGCCCTCGAGCAGGAGACTGGAGTTACCGGCCTGCGTCGCATAGTTCCAGGGAACGGTGATCTTGGCGTCGGTGGTGTTACGCGGGGTGCCGTCGTAGATGACCTCGGCTTCAAACGGGTTCTGCTTGCCGTAGAGGAAGACGTTGTAGCCGGAGGTGCTGTTTCTGTTCAGGTTGTTGGTATAGGCGCCGCTGCCGTAGACACGGAAGCCGTTACCCGCCTGGTTGTAGAAGATCGCACGGGAAACCGGTGTGCTGTTCTTCAGCGCGTAGACGTTCTCGATCAGGAGAATGTCGGGCTTCGCCGTGGTGTCGCCGGAAGCGCTGGCGGTAATGTTGTGGATATCCGAATCGGACGCCCAGCTGATCTTCCACAGGAGCTGATCGGCGATGGAGTCCGGGGAGGCCTGGCCGCCCATGGAGTTGCCGCCGGAGAGCGTGGTGTTGGAGTTGCTCAGATAGTAGTTGGTGCCCTTGATGCGGATGATGTAATAGTTATTGACCTCGTCGACCAGTTCGAACTTGAGTACGTACTGGCCGGTGATGTCGTTATCGGAGCTGTCCTTGAAGCCCGCGATGCGGTCGAAGACGAAGCCCTGACCCGTGGTGGTCGGGTTGGACGTGTAGTCTGCCTCGCCGGTGTGGAGGGCAGTCAGCGTCACGCCGCCGGTGGTCGCCGTAGCAGCGCCGAATTCGTCGCAGTCGGCGGGATCGAGCGTAAAGCCGGTGATGTTGTTGCCGCCGGAGCCGTCGCCGAGCGTCGCGGTGGTGTCGTCGGTCCAGTCAAATTTCATGACCTTCCAGGTATTGATGCTCGCGGAGGTACCGAACTCACGGCCGACCATGATGTAGTCGCCGGTCCAGTCGTAGGAGGAGACGTCGGAGCCGACGTTGGCCTTGGTGATCAGCTTATAGCCGGCGCTCGTGCCGGAGCCCGCGATGACGGTGACGGTCACGGACGTAGTTGCGGTCTGTCCGTTGTCATAGGTCGCGGTGACGCTCAGCGTGATCGTACCCGCGGAGACGCCGGTCACGGTCAGCACGTTGCCGGTGGTGGCAACCGTGGCGATGGAAGCCGAGCCGGTGGTGTAAGTGTAGCTCAGGCTGCTGATCGTCGCGGTGCAGCCCTCATGATTCGCCGTCAGAACGGGCTGCAGGACGGTGCTGTTGAAGCTGCCCTCGGTAGCAACCTTCGTGCGGCCGGACAAGGTCAGCGTGAAGGTTGCGGTGTTCTCGGTGAAGATCGGGTAGTAGGCGCGGGCCGATTCGCCGGAGGCGATGACGGTAAACGGGCTTTCGACCGAGCCGCCCGCCGTGCGGGCCCAGCCGGCGAAGGTGTAGTAGTGGATGCCGGAGGGAGCCTTGGTCGGCTCGGAGGACGGCACCGTGGGCGCCACGCCTTCGTACACGGTCTGGGTGTCAAAGGTGGTGGTGTTATCCGCCGCGTAGAAGGTCACGGTCGCCTGCGGCACGACGGACCACTTCGCGTAGAGGTCGATCGCAGCGGTCACGTTGCTGATCGTCGCAGGCAGGCTGCCGGCCGCGTATGCGACGGTGCCGGAGGAGGAGGTCGCCCAACCGTCGAAGCGGTAGCCGTCACAGACAGGAACCGTGTTGGGGATCGTGTAGCTGGTGCCCTGACGGACGCTGGTGTTGGACGGCATATTGGTGACCGTGTCGTTGGTGTTCTCGTGGTAGGTCACCGCAAAGTACGGTGCGCCCGCCTCGGTGAGGAACTTGCCGGTTTTGCCGTAAAGACGGGTTGCGGCAGAGTTCGGCGCGTAAGTTCTGAACGCGTCATTAGAAGCATAATAGGAGAAATATCTTCCGCTGCTTGCTGCTACGCGCCATGTGTCAGAGCTTGTTACTTCAGAAATAGTAAACGCAGAAGCAGTGCTGCTCATGGAAGCAGACGTAGAAGAAGTACCGATTGCCGCATAGGTGCCGGTCGCTTTGTTCTTTACGCTGTATCCGTCGTTGTAGCTTTCAAAAATCCACACGATCGAATCAGCGGGATTGCTGATCGTATCGTCGGCGTTGATCGTCACGCTGGTCGCGCCAAACTGATTGCTCGTAATAGTTCCGTTTGCAGCCTTGGCATCTTCGGAAGCGACGATAATGTACTCGCCGCTCCAATCGCTGGGGGCAGAAGTAACCAACTGATAGCTCGAGCTGCCGTTGACGTAGATCGCACGGATGACGGTGTCGTTCGCGCTCAGGGGGATGGTCTCGCCTGCCGCGTACAGCGTGCCGGTATAGGCGCCCGGCTCGGTGATCGCCGTGCTCTGCACGCCCCAGCCAGCGAAGGTGAAGGTGCTGGTCGTCAGCGTATCCGGGTCGGTATACTGGATGGAGGAGGGCGAAGGCGCTGCCGGAGCCGTCACGGATGCTGCCGTGCCGCTGCCGACGGAAGTGCCGTTATTATAAATAGTATAGCTGTAGGTCGGGAGCGCGGAGAAGGTCGCCGTAATGGTGACGTTCGCCGCGGGCATAGAGGTGATCTCGTAGCTCGTGCCGGAGCCGGTGAAGGCAACCGCCGCGCCGCCGCTCGTCTGGGTGACGGTCAGGGTGTTGATCTGATAGCCGCTCGCCGGGGTCACGGTGAAGCTGACCGCATCCTGATAGTTTGCAGACGCAGCCGCCGTGATGGAGCCGTTCGAACCAGCGTTCTTCGTGATCGTGTAGTTGATCTTCTGGAAGCTGACGGTCGCGGTCACGTCGGAGGTACCGATCGTGATCGTCGCGTTGCTGCCGCTGTAGCTCACGTTCTTCGCGCCGGTGATCGTCCACTCGTCGATCTCATAACCCGTAGGCGGGTTTGCCGTCAGGGTAGCAGTATCATTCTCTTCCAAACCGGTCAGCGTGTTGTTCGTGGAGATTGTGCCGACTGCAGGCGGAGTGATCGTGATCGAATAAGTATCCGCAGGCGCCGCAACAGGCGTCGTGGTGTAATCGGAATAGGTCGCGCTGGCTTCCTTCTTAAAGAGTTGGATCGCGCTCTGGTTGGAAGTTCCATAGATTGCAAAGCGGGGGCTGCCGGTATTCCAACGAATTGCAAGGGTATTCGTCTTTACGCTGACGATAGAACCCACGCCGAGCGTCCACTCGTCATTGTTTGCAGTAAACGAAGTATCCCAGCGGAGCTGTGCGCCCGTAGAACCTGTAGACTGCGTGCCCAGATAGGTCGTATCGGTGCCGGGGCCCTGCAGCGAATAGCCGTTCGTCGTCTGAGCGGCAGTATACTTCAGCGCGTTGGTTGTGCTGTTGGATGCGATCGACTTTGTGCTGCTGTTATAGTAGCTGGAAATACTCGTATAGGTTGCATACGTATTCGTATTCGTGTCAGCGTAGTGTGTATTCATCGCGTTCGTGTTGTTGTACACGATGAGGTAATCGCCTGCCCAATCGGTGGGGGCAGATTCCACCAGCACATAGTCGCCGCTGCCGCTGCCGCCGCCGCTCACCGTGGCGTAGACCGCGTAAAGGGTATTGCTGGCTGCCGACAGGGTATAGCTGTCCCCTACGCCGAGCAGGGTCGGAGTGCCTGTGAAGTCGCCCTGGTTAGTCGCATACCAGCCGACGAAGGTCTTGCCATTGACGGTCGCGGTATTCGCGTCCGCCAGCGTGATCGAGTCACCGACGTAATGCGTGCCGCTGTGATTGTGCGTCGTGCCGTTCTCGGAATATGTCAGCGTCGCCTGCGTCTTGGCGGCAAAAGTGACCGTAATGACCGCATTTGCCGTCTGTGTGCCGGTGTAGGTAACATTGTTGCCACTCACGGCAACCGACAGACCGCAGCCGGACGTAACCGATGCGGACGCAACGTAATAACCGGTCGCAGGCGTGCAGGCAACCGTACCGTTGGACGGCGTGCCAACAGTACCGTAGTTGGTATTGTTAGACTGCGCAGTCAGAGTGTACGAAGGCGTGCTGTCATCTTCCCACTCAATGCTAATACTATTGATGTAGGTTGCGCCGGTCGCGCCCATTCTAATGCCAATGTACGCAAAATCCTGTGCGTTAGAGACTGTAAAGTCATTCGTACCGGAACCCAAAAGCGTTCCGGAAGCAGTAGAGTAAAAGCTGCTTGTAAAAGCAGTATTACTGCCGTAAACCTGCACCGTCTTACCCGCTGTATAGAAATCAACGGTAACGGATTTGGCTTTGCCGCCCGAAGTGGTCGTAATAATACCACACTTTCTGGACGAGGTGTTATTGACCTGAATGACGCTGGTGCCGTTTTGGCTGCCCTTATAGGCAAGGGACGAATAGACAGCGCCACTGGCAAACGCACTCGTGTTATGCGTCGTGTAGCTCGTCGTAAGACCAAGTGATGTTGCAGTCAACTGATCCGTTGTGGTCGCTGCGCTTGCCGTCAATGCGATCGCGGGCAGCATGGACAGAACCATGCAGACCATCAACAGCATTGACAGAAGCCGTTTTGTAAGTCTCATAAACATTTCCTCCTTATATGTTCACGAAATTTATTTAACGAATTGATTGATCTCGGTGATACCTGCGGCGGAGATCGTCGCCGTCGTATGTCAGAAGCCGGAAAAATGCATGTATTCTTACCGCAAAAGCCAGTCGCTTTTCGGCGAAAAATGCATACTCCCATTTCTACCTATACTATCGAAACTATCTTAGCACAAGTCCGGTTCAAATGCAAGTTTAATTTTCCTGATTTCCGGCCGAAAAATTGTGCAATTTCTACGATGGATGTGCAGAAAGCGCGGGTAGCGTCCGCTTACTCTTTTTGGGCGGCGAAACGGCGCTCGACGACAAGGCGGCGGGGTCGGGCGCTTGCCCGACC
>JAFROD010000027.1 GCA_017429835.1 Oscillospiraceae bacterium
AGACGCAGTCTCCACCAACTACCGCGCGGGCGCTGACGTGACCGTCAGCGGCAACAAGATCGTCACGGACGACAGCAAGATCGTCTGGACGGTCAAGGCAAGCGGCAGCGGCTTCACCTTTGCGAACGACAACGGCGAGACTCTGTCCGCGACGAAGGGTCTGAGCTTTGCGACGACCGACAACGTCTGGGCAGTCAACCCGGCGACGACGGCGAACAGCGTTTACATCGTCAGCACCACGGCGACGGGCACCTCCGGCGACCCGAAGTACGTCGAGTGGTACGACAAGTACTCTGAATTCAGCACCTACTACTATTCCGAAGCAAGCGAAGCGATCTTCGCCATGCAGCTCTTCGTTCTGAGCGGCAGCGTTGCTCCGACCGAGCCGACGACGGCTCCGACCGAGCCGACGACGGCTCCCACGCAGCCGACGACTGCGCCGACGGAACCCACCACGGCTCCGACGCAGCCGACCGTCGCTCCGACCGAACCGACGACTGCTCCGACCGAGCCGACGACTGCTCCGACGCAGCCGACCACCGCGCCGACGGAACCGACTGCGGCTCCGACCGAGCCGACCACGGTTCCCGTAGAGCACAAGGTCACGATCAAGTCCGACAACGAAGAACACGGCAGAGTTACCATGGTCGACAACGTCGTTACCGCAACGCCGGATAACGGCTACTACGCAGCGGGCTTCATCCTTGAGCCGGCTGACGCGGCGACGGTATTGCAGTCCGGCAACTTCTTCTATCTGTCGAATATCACGAAGGATTGCTGCCTGACGGTGCAGTTCCGTGAAAAGGATCACGCAGAGCTCCGCTTCTCCGTACCTGCTGGCTGCAGCGCGAAGCGCATTTCTACCTGGATCGACGAGCCGACCGCGCTGAAAGCGCCGGACGGCGAGATCAGAGCGGACATGCACGAGTATGTCTTCCTCGGCTGGACGGAAGAAAGAGTCAAGGACGAGAAGGTAAAGCCTGTCTACTTTACGGATTCCTATACGCCGAAAGCTGAACTGACGACACTGCACGCGCTCTACACTTACGAGTATCGCGGCGACGTCTACTACACCACGGTGCTGCAGATGAAGACCTGCCTTGCAAAGAAGTTCAATGACGTCGACGTCAAGGCTTGGTATCACGACGCGCTGGACTTCGTCCTGGAGTACGGCTACATGAACGGCGTTGCCGACTTTAAGTTCGATCCGAACGGCAAGCTGACCCGCGGCATGATGGTGACGATCCTCTACCGTCTGGAAGAGCGCGAGGGCAAGTACAGCTATCCGTTCACCGACGTCAAGCGGAACGAATGGTACGCAGATGCTGTCGCGTGGGCATACGAAAACGGCATCGTTAACGGCATGAGCGCGACCAAGTTCTGCCCGAACGAGCCGATCACCCGTGAGCAGACCGCCGCGATGCTGTACCGCTACGCCAAGTGGAACGGCGACGACGTGACTCCGAAGGGCTCCTTGATGAACTTCGTGGACGCAGACAAGGTATCTGCGTTTGCCAGAGATCCGATGCGCTGGGCTGTCGGCGAGGGCATCATCAACGGCAAGGGCAAGATCGCAAGCAAACCGACCAACACCGACAAGAACGAGCCGACCGATATTCTCGATCCGCTCGGCACCGCGACGCGTGCAGAGATCGCTCAGATTCTCTACGGCTGGCTGAATTAAGCAATAAAACACAATACAATTAAACTCATGCTTTTTGTGGCTCCGACGCTGTAAACCCAATTCGGTTTTGGGCGCGGAGATGAACAAGGGAAAGGGGTGCGAATCCCCATGGTAACCGCCGCTGTAAGCACGGAGTCTGCTGCTCGTTGACGAAAGTCAGTCACTGGATAAGTCCGGGAAGGCAGAGCGCAGGCGCAGACGAGAGTCCTACGTGCAAGTCAGAAGACCTACAAAAAGTACCGACCACAGTAACGGCTGTGTGCTTTCCCACGGCCGTTATTGTGTTTTGGGCATATAGAATTCATAAACTATGGAGGAAAAAATGAAACGGTTTATTTCACTTTTGATTGCCCTTACCATGCTGCTCGGCGTGCTGTGCGGCTGCGCAGGGAAGACCGACCCCGTAACTACCGAGGCGTCTGCTGCGCCGACGGAACAGACTGATGCGGCAACGGACGCTGCCACGGAAGAAACGGCAGCTCCGACGGAGCAGACGGACGCACCGACAGAAGATGCGCAGATGCATATCACTTTCCGCGTCACCCATGACGACGGTGAAGTGAAGGAATTTGAGCTGACGACCTCGAGGACGACCCTTGCCGAAGTGCTGATCGACGAAAACCTTGTCCAGGAGTCCGCGCAAAGCAGCGGCTTCTATGACACCGTTGACGGCGAGTATGCCGACTGGAACGTCGATGAGGGTTGGTGGTGCTTCTCCTGCAACGGCGAAGCGCTGATGGTAGGCATTGAGGAGACCGAGCTGGTCGACGGCGCTGTCTACGAAGCAGTTTTCACACACGGTATTAACTGATAGGAGAGCTTTTCCATGGTAGTTTCTGCCAATCGTTTCCTTGCGGAGGAAATCCAGCTTCATACGCTGCTGCAGCCGGAATCTCCGGTGCTGATCTATTGCAGCCGCCGCTGTACCGAAGCGGATACCGGCGCGGTCTTTGCGCAGGTGCGCATGGTCAACCGGTCGAATCGCACGATCACGGCGGTCATGCTGCAAATTGAAGGTCTACATACGGACGGCTCCGTGCTCTATACGCTGCAGGATATTATCCTCGCGGACTGCAACGCCGCGCCGCACAGCCTGTTCGGTGAAGAACGGATGATCGTGCTGCAGCGCGATGCAGTCGCGTCACTGCGTATCACGGTGGAGCGGATCGCCTTCAGCGACGGGACGTCCTGGCGGAAGCTGCCGGAGCAGAAACTGCTGACCGCAGAGCAGGCAGGCTGGAGAGCCTGCCCCTGCGGCATGCCGAATCCTGCGGAAAACACAGTCTGCGATCTGTGCGGCGCTGAGCTGCCGGAAATCGAAGAAACGGTCGTGACGCCCCTGCCGAAGACGGAAAGCCTGAAGCCGGAAGACGTCCGGATTCCGGATGAATATCCGCCCACCCAGGTGATCCGCGAGTATTATCCGGTGACGGTCTACGAAACGGAAGAGGAAGAACCGGAGGCGCCGAAGTGGCTGGTGATTCTGCTGAGTGTTCTCGGTTCTCTGGCTCTTGCGGCTGCGATTGGCTTCTTCATTTACTGTCTGGTTTACTTCATGTAAAAATATTCCAACAAATATTCATAAAATTATCAAAAATTTACAATTATATTGTTTACAAACAAAGAAATGAGTGGTATACTAATTCCAAATAATAGTGAATGTGGATAGATTTTCGTTCACAAACCTATTATAGAAACTGTACGAAAGTCTATTTGTGCTTTATTGGAAAGCGAGGAAGTGCTATGCCACAGTTTGTACAGACAGAACAGCAGAAAGAATTGATCGAATCCTTGGTGCGCGATCTGCCGGCATATCGAAAGAAAATGCACATGTCGCAGGCAGAGCTTGGAGACGCTGTCGGCAAGAGCCGTCAAAAGATCTCCGAGATGGAACGCGGCGCTGCTCCGTTGGGGTGGGATACTTACCTTGCAATCCTGCTTGTACTCGGTGCGCGCGGCGCGTTGGAACCCAGAGGAAACGACGCAGAGCGTCTTGCGCTGACTGGTAAACTCATCGGCGGCCGCATTCGCCTGTAATGAATGCGAAAAAGAAGCGAGTGCTTTATGCACTCGCTTCTTTTGTTTATCATCAATAATTATGCTTTCTTTTGCCGTTTGCCGAACAGGAGCATGCCAATCAGGACGGACAGCGGAACGGCAAGAATGACGCCGACCGAGCTGGCAATCGCCTGCACCATCTCGACGGAAAGGAACGCCGTGCTCATGAGCTGCGTAAAGGACGGCTCCAGCGAGGAGAGATAAATCATCAGTACCAGAGAGCTGCCGACGAGCGCGAGGATCAGCGTGTTGGTCATCGTGCCTACCATGTCGCGCCCGATGTTCATGCCGGATTTGAACAGTTCTCTGCGGGTGAGATTGGAGTTGACCGTCATCAGCTCGTTCATTGCCGAACTGATGCTCATGGCGACGTCGTTGACGGCGCCGAGCGCGGCAAGCAGAATACCGCCGACCAGCAGATCGCCGATCTGCAGGGAGTAGAAGGGATCCTGCCCCTGCTTGAGCTGCAGCAGCGCCTCAACTTCGGGATTTGCAACGTACATTTGAAAGCCGTTGACCCGCGTCAGCGCGCACGCGATCCGTCCAAACAGTGCGGCAAAGGCGACGCCGGATACCGTTCCGAGGATGGCGCAGATCGTCTTTTTGTTGACGCCGTCGAGCACGACGAAGGTCACGACGGTAACAAAGGCGCAGGTCGCAAGGATCGTGGGAATGGTCGGCCAGCCGCCAAGCAGCAGGGGAATCAGAACGCTGAACAGGCAAAGAACGGTCAGACCGAGCCCGAGCAGCGACTTGGCGCCGACCTTGCCGCCGACCAGAATCGTAATTGCGAGGAAAACGAGAATCACGATCAGCAGGGGCGTCGTGCGGTCGTAGTCCTGCAGGACGATGCTTTCCACCTCGCCGTCAGATATGGAGAAGGATACGGTGACGCTGTCGCCCTCCTTCAGCACCGTGCCGTAGAGATAGCTGAGATTGTTCTTGAGCTGGTAGCGGCGACCCTTGAATTCACCGGTCTTGAGCTCCACCGTCACGATCTGGTGACCGACCGGAACGTCCTCCACGTCCTGCTGCCCCTGATACTGGCTGTCGTCGATGGAAACGACGGTCGCCTTTTCGTAAACGATGCCGGTGATCACGGTGGACTGGGGAGCGGACTCCGTTTTCTGCGCCTTGCTGTACGCCCAGAAGAAGAGGAAGGCGCAGAGAGCGAGAATGACGGCAGAAAGCGACCGCCCGTACTGCCGGGCAACGCTGCGCTTCGCTTCCGAAAGCGCAAGCTGCGCCTGCTCCCGCTTTGCTCTTGAGCCGCTGATGTCCTTCTCCTTGCCCGGCAGCAGCCGCATTTGACGAAGCGTGCGCAGCGCAAGGAAGACCAGATATCCGCCGCTGAACGCGGCGGCAGCCAGCACGGCGATGGGGATCAAGGCAGCGCCGTCGGACAGAATACGGTACAGCAGCAGAGCAATCGCGGCACACGCGATCAGCCCGCCGGCGGCAAGTACGCCGTACCAAAATGGCTTCTTATACTTCAGTTCACGCATAGGCTGTTCTCCCCCAAAAACCGCTTCCGCCGAAGGGGGCGGCGGAACAGCGGGAATGATCTTTTTCTATTATAAGAATTACGGCGCAATCTGTCAAGAACGAGGGAAAAACTGCCGGAAAACGCCCATGAAACAGCAAAATAAACAAAGTGAGAAAACATATTGAAAATACAGCGTTTTTCAAGAAAAATGTGAAAAGTAAAGAGACAAATAGAAAGGATATTCGAAATGGCGTTGTCAAACTACACAAAAATAGGGAAAGTGAGAAAAGCAAATGAAATTGTAGTGGCATTTCTGTGGCAAATGTGCTATCATTAATGTATCACTATAGGTATCTCTGCGCATTTTTGAGGAAACGCAAAAATCAACGGAGAAGACACGCCTGAATTGATAAGGAGGAAACAATATGAGGAAGCATTTTAAGAGATTCATTTCCGCTCTGCTCGTTGTGGTGATGATTCTCGCAATGCTGCCGACGCTGGCGTATGCCATGGCGGAGACCTACGAGGGCACTCCGATCGACGGCATTCCCGACGGCGACACTGCATTCATCATTTACAATGCAGAAAACGGCGTTGCGATGGGCGCCGAAGCGACCGGCGGCAAATCCGGCGGCGTCAAAGCAGACGGCAACGAAGAGAACAGCAATCTGAAGCTGTACTCCGGTACCGGTGTCTATAAGCTGATCGATAACGGCGACGGCACCTATTATCTGACCTGTGGCGGCAGATTCCTGACCGCTACCGCGACGAATGCTTTTGAATTCAAGGACGCCAAGTCTTCCGATGCCAAGTGGCGCATCAATAAGGCGACCGGCGGCTACTATATCCAGAGCACGACCAAGAGTCACAGCTCCGGCCCGGCAACCATCGAGGTCTACAACTCCGCCTTCAGCCCCTACGGTTTTGACGGCTCGACCAACGCCGCGATCTTCACGATGAAGTTCTACGAGGTCGACGAGAGAATCGCCGACTCTGACGGCGACGGCTTCATGGGCGTGCGTCCCGTCGCCGGCGAACTGCCGGTTGAGGGCGACAAGGTCGTTATCTATAACGACAACGGCGGCATGTGCTTCGGCCCGCAGTCTGACGATACGGCTGCGCCGAGCATCACCGGCGTCGAGTCCTGGCTGGAAGGCAACGAGCTGGATATCGGCAACGGCGCCCGCATCTACACCGTTCACGTTGACGGCGCTTACTACGCTTTCGAAAACGACGGCAAGTATCTGCGCACCTCCGAGAACGAGATGGTAGACGGCAAGGTCAACAACAAAGAGACCCTGTACATGGATGCGCTGGACAAGGATTATAGCTGGTGGAAGCTGGAAGAAGTGACCGGCGGCTATATCATGTACAACAAAACCGCAAAGTACAGAACCAGCTCCGTTTGCGTCGAGTACTTCAGCAACAGCTTCAGCGGCTGGACTTATAACGGCAGCACCCAGCTCTTTGCGATGCGCTTCTTTAAGGTCGAAGACGAGTACAATCTCGGCTACATCCTGAACCCGAGAATGAACCTCGTCGCCAAGGAAGCCTACATCGGCGTCGACTACACCTTTGAGGCCAAGCTGGACGAACTGACCAAGGTCAGCAGCATTGAGATGACCTACGCGGTCGACAGCGGCACGGCAAAGCGCATTTCTCCGGTTGAGCAGGACGGCTATGATTACACGTTCAGCATTCCGAAGAAGGAACTGGAGAACAGCAAGAAGCTGACCCTGAGCGGCACTGCGACGAACGAATACGGCATGTCCTATTCCGCTTCCGTCACTGTGAACGTCAAGGACGAGCCGATCATCATCTCCGTCACGCCCGCTGCCAACGCGGCGACCGGCAAGGAGAAGCGCCCGACGATCTCCGCAAACATCGCCAACTGCGGCGAGAATCCGAAGGTCGTCATGACGATCGACGGCATTGCGGTGTCTCCGTCCATCACGCAGACCAAGATCAGTTACACCCCCGGCAGCGTAATGGCGGAAGGCCGTCATACCGTGGACATCACGATCACCCGCAGCGACAGCAAGAAGGCGGAAATGACCTGGTCGTTCTTCATCGGCGAAGCAGGCATCAGCCCGTACTTCGGCCAGATCCACTCCCATACCGCGGAGTACTCTGACGGCGCCGGTACGCTGGAGGACGCTTACGAGCACGCGATGGCAGCCGACGACGTCGACTACATGATCGTCACCGACCACTCCAACTACTTCGATACCACTGCGACGGCTACCACCGACAGCTACTACAACCTGTCCAAGCTGACGATGGGTCAGAGCCTGACCAAGTGGGAAGAAGCGAGAGCGACTGCGCTGCAGTACGATAAGATGCGCGACGACTTCGTCTGCGCTTACGGCTATGAGATGACGTGGTCCGGCGGCCCCGGCCACACCAACTCCTTCAACACCTACGGCACGGTCTCCCGTAACAACGGCGAACTGAACAACAAGACGAACTACGCAGGCATGCATCGCTACAACGATCTGATGGTCAACGCGAACAGAGGCCTGGATATCAACGGCAACCCGGTCGAAGAGGGCGTCAAGACCAAGTACATCGAGGATGCGCCGGTCGTCTCCCAGTTCAACCACCCCGGCACGACCTTCGGCACCTTCGACGAGTTCGCGGGCTTCAACCCGACCCGTGACACCGTCCTGTGCCTCATTGAGGTCGGCAACGGCGAAGGCAAGGTCGGCGGCAGTTCCTACTGGCCGAGCTACTCCGAGTACGACAAGTGCCTTGCCAAGGGCTGGCACGTCGCTCCGACCAACAACCAGGATAACCACAAGGGCAAGTGGGGCGACGCCAACACCTGCCGCGACGTCATCCTGACGGACGACTTTACCGAAGCAGGTCTCTACCGCGCAATGGCAGAGCGCCGCGTCTACGCGACGGAAGACCAGAACCTCCACATCTACTACTATCTGAACGGCGAGATCATGGGCTCCATCATCGACACCGGTGATACCGAGCTGGACAAGATCACGATCGTCTGCAGTATCTCCGATCCCGACGGCGAAAAGCTGAGCAAGGTCGAGGTCATCGGCGAAAACGGCATTGCGATCAAGACCTACTATCCGACCGGCTCCACCTTCGAGCTCAACGAGGAGTTCAAGAACACCCAGGCCTACTACTACATCAAGGTCACCGAAGCTGACGGCGATATCGCCTGCACCGCTCCCGTCTGGGTCGGCATCGCCACCCCGATCACCGCGGACATCCGCACCGACGCCGCTCTGAGCGTCGAAGGCGAGGAAGAAACCATCACTGCTACCGTTGACAACGCGGCCGATTATGACTACGAGCTCGAGAAGGTCGTCTTCTACCTGACTGACAACAAGGGCAACGAGACCATCATCAAGACTATCAACGTCGACAAGGCGGAAGCTGTCATCGCTCCGGGCGAAGCCAGAACCTTCGAGTTCATCTATGAACGTACGATCGCCGGTGAACAGGAGATCAAGGTCGTCTTCTACGGCGAATACAACGACAAGGAATTCAAGTGCCGCGCGTCCATGAAGCAGAAGGTCTATAAGGCCGAAGAACTGGTCAAGGTCGCAGTCGACTACGGCCACGGCAACTTCTACGTATCCGGCGGTTATTCCGACAACATGGGCAACTTCATCAAGTACTGCGCGGACAACGGCGTTATGGCGGAATTCATCCAGAAGGGCGAATTCAACTACAACACCCTGAAACAGTACAGAATGGTCGTCCTGACGGTGCCGTTTGATTCCGGCAACCTCAGCCCGAGCGTCTACACCGCTGACGAGCTGGCGGCGATCAAGTACTACGCGGAGCACGGCGGCAACATCATCGTCTGCTCCAAGTCCGACCGTAAGAGCCCGAAGGGCGATCTGAACTGCGCGAACCTGTCCAACAGCATTCTGAACGCGATCGGCTCGAACGTCCGCGTGGCAGACGGCATCATCGTCGATAACGCGATGAAGGCGAACGAGGCGTACCGTATCTACTTCTCCGGCAGAGAGAACCTCAACATGGAGCACCGCTTCATCAAGGCGGCGTACACCTCCTCCAACTCCTTCGGCACGATCCCGTCCACCACGAACTCCACCGGCTTCCAGCTCTATAACGGCGCGCCGATCCTGATCAACTCCGGCGCGGAGAATAAGGTCACCACGCTGGTGCGCGGCTATACGACCACTTGGGGCGCAAGCTATGAAGCCAACTTCGACGGCTCCACTTACGTGCCGGATTATGAGAACGACGTCGTTACGGCCGCAATGGGCGACGTCAACATCATGACCTACGAAGACCTGCCCGGCGGCGGCTGGCTGATCACCTGCGGCTGTACCTTCTTCTCCAACTACGACATTAAGGACGACGTGGACTACACCAACAAGTTCATCGTCCGCAATATCCTGCGCGAGTTGACTGACGACGGCCAGCCGATCAAGGTTTCCCAGATCAGCACCGTCAAGAAGGTGACGAGACCCGCTACCGAGACCGGTGACGAGTACACCATCGAAGGCTACGTCACCTCGAACGCTTCCGCATTCGATCAGGATACCGCGTTCTTCGACTGCATCTATATCCAGGACAAGAAGGGCAACGGCATCAACGCGTTCCCTGTTGCCGGTAACTTTGCGATCGGCATGAACGTCCGCGCACACGGCGGCGTTACCTACTACTGCGGCGAAGTCGAACTGAACCTGAGCACCGACTACGGCGGATACTGCGAGGTCATCTCCGATACCACCTACGTTATCCCGCCGAAGGAAGTCGATTGCAAGACCGCTATGTCGGATGCGGAAATCGGCAACCTGCTGATGGTCAAGGGCATCGTCACCGGCATCCACAAGACTGAGGGCGTTATTGATAAGATCTACGTCCGCGACGCTGCCGGCGAAGCCTGCCTGTTCATCAACGGCTATATCATGAAGAACTATAAGGGACTGAACGGCCTGAAGGTCGGCATGATGGTCAAGGGCGTCGGCATCGGCTCCCGCGACGTTGACGAAACGAGCGCGACCAGCGCGATCTTCGAACGTCTGCGTGTCCGCGACCGCCGCGAGATCGAGATCCTCGACAACGGCACTGTCCACAGCGATCTGCTCTTCAAGGACGTCAAGGAGAAAGACTGGTTCTATGATTACGTACTGTTCGCGGTCGATCGCGGACTGCTGAACGGCACTGCCAACTCCACCTTCTCCCCGAATTCGAACCTGACCCGCGCCATGGTCGCCACCGTCCTGCATCGTATGGCAGGCGAGCCCAAGGCTGACGGCGCAAAGAGCTTCGACGACGTTGAGAGCGGCACCTGGTACTTCGACGCAGTTTCCTGGGCGTCGGCAGTCGGTATCGTCAACGGCTACGAGGATGAGACCTTCCACCCGAACGCATACATCACCCGTCAGGAAATGGCGCTGATGCTTGCAAGATATGCGACCGAGTACATGGGTCTTGAGATCGACACCTCCGGCAACCTCAACGCATTCCTCGACGGCACCACCGTCGCAGAGTGGGCGGAAGACGAGATCAAGTGGTTCGTTTGCACGGGCATTATGACCGGCATGGACGGCAGAATCGTTCCGAACGGCACCGCAACGCGTGCGCAGTTTGCGACGATCATCACCCGTTTCGTGAAGTTCGTTGAGAACGACAATACCCCGATTAAGTAAGAAAACACAAAATGGCAGCCCCATCGGTGTACAACGCCGATGGGGCTGCAGTATGATATCACACGGCAGAGGTCGATGACCTCTGCCGTGCGGTTTGTTATTCGGATTTACTTTCGTGCTTGCGGCGGCGGTAATAACGTCGGCGGTGCGAGGACTTGCCCTTCGCTGCGCTGCCGGCTTCGCCGGCGGCTTCTGCGGCGGGTGCGGTCTGCTTGGCAGCTTCTGCCGGAGCAGCCGCGGGCGCGCCCTGTTTGCCCTTTCCGCCGCGGCGGCGGCGACGCTTCGGCTTCTGCTCACTTTCTGTGGCAGGCGCAGCTTCTTCCGGCTTTTGCGCGACCGGCTCCGGCGTAAGCGTCTCCGACGTTTTCTTGAGCACGACGGGCTCCAGATAGGTGGTAAAAGTCGGCGTTTCAAGCTTCTTGTGCGGCCGGTTGCCGGAGATCGGCGCAAGGTCGTCGGGGATCGGCTCATCCGTCTTCTTCGCTTTGCCGTTGCGCAGGACGCAGATGTCGCAGTTCCTGTGGCAGACGACCGTATCCGGCTGCTTTTCCAGTCGGACGTGTACCGACTGCTTGAGCAGGTTGACCTCCGTGACCGTGCCGCGGCCGTCGGGGGTATCGACGAAGGATTCCGCCTTCGGGCAGGTGCGGATCAAATCCTCATAAGCTTCCTGTTCATAGTTCAGGCAGCACATCAGTCTGCCGCAGGTGCCGGAAATCTTGGCGGGATTCAGGCTGAGATTCTGGGTCTTTGCCATCTTGATCGAAACGGGCTGGAAATCCTCCAGGAACTCGCCGCAGCAGAAGGGCCTGCCGCAGATGCCGAGACCGCCGACCATCTTCGCCTTATCGCGCACGCCGATCTGCCGCAGTTCGATCCGGGTGCGCAGGACGGAAGCGAGGCTTTTGACCAGCTCGCGGAAATCCACGCGCCCGTCGGCGGTGAAGAAGAACAAAATTTTGCTGCCGTCGAAGGCGTACTCCGTCGAGACGAGCTGCATATCCAGCTTCAGCTCGTTGATCTTCTGCTGGCAGATCTCAAAGGCGCGCTTTTCTTTGGCGCGGTTTTCCATATCGATCTTCAGATCCTGCTCATTTGCGATACGAATGACGCTGCGCAGCGGCGCGACGATCTCCCGCTCCGAAACGGCGTGATTGCCGCGAACGCACTGCCCGAGCTCCAGCCCGCGCGAGGTGTCGATAATGACTTCGTCTCCCGTGCGGACTTCAAGCTTTCCGGGATCAAAGAAATAAACTTTTGCGTTATTGCGGAACTGAATGTCGCAGACGGTGACTGTTTTTCTTTCAGGTATTTGTTCCATGGTAACTCCTTAATTTTCGGACAGCTTCACGCAGAGCATGCCGCAGATATGGGCGGTACCTACGTTGGCGTCCGTCAGGGAAATAGCGTGCTGCACGGCTTCCACAGCCCGAAGAAGCTGCGCGTCCGTGTGGCTTTGTGTGATTTTGCTGCATTCCGCACCGATCGGCGGCGGACCGGATCGGCTCGCTGCGGCAGACGAAAGAAGCTCTGCCCATTGCAGGAGGATCGGTCGGAGCTGTTCGCGCTTCAGGCGTTCCATCGGCGCGAGCACGCGCAGCAGCGCGCCGGCGCTGCCCGCGCAGTAGGCTTCGGAGAAAGCCTTGGTCTGCGGCAAAAGCTCGCTGCCTTCGTTCAAAAGGTCGACAGCCTGCCCGAGATAGCCGCCGGAGCGGAGCATTGCGGAGCGCAGTGCGTCCGGCTGGGCGTCGGGGAAACGAGCGGAGAGCTCTTTGTGCAGCAGCTCGTCGCGCAGCGGCGAGAGCCGCAGTTCGACGCAGCGGCTGCGAATGGTCGGCAATAGCTGCTCGGCGTGCTCCGTCAGCAGAAGGAAAACGCCGTAGGCGGGCGGCTCCTCGATGCATTTGAGCAGCGCATTCTGCCCCTGCGCGTTCAGATCCTGCGCGCGCGGGAAAAGGTAGACTTTTTTTGCACCCTCGTTGGGGCGGATGTAGAGGTCTGCGCAGGCGTCACGCACCAACTTGACGGGAACGGTTTTTTTCTCCGGATCGTCCACGGTGATGACGTCGGGGTGCATTCCGCTCAGCGCCTTGCGGCACTGGGCGCATTGCCCGCAGGGACGGCGGACGGAGGTGCACTGCATGGCGGCTGCCAGCAGCTTTGCAAGTGTGTGCTTGCCGGAGCCGGACGGCCCGGACAGCAGATAACAATGAGAAAGCTGTCCGCGCGACAGCGAGACGGACAGACGCTGCTTCAGCGCATCGTTGCCGAGAAGTGCATCAAAGTCCATCGTTCCGCGTCCTTTCTCATTGATCAGCCTATACAAAGCTATTATAACGCTTTTCCGGGCATTTTTCCACTAAAATTTCGTACTGTTCGAAAAAATCAGTCGAATGCGAAACCGAGATAAGACTTTTCGGGAAGCGCAGCCCCGTGCAGCGGCTTGACCATGCCGAACGGAACGTCGCCGCCCTGCGTGCGAACGATCGCTTTCGCGCTGCCAAGCATTTCCGCCAGCGCCGCCGCGGCTTCGGGACAGTAGGGGAGCAGTTCTTTGAACAGCAGACAATCGCCCCACCGTTCCGCTGCCGCGCAGCAGACGGTATCGGCAGTCTCAATGCGGTAGAGCCCCGCGCCGCTCGCCTCGCTTGCGCATTGCTGCAGCGCGAGCAGGGAAGCGTCGTAGGAAACGAACGAGCCGTAGAGCTGCAGCTCACGCAAGGCGCGGTAGGCGTCCGCGGAAAGCCTCGTGATTTTGGCTTCGGATTTCCGTGCCGGAAGCTCGAAACGGCTGTGATAGAAGGCGGTGCGATAGCCGCGCTTTTCGTAGTAGCGGAACATTGCTTCGCCGTCCGGCACGAGCATGCAGGCGTCATAATCGCGCAGCTCGTTCTCCGCGTAGGCAAGCAGCGCGGCGCATAGACCCCGCCTGCGATAAGCGGGCGCAGTACAGACGGCGTAGAGATAGGCGGCGCGCAGCGTTTCACCGCAGTCGTTGACCAGTTCGGTCGGCAGAGCGCAGAGCATGGAAACGGGCGTTTCCCCGTCCAGCGCGGCAAAGACCAGCGAATGCCCTTCCGTTTTACGCCAAAAAGTCTCGATTACTTCCGTGGCGTCGTCAAAACAGTTCTGCCACAGCGCCGTCAGAAGCGTGGGGTCTTTGATCCTCTCGAACGAAATCATCTTCGCGCCTCCAGAACGACCTTCTCCAAAAGGAGGTCGGGATAGTAGCTTTCCTTTGCGCGGCGCAGACCTTCAATACCCATGTCGTCTTCGCGGTTGAGATATTTGATTTCCGGGTAGCGGCTGTGGATCAGGCGCGCGAGCTCGCGGTTGACCATCGGATAGGCACCGTTGATTTCCGCGCGCGCCTTTTCAAAGTTCACGTCGAAGGTGTCCTCGCGGATGCGGTTGCCCATCGAAAAGGCGACGATCTCATCGCCTGCTTCGAGCGCGATGCCTTCCATGCGCAGCTCGTCGAAATACCGGAATACCTTTTGGATCGCTGCCTTTTCCTCGCTCATGTCGGAATAGGGGTGGGCGTCCAGATGCTCCTCGTGCCAGCTTTCGGTGAAGTCCATGCAGCGCGGCAGAAGCTCCTTTGTCAGGGGCAGCACGCGGTAGTCCGGATAGGTCTGCTCAAAATGATTGCAGTGGTTGCGCTTTGCCTGCAGCTTTCGCCCGTGCAGACCGCAGAGTCGCTCGACGTCATAGATGTAGTCATAGCCGTCGCGCACGGAGCGGGCGTTGAACGTGTCGGGATAGAGCGCCTGCAGAGCCGCCGCTTCTTCCGGCGAAGCGCCGTACAGCCGGAAGCGGATATGCCGCTCCTTCGCGTCTGCAAGGAGGGCGTCGACCGCCTCCTTTATATTTTCGCACTGCGGGACGAGATAGCACGCCCATCTGCCGTAGCGGCAGAAAAACAGCGGCGTCTCGCCGAAAAAGGCGACCCTCTGATCTGCCCAGCAGAAGAGATTGACGAAGGAATACTCGCAGCCGTGGTTGGCGGCAGCGTAAAGGTGATTGTTGATGATTTCCCGATCTTCGGGCACGATTTTGCGGAAATCCAGCATAAGCGACCTCTTTTTCTTAGAAGACATTTTCTCTATTTTAGCACAATTCGCCCGCAGGTCAACCGCGTACTTGCTTTTTTTTCGCCGATGCGCTATTCTGTATGGTAGGATGTGATGCTATGAAAAGAGTTTTAGTCGCCCTGTCGGGCGGCGTGGACAGCGCCTGCGCCTGCATTTTGCTCCAAAAGCAGGGCTATGAGGTCGCCGGCGCGACCATGCTCCTGCGCGACGGCGGCGAAGCCGAAGCGGAGGACGCGCGTCTTGCCGCGCAGCAGCTCGGCATTCCGTTTTACCGGTTTGATCTGAAAGAGGAATTCCAAAAGAACGTCATCGCGCCGTTCACACAGGTCTACCAGAGCGGCGGCACGCCGAATCCCTGCGTCGTCTGCAACCGGACGATGAAATTCGGCATTTTTCTGGACAAGGCGCTCGCGCTCGGCTTCGACGCGATCGCCACGGGGCATTACGCGAAGATTGTTGCGCGGGACGGGCGGTATCTGCTCTCCGCCGCGGACGACCGCGCAAAGGATCAGACCTACGTGCTGTGCATGCTGAGCCAGTATCAGCTCGCACATACGATCTTCCCGCTTGGTGGCGTTGAGAACAAGGCGGAGGTGCGCGCGCTCGCGGTGCAGGCAGGTTTGCAGCTCGCGGGCAAGCACGATTCGCAGGATATTTGCTTCGTGCCGGACGGCGACTACATGGGCTACATGACGGCGCACGGACTTGTGCCGCAGCGCGGAAACTATATATTGCAGGACGGCACGGTGCTCGCCCCGCACAAGGGTATGGAAGCCTACACGACCGGACAGCGGCGCGGGCTGGGCATTGCCCTCGGCGAGCGGACGTACGTGCTCGGCAAGCGCGGCACGGACGTTGTGCTCGGTGCGGAGGAGGAACTCTACGCGCGCAGAGTCAAGGTCGGCGGGGTCAATTTTATTCCATTTGACCGACCGCCGCAGCCGATCCGTGTGCAGGCGAAGCTCCGCTATACGACGAAACTCGCCGACGCCCTTCTGACGCCGACGAAGGACGGCTGCGAGCTCCTGTTCGACGCGCCGCAGCGGGCGGTCACGCCCGGGCAGACGGCGGTGTTTTACGACGGCGATCTGGTGATCGGCGGCGGTACCATTGAAAAAACCTTAACGGAGGAAACATCATGAAAAAGTGCAAGAAATGCGGAAGACCGCTTGGAAACAATCTGTATTGCAGCGTCTGCGATCGGGACAAGCTCCGCGCCGCAAAGCAGAAACAGCAGAAAAAGCAGGAGACGAAGAGCCAACTTCCGTGGATCCTCGGGATCATCGCAGCAGTCTGTCTCGTCGTCGCGGCGGTCGTGACGGTCATCGTGGTCGTCAAATCGAATACTTCTGCGGACGTGCCGGAAACCGATATCGTGACGGAAGACGCTGACGCGCCGACGGACGTCGGGATCCATCACTGTGAGATCGAGATTGAAAACTACGGCACGATCACGGTGGAGCTGGACGGCGACGCCGCGCCGATCACGGTCGAAAACTTCATCAAGCTGGCGAACGAGGGTTTTTACGACGGCCTGACCTTCCACCGCATTATCGAGGGCTTCATGATGCAGGGCGGCGCCAGCAGCACAAAATCGGCTGCAACGATCAAGGGCGAATTCTCTGCCAACGGCGTCGACAATCCCTTGCTCCATACCCGCGGTGCGATCTCCATGGCGCGCAGCGATGATATGAACAGCGCGAATTCCCAATTCTTTATCGTGCATCAAACCTCGCCCCATCTGGACGGCAAGTACGCCTGCTTCGGCTACGTGACGGACGGCATGGACGTGGTGGACGCGGTCTGTGAATCCGCGCAGCCGGTCGACAATAACGGCACGATCCCGGCGGAGCAGCAGCCGGTCATCACGACGATTCGGGTGATCGACTGATGGGAAAATCTCTGGTATTGGCGGAGAAACCCTCCGTCGGACGGGAGCTTGCGCGGGTGCTCGGCTGCCGCAGAGGCGGCGAAGGCTATCTCGAGGGAGACCGCTACGTCGTCACCTGGGCGCTGGGACACCTCGTCACGCTGGCGGACCCGGACGTCTATGAGAAAAAGTGGGAGAAATGGGACATGGAAGACCTGCCCATGCTCCCGCAGAATATGAAGCTCGTCGTGATCGGACAGACGGCAAAGCAGTTCCGCGTCGTGCAGAATCTCATGAAGCGCGGCGATATCTCCGACCTCGTCATCGCGACCGACGCCGGCCGCGAGGGCGAGCTGGTCGCGCGGTGGATCATGGTCAAGGCGGGCTGGAAGAAGCCGACGCGCCGCTTGTGGATCTCGTCGCAGACCGACCGTGCGATCAAGGAAGGCTTTGCGAACCTCCGTCCGGCGGCGGAATACGACAATCTTTTCCGCTCCGCGCAGGCGAGAAGCGAGGCGGACTGGCTCGTCGGTCTGAACGTCACCCGCGCGCTGACCTGCCGCCACAACGCCCAGCTCTCGGCAGGCCGCGTGCAGACGCCGACCCTCGCGCTGATCGTCCAGCGGGAGCGTGAGATCCGAAATTTCGTCCCGAAGGACTATTGGGGCGTGCGGCTGAAAGCGGGCGGATTTTCCGCGACGTGGCGCGACAAGAACAACAATTCCCGCACCTTCGACAAGGCGCTCGCGGAGAAGATCGCTGCCTCCTGTCAGACCGGCGACGCCGTTTTGACGCAGGTGCGCAAGATGCGCCGCATGACCCCGCCGCCCGCCGCCTACGATCTGACGGAGCTGCAGCGCGACGCGAACAAAAAGTATGCCTACAGCGCGAAAGAAACGCTGAACATCATGCAGTCGCTGTATGAACAGCACAAGCTGCTGACCTATCCGCGCACGGACTCGCGCTATATCTCCGACGACGTGGTCGCCACCTTGCCGGAGCGGCTCAAGGCGGTCATGGTGGACGCCTATAAGCCCTTCGCGCAGCAGATCATGCGCAATCGTCCCCTCCAGACGAAGTATATCGTCAACAACGCCAAGGTCACCGACCACCACGCGATCATTCCGACGGAGGAATCGCCTGATTTGTGGCGGCTATCGGGGCCGGAGCGCAATATCTACGATCTGGTCGTGCGCCGCTTCCTCGCGGTGCTGCTGCCGCCGTGCGAATATGAAGAGGTCGATCTGACGCTGAACGTGAACGGCAACGTCTTCACGGCAAAGGGTAAGATCGTCCAGCAGGCGGGTTGGAAAGCCGTCTACGACCGCTCTTACAGCATGGACGAGGACGAGGAGGAAACGCAGAGCCTGCCGCCCGTGCAGCAGGGACAGCGGCTGAAGGTCTCCTCCGTGCAGGTGACGAGCGGCAAGACCCCGCCCCCGCCGCGCTATACCGAGGCGACCCTGCTGACCGCGATGGAGCATCCGCAGGCGCAGGTCGAGGACAGGAATCTGCGCAAGATCCTCGAAGAAACGAGCGGACTCGGCACGCCCGCCACCCGCGCGGACATCATCGAAAAGTTATTCTCCGCCTTCTATATCGAGCGGCGCGGCAAGGAGCTCGTACCGACCTCCAAGGGCATGCAGCTCGTTGAGCTCGCGCCCGCCGACCTGCGCAGCGCCGCGCTGACGGCGCAATGGGAGGATCGCCTCGCGCGGATCGCAAAAGGCATGGAGCGCGACACAAAATTCGTCGAGGAAATGCGGAAGTATGCGACCGATCTGGTCGCTGCGGTCAAGGCGAGCGACGCCAAATACACCCACGACAATCAGACGCGCAAGGTGTGTCCCGACTGCGGCAAGTTCCTGCTGCTCGTCAAAGGCAAGCGCGGCGAAATGCTGGTCTGTCCCGACCGCGAATGCGGCTACCGCAAGAGCGTGACGCAGGTGACGAACGCGCGCTGCCCGAACTGCTTTAAGAAAATGGAGCTGCGCGGGGAAGGGGACAATCAAATGTTCGCCTGCGTGTGCGGCTACCGCGAGAAGCTGTCCGCGTTCAAAGAACGGCACGAAAAGGCGGGCGCAGGCAAGCGCGACGTTGCAAGGTATATGGAACAACAGAAAAAGGAAGAAACGAAGAACAACGCCATGGCGGACGCCCTCGCCAAATGGCTGGAGAATCAGAAGAAGTAACCAAACATAGAAAAGCCGCGCTGTGGAATTCCACGGCGCGGCTTGTTTGTTAAGTTCGACCGTATCAGTCTGCCACGTAGGGCAGCAGGGCGATCATGCGGGCGCGCTTGATCGCAACGGTGAGCTGACGCTGATGCTCAGCGCAGGTGCCGGTGGTACGGCGGGGCAGGATCTTGCCGCGCTCGGACGTATAGCGGCGGAGCTTGGCAGCATCCTTGAAATCGATGTTGGTGACCTTGTCAACGCAGAAGTTGCATACCTTCTTGCGCTTACGCGGACGAGCCTTCTCGTTCAATGCCATGAATGAAATCCTCCTTCTTCAAATACTCAAGTGGAAAAGCTGATCAGAAAGGGAGCTGGCTGTCGTCATCCTCGATCATGGAGAAATCGGATGCGGGAGCCGGAGCAGCCGGCGCGGCGTAGTTCGCGGGCGCAGCGGGCATGCCGCCGTAACCAGCGTCTCCGCCTTCGCGCTTGGAGTCGCCGAAATAGACGTTGTCGGCGATGACCTCTGCGCTGCGGCGCTTATTGCCCTCTTTGTCGGTCCAGGGACGAATCTGGAGACGACCGGAAACCACCGCCATGCGGCCCTTGGCAAAATACTTGCTGACGAACTCAGCGGTATTGCGCCATGCGACGATGTCGATGAAATCCGTTTCACGTTCGCCGGTCGAGCTGTTCGCGAAATCGCGGTCGACAGCGATCGTGAAGGTGGCCACAGCCACGCCGGAACCGGTCCGACGGAGCTCGGGGTCACGGGTAAGACGACCCATGAGAACGATGTGGTTCAGCATGAACGGGCCTCCTTACTCTTCGACTGCGACGATGATGGAACGCATAATGCCGTCGGTGATCTTGAACACGCGGTCCAGCTCCGCGGGGAGCTCGGGCTTGCATTCGCAATTCATCAGGACATAATAGCCTTCGGGCAGATCGTTGATGGGATACGCCAGCCGGCGCTTGCCCCACTCCTCGATACCGGTAAGAGTACCTTCTGCCTCAACCATCGCCTTGAACTTTTCCACGAGAGCGGCGATACCTTCTTCACCCTGCGCGGGATCGATGATATAGACGATCTCATACTTGCCGGAAATCTTAGCCATGTTGTGTGCACCTCCTTTTGGACTTTTGGCCGCCGATCGCTTCGGCGGCAAGGATTACCTGCGATCGCAGGCTTGACTATTTTACTTGCAAAAGCAGGATTTGTCAACAGTTTTTTTGTTTTTTTGCGCGTTGTTTTGTAGGTTTTCACCGCAAAACGCACTCTTGCATTTTGCAGCATAAAATGGTATTATCTAAAATAGAAAAGAATGGCGATTGGGAGGAATCATCATGAAGAAGATTACCGGTTCTATCGTTGCGCTCGTCACTCCGTTCAACGCCGACGGCTCTGTCGATCACGGCAGACTGCGCGAGATCGTCGAGTGGCACGTGCAGAACAAAACGGACGCGATCCTTGCGCTCGGCACGACGGGCGAGACCGCTTCGACCACGCTCGAGGAGGATATCAAGACCTTCGAGACCGTCGTCGATCAGGTAGCCGGACGCATTCCCGTGATCGCGGGCTCCGGCTCGAACTCCAGCGAAATGCAGAAGCAGAAGAGCGAGATCTACACGAAGATGGGCGCGGCAGCCCTGCTGTGCATCAGCCCGTACTACGTCAAGACGAACGAGGAGGGCATGTACCGCCACTTTATGCTGTCGGCAGACGCCGATTCCGCGCCGATCATTCTCTATAACGTCCCCGGCCGTACCGGCTGCAAGATCTCGCCGGAGGTCGTGCGCCGTCTGTCCGTCCATCCGAACGTCATGGGCATCAAGGAAGCGAGCGGAGACATGAGCTACGCGATGAAGATCGCTCGCTATCTCTCAGACGACTTCGTGATGTACAGCGGCAACGACGACATCACGATCCCGCTGATGAGCGTCGGCGCGTCGGGCGTGATCTCCGTCTGGGCGAACATCATGCCGCGCGAGACGCACGACATGGTGGTCGACTGGCTCGAGGGCAGGCACGAAAAGGCGGTCGCCGCCCAGCTCAAGTACCTCGACCTGATCAACGCCCTGTTCATGGAGGTCAATCCCATCCCCGTCAAGGAAGCTATGAATCTAATGGGCATGAAAGCGGGATACTATCGCATGCCGCTGTACCCGATGGCGCCGGAGAATCGCGCGAAACTTGCCGCGATCATGCGCGCCGCGGGGCTTCCTGTGCGGGAGGACGCATAAATGAAATTATTCTTAAGCGGCTACGGCAAGATGGGTCACATGGTCGCCGACCTTGCCACCGCGAGAGGCTGGGAGATCGTCGGCCACGCCGACATCGACTGCCCGGAAAACTACGAGACCGCGCAGAAAGCGGACGTCTGCATCGACTTCTCAGGCGTCGGCGCGCAGAAGGCGCTGCTTGCCTATATCCGCCGCACGAAAACGCCGCTGGTTTCCGGCACGACGGGTCTGACCGAGCCGGATTTCGACGCCCTGCGCGAGGTTTCCGAGCTCGTGCCCGTGATCTGGACGGCGAACTACTCCACCGGCGTCGCCGTGCTGAAGAAACTCCTGCGCGAGTACGCGCCCGTCCTTTCCGATTGGGACAAGGAGATCGTCGAAGCGCACCACAATCAGAAGGTCGATGCCCCGAGCGGCACGGCAAAACAGCTTCTTGCGGCGATCGACCCGAACGGGGAAGCGATGACCGTCCACGGCAGGGAAGGACTCTGCGGCAAACGGAAGCAAAATGAGATCGGCGTCTTCTCTCTCCGCGGCGGCACTGTCGCGGGAGAGCACAGCGTTTATTTCTTCGGCGAGGACGAAACGCTGGAATTCAAACACACGGCGCAGAGCCGCCGCGTGTTTGCCGCAGGCGCGGTGCGCGCAGCCGAAGCGCTCGCGAGCAAAGCGCCCGGGTATTATACGTTGGAAGAACTGATATTTTGAGGGGGAAAACCCATGGAGAAACTGAAACCGCGCACCCTGTCCGGCTTTATGGAGCTGCTGCCTGCGCCGCAGATGCAGCTCGAGCGGATGATGGAGATTCTGCGCGAGACCTACGCCTTGTACGGCTTCACGCCGCTGGATACGCCCGCGATCGAGTCCGCGGAGATCCTGCTTGCCAAGGGCGGCGGCGAGACGGAGAAACAGATCTACCGATTCCAAAAAGGCGACAACGATCTGGCGCTGCGCTTTGATCTGACCGTCCCGCTGGCAAAATACGTCGCCCTGCACGCGGGCGAGCTGACCTTCCCGTTCCGCCGCTACCAGATCGGCAAGGTCTACCGCGGCGAACGCGCCCAGCGCGGCCGCTTCCGTGAATTCTATCAGGCGGATATCGACATCATCGGCGACGGCAAGCTGGATATCCTCAACGAGGCGGAGATCCCGTCGATCATCTATTCGATCTTCCGCCGCTTCGGACTGACGCGGTTTGTCATCCGCGTCAACAACCGCAAGCTGCTCAACGGCTTCTACGCCATGCTCGGCTTGTCCGAGAAATCCGGCGACATCATGCGCACGGTGGACAAGCTCGATAAGATCGGTGCGGACAAGGTGCGCACGATCCTATTGGACGACGTCGGTCTGACCGACGCGCAGGCGGATGAGATCCTGCGCTTCATCGCCATCACCGGCAGCAACGCCGAGGTGCTTGCAAAGCTGGAGGATTGGCGCGGCAGGAACGAAATTTTCGACCTCGGCCTGGAGGAACTGACCGCCGTGACGAAACACCTCGGCGCGTTCGGCGTGCCGGAGGAGAACTTCGCGGTCGATCTGACGATCGCGCGCGGCCTGGACTATTACACCGGCACGGTCTACGAAACGACGCTGCTCGACCATCCGGAGATCGGCTCGGTCTGCTCCGGCGGACGGTATGACAATCTGGCGGAGTACTACACCGACCGGCAGCTTCCCGGCGTCGGCATTTCCATCGGTCTGACGCGGCTGTTCTACGTCCTCGGCGAGCAGGAGCTTCTGAATCCCGACTTGCCGACCGCGCCTGCCGATTGCCTGCTGCTGCCCATGACGGAGGACTTCTCCGCAGCGGTGCGGCTTGCCACGATTCTCCGCGCTGCGGGCATCCGCACGCAGCTCTATACGGAGCAAAAGAAGTTCAAGGCGAAGATGTCCTACGCGGACAAGCTCGGCATTCCGTACGTTGTCTTCCTCGGCGAGGATGAGATCGCGCGGAACGTCTGCTCGGTCAAAAATCTGCGCACGGGCGATCAGGTCAGCCTGCCTGTCGATCAGGCGATCGAGCTGATCAAATTCGGCATTTCCGCGCTGCAAAGCGGCAGCGTGATCTTAGAAAAGTAAGAGGGGAAAGAGATATGACACAGTCCAGAACACATAACTGCGGCGAGCTCCGCCTTTCCGACGCGGGCAAGACCGTCACGCTGGTCGGCTGGATGGAGAACGTCCGCGAGGTCGGCGCAAGCCTGGCGTTCGTCGTCCTGCGCGACTTCTACGGCACCACGCAGCTCGTCATCGAGAGCGAAGACATGATGAAGACGGTGAAGAGCATCAACAAGGAATCCACCATCTCCATCACGGGCGTCGTCCGCGAGCGCGCCAGCAAGAATCCGAAGCTCGCGACGGGCGAGATCGAGGTCGTTCCGAGCGAACTGCGCATCCTCGGTCGCTGCCGTTACAACGAGCTGCCCTTTGAAATCAACCGCAGCCGCGACGCGGACGAGGCGGTCCGTCTGAAGTACCGCTATCTTGACCTGCGAAATCCCGCAGTCAAGCGCAATATCGTCCTGCGCTGCAACGTCGTTGCCGCCCTGCGCAAGGCGATGACGGAGCAGGGCTTCCTTGAGATCACTACGCCGATCCTGACCGCGTCGTCGCCCGAGGGCGCGAGAGACTACCTCGTTCCCGCGAGAAAGCACCCGGGCAAGTTCTACGCGCTGCCGCAGGCACCGCAGCAGTTCAAGCAGCTTCTGATGACCTCCGGCTTCGACCGCTATTTCCAGATCGCGCCGTGCTTCCGCGACGAGGACGCGCGCGGCGACCGCACCCCCGGCGAGTTCTATCAGCTCGACATGGAGATGGCGTTCGCCGAGCAGGACGACGTGCTGGGCGTCCTCGAGCGCGTGCTCGAGCCCGTGTTCCGTGAATTCGGTATCTACAAGCGCGTGACGCCTGCGCCCTTCCGCCGCATCAAGTTCAATGACGCGATGGAGCGCTACGGCACCGACAAGCCGGACCTGCGCATTGATCTGGAGATCACCGACGCGACCGCGCTGCTTGCCAATATCGGCTTTGAGCCGTTCGCAGGCAACGTCGTCAAGGCGATCGTCGTCAGCGATTTTAACGCGACGAGAAAGCAGATCGACAAGCTCGTCGCCGACGTCGAGGTCCAGGCAGGGCAGAAGCCCTACTGGTTCCGCATGGACGAGAACGGCGAGCTCGTCGGCGGCATCGCGAAATTCGTCCAGCCCGTCAAGGAGCAGATCGTCGAAGCGCTGCGCCTGCAGCCCAACTGCTTCGTCGGCGTGACGGCAGGAAAGAAGTCCGTCGCGCAGAAGACCGCTGGCGTGCTGCGCGTCAAGCTCGGCAATCTCTGCCCGAACCACATGGATAAGGAGCAGTATCAGTTCTGCTGGATCGTCGACTTCCCGATGTACGAGATCGGGGAGGAGAGCGGCGAGCTGGAATTCTGCCACAACCCGTTCTCCATGCCGAACGGCGGACTGGAAGTCCTGGAGAAGGCAGCGCGGGGCGAGATCGATCCGCTGACCATCACCGCGTTCCAGTATGATCTCGTCATCAACGGCTACGAATCCGCCTCCGGCGCGGTGCGAAATCACGACCCCGAGATCATGGTCAAGGCGTTCGAGCTCGTCCGTCTGGGCGAGGAGGACGTCAAGGCGAAGTTCCCGGCGATGTACAACGCGTTCTGCTACGGCGCGCCGCCCCATGCGGGCGCGGCGCCCGGCGTCGACCGCCTGATCATGCTGCTGACCGGCGAGGAGTCCATCCGCGAGGTCATTACCTTCCCGATGAACCAGAAGGCGCAGGACGTGATGATGGGCGCGCCGACGACCGTTGAGCAGAAGCAGCTCGACGAGGTGCATATCCGTATCGTTGAAGAAGAATAAAACAAAGAAAAACCCGCCTGCGGCAGCGCCGCAGGCGGGTCATTTGTTATTCGATCGGGTTTTCCTCGAGGTAGGTCTCCAGCATGTCCGCCGCGTCGCGGACGATCTCGGCGCACGGGCGCTTTTTGTAGTATTCCGCCGTGCGGCTGTCGGGCAGCGGCGTGCGATCCGCCGTGACGCCGGTCAGCAGCTCGCGGCAGAGATAGGAACCGTTGTGCGTCTTGAAGCGGGCGGCGAAGTCCTGTATGCGGGCGTAGAGCGCGCCTTTGCGCTCGCGCGGCGCGATCCCGTCGTCGCCGTAGAGCAGACTGATGACCATGAACGCGCCGTTTGCCGCGCCGCAGACCTCGCGCAGCCGCCCGATCCCGCCGCCGAAGCCGGACGTCAGCTTCGCGGCGGTTGTTTCGTCCAGACCGGTTTTGTCGCAGAAGGCGAGCAGGACCGCCTGCGCGCAGTTATAGCCGCTTGCGAACTTTTCCGCGGCAAGTTCTCCTCGTGTCATGTTTCTTTCTCCTTCGGGAAGGCTACGCCGTTGAATTTCAGCATGTAGCGAATCGGATAATAGCCTTGCAGATAGTTCATTTCATACCATGCGAACGTCGCGTCCGGCAGATGCATCAGCTCCGGCGCATCGCAGCGGAACAGCTCGAAGGTCGTCTGATCCCCGCAGAGCAGCGCGGCGATCAGCTCTTTCTGCCCTTCGGCGGCAAGCCGGTCGAAGCAGGCGTCCATCAGCGTCACGCAGATCAGCTCTTCCTGCGGGGCACGGTCTTGCTTCGTAGCGAACCAGTAGAGAAAATCAGCCTGCGTGAAAGCTTTTCGCGCCGTGACGAGGGCGAGCTTCTGGAATTCCTCCTCCGCGCCGCGCTTGAGCACGTCGATCAAATAGTACAGCAGATTTTCGTCCAGACAGCAGCAGTCGAGCAGCACCTCATACGCGCTGCGCGGCCCGTCCGGCTCGTCGATCTTCGGCGGCTCGGCGGGATCAGGCGCTTCGGGAGCCGGCTTTTCCTCTTGTGCGGTCATCGACTGCAACACCGTGAGCAGGTCTTCCGGCTTGTATGCCGCATAGACCGCTTCTGGTATTTCCTCTCCGTCCTGCTCTGCGCAGCGGCGGACGAATTCCGGCACGCCCATCGCCTGAATCTGCTCCTGCAGCTCCGCAGCTCTGCGCAGCGGATCCTCCTGCGTGAGCTGGATTCCCTCCGGCGGCACTCTGCTGCCGTCGGCGACGCCCTGCATGTCTTTCAAATAGTATTCGATTAGTGTCATCGCGTTCCACCTCAGGTAGAATTTATCATATCGCGGCGAAAAATGCAACATTCCTTTGACAAGCGCATAAGTTCTTGCTATAATACATGTAATAATGATAAAACAAGGTGGTTTAGCCCATGAAAATCAAGATTACGGCAGACAGCACCTGCGATCTTTCTCCGGAGCAGATCCGCGACAACGATATCACAATATTCCCGCTGTTCGTCAATAAGGGCGACGAGAGCTTTCGGGACGGTGTGACGATCACGCCGGCGGAGATCTTCGCCCACGTCGCCGCAGGCGGCGATCTTTGCAGCACCGCTGCCTTGCCGGTCGGCATGTATCAGGAACAGTTTGAAGAATTACTGAAGGACTGCGACGCCCTTGTGCATATCTCGCTCGGCTCCGGTTTTTCCAGCTGCTATCACAACGCGTGCCTCGCCGCGGAGGATATGCCGAACGTCCGCGTGATCGACTCGAGAAATCTTTCTTCCGGTCACGGCCACGTCGTTTTAGAGGCGTGCAGACTGGCGAAGACGGCGACCGATCTGGACGAGATGAAAGCAGCGCTCGACGCACTGACGCCCCGTGTGGACGCGAGTTTCCTGCTCGAACGCCTGGACTACATGGTCAAGGGCGGGCGCTGCTCGTTCGTCGCCGCGCTCGGCGCGAATCTTTTGAAGCTGAAGCCCTGCATCGAAGTCGTCGACAATAAGATGATCGTCGGCAAGAAGTATCGCGGCAGCATGGTCAAGTGCATTGAAGCCTACGTGCGCGACCGGTTGGCAGAGCCGGACGGCATCGTGCCTGGGCGTATTTTCATCACGCACTCGCCGGTCACGGAGGAAGTGGATCAAATGGCGTACGATACGATCCGCGCCTGCATGGACTTTGAAGAGATCGACGATACTAACGCCGGCTGCACGATCAGTTGTCACTGCGGTGAGGGCTGTCTCGGCATCCTGTATATCCGCAAGGAACCGAAAACACAGGCATAAAAAAAGCGGGGCTTTCAAAGCCCCGCTTTTTTGCGCTGTTTACTTGATTTCCAGTCTGCGCGTTTCCGGCTTTGCAGGCTGCTGCTTCGGCAGCTCAAGCTTCAGAACGCCGTCTTCATAGGAAGCGTGGATGTCGTCAGCCTTGATGCCGTTGAGCGAGAAGCTGCGGCTGTAGCTGCCGTAGGAACGCTCGCAGCGCAGGTAGCTGCCGTCCTTCTTCTCGTAGTTGGAATGACGCTCCGCGTTGATGACCAGACGGTCGTCGTCCACGTCGATCTTGATGTCTTCCTTCTTGAAGCCCGGCAGATCGGCGGAGAGGATCAGCTTGTCTCCTGCGTCTTCGATATCGGTACGGAAGGAGGCGAGGCTGTCCGGTGCGAACAGGCTGTGTTCAAAGTCCTCCAACTCACGGAAGGGATTAAAGATTGCAGGCTCATTGTGTCTGCGGTACGGGGTAAGGGTCAACATAACAATTCCTCCATTCATTTTCGCGCGGTACAGAGCTTTTTGTGAAGGTCTGTATCGCTCTTTGTTTCTATTTGCATTATCCATCTATAATGTGAACAAATATGCCTCATTTTATGAACGGACTGTGAATTTTTAGCACTCGACACTATAGAGTGCTAAAGTGGGAGCGAAAAAGAAATCGGAGCAGGTATCTGCTCCGATTATTCTTTTACAGGCTGCAGGTGTTTGTCCTGTATTTTGTAAATTTGATCGCACAGCTTCAGCACGCTCGGGCGGTGTGTCGAGATAATACAGGTCTTATTCGGCAGGGCTGCGATGTTCTGCAGTACCCGCTCCTCCGTTTCCAGATCGAGCGCGGAGGTAACTTCGTCGAGCAGCATGACCGGCGCGTCCGCCAGCACGGCGCGTGCGATGGCAAGCCGCTGATTCTGACCGATGGAGAGGGAGCTGCCGCGCTCAGACATGTGACTGTTGATCCCGTCGGGGAGCTCCCGGACGAAGTCTTCCGCGCAGGCGACGCGCAGAGCGGCGAGAATCTCGTCGTCGCTCGCCTCCGGACGTACCAGACGCAGGGTGTCTGCGACCGTTCCTGAGAAGATCACGTTATCCTGCGGCACGTAGGCGAACAGGTTTCTCGTTGCCGGAGAGATCGGCACGGAGACGTCGCCGTTTGTCAGCGTCATGCTGCCGCTGTCCGGGCGGAGCAGCCCGAGCAGGAGACGGAACAGGGTGGTCTTACCGCTGCCGGATTGACCGACGATTGCGACGATTTCCCGCGGCGCGATCGTGAAGCTGACAGCTTCGAGCGTGGCGGCACGTTCCTGATAGGCGAAGGACATATCCTCTACCACCAGAGAGAAATCGGTGCCGCGGATCGCTTCGACCGCGGCGCTGTCCGCTTCCGGCTCGCGGGGCAGATCGAAGATCGTCATGATTCTCTGCGCGCTGACGGTGCAGTCGATCGCCGTGGGGACGAGCTTGAACAGAGCGGAAAGCGCGCTGGAAAGATAGCCCGCCAACTGGATAAACAGCACCATCGTGCCGAATTCCTTGATGTCGCCGCCCCAAAGACGGAACGCGCCCCAGCCGATGCAGAGATAGCCCGCGAGCTTGCCGATCGTGGAGAGCAGGGCGGAGTTAATCACGGAAACGCGATTGTGCTCCATTGCGGTGTCATAGTAGATGTGCTGCACCTGATCCAGCTTCGTGCGGAAGGAATCGACCAGATTGAACGCCTTGATCGACTGGGAATTCTGAAACGCCTCCTCGTTGAAGGACATCATCTCGCTGCTGACCCGGCGCATCTCGCTGCTGAACTTCCGCAGCTTTCGGACAAAGGGTTTGGCGATCAGAAGGGAAAGCGGCGCAGAGCACAGCGCGAACAGCGCCATGGTCGGATCATAAACCAGAATGACGACCAGTGAGGCGATGAACTGCACGGTCTTTATGATGAACGTCGGTACCCAGCCGAGCACGCTGCCGGCGACGTTGCTGACGTCCGTATTGATGCGGTTGAGCAGATCGCCGGAGTGGTACTGCTGCAGCGCCTGCCAGTCGGTGTTCAGAAAGACGCCGAAGACCTCGGCGCGCAGCTCATTGGAAATCCGGAGGTTGATCTTTGCACTGTAACGGCTGGAAATCGCGCTGAACACGATGCTGAACAGGGAAAACAGGACGACCAGGATACCGGTCTGCATCACGTGCCAGCCCTTTTTGCCGATGATATAATTGACGAGATCCTTGGACAGCACGGCGGCGATCAGACTCAGTCCGGTGGTCAGCAGACCGATCAGAATAAAGAGGAAGATCGACTTCTTATACGCCTTCGTATGGTGATAGATCCAGCGGGTCTCGCACCAGACGTCATGCAGAAGACCGCGATTCAGTTTCCGCAGAAAGCGCATAGCGTCAGCTCCTTTCCTTAATCGTCCTTGTCTGTTTCGCTTTCGCCTGAAGCAGCTTCGTTGATTTGTTGCGTCAGTTCTTCGGCGGTATCGGCAGCGTCGTCGTAACGGCTGTAACGCTTTCTGCCGTAGCCGTAGGAATTGCTGGAATACTTGTAACCGTAGCTGTAGCCGTAGCCGGCGTTGTACTTCGAGCCGTAACCGTAGCGGGTAGTGCCCGCCTGCGTCTGGTTCAGTACGCAGCCGATGAGATTGATATCGTTCGTGGAGAGCGTTTGGATCGAAGTCGCGATCTGCTGGGTGCTTGCCATATCCTGACGGACGATATAGAGCGTCGCGTCCGCGTACTTCGCAAGCGTCGCGGCGTCAGACATGATGCCGGCGGGCGGGGAGTCGATGATGATATAGTCCATTCGCTCGCGCAGTAGATCGAGTACCTGCTTCATACGCGGCGTGTCGATCAGCGCCTGCGGCTGATCGACGGTATTATCGCCGGAAAGCAGCAGCAGGGTGGAATTCGGAACCGTCAACAGACGGAAGTTATCACTGGTGCCGGAGAGCAGATCGGGCAGACCGTCCGACGGATCGGTGACGCCGATGGTCTCCTTCAGAGACTGCTTGCGCAGGTCGCCGTCGATCAGAATGACCTTCTTGCCCTCCTGCGCAAGCGACAGCGCGAGGTTGGTCGCGACCGTCGTTTTTCCTTCGTTCGGGAGCGTACTGGTGATCAGGAGGATCTGCTGATTCTTGTCCCAGAGAAGCTTCTGCACCTTGATACGCAGATTACGGATGGACTCGTTAAAGGTTGATACAACGCGCGGATTTGTGATCGTCAGCGTCAGATTCGACCGATTGGAATGCTTTTTCATCTTGACGCTCGGCACATAGGCGAGACACTTCAAGCTGACGAGCTTCCGCAGGTCTTCCGCGGAGTGGACGGTCTTTCTCGTCAGTGACAGCAGGAAAATCGCAACGACGCCAAGAAGGAAGATGGGGATCGCGGCGCGCAGGCCGGCGGCAATCGCGTTGTTGCCATTATCCGGCTCGGCAGGCGGCGTCAGAGGCCGGTTGATGATATAAATCTGCGTATCGCCGAGGACGTTGCTGGCAGCCTGCGGATAGACGGTGATCGCCGCATTCATCAGATCGAAGGCGTCCTGCGCGTTCGAAGAGGTTGCCGTCATGGTAAACAGACCGGTGTCCGCTGTGGCGACTGCGGTAATGCTGCCGTTGACCGGACGCCCCAACTCGAGCTGCAGAAGCATTTTGGTGTTCTCACTGCGAATGATATAGGGAAATGTCTTCGAGAGCATTTCCGCCGCATTGGCATCCAGCCATGCGCTGTGCGTAATGATGTCCGTAGTCGTCGCATAACTGGCGTGAACGGAGAAGACGACGGAAGAAGAGTAAACCGGCGTATAGCTGCGATTCGTCCGGTAATAGATGAAGACGCCGGCGCCGATCGCAAGCGCGACGGCAAACCAGATCAGTCGTTTTGCCGCGCCGAAAAAGTTATGCAGCACGACGGCAAGATTGAAATCCATCATGCCGGACGATTTCTTTTCATTCATTGTTTTCGTCCTCCTTCTTCTTTGACTTGCCGGAGGACTGCTTGCTCTTGCTGCGCCCGTAGCCATAGCCGTAACTGTGTCCGTAGCCATAGCCGTAGCCGTAACCGTAGCCATAGCCGTAACCGTAACCGTAGCGACCGGAGCCGGACGGCAGGACGATAGCGCGGAAGGAATGCACGTTGTTCAAAACGAAACCGAGGAATTCGGAGTGCGATTCGTTGAGTGTGTCGATTGCGTCGTTGACGGCAATCGCGGGAACGAGATCCTGGCGCACGACCAGAATGGTAGCGTCAGCCGCTTCCGCCATTACGTCGGCATCGGCAAAGAAGCCGAGCGGGGGCGTGTCGATGATGATATAGCTGAAATGCTTGCGCAGCGCGGCGAAAATCGGACGGAAAGAATCTGCAGAGAACGATTCCATCTTGCGGCGGCGTATGCTGGCGGAAAAAATGGTGTGCAGGTGCGTGGTCTCCGAATGCTCTACCGCCGCCAGCAGGGATTGCTCCGTAAAGCCTTCCGTCAGGAAGCGGCCGAAGGCTTTATCGCGCGATATCTGCCGCTCAAAAATCAGCGACTGCGCCGGTTTGCGCATATCGCCGTCCACAAGAAGCACGCGGCGGTGCTTTTGCGCAAGCGACAAAGCGAGGTTTGCCGCAACAGTGGACTTGCCCTCGTTTTCGCTGCAGCTTGTGATGACGAAAATCTGCCGGTGTTCTTTTTCGTGTGCGCGTTCCAGTATGACGCGGAGCTGATGGATCGTTTCCGAATAGTAGAAGCTGCACAGCGGGTCGGTGATCAGCAAAGAGGTCTTTTTGCCGCTCAGTCTGCTGCGGAGCGTGCGCCGTTTCTTTTCGTGATAGATCGTTGCCAGAAGTTTTCCGTCGATCTGATGCTTCGCACCGACGGAGGTCTGCACGGTGTCCGCCTGCATTGAGCTCATGACGAGGATGAAGATCATCACAGCCGCGCCGAGGGGCGCTGAAATCTTCAGCAGCGTGTTGCGGGTAGAGCCGCTCGACGCTTCCGTAGCGATCGTCGGGCCGTTGATGTTATCCAGTACCACCGATGAGAAGACCGGCTTGGAGTATTCCGAGTGACACTCCATGATCGCGAGGGCGCTCTTGTACGCGGCTTCCGGCGTAGCAGCTCGCACTTCCATATTCAGAATATTGGTGCTTTCCGGCGCAGAGACTTTGACCTTGGCGGGAAAGCTGACCACGCCCATCCGCTTTGCGGCAGCCTGCTGCACGACATCGCTCGAAAGCAGCTCGCCGAACTGCTCGGCGACAGTGGAAGACGCGGCAAGATTGCCGACTTGCCTGTTGCTGGAGCGGGACGTGACGGAGAAGGTGACGACGCTGGAATAGGTGGGCGTCAGCGCAAGACGCTGCGCGAGGTAGATGCCCATGACAAAGATCAGCGCGGAAAGAACGACCATCCAGAAGTGCTTGACGACGTAATGAATAATACAGTACAGGTCATAATTGTCCCAGGATACGCGTTTCTTTTCTTCCATTTACGGGCCCACCTCCTTACTCCACGACTACAGTCAGGAGTACCGTATAGGTGAGATCCCTGCTGTTCGTGTAGGAGAACAATACGTTGGTACAGCCGTGCTTGGAGGTGTCCAACTGGCTCATGTCGATATCGATATCCTCCGGGCTCAGCAGCGCGCCGCTGGAGCTTTCACGCGCGCTGACGATATAGCCGCGCAGCGTTTCCTCCGTCAGCACCTCGCCCTTGTCCGCATAGATCAGATAATCGGACAGACGGATCACGGGATGCCGCGAGGTAGAGCTCTGTATGATGACGGGGATCGTGACTACGGCGGTGTCGCCGCTGCTGTTCGTCACCTGCACGGTGATGGGATATATGCCCTGATCCATGGTGGAAACGGAGGTGGAGGACAGGCGGATTCGCGGCGTAATATCGCCGTCGATCATATCCGACGCGCTCAGACGGCCCTCCAGCGTGACCTTGTTGCTGACGTTGAAGCTCAAGGGCTGCGAGAGGGCAAACCGCGGCTTGCGGTAGTCGGTATAGGTGATGCTTCTGCTGTACGTGCAGTAGTTGGAGGAGGAGTCGAAGACGGCGTAGTAGATCAGCGCGCTGTTCGAGCCGTAGAGCTGCGAGACTCTGCGGACGATGATGTGATCCGTCAGGTCGCCGTCGACGTTATCCGTAGCGGTCAGACCACGGCATAGCTCCGCTTCCGATGCGCGTACGCTCACACGGACGGGGACGCCGTCGCAGACGATGACCGGCGCTTCGCGATCCACCATGGTGCGGTCATAGAAGAAGAAGGCGGAAAACGCGACGGATATTACCAAAAACAGGGCAATTACGATGATTTGAATATTTCTCATAGCGACCTCGGCTTAGAATTCGGGGGCAGGGATGAGCCTGTCGTGGATGATTCGGTTGGGATTGTCTTCGAGCAGCAGCTCGATGTAATGCGGAGAACAGAAGCGCTCCAGAACCTGCAGCACGGACTGCAGACCCGTGGTGCGGTAACGCGCGTCGTGCGCGTCGCTGGCGATTACGTGCGCGATGCCGGAGGCGAGCAGATGGGTGCCTGCGTGAAACGCCCGTTCGCCGAGCAGACCGAGAATGCTGCCTTTGTTGAGCTGGATGATATAGCCCTTCGCGAACCAGCTCACGGCGAGCTTCGGATCGCGCTGGACGCAGTCGTAGCGCTCGGGATGGGCGACGACCGGAATCATGCCGCGTCGCGCGATCATATCCAACGCGGCGGTAATGCGCTCGCCGGACTCGTTGAAGTTGAACTCCGTCAAGAGATAGCGCGAACGGTTAAGGGTGACGATGCGGCGCTCGTCCAGGAGCTTTCGCAGATTGGAGCGGCTGGCGAACAGCTCGCAGCCGGGCAGAACGCTGAGGGGAATGCCGTGCTGTTCCAACAGCGCGCGGAACATGCCGAAGCACACGTCGTAGTCTCTGCCGCGGTAGTTGGGAATGTCGTCGCTGATGTTGCAGTGCGGCGTGCAGACGATCGTATCCACGCCGCTTTGCACGGCGTGCGCGGCCATCTCGCAGGCGACGTGGGCGCTTGCTGCGCCGTCGTCGATCCAGGGGATGATATGGCAGTGCAAATCAATCATAACTACCTCCGCTGCGCGACCTGCAAACCTCTCCATAATATACCTTTTAAAATATAACATATCCCGCGTCGTTTTTCAACCGGAAAAAAGATACTTTTTTCGCGCCGTAAAACACGGCAAAAATCAGCCTTTACGCCCTGAAAAATCGAAAAACGACCTTGCAACGGGAGCGAAAACGTGATAAAATATCCAAGAAAGTAAAAGGAGAAAGGTGGCATTGCCTTGAAGAAGAATAAACGAATCCTCTCGGCGATTCTGTGCCTTGCAATGATACTGGGCGTGCTTGCGCTGCCTGCCGGCGCTGCGAAGCGCACGGTCTATAACGAGCTGCCGATCGTCCCGCCGTCCGGCGAGGAGCCCGATATCCTCTCGGCCTACCCGCGGATCGACGAAAACGTCAGCCTGGTCTATACCGCGTACGTTCCCAACGGCTATACGAATCCGTACATGGTCTTTACGTTCCTCGGCGCGTCGTACACCGTCAACGATTACACAGTCAACGCGCAGGGCAATTACTGCTTTGAATTCACGAAATGCCTCCCGCATTATATGGGCGAGAACATCGACGCAGTCCTGCACGCGTCGAAGGACGGCGCCGATCACACGGATACGGTCGCAAACTACAGTATCCGGCAGTACTGTGTCAATCAGCTTGCAAACAATCCGAGCCAAAAGCTGAAGACCCTGCTGTCAGACCTTTTGACCTACGGCGCGGCAGCGCAGCAGTACGTCGGTTACAAGACGAACGAGCTCGTGACGAGCGGACTGAGCCTGACGCCGAGCACCTTCTCTGCGCTGTCCGGCAAGGAGGTCGTGTTCTACGGGACGGCGGACGCCGGAAAGGATTGGCGGTCGGCGACGCTGGTGCTGCGCAATACGCTCGCGGTGCGCTTCTATTTCAAGGCGGACAGCGTGAGAGGTCTGGCGGTGCGATGCACGATCAACGGCCGTGACTACACCACGACGAGCTTTGGTCATGACGACACGAACAATCTCTATTACGTCGATATGTGCGACATTGAGGCGACAGAGTTTGACGATACCGTGACGGCGACCTTCTTAAACAGCCGCGATAACACGCAGATCGGACGAACGGCGTCCTATTCCGTCAATACCTACGTCTGCAGTATGCAGAACTGCGCGGACGCAAATCTGCGGGCGCTGGTGCGCGCGCTGTACAACTACGGCGCGTCAGCGAGCAATTACGCAAAATAAAGATTTGACAGCCGGAAGCGGGGGGGGGGGGGGGGGGGGGGG
>JAFROD010000064.1 GCA_017429835.1 Oscillospiraceae bacterium
ATTTATCTCATACTCTTTCTCAATTTGCCGCAAGGATACATGGTCGTCCAAATGTAGTCGTATGATTTTCAGTTTATCCTCTTTGCTCCATTTCCGGTGTGCTTGCCCTTTCTTGCTCATGTTTTCATCTCCTCTCTTCTTTAATTCTACAACAAAAAAAATGAAAGTAGGCACTTTTTTAGTGTCTACTTTCATCTTACCAGGTGCAGGATGCAAACGCATCCTGCTCTTGGTTTAATTGGTGATTACTCGTTGATCTCGATAACAACACCGGAACCGACGGTACGGCCGCCTTCACGGATAGCGAAGCGGAGGCCCTTCTCGATTGCGATCGGGGTGATCAGCTCGACGTCCATGTCGATGTTGTCGCCGGGCATGCACATCTCAACGCCTTCGGGAAGGCTGATGATGCCGGTAACGTCAGTGGTACGGAAATAGAACTGCGGACGATAGTTGTTGAAGAACGGGGTATGACGGCCGCCTTCTTCCTTGGACAGGACGTAAACCTGGCCCTTGAACTTGGTGTGCGGATGAATGGAGCCGGGCTTCGCCAGAACCTGGCCACGCTCGATGCTCTTCTTGTCGATGCCGCGGAGCAGTGCGCCGATGTTGTCGCCTGCTTCTGCGTAGTCGAGCAGCTTGTGGAACATTTCGATGTCGGTGACGACGGTGGACTTCGCCTCGTCCATGAGACCAACGATCTCAACGGGCTCGTTCTTGCGGATCTGGCCACGCTCGACACGACCGGTAGCGACGGTGCCGCGGCCGGAAATGGTGAAGACGTCCTCAACGGGCATCAGGAAGGGCATGTCGGCCTTACGGTCGGGAGTCGGAATCCAAGTATCGACAGCGTCCATGAGTTCCTTAATGCAGGCATACTCGGGAGCGTCCGGATCGGTGGACTCGGAGATCAGAGCGTTCAGCGCGCTGCCGCGAATGATGGGGGTGTCGTCTCCGGGGAAGCCGTAGAAGTCCAGGGTCTCGCGGACTTCCATCTCGACGAGCTCAAGCAGCTCTTCGTCGTCAACCTGGTCGACCTTGTTCAGGAAAACGAGGACGGAAGGAACGTTAACCTGACGGGCCAGAAGCAGATGCTCCTTGGTCTGAGCCATGGGGCCGTCGGTCGCAGCGATAACGAGGATCGCGCCGTCCATCTGTGCAGCACCGGTAATCATGTTCTTGATATAGTCGGCGTGACCCGGGCAGTCGACGTGAGCGTAGTGACGCTTCTCGGTTTCGTACTCGACGTGCGCGGTGTTGATTGTGATGCCGCGGGCCTTCTCTTCCGGGGCCTTGTCGATGTTAGCGTAGTCGGTGAATGCAGCGCTGCCCTTCATAGCGAGGTACTTGGTGATCGCCGCAGTCAGGGTGGTCTTGCCATGGTCGATGTGACCAATGGTGCCGATGTTTACATGGGGCTTTGTTCTTTCGAATTTCTGCTTTGCCATTGAAAAAAATCCTCCTGTTTGGTTTTTAATGGTAAATTTTATTTTATTGCTCAACAGTACCAATATACACCAAAAAATGTGTAATAGCAAGTACTTTTTTAATAGGAACCTTGTTTTTCAACGATTTCCTGCTGAAGATTCTTCGGCAGTTCGATGTAGTGGCTCGGTTCCATGGAATACTGTCCGCGACCCTGCGTATGGCTTCTCAGGTCAGTTGCGTAACCGAACATCGCAGCCAGCGGCACGTTCGCATCAATCTGTGTTGCGCCGCTGCGCGGGATCATGCCGAGAATATTGCCGCGACGGGCGGAAAGATCGCCGATGACGTCGCCGGTATACTCTTCGGGGACAACGACGCTGACCTTCATGATCGGCTCGAGAACGACGGGGTCTGCCTTACGGCAGGCTTCCTTGAACGCCATGGAGCCGGCGATCTTGAAGGCGAGCTCGGACGAGTCGACCTCATGATAGGAGCCGTCGTACAGCGTGACCTTGACGTCCACGACCGGGAAGCCGGCAAGCACGCCTGCCGTCATCGCGCCCTGAATGCCCTGATCGACCGCAGGAATGAACTCCTTGGGGATCGAGCCGCCCGTTACGGCGTTGATGAATTCGTAGCCCTTGCCGGATTCGTTGGGCTCCAGCTTGATCTTGACGTGACCGTACTGACCCTTGCCGCCGGACTGGCGGGCATACTTCATGTCGACGTCCGCGGTACCGCGAACCGTCTCTTTGTAGGCGACCTGCGGTGCGCCGACGTTTGCTTCGACCTTGAACTCCCGCAGGAGGCGGTCGACGATGATCTCCAAATGGAGCTCACCCATGCCGGCGATGATGGTCTGGCCTGTTTCAACGTCCGTGTAGGTTTTGAAAGTCGGATCTTCCTCCGCCAGCTTCATCAGGGCGATGCCCATCTTCTCCTGCCCCGCCTTCGTTTTCGGCTCGATGGCTACGCGGATGACCGGCTCGGGGAATTCCATGGATTCGAGAATGATCGGATGCTTTTCATCGCAGAAGGTATCGCCCGTCGTGGTGTTCTTCACACCGACGACCGCGGCGATATCGCCGGAATACACAGTCTCGCGGTCTTCTCTGTGGTTTGCGTGCATCTGCAGGATCCTGCCCATCCGCTCGCGCGTTCCCTTAGTCGAATTGAGAACGGTCGTTCCCTTATCGACGTAGCCGGAGTACACGCGGAAGAAGCAGAGCTTGCCGACAAACGGATCGGTCGCGATCTTGAACGCAAGAGCGGAAAACGGCGCAGAATCGTCTGCGGGGCGGAATTCCTCCTTGTCCGTCTTCGGATTCACGCCGTGAATGCCCTTGATATCCAAGGGGGACGGCATATAATCCACGATCGCGTCCAACAGCTCCTGCACACCCTTATTCTTATAAGAAGTGCCGCAGGTGACGGGGATCATTTTTACGCCGATGGTTGCCTTGCGAATGGCGCTGCGCAGCTTGTCCTGCGGCACGTCCTCGCCCATGAGATAGAGCTCCATGATCTCGTCGTCCTGATCGGAGACGGCTTCCACGAGCTTCTCGCGGTACTCGGCCGCAAGGTCTTGCAGATCCTCGGGGATCTCTTCCTCGCGGACGTCCTTGCCGAGCTCGTCGTAAAAGACGTTCGCCTTCATCTTGACAAGATCGATAACGCCCTTGAAGTCTGCTTCTGAACCGATCGGCAGTTGAATGGGAACCGCGTTACATTTGAGCCGATCATGCATCATATTGAGAACGTTGAAAAAATCGGCTCCCGTAATGTCCATCTTATTCACATAGACCATACGCGGAACGTTGTATTTGTCGGCCTGACGCCAGACTGTTTCGGTCTGGGGCTCTACGCCGCCCTTGGCGCACAGCACGGTGACCGCGCCGTCCAGCACGCGCAGGGATCGCTCAACCTCAACGGTGAAGTCGACGTGACCCGGCGTGTCAATGATATTGATGCGGCAGTTGTTCCAGAAACAGGTCGTCGCAGCGGACGTGATCGTGATGCCGCGCTCCTGCTCCTGCTCCATCCAGTCCATGACCGCGTTGCCCTCATGGGTCTCGCCTAATTTATAGGTGCGGCCGGTATAGAACAGAATGCGCTCGGTCGTGGTGGTCTTGCCTGCGTCAATATGCGCCATAATACCGATATTTCTTGTATTCTCAAGAGAATATTGTCTCGGCATTGTGTAACTCCTTTTCGGTTACCAGCGGAAATGGGAGAACGCCTTGTTGGCTTCTGCCATTTTGTGCGTATCTTCGCGCTTCTTCACAGAGGCGCCGGTGTTGTTGCAAGCATCCATGATCTCGCCTGCAAGGCGTTCCTTCATGGTCTTTTCACTGCGCTTGCGGGAATAGGTCGTCAGCCAGCGAAGGCCGAGCGTCTGACGGCGCTCGGGGCGAACTTCCAGAGGAACCTGGTAGGTCGCGCCGCCGACACGACGGGACTTGATTTCCAGCGAAGGCATGATGTTTTCCATCGCCTGCTGGAATGCGTCGAGACCGTTCTTTCCGGTCTTCTGTTCGACGATTTCGAATGCGCCGTAGACGACTCTCTGGGCAACGCCCTTCTTGCCGTCCAGCATGACGCTGTTTACGAGCTTAGTTACCAGAGTGGATTTGTAGATCGGATCCGGAAGAACCTCTCTCTTGGGAACATTACCTCTTCTGGGCACTTTGCTTCCCTCCTTCATAAAATGATTTCATAGGTACTTCGATAGGCTTATCCTACCGTTTTGTGCCTGCCAAGGGTTTCCCATACAATAAAAATTATATAAAAAACGCATGGCAAGGCGGTGCCTTGCGATAAGGCGTTGGAACTCTTACTTCTTCTTGGCCTTCGGGCGCTTCTGGCCGTACTTGGAACGGCTCTGCATGCGACCCTGAACACCCTGGGTATCGAGCGTACCGCGAATGATGTGGTAACGAACGCCCGGGAGGTCCTTGACACGGCCGCCGCGGATCAGAACGACGGAGTGCTCCTGCAGGTTATGACCGACACCGGGGATATAGGCGGAAACCTCGTAGCCATTCGTCAGGCGGACACGAGCGATCTTACGAAGTGCGGAGTTCGGCTTCTTCGGGGTAGTGGTACGAACTGCGGTGCAGACGCCTCTCTTCTGCGGAGAAGACAGATCGGTAGCGCGGTTCTTGATGGTGTTCAGACCCTTCTGCAGTGCAGGAGCCGTGGACTTGAAAGTGCTCTGTTCTCTTCCCTTTCTGACCAACTGATTAAAAGTAGGCATGTTGTTCTCCTTTCTTTCAGATTACGCTGATTCAGCGTTTATATTATCCCGAAATATCCTAAAATATTCCGCTGGATACAAGTTTTAGAGGATCGCGGCTGCCGCCGCGTCGACGGAGATGCTGCACGCCGCGCCGAGCTGGCGCATGGTCGGCACGGAAATCACGGCGATGTCCCGCGCTCTGCACTGCTCCGCGACAGGCTCCGTCAGCATGGGATCGGCGTCGGCTGCAAGGAAAACCTTTTTGACTTTTCCGGCAGCGATCGCCTTGCGAAGCTGCTTGATCCCGACGACTTTATTCGCCGTCTTCAGTTCGTCAAGCACGGCGTTTCACTCCTTCGCAAATGTCCGATGCGCATGCTCACGCGATTTAGGATTATAGCAGAATTCACGAAAAGTGTCAATGATTTTTACATATTTTGCCGAAATTTTTTTAAAAATTTTCACGGATTCGCGCGTGTTTTCCGCTTTTTCTTTATTACACAAAAGAATTCTTGGGATCGCAGAGAAAAACGGAGGCGTTTGCCTCCGTTTTACATGGCATTTCTCAGCCGCTCATGCGATCGTCGTCTCCGAAACGCCTCCGCCCTCGACCTTGTAGATGCGGTCGCAGCCGCTCAGGGTCGTCAGGCGGTGGGCGACGATGATCATGGTCTTCTGCGCGCCGAGCTCGTTGATGGACGTTATGACCGCCTTCTCGGTTTCGTTGTCCAGTGACGAGGTCGCCTCGTCGAAGAACAGGATCTCCGGATCGTAGTAGAGTGCGCGGGCAATGCCGATGCGCTGGCGCTGACCGCCGGAAATGCGGACGCCGCGTTCACCGATCACGGTATCCAGACCGTCCTCCAGCGAGCGGACGAAATCGGCAAGCTGCGCGTTTTCCAGCGCGCGCCAAACCGCCGCCTCGTCGATCTGATCCTCCTCGACACCAAGCGCGACGTTGTTGCGGATCGTATCGTCGACCAGATAAATATACTGCGGGATATAACCGATGTGTTTCTGCCATTCGCCGTAGTCCTCGTAGATATCCAGCGCGCCGTAGCAGACCGTTCCTTTCTGCGGCTTCAGCAGGCCGAGAATGATATCGACCAGCGTGGTCTTGCCCGCGCCCGTCACGCCGACGATGCCGACCGACTCGCCCGCATTTACCGTCATGTTGACGTTCTTCAGCACGGGCTCGGTCTTATTCGGGTAGGTATATGTAATACCCCTCGCAAAGATATTGCGTTCTTCGCCGATGTTGACGCTGCGGTTCTGCCTTTTCTTCTCCTCGATCTCCTTCTGACGCTCCGCTTCCTCACGGTCGGACTCGACCAGATCCTCATAAAGCGCTTCCAGAGAGGGCTTATTGAACGTGATGGTATTGATATGACCGTTAATGCTGTTGGCGCGCGGCATCAGGCGGATTGCGGCGACGGCGAAGGCGGACAGATTCGGAACGATCTCCGAAAGATCCTCTCCTTTTATGATCTTGATCGCCACGATCGTCAGAATGGCGAACATGCAGAGCGTTTCGATCAGCCGTCCGGGGATCGCACTGACGATACTGTATCGCTTACTCAGCTCGACGGACTCCGTGCCGCAGCGCTTGTATACGTCGGCAAAGAATTTCTCTCTGCCCATGATCTTGACTTCCTTGATCCCGCCCATCGCCTGCTGGATCGCCTTGTACATCTTTGCGGTGACTTTTCTGCTTTTCTGACCGTAGGTACGGATCTTCTTGCGAACGATCAGGAAATAAACCGCGGAGCAGATCGCCAGCGCGATGAGCAGACCGACTGTCATCTGGAAATCCACCGCAAACAGATAGGTCGTCAGGGAGATGACGATCAGCGCGTCGGAAATGAGGGCAAACATGGCGGAAATCACGCTGAACGCGCCGTTCACGTCGCCGTTGATATTGCGGATGATCTCGGAAGTGTTGCGCTGCAGATGGAAGGTATAGGGCTTGTGCATATAGCAGGTGATCATCCGCGCGCCCATGCGAATCTTGCTTTTGCCGATAAAGTTGATGCGCAGCCACGTCAGGAACATGATAAAGGCGTTCTTGACGAGATAAACGACCGCCATCAGAATCGTCAGGAACAGCAGCACGGACGACATCTCCGCGGTGCCGATGACCTTTGTGACGAGCCGATACCACCAACTTGCCTGCATCTGTTCCGCGTTTACCATGAGATTGACAAACGGCAGAATCAGCGCAACGCCGAAGAAATCGAGCGCGGTTTCAAGCAACTGCAGTATGAAAAGCCCCAGATACTGCAACCGCTGTTTCAACGGAAAAATATAGAAAAGCTGTTTCATCAGCTTCATCGCAGTCTTCTCCTTATAATGCTTTTGTTTTTCATACCATACCATAACCCCGTGAAAAAGTAAAGAGGTCGCTCTTGTAAATCGGGTAAATATCGATTATAATAAAATGGAGATAATAGGAAGGAGCGCCGCTATGCTCGCATTATATATCATTTTGGCAATCCTCGCGCTGATCGTGCTGTTGCTGGCGCTCCCGCTGCGCATTGATCTGCGCTATGCGCCGGAGCAGGGGTTCCGGTTCCGTGTCAAATATCTGTTTTTAACGCTCGCGGACAGCACAAAAGAAAAAAAGCCCAAGAAACCGAAACAGCCCGCAGGTGAAGAAAAGCCTGCCGCTCAGAAGAAAAAAGCCGGCGGTGGGGCAACGGAAAAGCTGCTGGATCTTCTCGGTCTGAAGGATATCAGCAGCAAGCTCAACTTCAAGCGCGCCGTAGGCGACAAAGGATTGGTCGAGACCATCAACGGCGTGTTCGCCGCGTTCGGGGAACTGTTTGCGCGGATCGGCAGGCTGGTCAAAAAGAGCGTGTTCAAGCGGTTTGATCTCAGAATCGCTGTCGGCGACAGCGACGCCGCAGATTGCGCCTTCCGATACGGCATGGTCTGCGCGGCGGTCTATCCCCTGCTGACCCTGCTGGACGGCACGATGAAGTTCAAAAAGCGCAGCGTCGACATCGGCTGCGATTTTGAGCAGGACAATACTACCGCGTCCTTTGAAGGACAGCTCAACTACCGCCCGATCCACATCGTCGGTTTTCTACTCGGGCTCTTCGGACGGTATATCAGGCAAAGCGTAAGAAAGTGAGGAATCGCAGATGAGTGAATTACTTAGTGTTTTCGATTTTACCGCACAGCAGGCAAAGCAGTTGTCCGCCGTTCAGTCTGTCACGGACGCGCCCATCGTGCTCGGCGACGTCACGGTCATTCCCGTATCCAAGCTCTCTTGCGGCTTTGCGGGCGGCGGCTCCGATCTGATCAAAAACCCGAGCGGCGTAGCCGCAGGCGCGGGCGTGAAGATCACGAAGACACCGCTTTCCTTCCTTGCCGTCTGCGGCTCCGACGTACAACTGCTGCAGATCCCTGCCGAAGACGCCGGCAAGAAAAGTCTTGTGGAAAGCCTGACCCCGTTGATCGCGCAGTTCAAGGAAAAGCGAGACGCGAAAAAGGCAGAAAAAAACGACGCCGCAAAGAGCGGCGCCGCCGATTCAACCAATTTATAAACCGAGACCCTTCTGCAGATTGACGACGAAGTCCTGCACGTTGGTCACGATGCCGCGTGCGGACAGGCTGCCGCGGTCGGCAAGCTTGTTGACGACGAATTCCGACACGTCTACACAATAGAAATAGATCTGCCGCACCGTGCCGTCCGGCATCACGCGGTATGACGGCGTCATGTTGCCGGTCGCAATGGTATGCAGCATCGTCGCCATGGCGATTACCGTAGTCGCGCCGCGGATCTGGTTGCGCATTGCGTCCTGTGCGGCGTACACGTCACCGTAGACCGGGGGCAGCGGGCCGTCGTCACGGATCGAACCGCCGAGGACGTACGGCACGCCGCACTTTTCGCAACTGTAGATAATGCCGTTGTCGATATGTTCTTCCTCGATGAACTTTTTAATGCTGCCGTGGTAGCGCACGCGGTTGATCAGATCGAGATGATTATAGTGTCCGTTCGGCATGGACTCCTGCGTGTAGATGTCCTGTCCGAGCGCGGTCTTCAGATAAGCGCCCTCCAGATCGTGGGTTGCCAGCGCGTTTCCCGCCAGAATCGCGTGGACGTAGCCGTTCTCGATCAGCTTTGACATGGCGTGTCTTGCGTCGGCGTCAAAGGCAAAGGCAGGGCCCATGACCCATACGATCTTGCCGTGTTCGCGCTCATATTTGAGCAACTGGTAGATCTCGTCGTAGTCGCGGGAGAACGCGGTTTCTCTGGAGCGGTTCTGGCGGAAGGCGAACACGTCCTTTTCCGCCTTTTTCTCGGCAAAACCGTTTGCGTGGACGTAGATACCGTCCTGGCACTGCTCCGTGCGGCCGGTCACGACGAGGTCGCCCTTTTTGAGCAGACGGAATTCGCGGACGACGATCTTTCCGTTCTCATACACCGCCACGCAGTCCATGCGGCTCTCCTCCGCGAGGAGCCACGTTCCGTCGATCTTGAAATACTCCGGAAAAATGCTCATTGCGTGGTAGGTCATCGGCGCGACGCCGTCCATCGGCGCGGGTTCGAGGACGACGTTCGGCGCATTCTGAAATTTTGCCTCCGAAAAATCGGGCGGGTAGTATTTTCTCAACTGAAACATCGGAAGACTCCTTTTGTTTTTTTACATTATAGCGTATTATTTCGAAACTTGCAAGCACTGCGAGGTCATCTATGAAAGAAATCGCCGTCGGTCTCTTCGCGCAGGTGGACGCCGGCAAGACGACGCTCTCCGAAGCGCTGCTCTACCGCACCGGACAACTGAAAAAACTCGGACGGGTCGATCACGGCGACGCCTTTCTGGATCACTTCGCGCTGGAGCGGAGCCGCGGCATCACGATCTTCTCCAAGCAGGCGCGGTTTCACACGGACAAGCTTTCCGTGACGCTGCTGGACACGCCGGGTCACGTGGATTTTTCTCCCGAAGCGGAGCGGACGATGCAGGTGCTCGACTATGCCGTTCTGATCGTCAGCGCGACGGACGGCGTGCAGGGGCACACGCAGACGATGTGGAAGCTTCTGCGGCGGTATCATATCCCGACTTTAATATTTTTCAACAAAATGGACCTGCCCGGCGCGGACAAGGCGCGCCTGCTGGACGACGCGAAAGCGCACCTGAATCCTTTGTGCGCCGATCTTGCCGATCCGGAAGCGGTCGCGCTCTGCGACGAGGTCGCGGTGGAGCAGTATCTTGCAGACGGTGTGCTCGCGCCCGGGACGGTCGCCGCCATGATCGCGCAGGAAAAGCTCTTTCCCTGTCTGTTCGGCGCGGCCTTGAAGTCCGATGGCGTCGACGAGCTGCTCCGCGCGCTGGAGCAATATACGATCACGCCGCACTATCCCGCGGACTTTGCCGCACGGGTCTATAAAATCTCCCGCGACGCGCAGGGAAATCGTCTGACCTTTCTGAAGGTCACCGGCGGTACGCTGCGCGTGCGCGCCCTGCTGCGTTATCTTGCGCAGGACGGGGAATCCACAGAAGAAAAGGTCACGCAGATCCGGCTCTACTCCGGCGCAAACTTCACGCAGACGGAGGAAGCGTCCGCCGGAACGCTTTGTGCCGTGACCGGTATCTCCGGTCTGTCCGCGGGCGACCGGCTCGGCGCGGAAGCAGACGCCGTCCCTCCCCTGCTGACCCCTGTGATGACCTACCGGATTCGGCTGCCGAAGGACGCCGATCCGCGCACAGTTCTTCCGAAGCTGAAGCAGTTGGAAGACGAGGAGCCGCAGCTCCACATCGTCTGGGACGAACGGCTGCGCGAGATCCACGCCCAGCTCACGGGCCAGGTGCAGATCGAAGTCCTGCGGAGCCTAATCCGCGAACGCTTCGAGCTGGACGTCACGATCGACGGCGGGCGCGTCTGCTACCGCGAGACGATCCGCAATCCCGTCGAGGGCGTCGGGCATTATGAGCCGCTGCGCCACTACGCGGAGGTGCATCTCATTCTTGAGCCGCTTCCCGCCGGCAGCGGGCTGGTCTTTGCGACCGTCTGCAGCGAGGACGAGCTTGACCGCAACTGGCAGCGGCTGATCCTCACCCACCTGATGGAAAAGCAGCACCTCGGCGTGCTGGCAGGCTTCCCGATCACCGACATGAAGCTCACGCTGGCGGCAGGCCGCGCCCACCTCAAGCATACGGAGGGCGGCGACTTCCGGCAGGCGACCTACCGCGCCGTCCGTCAGGGACTCATGCAGGCGGACAGCGTCCTGTTGGAGCCGTTTTACAAGTTTACGCTGACCGTTCCCGCAGATCAGATCGGGCGTGCGATCAACGATGTCCGCGCTATGGGCGGGAGCTTCGATTCCCCCGCCGAGGTCGAAGACGGCATGCAGCTCGTCGGCAGAGCGCCCGTTTCGGAATTGCAGGACTACATGGCGCAGGTCGTTTCCTATACGAAAGGCCGCGGCAGGCTCCTCTGCGAGGCAGACGGCTACGCGCCGTGCCATAATGCAGAGCAGGTCATCGCTGAGATCGGCTACGATCCCGAGCGCGATCTGGACAACACGCCCGATTCCGTCTTCTGCGCCCACGGCGGCGGCTTCACCGTCAAGTGGGATCAGGTCTTTTCGCACATGCATCTCGAGAGCGTTCTGCGCCCGCGGCGCGAGGACGTGCCGGTGCAGATCAGAACGCAGAATCTGGATCTCGACGAAAAAGAGCTGCAGCGCATCATGGAGCGCGAGTTCGGTCCGGAGAAATATACGCTCTACCGTCCGCCGCCCAAGGCGGAGTCCACGGAGATCACCCTTCCGCCGCGAAAGAAGGATTATCTGATCGTCGACGGCTACAATATGATCTTTGCGTGGGACGGTCTGCGCGAGCAGGCGCAAACTGACCTTTCCGGCGCACGGGAGCGCCTTTTGGACATCTTAAGCAACTACTGCGGCTACCGCCCGTGCGAGCTGGTCGTGGTCTTTGACAGCTACCGCGTCAAGGGCGGCGTCGGCTCAAAGACGAAGCACGACAATCTTCGCGTCGTCTATACGAAAGAAAACGAAAGCGCCGACCTCTATATCGAAACGCTGGTCGGCAAAATCGGCAGAAACTATGCCGTCCGCGTGGCGACCTCGGACGCGCTGATCCAGCTTTCCGCCCTCCGCAGCGGCGTGCTGCGCATTTCCGCGAACGAGCTGCTGGGCGAGATCGAGCAGGTCAACGAGAAGATCGCCGCCGTCATCCGTCAACTGCGCGAGGAGGCAAAACGCGCCTCCATCCGCGATAATCCCCTGCGAAAACTAAACAATGAGAATACGATTTAGGAGGTTTTTCTATGTCTACGCTGATGATCCGCAACATTTCCGCACTTGTCACCTGCAACGACGCCGACGAGCTTCTGAACAACGTCGATCTTTACTGTGAAGACGGCGTGATCCGTGCCATCGGCAAACAGCTTCCGCAGAAAGCCGACCGCGAGATCGACGGAACGCATCTGTTCTGCTATCCCGGTCTGATCAACACGCACCACCATCTGTATCAGCAGTTCTCCCGCAATCTGCCGCAGGTGCAGAACATGGAGCTGTTCGACTGGCTCAAGACGCTGTACGAAATCTGGAAAAATCTCGATCAGACGGTCATTCGCTATTCCGGTCTGACCGGTATGGGCGAGCTGATGAAGAACGGCTGCACCACCTGCTTCGACCACCACTACGTCTTCCCCGCAGGCACGGGCGATCTGATCGGCGCGCAGATGGCGACCGCCGATGAGCTCGGCATGCGCATGGTCTCCTCCCGCGGCAGCATGGATCTGTCCGTCAAGGACGGAGGACTGCCGCCCGACAGCGTCGTGCAGACCGTCGACGAGATCATGAAGGACAGCGCCTATCTGATCGAAAAGTATCACGACCCCTCCTTCGGCTCGATGCACCAGATCGTGCTCGCGCCGTGCTCTCCGTTCTCCGTCTCTGCGGAGCTTCTCAAGCAGTCGGCGATCCTCGCCCGTCAGTACGGCGTGCGGCTGCATACGCACCTTTGCGAAACGAAGGATGAGGAAAACTACACCCTCAGCCGCTACAACATGCGTCCGCTCGCGTACATGGAATCCCTCGGCTGGGTCGGCGACGACGTCTGGTATGCCCACGGCATCCACTTCACCACGGAAGAGCTGGACTTTCTTGCCAAGACCGGCACGGGCGTCGCCCACTGCCCGGTTTCCAACATGAAGCTCTCCTCCGGCATCGCACGCATTCCGGAAATGCTGGAGCGCGGCGTCAAGGTCGGTCTTGCGGTCGACGGCTCTGCCTCGCAGGACGGCTCCAATCTGCTCGAAGAGATCCGTATCTGCTTCCTGCTGCACCGTCTGAATTCTTCCGCGAAGGCGCCGACGGGCTATGACGTGCTCAAAATGGCAACCCGCGGCTCGGCTTCCCTGCTCGGCAGAACCGATATCGGCTCTCTCGAGGTCGGCAAGTGCGCGGACTTCTTCCTCGTCGATTCCCGCCGCCTCGAGCTGGTCGGCGCGACCTACGATCCGAAGAACGTCTTTGGCACGGTCGGTCTGCGCGGCGCGGTGGATTATACCGTCGTGAACGGCAAGGTCACGGTCGATCAGGGTCACCTTGTCAACATCGACGAGCCGGTCATTGCCGAGGAAGCAAGAAAAGTCTGCGACGCCTATCTGTCCAAATAATGCAAAGCAGAGGAAAATGGATGCTGATCGCTGCGATGACCCTCTACGGCACCATCGGCGTCTTCCGGCACTATATTCCTCTTCCCTCCGGGCTGATCGCCTGCGCCCGGGGTCTGATCGGTGCGCTTTCCTTAGTCGTTTTTCTGCTGATTTTGAAGAAAAAGCCGGATTGGGCTGTCATTCGGAGCAATCTGGTACCCCTCTGTTTGTCCGGCGGGGCGCTCGGTGCGAACTGGGTGCTGCTCTTTGAAGCGTACAGCCGCACCACCGTCGCAAGCGCGACGCTGGCGTATTACTTCGCGCCGATCCTCCTGCTGATCGTCGCGCCGTTCGTCCTCAAGGAGCGGCTGACTGTACGCAAGGTGCTCTGTATCTTCGTTGCACTTTGCGGCGTGGTCTTCATCTCAGGCGTCATCGGCGGCGGAACGACCGAGCTGAGCGGCATCGCGTTCGCGCTGGGCGCGGCGCTGCTCTATCCGGTCATCGTATTTCTCAGCAAAAAACTCACGGAAGTCAATGCGTTCGACAAGACCGTCGTGCAGCTTCTGGCTGCCGCCGCCGTCACCCTGCCCTACACGCTGCTGGCGGAAAAATGGAGCTTCTCCGAATTCACTCTCGCCGCGGCGATCCTGCTCCTCATCGTCTGCGTCGTCCATACGGGCGTCGCCTACGCGCTCTACTTCGGCGCGCTCCGCACGATGAACGCGCAGACGCTCGCGATCCTCAGCTATATCGACCCGCTGGTGGCGGTTCTTCTGTCCGCTCTCGTGCTCAAAGAGCCGTTTGGATGGAAGGAGGCCGTCGGCGCGGTTCTCATTCTCGGCGCGGCTCTCGTCAGTGAGCTGCCGGAAAGGAGGAAAAGCGATGTATCAACCTCTGGCGGACGAGCTTCGCCCGACGACCTTAGATGAAGTCTTCGGCCAGGACGAGATCCTCGGCGAAGGCAAAATGCTGCGCCGGATGATCGAATCGGGCAACGTACCGAATCTGATCTTCTACGGGCCGAGCGGCACGGGCAAGACGACGGTCGCCAACATCATCGCCGACGCCACGCAGCGCACGCTGTATAAGCTCAACGCGACGACTGCCTCGACTGCAGACATCAAGGAGATCGTCTCACAGCTTGACACGCTGCTTGCCCCGAACGGCGTCCTGCTTTATCTGGACGAGATCCAGTCCTTCAACAAAAAGCAGCAGCAGACGCTGCTCGAGCACATTGAGAACGGCAAGATCACGCTGATCGCCTCCACGACGGAGAATCCGTATTTCTACGTATTCAACGCGATCCTGAGCCGCAGCACGGTCTTTGAATTCAAGCCGATCACACCCGAAGCGGCGCTGAAGGCCGTCCGCCGCGCCGTGGACTATATGGCGAATAAGACCGGTCTTACCGTCAGCGCGGAGGACGGCGCGCTCGAGCATATCGCCACCTGCTGCGGCGGCGATATCCGTAAGGCGATCAACGCCGTGGAAGCGCTGTTCATCGCCGCGCGTCCGGGCGACACTTCCCTGCTCCTCACCTTGGCGGACGCGAAGGCGGTGACGCAGCGTTCCGCCATGCGCTACGACCGCGACGGCGACAATCACTTTGACTGTCTTTCCGCGCTGATGAAGTCCATACGAGGCTCCGATCCCGACGCCGCGATCCACTATCTTGCACGCTTTTTGGAAGTCGGCGATCTGCCCGCCTGCTGCCGCCGGATCCTCTGCTCCGCCTGCGAGGACATCGGGCTTGCCTATCCGCTGGCGATCCCGATCGTCAAGGCGTGCGTGGATTCCGCGCTTCAGCTCGGGATGCCCGAGGCGCGCCTGCCGCTGGCGGACGCCGTGATCTTCCTCGCTACCGCGCCGAAGTCCAATTCCGGCTGCATGGCGATCGACAAGGCGCTGTCCGACGTCCGCGCCGGCAAGATCGGCGATTTCCCGCGCGAGCTGCAGAACGTCCACGCCGATTCCTTCGGGCAGGAGCGCGAGCAGGGCTATCTCTACCCGCACAATTTTCCGAATCACTGGGTCAGGCAGCAGTACCTGCCGGATCAGATCAAGGACGCGCGCTACTACGAGTACGGCGACAACAAGATCGAGCAGGCTGCCAAGCAATACTGGGACGCGATCAAGAAATGAGGGAGTAAGATGATGGATATTCGCCCGGGCGACGTGCTGACAATGAAGAAAAAGCACCCCTGCGGAAGCAACACGTGGACCGTTCTGCGCATCGGCGCGGACTTCAAGCTCAAGTGCACCGGCTGCGGGCACGAGATCATGCTCCCGCGCTTTCAGGCGGAAAAGCACGTTAAGTCTGTCATGCGCCCGGAATAATCGTTCGACCGCGCTATACGGTTTTTTGCAAAAAAGTTTCGCGGGAAATGGTATTCCAGAAAGAAACGCCCGAAAACACGACTGACAAGTACGAAACAGGCCGCATTCCCAATTGTGGATTGCGACCTGTTTTTTATATCCGCTGCGCTATGCTTTGTCCACAGAGGTGATGCCCTTGACTGTCTACGCGGACGCTGTTTTCGTATTGAATCTTATCGTCAATTATCTGCTCCTGCGGACAAGCGCACGGCTCGGCGGCGCGGCGATCCGGAATAAGCGCCTGCTCTGCGGCGCGCTGCTCGGCGCGGCCTACGCCGTCGCGGTCTATCTGCCGGGATTGCGATGGCTTTCCGCCTTTCCCGTCAAGCTCCTGTGTGCCGCGGGAATGATCGTGCTTGCGTTCGGACGGCGGCGCGGCGCGCTGCGGCAGGCGGCAGTCTTCGGCGGCATGACGCTCGCGCTCTGCGGAGCGGTCTACGGCGTAGAATTGCTCAAGGGCGGGCAGCTCCGGTATCGGGCGGACGCGCTGTTCTACCCCGTCACTTTCTTTTCCCTCCTGCTGACCGCTGCCGCCGTCAGCCTCGCCTGCCGCCTGCTGCTGCCGAAGCTGACCTTTGCCGCAGACAGTATTCTGCCCGTCACGCTGCGTCTGCGCGGCAGATGCGTTCACCTGAACGCACTGCGCGACAGCGGCAATACGCTGTGCGATCCCGTCAGCGGCGAAAGCGTCTTAACCGTCTACTGGCAGGCAGTCCGTCCTCTCTTTCCTCTCGCGCTTTCCGCAGAAGACGTTATTTCCCCCGCCAACCTTGCGCTGCGGCTAAAGGACTACGCGCCGCGGCTGATCCCCTACCGCGCCGTCGGGGTCTCAAGCGGACTTCTGCTTGCGTTCCCCTGCGAAATCACGCTCAACAATCAAACCAAAACCGGCCTCGTCGCCCTCTCTCCGACGCCGGTGTCGGAGCGCGGCGCATACGAGGCGCTGACCGGAGGTACTCGTTATGCTTAAAACGCTGTCACAGCTCATCACCGCTTTGCTCAATCCGCCGGAGAGCATATTCTATATCGGCGGAAGCGACATTCTCCCGCCGCCCCTGTCCGGCGCGGAGGAACAGAATCTTCTACAGCGTATTTCCGAAGGCGACGAGCAGGCAAAGCAATGCCTGATCGAGCGAAATCTCCGCCTCGTCGTCTACATCGCCCGCCGCTTTGAGAACACGGGAATCAACATCGAAGACCTGATCTCCATTGGCACGATCGGACTGATCAAAGCGATCGGCACCTTCCGTGCCGATCGCAACATCAAGCTCGCGACCTACGCTTCACGGTGCATCGAGAACGAGATCCTCATGCACATTCGAAAGATCGCGGGGCAGAAGACCGAAGTTTCCCTCGACGAGCCGATCAATACCGACTGGGACGGAAATGAGCTGCTGCTCTCCGACATTCTGGGCACGGAGAACGATACCGTCATGCGCCAGATGGAGGAAGACGTGGAGCACCAGCTCCTGCGTGAAGCCCTGGCGCGTCTGCCGGAGCGCGACCGGTACATCGTTTCCATGCGCTTCGGGCTGGCAGGTCAGCAGGAAAAGACGCAGAAGGAGGTCGCAGACCTCATGGGCATTTCGCAGTCGTACATCTCTCGCCTTGAAAAGCGTATCATGCAGCGGCTGCGCCGCGACCTGCTGCGGCAAGTTTCCTGAACGCAAAAAAATGTCTTGCAATTCCGCCGCACACCAGTTATAATGAACAGCGGCGCATGAGCGCCGCGCACCATGCCGGTGTGATGGAATTGGTAGACGTAGTGGACTCAAAATCCACCGCTGGCGACAGCGTGCCGGTTCGAGTCCGGCCACCGGCACCAAAAAGCAGGGAGAGGCATTCGCCTCTCCCTGCTTTTTGGTGATGCTGGTCACTCGGCGAGAAGCATGGTTCGAACACGAGGATTTCTTTTGCGTCAGCAAAAGCGCCGCAAGGCGGCGGTTCGGCGCAGCCGGACAAATCCGAAGTGTCACGAAGGCGGCAACGCCGCCGGAGTATTCCGGCCACCGGCACAGCATTAAGGTATTCATAAAGGAGAGGCATTCGCCTCTCCCTGCTTTTTGGTGATGCTGGTCACTCGACGAGA
>JAFROD010000065.1 GCA_017429835.1 Oscillospiraceae bacterium
CGGGAGTTGGAGATCGCCGGCGATTTCGGACTGAATCTCTACAACTCCCGCGCCATGGCGCTGCCGAAGCAGCTCGGCATGGTGAGCGCGACGGCGTCGTTTGAAATGAGCCTGCCGCAGATCCGCGACCTTTCAAAGCCGCTGCCGACGGAGATGATCGTCTACGGCCGGCTGCCGCTGATGCTGACGGAGAACTGCCTGATGAAAAATCGCGCGGGCATTTGCTCCTGCGAGAGCGGTACGACCAAGATGATCGACCGCATCGGCGAGGAATTCCGCGTAGTGCGCGACTGCGGCACCTGCCGCAGCGTGATCCTCAACGGCAAAAAGCTTTACATGCTGGACAAAAAGGACGAGCTGCGCAACCTCGGACTCTGGGCACTGCGCCTGAGCTTTACGACGGAGAATGCCGCGGAGATCGACGGCGTGCTCGCCGCCTATCGCGGCGAGGCGCAGTTTGAGCCGGGCGGCTGTACGCGCGGGCTGTATCTGCGCGGCGTTGAATAAAGGAGAAAACATGAATATCATTCTTGCATCATCCTCTCCTCGCAGAAGAGAACTGATGGAGCGGATGGGTCTGGAATTTTCCGTCCGTACTGCGCCTACCGACGAAACGATGCGTCCGGACGGCGACCCGTACGACGAGGTTGCGGACGTCAGCCGCCGGAAGGCAAACGCCGTGCGACCGCTGTGCGGCGCAGACGACGTGATCGTCGCGGCAGATACCATCGTAGTGCTGGACGGTCTGGTCATGGGAAAACCCCGCGACCCGGAGGACGCAGTCGACATGCTTCGCCGTCTTTCGGGCAGGGAGCATCACGTTATGACCGGCGTGACCGTTATAAGCGGCGATCGGTCTGAGACAAAGACCGTAGTGACCGCCGTTCGCTTCCGCCGTTTGCTGGAGCAGGAGATCCGCGCCTACGTCGCGAGCGGCGAGCCGATGGACAAGGCCGGCGCCTACGGCGTGCAGGGTCTTGCCGCGATCTTCATCGAGGGACTGGACGGCGATTTTTACAATGTTATGGGCTTGCCCGTCTGTACGCTTGCGGATATGCTCCGCGGGTACGGCGTGAAGCTGATGGGCTGTTGAGGTGATCGGATTGAAAAAACAATGGAGCGGACGCGTGAAGCTGATCGTTGTACTGGCGCTGATCCTGGCGATCGTGACGGCGATCTCATCGGGTCTGTTTGGAACGACGTGGGCGGAAAAGGCGGTGCAGACCGTCCTGACGCCGATCCGCAGCGGATTCAGTTCCATTTCAAGGCAGATCGAACGCTATTATAACTACGTGTTTGCCTATGAAGCCTTGGAAGCGAAAAACGAATATCTGGAACAGCGGATCATGGAGATCGAGAATCAGGTGCGCAGCGCGGACGCGCTGGAGCGCGAGAACGCCTATCTGCGCGAACTGCTGAATCTGAGCAAGCTGCATGACGACTACCATTACTGCGATGCCTATATCGTTTCGTGGGATTCTTCAAACTGGAAGAGCACCTTCACGATCGGCAAGGGGACGAACGCCGGACTGGAGACGGGCATGGTCGCCGTGACGCAGTACGGTCAGGTCGTCGGCACGATCAGCGAAATCGGCACGAACTGGGCAGTCGTCACCACCATTTTGGACACCTCTCTCGAGATCAGAGCGAGTATCGCGTCGTCCGGTCATATCGGCGTCGTGCAGGGCGCGTATTCCTCCGGCGAGGTCGGAAAGCTCCGCATGACCTATCTGCCGAGTGAGGCCGTTCTGCGCAACAACGACCAGGTCGTTACCACCGGCTCTTCGGTCTATCCGAAGGATCTCATCATCGGCTACGTGATCGACGCGGGCTATGATGAGACCGGCGTCGCAAAATACGCGCTGCTGAATCCTGCGGCGGATTTCGACACGCTGGAGCAAATCTATATCATTACTGATTTTATCAGCGAATAATCCTGCCTGAAAACCTGAAAGGAGGGACGGCAGTGCTCGACAAACTGTATATTACGCCGAAGCAGTGGCTGCATATTCTGCGCTGGACGCTGTACTCGCTGCTGTTCCTGCTGGCGATGATGCTGCAGACGGTGGTCTTCGGCAATCATACGATCTTCGGCGTGCAGCCGAATCTCGTTCCCGTGGTCATCACCTGCGTCTGCCTGCGCGAAGGCGCGGAACGCGGCGGACTGTTCGCGCTCCTGACCTCGCTGTTCTGGTGCCTGTCCGGCGCCGACGAGGGGAGCGTCAGCATTGCGGTGCTGACGATCGTGCCGGTGCTCGGCAGCCTTCTGTGCAGCGCGGTGCTGACAAACCGGTTCCTGCCCTGCCTTGCGATCACGGTCGTGACGCTCTTTACGGAGCAGACCTTGATTTTCCTGCTCAAATACTTCTTCGGCACGATGGCGGGAAGCCGTTTTGTGACGGATCTGATCCCCTGCGTGCTGGTTTCCGCCCTTGCACAGCCGGTGGTATATCTGCTGGTAAAGTGCATCGAGAAAATCGGAGATGCCTATGAATCGTAGTAAATACTCTTTCCGAATTATCGCGTTCTCCCTGCTGCTCGTGGTCGTGCTCGGAGTTTTTACCGTCCGCCTTTACGGTCTGCAGATCCGCGAGGGCGGTGAAAACGCGGCAAGCTCCACCGATACGTTCACGTACCGCACTCGCGTGACTGCCGCGCGCGGCGAGATCCTCGACCGCAACGGCAATATCCTGATCGCCAATCGCGCCTCGTTTAACGTCATTCTGTTCTACGACGTTCTGTTCAGTTCGGACGATCCGAACGAATACCTGCGGCAGCTCACGAATCTGTGCCGCGAGCAGGACATGAAAATCATCGACCATTTCCCGGTGACGATGCAGAAGCCTTACGAGTATACGACAGGGCAATTCTCCTCTGCGTGGAACGGCTACTTCCGCACCTTCCTGAACGAACGCGACTGGGATACCGACATCTCCGCGCCGCAGTTGGTGCGCCGCCTGCGCGACCGCTACCATATCCCCGACACGTGGACGGAGGAGGAAGCAAGAACGGTCATCTCCGTTCGTTACGAGCTGGAGCTGCGCCACTGCACCAACCTGCCGACCTACGAGCTTGTCAACGATATCGACGCCATGGCGCTCGCGTCCCTGATGGAGCTGAACGTCCCCGGCGTCAGCGTGACGACCTCTACCGTGCGCGAATATCACACGGGCTATGCCGCGCATATCCTCGGCTACGTCGGCAAGATGAACGGGGAGGAGTGGGAGTATTATAAGGATTACGACTATTCGATGGACGCCGAGGTCGGCAAGGCCGGTTTGGAAAAGGCGTTCGAGTTGGAGCTCCACGGGACGGACGGCTTGCGCGAGACCGTAATCACGCAAGACGGCAAAATTGTCGAGGAACACTATATTGTCGAGCCGGTCGCGGGCAACAACATTGAGCTTGCGATCGACATCAACCTGCAGAAGGTCGCGGAAGATGAACTGGAAAAGCTGATCCTCGATCTGCGCGAAAACGGCATCGGCGCCAAGCAGGCCGGTCTGGACGCGGAGGGCGGCGCGGTCGTCGCCATGTCGGTCAAGACCGGCGAGGTGCTTGCCTGTGCGAGCTATCCGACCTACGATCTGTCGCGCTTCTTTGAAGACTACAACGAGATCAGAAACCAGAAATTTGCGCCGCTGTACAACCGTGCGCTGACGGCGACCTATCCGCCCGGCTCGATCTTCAAGATGGTCACGACGGTCGCCGCGCTGAACAATCATATCGTTTCGCCCGATTTCAAGGTGAAGGACGAAGGTATCTATATGCGCTTTGCGGACGTCGGCTACTGGCCGCGCTGCATGTTATGGACGACGGCAAAGGCGACCCACGGCGTTTTGGACGTGCGGCAGGCGCTGGAGGTGTCCTGCAACTACTTCTTCTACGAGCTCGGCTGGCTGACCGGTATCGACCTGATCGACGAGACGGCGAAGAACTTTGGACTCGGCGAGCATACGGGCATCGAGATTCCGGAGTCGGTCGGACGCAGGGCAAATCCCGAGGTCAAGGACGCTTTGTATCAGGGCGACTACTCCGTCTGGTACGGCGGCGACCTCGTGCAGGCGGCGATCGGTCAGTCCGAACACCGCTTCACGCCGATGCAGCTCTGCTCTTATACCGCGACCCTCGCCAACCGCGGCGTGCGCTACCAGGCGACCTTCCTGCGGCGTGTGCTGTCGTCGGATTACGAAGAGCTGATCCGGCAGAACCAGCCGACGATCCTCAACCAGTTCGAAATCAACGACGAGGCGTATTCTGCCTATATGGACGGCATGCGCATGTCGGCGCAGACCGGTACTGCGTCCACCGTCTTCAACGGCTATCCGATCGCGGTCTGCGCCAAGACCGGCACCGCGGAGCACGGCTCCAACGGCTCGGATAACGGCTCCTTCGTCCTCTTCGCGCCTGCGGACGACCCGCAGATCGCCATCATGATCTACGTGGAAAAAGGTGCGCAGGGCGGCAATCTCGGCAAGATCGCCAAGGCGATGCTGGACTACTACTTCTCCGAGAGCGGCGAACTGGACATCGTTCCCAACGAATACAGAACGAATTGACGTCTTCAGGAGGTTATACTATGAAACGGCAAATCCTTTCCATTCTGCTTGTGGCAGCAATGCTCTGCGCGCTGCTGCCTGCGGTTGCCTTTCCTGCAAACGCGGATATCATTCTCCCGCCCGATCCCTTTGACGATATCGTTTCCGGCACCTGCGGCGACCTGAAGTGGGAGCTGAACAAGACGACCGGCGTGCTGACGATCTCCGGCACGGGCGAGATGACGGAGGCACCGTGGCTGGACTACACCGGGTCGATCCGTACCGTGAACGTCGGCGACGGCGTGACGAGCATCTGTGAAGGCGCGTTCCGCTTCTGCACGAAGCTGACGACGGTCACGATCCCCGTGAGCGTGACGGTGATCGGCAAAAGCGCGTTTTCCGGCTGCACCGGACTGACGGACGTCAACTACGCCGGCACGCCGGGGGATTGGAACGCAATTCAGATCGGCGGCGACAACGCTTCTCTGACCGGCGCGAATCTCCATACCGCTCCTTGTCCGCATACGAATACCCGTACGGAGCACAAGAACGCTGCCTGCCTGACGGATGGCTATGACAGAACGATCTGCGACGACTGCGAAGAAGTGCTTTCCGAAACGATCCTGCCCGCGTTGGGTCACGACCTCGTGACGGACGCGGCGGTTCCTGCGACCTGCACGGAGACCGGTCTGACCGCCGGTGAGCACTGTGCGCGCTGCAGCTATAAGCTGGCGCAGGAGGTCGTTCCCGCGCTGGGTCACGACCTCGTGACGGATGCGGCTGTTCCGGCAACCTGTACGGAAGCGGGACTGACCGAGGGCTGCCATTGCAGCCGCTGCGATTATAAAGAGGAACAGCAGATCGCTCCCGCACTGGGGCACGCCTGGGACGCAGGTGAGATCACGCTTGAGCCGACCGAGTTTGAAAAGGGTGAGATCACCTTTACCTGCACGCGCTGCGGCGAAACGAGAAAGGTACCGATCCCCGAACTCTCGCACGTCCACAGCTATACGGCGGTCGTCACGCCGCCGACCTGTACCGAGCAGGGCTATACGACCCATACCTGTTCCTGCGGCGACAGCTACGTGGATACTTACGTTCCCGCGCTGGGTCACGAGCTCGTGACGGATCCTGCGAAGGCGGCGACCTGCACCGAGACCGGTCTGACGGAAGGCAAGCACTGCACGCGCTGCGATTACAAGGTCGCGCAGGAGGTCGTTCCCGCCCTCGGTCACGCCTGGGACGAGGGCAAGGTCACCAAGCCCGCGACCGCGACGGCAAAGGGCGAAAAGACCTTTACCTGCACGCGCTGCGGCGCGACGAGGACGGAGGATATCCCCGCGACCGGCGGCGGAAGCAATCCGTTCAAGGACATCAAGACGTCGGAC
>JAFROD010000066.1 GCA_017429835.1 Oscillospiraceae bacterium
CGTCGGTCACAAGGTCGTGGCCCAGTGCGGGAACGACCGTCTGTGCGACCGCGTAATCGCAGCGCGAGCAGTGGCTGCCTTCGGTCAGGCCAGTCTCCGTGCAGGTCGCCGCTACCGCAGCGTCGGTCACAAGGTCGTGGCCCAGTGCGGGAACGACCGTCTGTGCGACCGCGTAATCGCAGCGCGAGCAGTGCTCACCGGCAGTCAGACCGGTTTCGGTACAGGTCGCCGCTACCGCAGCGTCGGTGATCATATCGTGGCCGAGCGCCGGGACAGTCTGCTGTGCGACTGCGTAATCGCAGCGCGTGCAGTGCTCGCCGGCTGTCAGACCGGTTTCGGTGCAGGTTGCTGCTACCGCAGCGTCGGTCACCATATCGTGGCCAAGCGCCGGGACGGTCTGCTGTGCGACTGCGTAATCGCAGCGCGTGCAGTGCTCGCCGGCTGTCAGACCGGTTTCGGTACAGGTCGCCGCTACCGCAGCGTCGGTGACGATGTCATGTCCGAGTGCCGGTACAGTCTGCTGTGCGACTGCGTAATCGCAGCGCGAGCAGTGGCTGCCTTCGGTCAGGCCGGTCTCCGTGCAGGTTGCAGCGACTGCAGCGTCGGTGACGATGTCATGGCCGAGTGCAGGTACGGTTTCCTGCGCGACCGCGTAGTCGCAGCGCGAGCAGTGGCTGCCTTCGGTCAGGCCGTTTTCGGTACAGGTCGCCGCTACCGCAGCGTCGGTCACCATATCGTGGCCAAGCGCCGAAATAGCTTCGGTCTTAGTCTGTCCGCAGACCGTACAGGTCAGCGTCTTCACGCCGTCCGTCGTGCAGGTCGCAGCGGTCGTGACCGTGCCGTCGTTCCACGTATGCGCCGTCTGCGTAAACTGCGCGGTGTAGACCGCGTCGTCGCTCAGCGCGGCGGGCGTGGGATCCCAGCCGGAGAAGGTGTAATGATAGGTTGCGTCTGCCGCCTTGGTGGGCGTTTCGCCGCTGTAGGTCGGCACGGTGCCGCCCGCGACGTCCGTATCCGTCTTCAGAACGGTGTCGCCGTTCTTCCACGTGACGGTGTAGGTAGCCGCGTTCTCCGTCCACTGCGCGTAGAGCGTCAGGTCGTCGGAGAGCGTCACGGACGCTTCGTCCGCGTACGGCGTGCCGGAGCCGTCGGCTTCGGTGTTCCAGCCGCTGAAGCTGTAGCCGCTGCGCTCAAAGGCGTTGGCGGTCAGGGTGATCGTCTTGCCCTGCTCGTCGGACTGCGCCTCCATCGTGCCGGTGCCCTCGTTGGCGTTGAAGCTCACGGTGACGAGCTTGGCGATGAAGTAGCAGGGAGCTGTCGTGCCGTCGTGCAGCGTGACGGTTTCCGTCGTCGAGCTGAGCGTGTAGCCAGCCGGATAGGTCTGGCGGCTCGTGTCGTTCGGCAGATAGATCGCGTTGTCTCTGTTGTTCGCCATGCCCTTGAAGTCGCCGCCGGAGATCAGCGTTGCATGCTCCGCGTTGCCCTCGGCGCTGTAGCCGTTGCGGTAGGCGTTGGTCGTCGCCTTGGTCACCGTGAAGATACCGCCGGTGATGCTGGTGATTTCGGCATAGTTCTGGTTGGCGATGGCGTGGTAGCCCGCCGTCGTGCAGTGGGCGTAGATTTCGGTTCCCTCGCCGATCTCGCCGATGACAGGCAGCTTGCCCGCCGTCGCGTCGCCGTTCAGGATGCCGTAGCCGTTGGCGTTGATATACACGTTCTTGATCGTGCCGATCTGCGCGCCGGACAGGAGAGTATCGTCGTTGACCGCGGTGCCCGCCGTGCCGCTGGCGTTCGCAGCCGTCGCCGCCGTATACGGCGTGGTCGTGGTGCGGGCGTCAAGGCAGGCAGAGTAGTTGTAGATCGTGCTGCCCTTTGCGGAGGTGCCGGTGACCGTGGTCAGGGTGCCCGTGCCGCTGTTGATCGCGGTGATGACGCCGGTGTTGGCGATGACCGTGCTCGTTGCCTGGAACGTGTTGCCCTCGCCGATCAGGTCGATGGTCGGGACGTCGTAGTCGTAGGTAACAACTTTGGTCTCGCCGCCGGATCCCCAGTACGCCGTGCAGGAGGTGCCGCCGTTAGCGGTCACGTAGAAGTAATCAGCCAGATTGCAGGTATACTCACGCTCGGCGCCAACAATCGTGCTGGCTCCGCCGTTCCATAGCGCATATGCTTTTGCAGTGGTTGTTCCGGCCTGCAGCGTGCTGTTCTTGATCGTGCCGACGTGACCGCTGTTGAACATGGCGTAGGTGTTCGCGGGGGTCGTGATCGTGCAGTTGTCGATCAGGTTGATCGTCGCAACGCCGCGCTCGTAGTGCTTGGAATACTCGCTGGTGTACTTCGTCGTTGCGAAGATGCTCGTGCCGGAGTAATACTGCAGGGTCTGCCGCTCGGTGTACGGGCCACTTGCATAGTTGTGGAGCGCGTACTGCGTGCCGGTGATCGTGCTGTTTTTCAGCGTGCCGATCGCGCCTGCGTTTCGGAACGCGTAGGCGGTGATGGAGTTGACCGTCAGATTGTCGATCGTGTCAATGGTCGGCGTGGCGTAGGTATAATCTCTGTCATACCGCGTCACGACGCCGGCAGTGACCGTCAGGTGCGGATCCGTTTCGGGCGTGCGGTTGGTCTGAATCGTCTCCGTGTAGCTCTGATAGCGGGAATCGCCGTTCAGGAATGCCACATAATAGCTGGTGTTTGCAGTTGCACCTGAGGCAAAGTTTACCGTGGTGTTGGACAGAGTCCCGATATGTCCCTGGTTATTGAACACATAGTAGGACTTGCTGCCCTTGCCCGTGACCGTAATGCCGTTGATCGTGCCGATGGTGCTGCCCTTTTCCAGGTTCTTGACGTAAGTCTGGACGCGCATATACTCCGTACTGGCGGTCGCGGCGTCCGTATAGGATTTGGTGATCTCGTAAGTCTTGTTGGCGCCGTTGGTGGCGTTGTAAAGCACGTTGCAGCCGCCGGTCAGCGTCAGGCCGGTCGAGTTGATGGTCTGGATGTAGCCGGTGTTGTACAGCGCATAGTAGTAACTGTTGCTCCCACCGCAGGACCACGTACCGGCGCAGGTGATGCTGTTGATCGTGGACGGCTGACCGTAGGTGTTCTTCTGATGGGTAAGGATGCCGCCGACCTTATTGCTGTAGGTGTAGTTGATCTGCGTCGTGAACACGCCGTCGTTATAAACGGCGCCGACGCCGGTCGCGCTGACGTTGACCGTACCCTCGATGCTCTTGATGATACCGCCGCCGAGGTTATGCAGGCCATAGTGGGCAACGCTGATCTTCGCATTGTCCGGGTGCTTGTAGACCTTGATGTTCGTCGTGCCGCCGATCTTATTGATCACGCCGTAGTTCACGAGCGCGTAGCCGTGCGACGCGCTGGTGGAAGTGATCTCGGCGTAGATCTCGCAGTTCTCGATCGTGCCGATGGTCGGACGGTACTGTTCTTCTTCCCGGTAATAGTTGACGCGGGTGTAGCCGCCCGAGCTGCTGTCCGTCTGCTTCCAGAGGTTGGTGTCATAGTACCAGTTCTGGCTGTTGTAGACGGTGTAGCAGTAAGTGTTGCCGTCAACCGCCAGCGAAAGGCCGTCGCCGCGGGTGTCGACCTGCGCGGAGTCCGGATGCGCGATCAGAGTGCAGTTCTTCACCGTGTTGATGACCGCGTGGTTGGAGATCGCGTAGGAACCGACCTCGATGTGGCTGTTCTGGATCGTAGTGATGACGCCCTTGTTGGCGTCCGTGACGGTCTTGCCTTCTGCGGCGGTGCCGGTGACGAGGTTGCGGTTCGTGATGCCGGTCTTGCCGTCGGCGGTCAGATTGTCGATCATGGTGATCGTGCCGCCGTAGTTGAAGACGGACGAGCTGCCGCCGGAGAACATGTGGCAGTCGGAGATCAGGTCGATCACGCCGGCGTTGTAGTTATAGATGTTGACGCTGCAGGACCGGCTCATCGCGGACGAAACGTCCACGTAGGTCAGGGCGGTGATCGTGCCGGGGTTGTAGATGCCGTAGTTGTAGGCGTAGTAGCCGTAAGAGCTGCTATACGTCGCCTCAGCCTGCTTCTGATAGATCCGCAGCTTATGCTCGCTGTCCTTGCCGGTGATCGTCAGCGTCGCGCCCGCGTTGTTGCGGATGACGGCGCTGCCGTCCACGCCGGAGGCGGTACTCATAGCGTCGCAGGAGATGACGCCGCCGCCGACAGAGTCCTGAATGACCATCGTGCCGTTGTTGACGATCGCCGACAGGCCCTTATACGCAGCCGCCGGAGCCGTCGCGCCGGTCACGAAGTCCAGCGTGCCGCCGTTCAGCTCGAGCGTGAAGGTACCGTTGGCGGCGATTCTGCCAACCGCATGGTGACCGTTGAGGTCGAGCGTGATGTTGTTCGCATCGTACGTCGCATAGCAGGTGGTGCCGCTCTCCTCCTCGAAGGTGCCGCAGTCTGCCAGCAGGGTGATCGTCGCGGTCACGTCCTGCGGGAGGACGATGAAGGCGTCCTTCAGGGTGCGATAGTAGGCGTCCGTGTAGCTGTTGTACGCCACGGCGCCGTCATAGAAGCCGTAGATATACGCCGGGCCGCCCGCCGTCGGACCGACGGGGACCGTGCCGCGGTAGGGATCGCCGCTGGTGAACGAGACGCCGGAGAGGTTCCAGAGGAAGTCGTTGTGGTTCTCCGCAGTCTTGCCCATCGCTGCGTCCGTGGGCGCCGCGTAGGCCGAGCCGACCGCCATCACGCTGCCCTGGTCGACAATATAATAGGTATCGTCGCCGATGGTCGTGGTGTTGCTGATGGTATTGCCGGTGTACATCTGATAATGTGCATACTCGGCCTCGTTCAGAACGAAGGTGGGCGCGTACTCCGCGGGAACGCCGGTCAGGGTGACCTGGCTGTTCGCGGTGACGTCGGTGATGACGACGTTCGTGCCGCTGACGGCCACGTTGGCGGAGCCGCTTGTGACGGATGCGCCGAGGTTCGTCAGCCAGCTCGCGTCATAGGTCAGCGTGTCGTTGAGCTCGCAGTAGTAGCCGCGGGCGACGAAGCTGCCGTTGAACAGCATGTCCACCTTGTAGCGGTACCAGTTCTCGCCGTCCTTGTCATAGTACCAGGTGCTGGTGCCGGTGCCGACGGTCTGCTGATAGGATCCGTCGCCGTTCTGCAGCTCGGCGTTGTTGACGGTGATGTCAACGTAGGAGATATCGGTGCCGGACTGCGTCGCCTGATGGGTAATCGCAGTACCCGTGGCGCAGGCGGAAGTGAAGTTGATACGGCCGGTGCCTTCGCTGCTGGTGATGCGCGCGCCGTGCTCGGTGGTATAGATCTTATTGGAGACGTTGACCGTGCCGTTGACGTTCATCTCCGCGTCCTCGAGGTTGACCGCCGTGCGCATCGTGGTGGTGCCGTTCGCGGTGGAGTAACCGGAAACGACCAGTTTCAGGTTGGAAGCGCCGCAGTATCCTTTACTCGGGTCATCGGGCCAACCCCAGTCTTCCGCGTCGTAGAAATAGACGGGAGCGTTGGCGGTGAAGGTCGCGCCTTCGTTGACCGTCAGCTTCGAGCTGGGCAGGAATTCAACGCCGTAGGTCTGACCGGATGCGATCGAGGTCGTGCCGGTCTCCACGACGACTTCCATGTTGTTCAGCGGAAGGACGTAGCTTGCGGAGTTCATGGTAAGCGTGCCGATGAGCGGAAGTCCGGAAACCGAAACGGTCAGATTGTTCATCGTCATGTTGCCGTGCGCGGCGATCTCCAGTCGGTCGACGTTCGCATGGTAGCGCTTGGTAATATAGTCGTTATTGCTGCCCGTCAGCTTGAACATGCCGTTCGAGCCGATGAATTCGATTGCGTCGGTGGGATAAGCGCTGGAGGACATGTT
>JAFROD010000017.1 GCA_017429835.1 Oscillospiraceae bacterium
CCTGAATCAGTATGTTTCCTTCTTCAACTACCGACGACGACACGCCGCTTTGGGCTACAAAAGCCCAGTTCAGTACAGGACCGAACTGGGCTTTCCATGACTTTTCTTTTTCCCTGTCTACTTTTCCTTGACAGGTGCAGGATGCGTTTGCATCCTGCTCTTTTTCTTTTTTCGTTATTCATAGTTGATCAGTATGACGCTGCAGGCGTCCGGCGCAGTGAATAGGGCGGGGTAGTAGATCGCGTTCTCATAAACGCCGGCGGTTTCGTTAAACACAGCCATCATGGTTTCATACGGAACGGTATAGACTTTGATCGCGTAGCCGTCGTCGGGAGAAAGCAGATCAAAGTCGCGGATCAGCGGAACGATCGTCTGATATCTCGCGTAAAGCGACGGAACGGGATTCGCAGTCAGCGGCGTATATTCGTCCAACGTGCTTGCTTCAAATGCGTCAAGCGCGTCCGGGCATTCCGCGTTCCAGACGATCAGCACCGGGGCAGACGGCGTATAACGAGTCACCGGAGACCGTTTATCGGTATCCGCCTCCGTCGAAGCGACGTTACATTCCGGAAAACCGGGAACCATCGTGCCATACGTGGCTTCGTAATCCAAAGTAACAGACGGCACGCCGGCTCCGTTGTAAGAATAATTGGCCTCCGCGCTTTCCAACGGTAAGGCAGCAGAGAGCGTATCCTGTTTTTCAATGCCCTGCGCGCTTTCCGGCGCGCAGCCTTCCGCCGCAGCGGTGTCCTTTGAGGATTGCAAAACCGGGAGATTCCCCAGAAAGACCAGACTCAGCAGTGCTGCAGCGGCAACACCGGAGACAGCGATCGGAATCCAGCGATGCTTCCGAGAAGACTGCTTTTCCTTGCGGACCTGCCGCATGATGCGGTCGGTCAGGTCGACAGGCGGCTGCGCAATGCTGCCTTTCAGCAGCGCGTCATTCTGCTCCATTTCCGAAAGGAGCGCGCGGCAGCTTTCGCAGGCTTTTAAATGCTCCTGCAGATGGCGTTCTTCGATCTCGCTGTTCATGCCGTCCAAATGTCCGCTGATCAGCGGTAAGTATTCGTCACAGTTCAAGTCCGCAGCCTCCTTTCTGTGTTTTAGACGCGGTAAACGCCGATTCGTTCCCGTTTTCAAGCAGGATTTTTCGCAGCGCGTCGCGGCTTCTGGCAAGCCTTGACTTGACCGTACCTTCCTTGATATGCAGGATTTCCGCGATCTCTGCATAGCTCAGGTCGTTGATCGCCCGCAGAATCAAAATCTGCCGCTGCTGCTCGTCCAGCGCACGCATTGCCCGCGAAAGGAGCTCGTTTTCCTCCTTGGTGATGGCGGCTTCCTCCGGACTCGGCGCCGAATCGGGAAAGTCCATCATCTGCGTCTCGCCGTCGTCGTCCTCGACCGTCATGGAGACCTGCGGACGCCGCTTCACGCTGCGCAGATGATCGAGACAGGTGTTCGAAGCGAGACGGTAGAGCCATGTGGAAAAGGCGGACTCGAACTGGAAACCCCCGAGATTCTTCCACGCCTTGATAAACGCTTCCTGCGACAGATCGGCGGCGTCCTCGGGATTACCGGTCATGCGCAGACAGAGGTTGTAGATCGGCGTCTGATAAGTCAGCACGAGCTGCTCAAAGGCGTCGGCGTCGCCTTTGGCGGCGCGTTTTATCAGTTTATTCTCGTCTATTTCGATCACCTCAAATCCCGAATGATCGCCTTCGCGACCGCATAGACTTCCTCCGGCTCGGCCAGGCGGGAAATCTGTTCCTTGTAATATGCACTGTGCGCTACGCCGCGCAGATACCACGCAAAATGCTTTCGTGCTTCCAGGCAGGCGATGTGCTCGCCCCTGTCCTCACAGGCGAGGGAAAACTGTTCCAGCGCCGTCTGCATCCGGTCGGCGAGGCAGGGGAGCGGCGGAATCTCCCGCCCCTCCAGCGCGGCGTTCAGCCGCTCGAAAATCCACGGATCACCGAAGGCGGCTCTGCCGACGGCGAAGAGGGAAGCGCCGCTGTGCATTTTGCAGCGCAGGATATCCTGCGGCGTGAAAACGTCGCCGTTTGCGACGATCGGTACGGAGACCGCTTCCGTGACCTTACGGATCGCGTCCCAGTTCGCGACGCCGGAATAGAGCATCGTCTTCGTGCGTCCATGCACGGTGATCGCATCGACGCCGTTCGCTTCCAGCTCCTGCGCAAAGGGGACAATGTTGATACTGCCCTTGTCCCAGCCGAGACGGGTCTTGACCGTGACCGGCACGGATACCGCGTCTTTGACCGCGCGGACGATCCGACCGGCCAGCGCGGGGTCTTTCATCAGCGCGCTGCCGTCGCCGTTGTTTGCGATCTTCGGCATCGGACAGCCCATATTGATATCAATGAAGTCGCAGCCGCTGTGCTCCAGCGCGCGCTGCGCCGCCTCCGCCATGATGGCAGGGTCGTTTCCGAAGATCTGCGCCCCGCAGAGCGAACCGTCGTTTTTCCGCAGCAGCGCCTTGCTTTTCTTATCCTGATAGACCAGCGCGCGCGAGGAGACCATCTCCGTCACCGTGACCGCCGCGCCGCGCCGCGCGCACACCGTGCGGAAGGCGTAGTCCGTCACCCCCGCCATCGGCGCAAGGAACACGCAACCGGACACGTCATGCCCGAGAAATTGCATGAGAATCACCTCGAATTCAGAAATAGTATAGCACAAACTCCGAAAAAACTCAATGCTTTCATGCTGGTGCAGGCGTACACGCCGGAGGGGCTGGACCGGCTGATCGCGCAGTACTGCGAGGCGTATCACGGCATCTACGGCACGATCAGCGAGAGCATGAGCGCGGACGAGCAGCGGGACGTCTTTATGAAGTACGTCGAGGAAATCTGCGCGGACGCTTACGCCGGAATCCGCAGAGGCGGGATCAACACCGTCAAGGCGGAGCAGGTAATGGCGGCCTTCCGCAGCGACCGCACGGACAGCGGGAGGCAGACCGCCGCCGCGACCGACCGCACAAACGGCCCGGGAGAACAGAGATATTCATTAAGCCCGGATACAGATATCGAAGAAGAAAACATTAAGAACGGAACCGATGCACTGAACTGGCTGATCGAGCAGGCAAAAGAATCGGATGATCCGGAAAGCCTGATTCGCCGAAATGCCATGTACAGGAGCGACATCGGGCAGATTGACTTTGTGTGGGGAAAACCGGGGAAGGGCGAAAAGCTCAGGAGCGGATATGGAATATCACATATTATCGCTCGTCACGGCGAAACAACAGCACAAAAGGCTGTGGAGGTTTTAGCAAAAGGTGTTGAGTACGACAAACAAAGAAATGATAATACAAATCCGTCAGATTACAGATTGAGATTGTACTATGATGGATATACTGCTGTTTTGGTCAAGGACGAAAATAGTCATTGGCTACTAACTGCGTGGGAAAACGACGTAAAAACGGCTGTATCTGCCGCCGGGGAAGTTTACGGTTCCTCCGGTGCTACTGCCGTTACGCCTACGCATACTCGTCGTAACGGAGTTAATACAGCCGTTTCTGATAATAGTATATCCGATGAGCGAGGAAAAAGCATCCCTTCTGACAAAAAAAGTACCGATGCGGCATATCTTTCTCTTGCCGAGAAGTACCGCGACGGGACGGCGAGCGAGGAGGAGACTGCGGAGTTGCAGCGGATGGTCGATCAGGCGGCGAAGGCGGCGGGGTATTCCATTCCTGCGTGGCACGGAACGTCCGGCGACGAGTTCACGGTTTTCGAGTACGGCCACAACAGAAAGCATTACTCTACCGGAAAGAATCTCGGCGAGGGCTTCTACTTTGCGACGAGCAAGGAGTACGCAGAAAACTATGCTGATACCAGCAACGGCAACGCGAGAACCATCCAAAGCGCTTTGAAAATGGATCATCCGTATGTCCAGTACGGAACGGAGTTCGACTATGCTGACCTTGCAAAGCTGTCGAAAGAGGCGGGATATGAGGTCACAAAGAAGAACGTGTCCGAGTATCTGCAATCCAAAGAATATGACGGCGTTATCAACAAGGGATATGACGGCAAGGATCGGACGTACGTAGTATATGATTCCGAGCAGGTCAAGTCCGCCGATCCCGTTACATACGACGATGACGGGAACATCATTCCGCTGTCGGAACGGTTCCGCACGGATCGCACCGGAGAGGAAGCGTGGAAGAACAGCGACATCCGCTACTCCGTGGAGGACGACGCGGCGGAGTACGACGAGGACTACCTGCGCGCCGTGTGGAAGGACGCGGCGGAGGACGAGCCGACCGAGAAGGGCAGGAGCTTCCTGCCGCAGCGGGACGCAGCGCTCGGCACGGACTATGCCGCCATCGCCACGGAGGAGATCGAACGCAGAGCAAAAGAGGCGTCCCTCAAAGAGCTGCGGCAGATGCTGAAGACCTCCGAAGCAGAGCTCAATAAATACCGCTGGGCCAAGCGCAAGGGAATTCTGCCGGACGAGCTGGCGGAGCGTATGAAAACCGTCGAGGAGACCGTGAAGATCCAGAGCGAGGAACTGAAGCACAAGAACGCCGAGGAGCGAAAGCAGCGGCAGAAGCGGCAGGACGAGGAGGCAAAGCAACAGCAGCCGCGGATCGCAAAGAAGGAGCTCAAGGCAAAGCTCGCGGAGAGCTTCCACGTTGCGCCGGGGCAGCGGGCGATCACGAACGACCTGATCGAGCAGGCGGCAAACAAGATCCTGCAGCGGGGATATCTGGATGCGGAGGACAAGCGCAGCTTGTTCAACGCGCTGCTGAAATCAGGCGTGGTGAATATCGCGCCGGAGGGGTACTACGGAGAGATCCGGAGCTACGTCCAGCAGGGGAGAATCTACGTGCCGGAATCCGTCAGGGAAGAATTCGTACAAATTATTTGAACACTTTAACAATTTTTCAATTATTTTCTGAAAACAACTTGACAAATTCGTTTCACCGATGTATCATTCAAATAGTTGAATAACTGTTCAAGTATTCAAGCATTTAACAAAACTACTTTCGGATTTCAGCTGGGTACGATCGGAACGGCATGTTCCGACCGCGAACAGAAGGGAAGTGCTTTCAAAGAATGAAGCAAAAGAGTGGCAAAAGCAATCTGATGCCCGCGGAACACATCGCGGTCTTCGGCGCGCCGGATGAAGAAAAACTGTTTGAGATGGCGGAACTGTTTAAAGTCTTCGCCGACTCCACGCGTATCCGCGTCCTGTACGCGATGTTCGAGCAGGAAATGAACGTCTCGCAGATCTGCGAGAAGGTGGAGATGAGCATTTCCGCGGTCTCGCACCAGCTGCGGCTCTTGAAGCAGTCGCGGCTCGTCAAGTGCCGCAGAGAGGGTAGAAAAGCGTATTATATGCTGGCAGATGACCACGTCAAGACGATCATCGGCATGGCAAAGGAACATATCGAGGAGGATTGACATGAAAAAGACGTATCGTTTGAGAGACCTCGACTGCGCGAACTGCGCGGCGAAGATGGAAAACGCGATCAACAAGCTGCCGGAGGTTGAGAGCGCGACGGTCAGCTTCCTGATGCAGAAAATGACGATCAGCTACATAGACAGCGTGGATGAAGCGGCGGCGTTGGCGGCGGTCAAGAAGGTGATCCGCAAGGTGGAGCCGGACTGCGAGGTTCTCGCATGACGCGGAAGCAGAAGCGGCTGCTCGCTCGCATTGCAGCGGCGCTGGTCGTTTTCCTCGTCGGACTGTTTCTGAAGGACTGGTGGCGTGCCGGCTGCATGATCGTCGCATGGGGGATCGTCGGCTACGATGTCCTCTGGGCGGCGATCCGCAATATCCTGCGCGGACAGCTTTTCGACGAAAAGTTCCTGATGGCGGTCGCGACCTGCTGCGCGCTTGCCATGCAGGACTGGGCGGAGGCTGCGGCGGTCATGCTGTTCTTCCAGGTGGGCGAGCTCTTTGAATCGCTGGCGGTGGAACGCTCGCGCCGCTCGATCACCGGTTTGATGGACATTCGCCCCGATACGGCAACCGTGCTGCAGGACGGCGAGGAGATCGAGACCGACCCCGAAGACGTCAAGATCGGCGACCTGTTGCTCGTCCGTGCGGGCGAACGTATCCCCGCAGACGGCGTGGTCGTCGAGGGCGAGGCGTCGCTCGATACGGCAAAGGTCACGGGTGAAGCGATGCCGGTAGACGTTTCTGCCGGTATGCGGGTCGTTTCCGGCAGCGTAAATCTGAACGGCGTGCTGACGATCCGCGCGGAGAGCGCGTATGAGCACTCTACAGTGGCACGGATTCTGACCCTCGTGGAGACCGCCGCGGAGAAAAAGGCGCAGACTGAGCGGATCATCACGAGATTCGCGCACTTCTACACGCCCGCCGTGATCGGTGCGGCGGTGCTGCTCGCGCTGATTCCGCCGCTTTTCTTCGGACAGCCGTTTGACGAGTGGATCCGCCGCGCCCTGACCTTTCTCGTCATATCCTGCCCGTGCGCCCTCGTGATCTCCGTGCCGCTGAGCTTCTTCTCCGGCATGGGCGCTGCGGCGAAGCACGGCATCGTCGTCAAGGGCGGTGTGGTGTTGGAGCAGCTTGCGCGAACGAGAACGCTGGTTTTCGACAAGACCGGCACCTTGACGGAGGGCAGCTTTTCCGTGCAGAGCGTGCGTTGCGTGTCCGGTACGGAAGCCGAGCTTCTTCGGATCGCCGCGCTGTGCGAGCAGTTCTCGAATCATCCGGTCGCGCAGGCGATCACTGCAGCCTGCCCCGCGCCGCAGGGTGAGGCGCGGAATATTCGCGAACAGGCGGGCTACGGTATCACTGCGGAGATCGACGGCAGCTTCGCCGCGGTCGGCAACGCAAGGTTGATGACCTCGCTCGGCGTCACGCACGAGGAAAGTGACGCGGTCGGCACGCACGTCTACGTCGCTTACGGCGGCGCGTATCTCGGTATGATCTCGGTCGCAGACAGTCTGCGCAGCGGCGCAAAGGAAACGCTGGAAGCTCTGAAGGCGCAAGGTATTGACAGAATGGTCATGCTGACCGGCGATAACGAGCGCTCGGCGGCGTATTACGCGGCGCAGAGCGGCGTGACGGAAGTTCACGCGCAGCTTCTGCCGCAGGATAAGGTCAGCTTTTTTGAGGAAATCCTCTCCGGACAGAAGAATGAAGCCGTCGCCTTTGTCGGAGACGGCGTGAACGACGCGCCGGTGCTGACAGCCGCAGACGTCGGCATCGCCATGGGCGGCGTCGGCTCGGAGGCGGCGGTCGAAGCCGCTGACGCGGTACTGTTGAAGGACGACATCACGAAACTGCCGGTGTTGCTGCGTATTGCGAAGAAAAAGACCGCGATCGCAAAGCAGAACATCGCTTTTGCACTGATCGTCAAGGGGATCTGCCTGATTCTCGGCGCGCTTGGCTATGCGCCGATGTGGCTGGCGATCTTCGCGGACGTCGGCGTTGCGGTCATTGCAATTTTGAACGCCTTTCGCACGAGTATCAACTGATTGATTACAAAAGGGAGCCGGAAGGCTCCCTTTTTGTATATAAATGAATATACAATCTTTCAAAAAGATGCGAAATTGTTGCAATTAGTTATTGCTAATTCCGTTTTATACTAATAACACTTATTTTTCATGCGAAATTGTCAGATTTTTTCTTGTTTTCGAGGCGCTTTCCACTTGTATATTCCGCAATGATATGTTATGATGTATCCGGTGGCGCTGTATCCTAGTCAGAGCGCGCCGGTATCGAAGAGGGGCCTAAAAATCCCTAAAAGGGCATATCGATGAAGTCCCTGGTGCTTGCTTTTTTCGCCCAGATTAGGGTGGGTGCTGGGGGTTAAGGTTTTCGGGCGAGGTGTAATGGCATATACCGACCGACCCGACTTCCGTGGAGACCAGTTCTTGTGCGACAGCCGTTCCGTAGCATTTTCTCGCAACCCGGACTGCGTACGAAACTGGAGAGGAACCTGCAAGGCGGTGCACAGAATCGTGTGCTGCGTGCAGCGTAGCCTGCCTTGCGTGGGCATGCCGGGATAGAGGAGTGAAGCGTTTCCTGCCGTGGCCGCGGCTGAGAGCGATATTGCCTCTTGAAACCATGCCTGCAAAAGAGGATAGAACCGGCGCGTAATGTTGTGGAAATCACCTAGGCTGACTTTATTCCCAAAGGGCAGATAAAGGATTGCAGTGCGGACTAAGTGGCAATCGGGTATCGGATGCGGCGACGCTCCGACGAGACTTCAATCGGAAACGACCCTCCGGCAACGGACGGCAGTCAAAGGGGAAATCCAACCCGACCTAAGCCGCAAGATTTACTTTATCTGCTGCCACCACTCTTCATTCCTTGGAGGGAATACCTTGTATAACGATCCCGAGCCTCGAAGTAAGGGCCAGAAAAAGAAAAACAAAAAACAGAGCAATACTCGGTGGATCATCACGATCTTTTTCGTGACGATCGTCGTTTCCTCGGCAATCTCCTACCTGTCTTCCGTGATTATGGAGCATGCGGGTCTTGTCGAGGCATTTATTGTCTTATTGCTGATCGTTCTGCTCGGCGTCGTGTTCGACGTCATCGGCGTGGCGGTTATCTCCGCGAGCGAAGCGCCCTTTCACTCCATGGCGGCGAAAAAAGTCCCCGGCGCGGCTGAAGCGCTGTCGCTTCTGCGCAACGCGGAGAAGGTCTCGAGCTTCTGCAACGACGTGGTCGGCGATATTTGCGGCGTCGTGTCCGGATCTGCCTCTGCGATTATCGCAGTGATGGCGCTCAAGCATCCGAGCTCCGACGCGGTGAAGCAGCTCATCATGTCTGCGGTCGTCGCGGGCATCACGATCGCGGGCAAAGCGTTCGGCAAGAACATCGCCATGAAGAACGCCACGCAGATCGTACATCTCGTATCAAAACCGATTCATTATATAAAGTCTCTCTTCCGGATCGGGAAGAAGTGACAGACAGGTCGTGTAAGTTTGGATTTACTGAACAAGATCAATTCCAGAGAGGATCTATGTGCGCTCGACGCGCAGGAGCTTACGCAGCTTTGCGAAGAACTGCGGCAGTTTTTGGTGCAGAACGTCGCGAAGACAGGCGGGCATCTCGCCGCCAATCTCGGTCTCGTCGAGCTGGCCGTCGCGATCGAGCGCGTTTTCGACACCTCAAAGGATCGGCTGCTGTTCGACGTCGGGCATCAGTCCTACGTGCATAAAATACTGACCGGACGCAGAGATTCGTTCTCTACGCTGCGGACGCTCGGCGGCATTTCCGGCTTTCCGAAGCCCGATGAAAGTCCGTGCGACGCGTTCGTTGCCGGACACGCTTCGTCCTCCGTGTCCACCGCGCTCGGCATGGCGCGGGCGCGGACGCTTCAGAAGCAGGATTACCATGTGATCGCCGTGATGGGCGACGGCGCGATGACCGGCGGTCTTGCCTACGAGGGCTTGAACGACGCCGGCGAGAGCAACGAGCCGCTGATCGTGATTTTGAACGACAACGGTATGTCGATCACGCCGAACGTCGGCGGCATCTCGAAGCACCTTTCCGTGATACGCACCCGGCCGGGCTATTTCCGCCTGAAAAAAGGCTACCGCAGCGTGACGAACGTCCTCCCGGGCGGCAAGGCGATTTACCGTTTTTCCGTTCGCATGAAGGATCGCTGGAAGCGCATGCTGCTCGGCTCTACCTTCTTCGACGAGATGGGTTTTGCATATTACGGTCCTGTGGACGGGCATAATCTGAAGCGGCTGGAATACATGCTGAATCTGGCAAAAAACTGCCGGAAACCGGTCTTGCTTCACGTCCTGACGAAAAAGGGGAAGGGCTACGCGCCTGCGGAGGAGAATCCGGACGTTTTCCACGGCATCGGCAGCTTCGATCCCGTCACCGGCAAGCCGTGCGGCTGTTCGGACAAACCGACCTTCTCCGACACGTTCGGAAGGACGCTCTGCGATCTTGCGCGGGAGAACGAGAAGATCTGCGCGATCACTGCCGCCATGGTAAACGGCACGGGACTAAAGGAATTCAGCGCGGAATTCCCGGAACGCTGTTTCGACGTCGGCATTGCCGAGGGACATGCCGTTGCAATGGCGGGCGGACTGGCGAAGCAGGGGATGATCCCCGTGGTCGCCGTATATTCGACTTTTTTGCAGCGCGCGTTCGATATGCTCCTGCAGGACGTCGCCATGCAGAAGCTCCATGTCGTCTTTGCGGTGGACCGCGCCGGTCTGGTCGGCGAGGACGGCGAGACGCATCAGGGCATTTTCGATATCAACTACCTGCGCGCCGTCCCGAACATGCAGGTGCTTTGCCCCGCCAATCAGGCGGAGTTGGAAGCAATGCTCCGCGACGCCGTACTCAAGATGGACGGCCCGGTCGCCGTGCGCTATCCGCGCGGCGGCGACGGCAAGCTGACTGCGGCGGCAGACTCTCCGATCCTGCGCGAGGGAACGGATATTACGTTCGTCGGTTACGGCAAGCTCATCAATGAGCTCCTGGAGGCGGCGGAGTTGCTGCAGGCGGATGGATTCTCTGCCGAGGTCATCAAGCTGCCGTCGGTAAAACCGATCAATATGGCGGCGATCGTTCAATCCGTCCGAAAGACGGGACGTCTGCTGATCGCCGAGGAAGCGGTCTGTATCGGCTGCGCCGGCAAGGAGATCGCGGCGACACTCCGCATGCAGGGGATCGTCGTTCCGACGGCGCTCGTAAACATCGGCGACCGCTTTGTGCCGCACGGCTCGATAGCGGCGCTGTATAAACTGCTGGGTCTGGATGCGGAGTCTATCGCAAAAAGGGCGCGGGAGGTGCTCCATGAAGCATAAGGAACGTCTCGACGTGCTGTTGACCGAAAAGGGGCTGTGCGAAAGCCGAAGCCGCGCGCAGGCGCTCATCATGAGCGGCGAGGTCTACGTCAACGGACAGAAATGCGACAAGGCGGGTACGGCGATCGACGTGGAAGCGGCGATCGATGTCCGCGGCAGCGTCTGTCCTTACGTCAGTCGCGGCGGTCTGAAGCTGGAAAAGGCGCTGCGTGATTTCGGCGTCGATCCGACGGGCTTTGTATGCAGCGATTCCGGCGCGTCGACCGGCGGCTTCACCGACTGCCTGCTCCAAAAGGGCGCGAAGAAGGTCTTTGCGATCGACGTCGGCTACGGGCAGCTTGCCTGGAGCATCCGCACGGACGAGCGCGTGGTCTGCATGGAGCGGACGAATATCCGCTATGTCAAGCCGGAAGATTTGGGAGAGCCTTTGGATTTGTCCGTCGTGGACGTATCCTTCATCTCTCTGAGAATCGTCCTGCCTGCGATCAAGGAACTGCTCAAGCCGACCGGTCAGATCGTCTGCCTGATCAAGCCGCAGTTTGAAGCGGGCAAGGACAAGGTCGGCAAGAAGGGCGTCGTCCGCGATCCGGCAGTACATGAGGAAGTGCTCGAGGAGTTCCTTGCGCTGGCAAAGGAACTGCATTTGACCGTCAAGAATCTGACCTATTCACCCGTGAAGGGGCCGGAAGGAAATATTGAATTTTTGGGGCATTTATCCATGCTCCCCGATGGCGCGATCGAGCCTGACGTCAAGGCGCTGGTCGCAGCCGCCCATGAAATGCTATGAAAAAAGTAGTCATGACCCCGAATCCGTATCGGGACAGATTTTTCAAATATGCCAACCAGGCGGAGAGCGTCCTGCGCGAGGCAGGCATCGAAACGCGCATCTGTCTGGCGTTCGACGTGGACAAGACCTTTGAGCTGCCGGAGGACGTGGTGCTCCATGATCTGACGGAGGAACTCAAAGACGCGGATCTTTTGATCTGTTTCGGCGGCGACGGTACGATCCTGCACGCATCCAAGGCGGCGACCCGCGCCGGCGTGCCGATCCTCGGCGTCAACATCGGAACGATGGGCTTTATGGCGGAGCTGGAGAGCAGCGAGCTCATGGAACTCAGCCGTCTTGCGACCGATGATTTTACCGTTGAGGAGCGCATGATGCTCCACGTCAGGGCGGAGCGCGACGGACAGCTTCTCATGGAGGAGGACGCGCTGAACGACGCGGTCATCACCAAGGGCGCGGTCGCCAGAATCATTCAGTTGGCGGTGAGCTGCGACAGCGTGGAGATGATGTCCTTTGGCGGCGACGGCGTGATTATCTGCACGCCGACGGGCTCGACGGCGTATTCCATGTCCGCGGGCGGCCCGATCGTTGAGCCGACTGCGCAGAATGTCATCATCACGCCGATCTGTGCGCACGATATGCGCACCAAGACCATCGTGACCTCCGCACAGCGCGTGATCACCGTTGAGATCGGCAGGATCGGGCGTAAAAACGCCTTCCTCTCCGTGGACGGCGGCAGAGCGCTGCGGCTGAACACCGGCGACAAGGTGACGATCAGCAGATCTGCCGACACGACCAAGCTGGTGCACTTGTGCGAAAAGAGCTTCTTCGAAATCGTGAAAAATAAGTTTAAGTAGGTGTAGATATGAAAGCAAAACGCCAGAAGAAAATCCTGGAGCTGATTGCGGAAAAGAACATAGAAACGCAGGAGCAGCTTCTGCAGGAGCTGCGTGACTGCGGTTACAAGAGCACGCAGGCGACGGTTTCCCGCGATATTAAAGAACTTCGTATCATCAAAACGCTCGACGGACTCGGCGGTTACCGCTACAGCGCGCCGCATAAGAACGAGAGCGAACGCTTTGACGAGAGGTTCCGCGTGATCTTCCGCGAATGTGTGACGAAGTTGGATTTTGCGCAGAATTTGGTCGTCGTCAAGACGATGCCCGGTCTCGGCGCAGCCGCCGGCGCGAACATCGACGCCTTGCAGATGCCGACCGTAATCGGCACCTTGTCCGGCGACGATACGACGCTGGTCATCATGCGCGACACGGAGAGCGCGATGGAGTTCTGCGAAGAGATCAAAAAAATGCTGGATTAAAAGAAGGTCGTCCCATGCTCCGACTGCTGCATATCGAGAATATTGCCGTGATCGAGCGGGCGGATATCCTGTTTGAAGACGGCTTCAACGTCATGACCGGCGAGACCGGCGCAGGCAAATCTATCGTCATTGACGCAATCTCCGCGATTTTGGGCGAACGCGCCTACCGCGATATGATCCGTACCGGCATGGACAAGGCGTCGGTACGCGCGGTGTTTGACCGTGTACCGGAGCTTCCGTGGTTTGCGGAGAACGGGGTTCCCTACGAAGACGAGATCACCGTGCAGCGTGAGATCTGGTTGGACGGGAAAAACGTCTGCCGCGTCAACGGCGTGCCGGTTTCGGTCGGCATACTGAAAAAGCTCGGCATTCAGCTAATCAATATCCACGGTCAGCACGACTCTGCCGCGCTGTTTGATGAGAATTATCATCTGTCCTTTCTAGACGGCTACGCCTGCAACGAGACGCTCCTTGCCGATTACGGGCAGAAGTACCAGACGGTGCAGGGCCTGAAGCGGGAGATCGACCGCCTTGCCATGGACGAGGGCGAGAAGCTCCGCCGCATGGAAACGCTGAAATATCAGATCGACGAGATCAGTCGTGCCGACCTGAAGCCCGGTGAGGACGAAACGCTGGAAAGCCGCCGCAAGCTGGCGCAGAACGCCGAAAAGCTCTCGGACGGACTGCGCGACGCCGCGCAGGCGTTAGACGGCGACGACGACGGCGAGGGCGCTGCGTCACTGCTTGCGCAGGCGGATCGCGCGCTCGGGAAGATCGCCAGATTCGACGAATCTCTTGCGCAGCTTCACGATACGGTCGCAGACCTGATGTATCAGGCGCAGGACGCCGCAGAACAGCTCCGCGATAAGATCTACACGCTGTCGTATTCCGCTGAGGAGCTGGAGCGGATCGAGGAACGCCTCGACGTCATCTTCCGCCTGCGCCGCAAATACGGCGCGACCTGCGAAGATATTTTGGCGTATCTGGAGCGGGCGAAGGCGGAGCTGGACGAGATCGAATTTGCCGACGAGCGGATGGAACAACTCAAGCTCAAGCTGAAATCTGCGGAGAAAGCGGCGTGGGACGCGGCGGAAACGCTGCGCGCGGCAAGAAAGCAGGCTGCGGTCGGGTTGACGGAGCGCGTGCTGCAGGAATTGTCCGATCTGGACATGAAAAAAGTGCAGTTCTCCTGTGAATTCACGGAGACGGAACTAACGCCCATCGGCGCGGACGCCGTGGCGTTTTATATGTCCGCCAACCTCGGCGAGGCGCTGAAGCCGCTCAACAAGGTCGCTTCCGGCGGCGAGCTGGCGAGGATCATGCTGGCGCTCAAGAACGTGCTCGCCCAGCGCGACCGCGTGCCGACGCTGATCTTCGACGAGGTGGATACCGGCGTTTCCGGCAGAGCGGCGCAGCACGTCGCTGAAAAGCTGAAGGCTGTTTCCAAAAACAAGCAGGTGCTTTGCGTGACCCATCTGCCGCAGCTCGCGGCGCTGGCGGATACGCATTTTCTGATCGAAAAGTCAGAACGCGACGGCAGGACGTTCACCGCCGTGACCCCGCTCGATTTTGAGGGACGGAAGCACGAGCTCGCCCGCATCATCGGCGGCGCGAACATCACGGAAACGACCTTACAGAGCGCGGCGGAAATGCTGCGATAATTATCACTTGACATTCCGCGCGTGATTTGGTATAAATAAGCAAACGCTGTGATGGGAAGAAGTACCCGCGCTTTTGCCTTTCAGAGAGCCGACGGTCGGTGCAAGTCGGCAGGGGAACGCGGCGAAGTACATCCCGGAGCGGTCTGCCTGAAACAGCAGTAGGGCAGGACGGGTGCGCCCGTGAACGCGCAGGAGTGTCAGCACTCCGCGAGGCGAAAGCCGCGAGGCTTTTGCGAACCAGAGGTGGTACCGCGTAATTTACGCCCTCTGTCCGAAACGGACAGAGGGCTTTTGTTTTAGGAGGAATTATGAAAGTATATGACGAACTCGTTGCCCGCGGCCTGATCGCGCAGGTAACAAACGAAGAAGAGATCCGCGAGATGGTCGACAACGGCAAAGCCACGTTCTACATCGGCTTTGACCCGACGGCGGACTCCCTGCACGTCGGTCATTTTATGGCGCTGTGCCTGATGAAGCGCCTGCAGATGGCGGGTAACAAGCCCATCGCCCTGATCGGCGGCGGCACCGCCATGATCGGCGACCCGTCCGGCAGAACGGACATGCGCTCCATGATGACGAAGGAGACGATCGAGCACAACTGCGCCTGCTTCAAGAAACAGATGGAGCGGTTCATCGAATTCGGCGAGGGCAAGGCGCAGATGGTCAACAACGCCGATTGGCTGCTGAATCTCAACTACGTTGATTTCATCCGCGAGATCGGTGCTTGCTTCTCCGTCAACAACATGCTCCGCGCGGAGTGCTTCAAGCAGCGCATGGAGAAGGGGCTGAGCTTCCTGGAATTCAACTACATGCCCATGCAGTCCTACGACTTCTACTACCTGTTCCAGCACTACGGCTGCAACATGCAGTTCGGCGGCAACGACCAGTGGAGCAATATGCTCGGCGGCACCGAACTGATCCGCCGCAAGCTGGGCAAGGACGCGCACGCCATGACGATCACGCTCCTGCTCAACTCCGAGGGCAAGAAGATGGGCAAGACGGCAAAGGGCGCGGTCTGGCTCGACCCGAATAAGACCAGCCCCTTCGACTTCTTCCAGTACTGGCGTAATATCGACGACGCCGACGTGATGAAGTGCATCCGTATGCTGACCTTCCTGCCGCTCGAGCAGATCGACGCGATGGAAAAGTGGGAGGGCAGTGAGCTCAACAAGGCGAAGGAGATCCTTGCCTACGAGCTGACGAAGCTCGTCCACGGCGAGGAGGAGGCAAACAAGGCGCGCGACGCTGCCAGAGCGCTCTTCGCGGGCGGCGCGGACGACGCCAATATGCCGACGACGGAACTGATCGAAAACCAGCTCACCGACGGCAGGATCGCGATCCTCGACCTCATGCTTGCCTGCAAGCTCGCGCCGACCAAGTCCGAAGCCAGACGCCTCGTCCAGCAGGGCGGCGTGTTTGCGAACGATGAAAAGGTCGCGAATATCGACGTTGCCTTCACCGCAGACCAACTCAAAGACGGCGTGAAGCTCCGCAAGGGCAAGAAAGTCTACCACAAGGCGCTTCTGAAATGATGATCTAACGAAGTCTGTCTGTGATCAGATGAAGCTGTGAAAAAATCGCCTCGGTAAGAGGCGATTTTTTATACGATTGCCGTGATCAGCCACGGAATCCCGATCAGAGCTGCGCCGACGAGCAGCCAGAACAGCGGCGGGAACGACCGCCGCTTATTTGCAGGATTGTGCGGAAGACTCTTGTCGGCGATCCTGCGCGCTTCCTCCAATAATTCGCGTTCGCCGACGCCGCGTTCCAGCGCGTTTTCCCGCAGCAGGAAGATCGCCTGCTCAAAGAGCTTTTGATCGGGGCTTTTGACCACGACGACCTGCCGCGCCGTACCTTTTACCATGTGAATCCCTCCGTAATGAGGATAGACAAAAAAAGAGCCGCTCAAACGTGAGCGGCTCTTTTGATCAGCGTTACAGATTCGATTTTCCGCGCGGGATATATTGACCGCCGCGGTCTTCCAGCACCTTGCCGTCCTCGACGGACAGCCTGCCGCGCAGCCAGACCTGCGCGATATGACCGGCGATCTCCGTGCCCTCATAAGGCGCGTAGTCCACGTTGGCGACCTGATCGGCAGCGGTGATGACGGTCTTGCCGTTCGGGTCGTAGACGACGATGTCCGCGTCCGCGCCGGGCGCGATCTGCCCCTTGCGCGGGAACGCGCCGTAGAGCTTCGCAGGCGCTTCGGAGAGGACTTCGACCATGCGCTCGGCGGAGATCCTGCCCGCCGCGACGCCATAGGTGTAGAGCAGAACGCCTCTGGTTTCTACGCCTGGCATACCGCCGGGGATCTTGGTGAAGTCGTCGCGGCCGGCGTCTTTCTGTTTGAGCGTAAAGCTGCAATGGTCGGTGGAGACGGTCTGTATTTCGCCGTCCGCCAGCGCCTGCCACAGAGCTTCCTTGTCGAGCTTCTTCCGCAGCGGCGGCGCGCAGACGTACTTCGCGCCCTCAAAGTCCGGTTTGCTGTAGAGACTGTCGTCCATCAGCAGATAATGCGGACAGGTCTCCACGTAGACCTTCTGCCCGCGGGCACGGGCGGCGCGCACCTCGCGCAGACCCGCATCGCTGGACAGATGCACGATCACGACCGGTACGTCCGCGACCTTCGCCATTTTGAGAAGACGGCTGACTGCTTCCGCTTCCAGAATGGAGGGACGGCACTTCGGATGGGACTCCGGCGACAGTTCGCCGGCTGCCTTTTTCTCCTGGATCAGCGCGTCGATGACGCCAGCATTCTCGCAATGCACGCCCGCGATGCCGCCGAGCTCCTTCATTTTCCGCAGCGCGAGGAACATCGCCTCGTCGCCGATCATCATGGCGGGGTAGGTCATATACATCTTGAAGGAGCTGACGCCCTGCTCAAACATCTTCGGCAGCTCCGCAATAATGCCTTCGTTCCAGTCGTCGATCGTCATGTGGAAGCCGTAGTCACAGGCGGTCTTGCTGTCCGCTTTCTTGTGCCACAAATCCAAACCGTACTGGAGCGTTTCGCCCTTATTCGGGCAGGCAAAGTCGATGACCATGGTGGTGCCGCCGCGCAGCGCGCTGCGTCCGCCGGTGTAGAAATCATCCGCGGTGGTCGTGTTGCAAACGTCGAGGTCGAAATGCGTGTGCGCGTCGATGAAGCCGGGGAACAGGAGCTTGCCGCTGACGTCGATCACCTCAGCGTCCGGGCAGGAAAGCTGCGGCGCGATCGCCTCGATCTTCTCGCCGTCGATCAGAACGTCGGCGATCTGCCTGCCGTGCGCGTTGATCACGGTGCCGCCTTTGAGAAGCTTTTTCACGGGAAACCATCTCCTTGTAGTTTATATTCCTATTTTACCACGCCTGTCTGAAAAAGGGAAGTAAAAAATGCACCGTCCCGTTTTCGGGACGGTGCAATTCGGTTTTACTTGATGATGCGGCAGGCGCCCCAGAAGTGGGACAGATAGTAGCCGCTCCACAGCGTGTCGATCACGACGCCGCGCGTCGGGTTGGAGGCGTGAATGAAGTAGCCGTCGCCGAGGTACAGACCGACGTGGGTGATGTTGCGGAAGCTGCTGTTCGTCCAGTTATTGCCGCCGTAGCTCGTGAAGAAGACCAGATCGCCGGGCAGCAGATCGTCAAAGTCGACGTGCATGCCGTCTTTGTACTGTTCCTGCGCGCCGCGCGAGAAGCTGTAGCCGAAGTGACGGTAGACGTAGAGGACGAAGCCGGAGCAGTCAAAGCTGTTCGGGCCGTTGCCGCCGTAGACGTAGGGATAGCCCTCGAAGCTCTTGGCGAACGCCAGCAGATCGGAGATCAGCGCGGTCTGTTCGTCCATTTCCGGCTCTCCGTCCGGATGGGCTTCCTTCCATGCGACCGTGTACTTATAGCAGCGCAGGAAGATGGCGACTGCCTCTTCGATCTTGGTGGCGCCCTGCGGATTGAGGTTCTTTCCGTCGCCGCGCACTGCGCCGGTGTAGATCATCAGCCGGGTCGCGGGCGCCGCCCAGTCGGCGACCTTGTAGCCATCGTTATAGGCGCTGAGGGTGATCGCGCGGGTGTCGTCGCGCGGATAGCCGATAACCCTCATAAAGTTCGCCATGATTCGGAAGAACTGCTCGCGCGTCAGCGTGTCGTTCGGCCCGAAAATCCCGTTGCCGTAGCCGCCGACGATCTCCAGCTCAAACGCCGCGTTGACGTCGGGATCGCTCGTGTCCGTGAAGTGATCGGTGCTCTTTGCCGTGTACGGCGTGCCGGTGATCTTGCCGTAAGCCGTGACTGCCATCGCGCACATCTCGGCGCGGGTGATCGGCAGGCTCATATCGCAGTTGTCGAGAACGGACGGGATCATACCGCGTTTCTGCATTTCTTCGACTTCGCGGATCGCCCAGGTGCTGATATTGGAATAGCCCTGCTTGTAGATCTCGACCTTTTTGTTTTCCTCGTTCTTTGCGTTCAGCCAAACGGTAAGGTACTGATAGGCGCGCAGGAACATGGCGATCGCCTGTTCGCAGGAGGTATAGTCCTTCGGACGGAGCAGATTGCCGTCGCCCTGCACGACGCCGATGGTGACCATCGCCCTTGCCGCAGCAACGGCATAATCGCTGACGCTGCCTGCGTCGTCAAAGTTGTCGATCGGGAGCATTTCTCTGGTCAGAGGTTCGTCCCACAGGGCGGTACCCATCATGTTATAGGTAATCTTGAAGAAGTCCTGACGGGTGAGGGGATCGTTCGGGCCGAAGCGACCGTCGCCGTAGCCGCCGACGATGCCCTGCTCGTAGGCGTAGTTGATCGCGGGATCGTTCGTGTCGTCAAAATTTTTCGTAGAATCCGGCCCGACGCCGGGCGTACCCATAAAATCGTTGTAGACGAGGACTGCCATCTGGCACATCTGCCCGCGCGTGATGTTTTTGCTCATGTCGGCGGTGCTGAGACTCTCGGGCAGGAAGCCGAGCGTGCTCATCGCCTCGACGGACTCTTTCGCCCAATCGCTGACGTTGGAATAGGCGGAAACGGTCGGGATATACGCCGCAAGTATGCAGAGGCAAAGCAGCAGCGCGATCAGTTTTTGTTTCATCGGATCATACCTCCATGGAAAGCTCCAGACCGACGGGGCAGTGGTCAGAGCCGAAAATATCGTTGTAGATGGGTGTATCGACGATCTTCTCGCGGATCCGGTCGGAGACGACGAAATAGTCGATGCGCCAGCCTGCGTTGTTCGCGCGGGCGTTGTAGCGGTAGCTCCACCAGGAATAAACGCCGGTCGCGTCCGGATGGAGATAACGGAACGTGTCCGTGAAGCCGGTGCCCAAAAGCTCGGTGAACTTGCCGCGCTCCTCGTCGGAAAAACCCGCATTGCCGCGGTTGGACTTCGGATTCTTCAGGTCGATCTCCTGATGCGCGACGTTGAGATCGCCGCAGAAGATGACCGGCTTTGTTTCGTCGAGCGTTTTGACGTAAGTACGGAACGCGTCCTCCCACGCAATGCGGTGATCGAGACGCTTCAGCCCGTCCTGCGCGTTCGGCGTGTAGCAGGTGAGAATATAGCAGCTCGGGTATTCGAGCGTGATGAGCCTGCCCTCGTGATCCAGCTCCTCCACGCCCACGCCGTAGGTGACGCCGAGCGGCTTATGCTTCGTGAAGATCGCCGTGCCGGAATAACCTTTCTTTTCGGCAGAGTACCAGAACTGCTCGTAGCCGGGCAGGTCGAGCGCGACCTGTTCGGGCTGCGCCTTCGTCTCCTGAAGGCAGAAAAAGTCGGCGTCCATCGCGCGGAAGATATCGAGAAAGCCTTTGTCCAGACAGGCGCGGATTCCGTTGACGTTCCAGGAAATCAGCTTCATGTGATCGCTCCTTTGATCAAATCGCTTATATTGTAACAAATAATTACAAAAATTACAACCCCATTTGCGAAAAAAGTCGGCTGCAAAAACTTGCAGCCGACTTTTGGGAACAACTTATTCTTCTTCGTCCTTCTTTGCGTCCTCGATGATCTTCGCCTGATTCATCTGCGGGACTTCCTCGTAGCGGACAAACTTGAGGGCGTAGGAGCCGCGACCCTGCGTCATGGAGCGCAGGTCGATCGCGTAGCTGGACATCTCACCGATCGGGACTTCCGCCTCGACGACCTGCCAGCCGCGGTTGTTGGTGTCCGGATTCATGCCCATTACGCGGCCGCGGCGCTTGTTGAGGTCGCCGATGATGTCGCCCATGTTGGCGTCCGGCACGTACACCTTCAGTTCGCCGATCGGCTCAAGCAGGGTGGGAGCAGCAGTGGGCAGACCTTCTTTGAAGGCGATGCCGGCTGCGGTCTGGAATGCCATATCGGAGGAATCAACGGGGTGATAGGAGCCAAAGTACAGGGTGGACTTCAGGAACACGACGGGGTAGCCTGCCAGAACGCCCTTGCCAATGCAGTTGCGCAGACCCTTTTCAACGGACGGGATAAAGTTCTTCGGCACGCAGCCGCCGACGGTCTCGTCAGCGAAAATCATGTCCTCGGTCTCGGACTGCGGCTCAAAGCGGATATAAACGTCGCCGAACTGACCGTGGCCACCGGACTGCTTCTTGTGACGACCGTGGACTTCGACCTTCTTCTTGATCGTCTCGCGGTATGCGATCTTTGCCGGACGAAGCTCGGCTTCGACCTTGTACTTGCTCAGGAGCTTGGAGATGATGACGCTCAGATGGATGTCGCAGACGCCGGCGATGATCATTTCCTTGGTCTCCGGATCGTTGCCGTAGGTGAAGGAAGCGTCTTCCTCGTTCAGCTTGACAAGACCGCTCGCGACCTTATCTTCCTGACCCTTGTTCTTTGCGTAGATCGCCATGCGGTAGCACGGCTCGTCGTAGGTCATGCCCTTGACGGTCTTGACCTTGCCGGGCAGACCCAGCGTATCGCCGGTGCGGACGGAAGCCAGCTTCGTGAAGACGCCGATGTCGCCGCAGCAGACCTTGGAGGTCTTGGCGTTGTCCTTGCCGCGCGGGAAGAAGGTGTTGCCCAGCTTCTCGTTGTCGCCGGTGCGGGCGTTGACGACGGTGAGGGTGTCCTCGATGTCGCCGGAAATGACCTTGAAGTAGGAGTTCTTGCCGTACTGGTCAGCCATGGTGTTGAAGATGAACGCCATCGGGCTGCCGGACGGATCCAGCGGAAGCTCGGACTCATTGCCGTCTTCGTCGACGACGATCGCAGGCTTGCCCTCCAGAGGAGAGGGAGCAAACTTCTTCAGGTTTTCCATCAGACGGACGGTGCCGAGACCGCTCATGGAGCAGCCGCAGAAAACGGGCGTGATCGTACGCTGCTTGATGCCGTCCTTGATGCCCTTGCTCAGTTCTTCCGGCATGAAGGGCTCTTCCATGAAGAACTTTTCCATGAGCGCTTCGTCGGTTTCCGCGACCTGCTCGTTGAGTTCCATCATGTATTCTTCGATCTTGTCGGCGGCGTCAGCCGGCAGAGCGATTTCCTTGCCGCTTGCGTCGTATGCCTTCTTTTCGATCAGGTCGACGATGCCGACCGCCTGATCACCGTTCAGGATCGGGAACGTGAAGGGGATCGCAGACGCGCCGAAGGTCTCGCGAATGGAATCGAAGGTGCCGAAGAAGTTGGCGTGCTCTTCGTCGAGCTTGGAAACGTAGAACATCGCGGGCAGATCGGCGTCAGCCAGCGCCTTCCAGCCCTTTTCGGTGCCGACGGCAATGCCGGACTTTGCGGTCAGGCAGATGACGCCCGCGTCCGCGACGCGCAGAGACTGAACGACCTCGGCGGCAAAATCGAAGTAGCCGGGGTTGTCCAGCACGTTCAGCTTCGTACCTGCATATTCTACGGGAATAACAGAAGTTTTAATGGAATACTGTCTCTTCTTCTCTTCGTCGTCGAAGTCGGAAACAGTCGTGCCGTCGGCGCGCTTGCCGAGACGGGTGATCGCCTTGGTCAGGAAAAGCATGCTTTCGCACAGGGCGGATTTGCCGTCGCCGCCGTGGCCGAGCAGAGCAATATTGCGGATGTCCTTCGCAGTGTACATAGTTTGAAATTCTCCTTTCTGTGCAGTCGGGAAGCGACTGCGGGCAGCAAACCGGCGCTGCCGCAATTAGTTTATATTATACACGATAGATAGCAGTTTTGCAATTGGAAATCCGAAATTTTCGGATAAAAACTGCGACTTTTTTCAAAAAAAGCGGCGAGGATCAGAATCGCAGCAGAATGAAGGTCACGAAATCGAGTACAAGCGCCCAGAGAATCTGGAACGTCAGGAGATGAACGGGGGAAGCCGCGTCGTGGGAATTCCAGAGAACGATCAGCGAACACAGCGCGATTCCCAGTACCGCGACAAAAAGACAGGTCACCAGGGAGACCAGCGAAGCGATCCGCAGCGTGCGTCCGGCTGCTACGGTGGACGCGAACGCGCCGAAGGTATCTTTGGCGATCAGACCGCCCTGTTCTGCCTTGCGGTTGGGATCAAGCTCCGCCAGACGCAGCCGCTCCGGATAGGCGGGGAACTTCATGTGGTCGGTCGGCAGGCGGTACTTTGCCGCGATCAGCTCCGGTGTGATCAGAAAGTCGCGCGTTGCAAGCACGACGGAAAAATTGCGGTTTGCCAGCACGTCGTGCAATCCTTTGCGTGAAGAGGTGTTCGCCTTGTACTTAAAGGCAAAAATGCCTGCAAGCTCACCGTTTACGGAGACGTAAACCGCAAGCCGCACCTTTGCGCCTGCCGGCATCTGCACGCCCATGCTATGCATGAAGGCGAGCGAGCCAACCAGAACGACGTCGCCCGCGATCTCCGCGCCGATCCCGCTGTTGTCATAGAAGCGGTGCTGTGAAACGACGCTGTGCGTGCCGTACTGTGCCTTCAGCAGCGTTTCAAACAGCTCGGTCAGGGGGCTGCCTGCCGCGTCAAGCGCCGCAAGCGCATAGGAAATAATGCGGTTGGGACGGTGCGCTCCAAAAATCTTCATACCGTTGGTGGTAATGCCGCCGATCGGGAAGAGGTCTTCGTCGCGTATGATGATCGTGTGCTTACCGCCGAAGATTTTTGCACTGTGCCAGCCGGAGAGCGCACCGCCGATTCTGCTCAGACGTCTGGCAAGCAAGGCAAAAATCCGCGGATAACTGAGCGCGGAAAAGAAGGGGAGACCGCCGAGCAGCAGAAGCAGCCACGCAAAGAAGAAATCGCCGCTGCGCCGCGTCAGCAGAAAGGCGAGCGCCGCGCTCAAAGGAAACAGAACGGTGCAGTAAATGCTGAGAAGCATTTGCGGCTTGTCTTTCTGCAGAAGGTCGATCAGGAAACTGCCGACGTTGGCAGGGTCGCGCCGCAGAGACGGCGCACCTTTATTGACCTGCGGGGTGTTGAAAATGCCCATCGGATTCTGGAAGCCGCAGACGGTGCGAAGCGTATGGAGTCTGCCGCTTCTTTCTGCGCAAAGCGCGCACATCAGGAATAACAGCAACAGGGTCACCGCGCCGCAGTAGTTTCCGCATCGCGCCGGCGCCGCGCGAAACGCGTCGATTCCCGCCAGAACGATCAGCGGTATGGACAGAGTGAAGGGGCTCGGGTGAAAGCGGATCAGGTCACGCACGCCGCGCCACAGCACGTCATAGGAAAGCAGAACGGAAACGCTCAGCAGGATCATCAGCAGGACGCAGGAGGTCTCTTTCGAAAGCCCCGGAAAAACCCAGTCGCGTACGGCATATAGAGTCAAAAATACGCTTGCGATCGCCGATAAACCGAGCAAAACGGTGCGTACCAGAAGAAAAATCCGACCGGCAGCCGTTTCCTTCAGAACGGACTGCGGCGTTAGCTCGGCAGTCTTCTGACGCTCCTTCTGCGTCGGGATCGGAATGGGCGCGGGCAGCGCGGCAGTGTCCGCGTCCTGACTTTCTTCCAAGCTCGCATCTTCCGCTCTGACCGGCGGTACGAACCTGATTGTCGCGCCTTTCTCGGAAGGCTGCTCCGCGTGTACCGGCGTAAACGCAATGGTATCGGAAGCGTCTTCTTTTTCCGCAGCTACGGGCGAAAAAACGATCGTATCGGACTCCGTCGACGGTTTTGACCGCACCGGCGGAAAGGAGATCGTATCGGACGACGGCTCCTTTACTGCGGAGAAGGGGATCGTGTCGCCGCTCACGGGCTCCTTCGGCGCGTCGCCGCCGAATTCACGGACGATGTCCTCCAGAGCATAGTCTTCGGACGCGTCCGGCATATTCAGTTGTTCCGGATCGCGTTCGTTCATGGCTTATCCTCTCTGTCTGACTGCTTCGTAGAGCAGAATCGCGGCGGCGGCGGAGGCGTTCAAAGATGAAATCTTCCCCTTCATAGGGATACTGACCTTGAAATCGCAGCTTTCGGCGACAATGCGGCTCATGCCGACGCCCTCGTTGCCGATCACGATCGCAGCAGGATTCTTCAGATCTGCCTGATACAGCGCCGTATCGGCGTCCGCGGCAGTGCCGAAGACCCAGACGCCGCGCTGCTTGAGATCACGGATCGCTGCGGCGATATTGGAAACGCGTGCAACCGGCATGTATTCCAGCGCGCCTGCGGACGCCTTGCCGACCACTGCAGTCAGACCGACGCTCCGGCGCTTCGGAATGATAACGCCGTGCGCGCCTGCACATTCCGCAGTACGGATGATCGCGCCGAGGTTGTGCGGATCGGAGAGCTCGTCGCAGATCACGATCAGCGGCGCTTCGCCGCGCTGCTCCGCAAGAGCAAGAATGTCGTCAACCGTCGCGTATTCGTGCGCGGCGACCGAAGCAATAATGCCCTGATGTGCGCCCGTGGGGCTCATATCGTTGAGTTTGCGGCGGTCAATGCGGACGACGACCGCGCCGGCGTCCTTCGCCATAGCTGCAAGACGGCCGAGCGCCTTATCGGTATCGCCGTCTGCGAGGAAGATCTTGTTGATCGTGCGCCCGCTTTTCAGCGCTTCCGTTACGGCGTTTCTGCCCTCGATCATGCCCTCGGAACGCTCGTCCGGAATATCGTTCAAATTATCTTTTCTCATAAGTACTCCCTGTAATGATTTGCTGACTTTCATTATATCAAGAATCATGTCGGGAAACAATATAAAATGCAAATTTACAGAAAATTTACGCTTGATTTCGTATCAATAATTGCGAATCGGCAAAAAATGTGATATGATGCTAGCAAATCAGCCTTCCGTGTGAGGAGCGTGAATCAATGCCGAACAATAAAAGAAACGGAAATAACGGCGGGCCTCCTGTCGCTACGCTGGTCCTGATTGCCGCCATCTTTTTTATTGCGATCGTTTTCGGGAACCGCCTGATGAATCTTCTGTTTTCCGCGGGACAGGAGGAAGTGACTTACAACACTTTCCTTACTGCGGTTGCAGAGAACAAGATTAAGGACGCGGAAATCTCGGATACCCAGATATCCTACCGGCTTCGCACGGAGGAGAATGAGAAGCGAAGCAAACTCTATTATACCAACCGTCTGCCGGACGTCGATCTGACCGAGGTCACGCAGACGCTGCAGAAAAACGGGGTGGAATTCTCCGCCGCGCCTGTGGACGACGGCAGTTCGTCCATGCTCTTTAGCTGGATCATCCTGCCGCTGATCTTCTTCTTCGGACTGATGCTGTTGATGCGCATTATCACCAACCGCAGCGGCGGAGGCGGAGGCGGCTTCGGCGGGATCGGCGGGATCGGAAAGAGCCGAGCCAAGGTCTACATGGAAAAGGAAACCGGCGTGACCTTCCGCGACGTCGCGGGACAAGATGAGGCAAAGGAATCGCTGGTGGAGATCATCGACTTCCTGCACAACCCGAAGAAGTACACCGCCATCGGCGCGAAGCTGCCGAAGGGCGCGCTGCTGGTCGGCTCGCCCGGCACCGGCAAGACGCTGCTTGCCAAGGCGGTAGCGGGTGAAGCGCACGTGCCGTTCTTCTCGATCTCCGGCTCGGATTTCGTTGAAATGTTCGTCGGCGTCGGCGCAAGCCGTGTCCGCGATCTGTTCAAGGAGGCGTCCAAGGTCGCGCCCGCGATCATCTTTATCGACGAGATCGACGCGATCGGCCGCAGCCGCGACAGCAGATTCGGCGGCAACGACGAGCGCGAGCAGACCCTCAATCAGCTATTGGCGGAAATCGACGGCTTTGACTCGTCCAATGGCGTCGTCATTCTTGCCGCGACCAACCGGCCCGAGATTCTGGACAAGGCGCTTTTGCGCGCCGGTCGATTTGACCGCCGCATTATCGTCGACCGTCCCAATCTGGAGGGACGCTATCAAACCCTTCTGGTGCACACGAGAAACATTCATCTTGCGGAGGACGTCGATCTGAAGAAGCTGGCGCAGGCGACTGCCGGCGCGGTGGGCGCAGACCTTGCGAACCTCGTCAACGAAGCGGCGCTGCGTGCCGTTCGCATGGGAAGACGCGCGGTGAATCAGCAGGATCTGCTCGTTTCCTTCGAAACGGTCATCGCAGGCACCGAGAAAAAGGGCACCGTCCTGACGGACATCGAAAAGCGCATCGTATCCTACCATGAGGTCGGTCACGCGCTGGTCGCCGCGATGAAAAAGCATTCGCAGCCCGTGTCCAAGATCACGATCGTCCCGCACACCTCCGGTGCGCTGGGTTATACCATGCAGATGCCGGAGGAAGAAAAATTCCTCAACTCCAAGGAAGAACTCATCATTGAGCTGCAGACGCTGCTCGGCGGACGCGCGGCGGAGCAGGTCGTCTTCGGCATTCAGACGACCGGTGCGGCGAACGACATCCAGCGCGCGACAGAGCTTGCGCGAAAGATGGTTACGCAGTACGGCATGAGCGAAAAGATCGGTCTGATGGCGCTGGCAACGGCGCAGAATGAGTATCTCGACGGCAAGGCCTATATGGATTGCGCGCAGACGACGGCGGACGATGCCGATCACGAGGTGCGCGCGCTGCTGAACGCCTGTTATGAAGACGCAAAAAAGCTCCTGCGGGAAAAACGCGAGCTGCTCGACGAGATCGCGCTGTATCTGCTGGAGAAGGAAACGATCACCGGCGACGATCTGATGAAATTCGTCAACGCCGACGCGAACTGTCTTCCCGCCGGCGAGGAAGCGACAGAAGAATAAACGGAAAGCGACCCGATTCCGGGTCGCTTTTTTCAATGGGACAACTTGTGCCTGAATAGAATGAATCAGGTGCAGGAGCCACAGCCGCCGCGAGGCTCGATATTCTCACAGGGACGGCTGTCCGGGAAAAATGCCCGCATGGGGAAATCAATGCGGCTGAACAGCTCGCAGGGATCCTCCTCGCACTCCTCGTCGTCGCAGCACTCCTTAGTCGGCGCGCTGTATTCATAGATGGGAACGGTGATCTGCGTACCGCGCTCGAGACGGACGGTGGAAAACTGCCCGATGGTCACAAAGAGCCGCTTGTGGTCGCCGCTCATAACCAGCTCGTCGTCGAATAAGTCCGCAATGAAAGCGGGGATCTCCGTCAGCTCCGTTCCGCATTCTTCGCCGACGCACGGCTCCCGAACTCTGGCGGACAGGATCATCGGATCGAGCACTTCAACGATGCCGACCGGTCGACCGCTTTGCAGCAAGGCGTCGGAAGTCGGCGCTGTGTCCGTGCTGGAGAAGACCTTGGCGCTGTTTCTGCCGCCGCAGAGCACGACGCGTTTTGCGAACACGGCAAGCCCGGTGATTGTCGTCGGACGGATCCCGCCGAGTACGGCGTCACCGATGATACGGTAATAGAACGTGATATCTACGGCGTGAAAGCCGTTTTTGTAGCTGAGCGGCTCGACGTTTACCGCAGCGTACAGAAGTTCGCTGCAGCGAGCTCTGGCAGTCGTCGCACCGTCCAGCGCTTCCTGCGAGGGCGTGGTCAGATAGACCCGCAGATCCTCGATGCAGTCCTTATCCAGACAACTGTCCGTGATTTGCTGGGTATGGATGGAAACCGACTGCTGTCTTTCGGCGGCAGTGTCGATGGTGTTTTCTGGCATAGCTATAACCTCCCGAATGAACAGTTAAGCAAAAATTGTGCTTTCATCAACATAGTATGCAATCCGGTACAGAATGTGAAATGAGCCGTAGACAAAGTGCGATTTTTGTGATAAAATAGCAGCACAATATATTGGAGAGGTATGCGCATGAAAACAGACGTTTTGGGTGTGCTGTATGATAATATCACGATGGAGGAAGCGGTCGCCGCGGGCAGAGCGTTTCTGACCGGTACGAAGACCGCCTACTGCGTGACGCCGAACGCCGAGATGGCGTATGAGGCGATCCACGACGAAGACTTCCGCAGCGTGCTCAACAGCGCTGATCTGGTGCTGCCTGACGGCGCGGGCGTGGTTCTGGGCGCGAAGATTTTGAAGACTCCGCTGAAGCAGAAGGTCGCGGGCATCGAATTCGCGCAGAACATGCTGCCCGTCTATGAAGAGCTCGGCACCAGGCTGTATCTTCTGGGCAGTAAACCCGGCGTGGCGGAGCTTGCCGCGGAAAAGATGCAGCAAAAGCATCCGAAGCTTGTGATCTGCGGCACGTCGGACGGCTATTTCAAAGACGAAGACGAAGTGATCCGCAAAATCAACGACGCCGCTGCCGACGCGCTTTACGTCTGTCTCGGCGCGCCGAAGCAGGAGTATTTCATGTTCCGTCACAGAGACGAGCTGAACGTCCGCCTGATGGCGGGGCTGGGCGGAACGCTGGACGGCATCGCCGGCACGGTAAAACGCGCGCCGAAATGGATGATCAAACTGCAGCTCGAATGGCTTTACCGCCTGATCAAAGAGCCGCGCCGGATCGGACGGATGATGCGTCTGCCTAAATTTGTCTTTGCGGCGTTCAAAAAGAGAATGAAAGGGGAATGATTATGGGGAAACTGATTGTGTTTGAGGGAACGGACGGTTCCGGAAAATCCACACAGTTTGCGCTGCTGACCAAACGCCTGCAGGCGATGCAGGTCGATTTTCGCACCATTGAATTTCCCCAGTACTCCGAGCCGTCCTCCGCACTGATCCGCATGTATCTCGGCGGAGAGTTCGGCACGCGGCCGTCGGACGTCAATGCCTACGCCGCTTCCACGTTTTACGCGGTGGATCGCTATGCGTCATATCGCAAGGTTTGGCGGGAATACTATAAGAACGGCGGTCTGGTGCTGTCCGACCGCTACACGACCTCCAACGCGGTACATCAGGCGTCCAAGGTGCCGGAAGAGGAACGCGCGGACTTTTTCAAATGGCTCTATGAGTTTGAATATCGCCGCATGGAACTGCCCGTACCGGATATCGTCATATATCTGGACGTTCCGACGGAACTGACCGGTCAGAATCTGCGCCGCCGCGAGCATGACACGCATACCGTTGCGGATATCCATGAGCAGAACATGGACTATCTGCGGCTGTGCCGCAGCACCGGCCGACAGGCGGCGGAGTACTACGGCTGGACGATCATCGACTGTACCCGCGACGGAAAAATGCGTTCCATCGAGGACATTCACAACGACATCTTTGCACTTGTGAGCAAGTGCCTGGAGGGGTAAACATGGTCTACATCATTCTCGGCAAAGGCTTTGAGGAAGCGGAAGCGATCGTACCCTGCGACATGCTGCGCAGAGCGGGCGTCAACGTCCGGCTCGCCGGCATCGGCGGAAGAGAGATCGTCGGCGGTCACGGCATAACCGTCTGCGCCGACTGCGTCGCGGAGGAGACCGATTTGACTGCGGCGGAAATGATCGTCCTTCCCGGGGGCATGTGCGGCGTGAGCTCCATTCTGGGGAGCAAAACCGTTCTGAACGCCGTGAAGACGGTATATGACAAAGGCGGTTACGCAGCGGCGATCTGCGCAGGGCCGACCGTGCTTGCAAAGCTCGGCATTACGGACGGTAAGCGCGTGACCTGCTACCCGGGCTGCGAGATCAATATGGGCGGCGCAAAGTGCACCGAAGAAGCCGCCGTGATCGACGGCAAAGTCGTGACCGGCAAGGCGCCCGGTACGGCGTACGACTTTGCTTTTGCATTGATTGAGGTACTGCGCGGGAAAGATGCGGCAAAAAAGGTCGCGGCAGGCGCAGTGTACCGATAAAGGAGAAACCTATGACTGATGATTTCTATTACAAAACGCCGGATCCGCTGGAGGAGGATTTCTCCGTCGATGATCTGATTTCGGATATCAAACAGCAGATCGATACGGAGCCCGGAGACGCGGCGTTCTATCGCGCGGAAGATCCGGGCGCGGGGTTAGAGCAGCAAAACGCGGATATAGACGATACGGAGCTGTATTCCGCGGGAGAACTCCTGCCGGAGGACGTGCAAATGCCGGCGTTTGCGGAGCAAATGCCGCAGATGGAGAATTATGCTCCCGCCTACGACGCCTACAGGGGTTACGGCGAATATGAAGGTTATCCCGCGCCGGAGGATGCGCTGCCGGAAGATGAATACGATTATGACGAAGCATACGACGAGACGTATGACCCCGAGGACGACGCAGAGAACGCCCCCCCTCCCGAAAAGCCGAAGCAGAAGCGCAGAAAACGCATCGTTCCGCTGTTCGTCAAGGTGATCCTCTACGTCGTGATCGTCGGTTTGGTAGCGGTCGGTCTCGGCTACGGCGCATGGGAATGCGCGCAGGACGTGTTTGCCTTCGGACGTTCGGATGAAACGCTGACCGTTACGATCAAAAACGGAGACAGCGTAGACGACATTGCCCAAATGCTGAAGGACAACGGGGTTATCAAGTACCCGTGGCTGTTCAAGCTGTACTGCAAATTCACGGACTCCGAATCAACGATGGATCCCGGTACCTACGTCATCAGCTACAACTATGACTATAATGCGCTGGTCGACAACATGATCGCCAACAGCCCGAACCGTACCACCGTTCGTGTTATGATCCCCGAGGGCATGACCGGCGCGCAGATTTTCGAGCTGATGGAGAAGAACAACGTCTGTTCAGCGGAAGAACTCAAGAAGGCAGCCGCTGAGACGGCGTTCGATTATTGGTTCCTGGAGGGGATCCCCTACGGCGCGGATAACCGGCTGGAGGGCTTCCTCTTCCCGGACACCTATGACTTCTATGAGCATGACGACCCCGAGCGCGTACTGGACAAGCTGCTGACGAACTTTGATCGCAAATTCTCCGATGAAGCGCAGGAACAGCTCGCGAGTCTGAATGAAAAGATTGCGAATCGTCTGCGCAATGCCGGTTATGACGAGAGCTTCATCGACGCGCACCGGTTGAATATCTATGAACTCATGACCGTTGCGTCCATGATCGAGAAGGAGAGCGCAGGCGCAGATGAGAGCGGCAATATCGCGTCTGTCATCTACAACCGCTTGTGCAAGCCTGCGGAGTACCCGTACCTGAATATTGACGCCACGCTGATCTACGCGATCGGCGAGAACCGTCAGCTCACCGAGGCGGACAAGCAGATCGACAGCCCGTATAACACCTATACGCACACCGGTCTGCCCGCCGGCCCGATCTCCAATCCGGGTCTGTCCAGCATTACCGCCGCGCTCTATCCGAACGATACCGACTACTATTACTATGCTCTGGATAAGGCGACCGGCTTCCATCACTTCTCAAAGACTTATGACGAACACAATCAGTTCCTTGGGACGCAAAACGATGGCTAAGAAACCGGAATTGCTGTCGCCGGCAGGCGATATGGAACGGCTGAGAATGTCCGTTCTCTACGGTGCAGACGCGGTCTATCTTGCGGGGACAAGCTTCGGCATGCGCTCCTTCGCGGGAAATTTTCCTCCGGAGGAGCTGCCGCAGGCGGTGCGCTTTGCCCATGATCACGGCGTTAAGGTGCACGTGACCGTCAATACCATGCCGCGCAACGACGAGCTTGCGGGACTTCCGGCGCATTTAGAGCAGTTGGATGCCTGCCGCGTCGACGCTTTGATCATCGCCGATCTCGGCGTGTTCCGCGCAGCAGAGAAATATGCGCCGCACTGCGAGCGCCACGTTTCCACGCAGGTCAGCGTGGCGAATTCCGCCTGCGCGAACGAATGGTACGACCTTGGCGCGAAACGCGTCGTCCTGGCGCGGGAGCTTTCGCTGGAGGAGATCGCAGAGATCCGTCTGAAAACGCCGAAAGAGCTTGAGATCGAAACCTTTGCCCACGGTGCGATGTGCGTTTCCTACTCCGGACGCTGCCTTTTGTCAAACTATATGACCGGCAGAGACAGCAACCGCGGCGCCTGCGCGCAGCCCTGCCGCTATCAGTACGCGCTGATGGAGGAAAAACGTCCGGGCGAATTCTTCCCCGTTTTTGAAGATGAAAAAGGCACCTATATAATGAATTCGCGCGATATGTGCATGATCGATCATATCGACGATCTGATGCGTGTCGGCGTGGACTGCCTGAAGATCGAGGGACGGGCAAAATCCGCTTACTACGCGGCGATCGTGACGGGCGCTTACCGCCACGTTATCGACGACGTCGCCGCCGGCAGACCGATCGACCTGGTCTGGCGCGACGAGGTTGAGCACGTCTCGCACCGCCGCTATTCGACCGGCTTCTTCTACGGGCAGCCAGGGCAGTACTATCAGAATTCGCGCTATATCCGCGACTGGCAGGTCTGCGCCATCGTCACCGACTGTGACGAAAACGGCATGGCGACCCTGTCGCTGCGCAATAAATTTGCGGCAGGTGACCGCGTGGAGCTGGTCGGGCCCGATCTTCGCCCGTTCGAGATGACTGTTCCAGCCATGCAGGATGCGGACGGCGAACTCCTGACCGAGCCGCGCAATCCGCAAATGGTCTTTTATATGCAGCTTCCGAAGCCCGTTCCCGCGCTGAGCATTTTGCGCCGCGCCGTAGAATTGAGCCCGGAAGAATAAAAAAACAGAAAATGCAAAAAAAGTACTTGCATTTTCCAAAACGCTGTGTTATTATATTTGAGCGCGTTAAAGCGCACATGCGCCGGTAGCTCAGTTGGATAGAGTGACTGGCTACGAACCAGTAGGTCGGGGGTTCGAGTCCCTTCCGGCGTACCAAAAAGGACGGTAACGAAAGATACCGTCCTTTTTGGTACGCCGAAACAGAAGGGACTCGAAGATCTAAATGCGACCTGCCGGTGGCAGGTCGCAAACCAGTGCGCACACTGGTTTATCCTTAGTTTGCGGCAAAGCCGCAAACGCAAACGAGTCCCTTCCGCAGCAAAGCAGCAAACGAGTCCTTTCGGCAATTATTCGTTTTCTTCTTCGGTATCACGCAGCGGAATGTCCTCGAAATACACGGCCTCGTTGTTTTGCTGGGGTTGCCTCGGCTCAAGAGAGGCTTGACTGATCAAATAATCGTCAAAGTTCTCGGCGGCTTTCATAATATAGCTCATCGCAAAACAGAACGCAGAGGTAAATGCTCCGGCGAAGAGTATTAACACGAAATGGAATAAGCTTGTATTTGCGTCTGAATACTCGGGCTTTGCAAACGTAAACCCGCAGCCGATCGCAATAATTATGCTGATAATTCCAAGCACTATGAATACTTTGCTTAGCGTTCTCATACTTTCTCCCTCAATTTCATTGGGTATTCAAAGCTTACTTGCTTCAGTTCGCTTTCGGAAAACGTAACCGGAGCGGTATATATGCCACTCCGGTTATTGCATGATTACAGATGTACGACCGTGCCGGATTCGCCGCGGACGGCTGCGCCGGCGTTCTCCAAGGACGCAATGATGGCGGTGCCGCCTGCCTTGGCAAAGCTGATGGCGGCCTTGACCTTCGGGAGCATGGAGCCGGGCGCGAAGTGTCCTTCCTCGCAGTACTTTTCCGCCTGCTCGACGGTCATTTCGGCGAGGGATTCCTGATTCGGCTTGCCCCAGTTGATGCAGACGCGGTCAACCGCGGTCAAGATGACGAGGGCGTCCGCGTGGACGAGCTCTGCGAGCTTCGCGGAGGCGAAGTCCTTGTCGATGACGGCGGGCGTGCCGTAGAGCTTGCCGTTTCTGCGCACGACGGGGATACCGCCGCCGCCGACGGTGATGACGACGCAGCCTTCCTTGATCAGCGCGTTGACGGTGTTCTTCTCAATGACGTCAATGGGCTTCGGGGAGGGGACGACCTGGCGGTAGCCGCGGCCGGCGTCCTCGACCATGGTGTAGCCCTTTTCCGCAGCGATGCGGTCGGCAGTCTCCTTGTCGTAGAACGCGCCGACGGGCTTCGTGGGATTCTTGAATGCGGGGTCGTTCTCGTCGACGAGCACCTGCGTGACGACGGTGGCGACTTCCCTCACCATGCCGCGCTCGGCAAGCTCGTTGCCGATGGCGTTCTGCAGGTGGTAGCCGATGTAACCCTGGCTCATCGCGCCGCACTCGGGGAAGGGCATATCGGACTTGATCGCCTTTGCCTCGGCAGCGGTCGCCATGCCGAGGTTGATCATGCCGACCTGCGGGCCGTTGCCGTGCGCAATGACGACCTCGTTGCCCTGCGCGATCAGATCAACGATGGGCTTCGCGGTCTCGGTGACGAGCTGGAGCTGTTCATAGGGGGTGTTGCCCAGAGCGTTGCCGCCCAGAGCGATAACGATTCGTTTTGCCATAATACGATTTACCTTCTTAAATATATTTGATTTTTTATGTTCTGTGAATCATGGGTTTTCCGGCGAGCTTTTCCTTCAGCAGCGCTTCAAAGGACGCCTGTTCCAAGTCATTCGGGAAAGCAATTTTGAAAAGGAAAATGACCGTCGGCGCAAATTTGTCTCCGAAATACAACAGCCACATATCGGGATAAGCTGTAACCTTGTACAAATATGCAAAGGGGTGGAACCCATAGCCGTCCTGTGCAGAAGATAAGATACCCTCTTCGGTGATTTCATAATGGAGAGACTCACCGCAGAGGCGTGCCTGGGCTTGCCCTGTCAGTTGGACACGCTTCTTTACCATGAATATAACTAAAACGCAATAGACGCAAAGGAGTATCGAAATCGTGAGGATGCGCAGGACGCGCTGCTGCTTTGTTAGAATCAAGGCAAAAATGCTGAGTGCAATTAAGCAAACGCTGACGCCAAAAAAGAGCTTAAAGAGCACGCTTTTTGGCTTACTGAAGTGGCGATAAGCAGAGACAAATAAATCGGAACGCGAAGGAACGTCAAGCTGCATCGGCAGAGCCGGACGGGGCGTAAATTCTTCCATTTCACTTCCTCCTATCGCGCAAAAAACCGGCGGAGCGGATCACCGCTCCGCCGAGGAAGGAATCAGAACATCTTGCGCTTGTTGTCCGCAGCGTCGAGCGCCATCAGCGTGCCGACGGGATCCTTGACCTGGGACATGAAGATCATCGCGGCGATGATGTACGGCTTGTAGGAAGCCTGCTTGTAGAGGGGAACCAGATAGCGGTCGAATACGGAGTTGTCGACTTCGCCTTCCGGGCAGCTCAGACCGGTGATGTCGGCGGGGAGGCAGTGCAGATACAGCGCCTTGCCGTCCTTCGTCAGCTTCATCATCTCTTCGCTGCAGGTCCAGTCCTTATGCTCGGCGTTCTGCGCCAGCAGACGCTTCTCGAGCTCGTCGATGCCCTTCTGATCGCCCTTGGAGTACAGAGCGGTGCGTTCCTCCATGGCCTTGAAGGGAGCCCAGGACTTCGGATAAACGATGTCGGCGTCCTTGAAGGCTTCCGCCATGCTGTTGGTCTTGCGGAACTTGGAGCCGTACTTCTCGCAGTTCTTGCGGGCGACTTCCTCGACCTCGGGGAAGACCTCGTAGCCTTCCGGATGGGCGAGGGTGACGTCCATGCCGAAGCGGGTGAACAGACCGATGACGCCCTGCGGGACGGACAGCGGCTTGCCATAGGATGGGGAGTATGCCCACGTCATGGCGACCTTCTTGCCCTTCAGATTCTCCACGCCGCCAAAGTAGTGGATGACGTGCAGCATGTCCGCCATGCACTGGGTCGGATGGTCGACGTCGCACTGGAGGTTGACGAGGGTCGGGCGCTGCTCGAGGATGCCGGTGCGGTAGCCGTCTTCCAGCGCGTCCATAAAGGTCTTCTGATACTCGTGACCCTGATGGATGTACATGTCGTCGCGAATGCCGATGACGTCCGCCATGAAGGAGACCATGTTCGCGGTCTCACGGACGGTCTCGCCGTGGGCGATCTGGGACTTCTTCTCGTCGAGGACCTGTTCTTCCAGACCGAGGAGATTGCAGGCGGAGGCGAAGGAGAAGCGGGTACGGGTGGAGTTGTCGCGGAAGAGGGAAATGCCGAGGCCGGAGTTGAAGATCTTGGTGGACTTGTTGCGCTCGCGCAGATCGCGGAGAGCGTCAGCAACGGTGAAGATCGCGTCGATCTCGTCGTCGGTCTTGTCCCAAGTCCAATAGAAGTCGGACTTGTACATGTTGTTGATGTGCAGGGTCTCAAGATGTCTTGCAAGTTCTACGGTTTTGCTCATTTGTATATCCTCCGTTATTGAATTACTTGATATCGTTGCCGGTGAGTTCCTGACGGAAAGAGGTCGCGGAGCCGTCCTTGTTCTCGGGCTTGTACAGACCGGGAACCGCCGCGTACAGAGCGGCGCAGACGACGAGATCCTGCTTCCAGGTGATCTCATTGGGTGCGTGCGCCTGGGATTCCGCGCCGGGGCCGAAGCCGACGCACGGGATGCCGTAGCGGCCCTGGATGGAAACGCCGTTGGTGGAGAACGTCCACTTGTCGGTCAGCGGGCGCTGACGCTTTTCCTTCGCCTGCTCGTCGGCGTAGAGACGCTCGGTGCCCCACAGTGCGTGGTGCGCGTCGATGAGCGCCTGCACGTGCGGAGCGGACTCCTTGTTGATCCAAGTCGGGAAGAAGCATTCAGTCTCGTAGACGTGGCCGTTCCATGCGGGACGGTCGTACATGTACATGGAGACCTTGACGTCCTTTGCGTACTTCTTGCAGGCGGGCAGGTCTTCGATTTCCTTCAGGCAGGACTGGTAGGTCTCGCCGGCGGTCATGCGGCGGTCGATGGAGATCGCGCAGGAGTCCGCAACGGCGCAGCGGGAAGGAGAGGTGTAGAAGATCTGGGAGGTGGTGCAGGTTCCGCGGCCGAGGAAGCGCGCGTCTTCATAATGATCGGGGTTGTACTTCGGATCGAGCATCTTGACGAGACCCTTGATCTCCTTGTCGTCGCCGGCGTCGTTCTCGTTGAGGTCGCGAACGTTCAGAATGATCTCCGCCATCTTGTGGATCGCGTTGTCGCCGCGCTCCGGCGCGGAGCCGTGGCAGGAAATGCCGCGCACGTCGACGCGGATCTCCATTCTGCCGCGATGACCGCGATAGATGCCGCCGTCGGTCGGCTCAGTGGAGATGACGAATTCGATCTTGCTGCGGGCGTCCTCCGGCCCGTTGAAGTATTCGTTGACGATGGACTGCCAGCACATGCCGTCGCAGTCTTCTTCCTGCACGGAGCCGACAACCATGATCTTATAGCCCTCGGGGATCAGGTTCAGATCCTTCATGATCTTTGCGCCGTAAGTAGCGGAAGCCATGCCGCCTTCCTGATCGGAGCCGCCGCGGCCGTAGATGATCTCGTCGGTCTCGTAGCCCTTGTAGGGGTCGGCTTCCCAGTTGTTGATGTTGCCGATGCCAACGGTGTCGATATGGGAGTCGATGGCGATGATCTTGTCGCCGCTGCCCATCCAGCCGATGACGTTGCCGAGCTTGTCGATTTCAACCTTGTCGTAGCCGAGCTTTTCCATCTCGGCCTTGATACGCATGACGACGCCCTCTTCTTCGCAGCTCTCGCTGGGGATCGCGATCATGTCGCGAAGGAAACGGCTCATGTCTGCGCGGTAGCCTTGCGCAGCCTTCTTGATTGCTTCAAAATCCATGAAATAACCCTCCGTCGTTTGTTTCGTTTCAAACCCGTGTTCATACGGGTACATCTATATAATATCATAACAATTGCAGATGTCAAATAATATTTTGGAAATACCGTGCATTTGGGTGATGAAAGCATTTTCGTCGTATGAATTTTTTTTGGCGAAAAGAATTGATTTTTTATATAATTATGCTATGATAGAATCAGTTAAAGTGGAGGGAATCGGATCGTTGACCTCCACGAACACCGCCGAACGGATCGTACCAGCCCGCATTCCTGCGGCGGCAGCGATCTGCCGGACGGACTGACCGTATCCGGGCACACACTATATCTTACTTAGACGTAAAAACAGGAGGAAAAAACAATGATTGATCTTCGCATCAACAAGGAAGGCCTTGCGCACAACCTGCAGAAGGCAAAGGAAAACAACATCATTATCCCGACTTTCGCGCAGATGCAGAATCCCGAGCTGATCCCTGAAAAGATCAAGGCAAAGCTCACCAACGTCGGTCTGTGGGACGTCAACCCCCTGAACCTGTTCCGTATTACCTGGAAGAACGAGCCAAAGGAATTCGGCGGTCTGTATCAGAAGGTGCCGAACTACATCGAATTCCCGTCCGAGCTCACCGGCGTGCCCTGCCGCATCGTCGCAATGGCCGGCAAGTGGTTCCCGACTGGCTGCCATAAGGTCGGCGCTTCCTTCGGCTGCCTGGTTCCGCGTCTCGTGACCGGTCAGTTTGATGCGACCTATCATCATGCCGTATGGCCGTCCACCGGCAACTACTGCCGCGGCGGCGCGTTCAACTCCAAGTTGCTGGCTTGCGACTCCGTCGCGATCCTGCCCGCAGAGATGTCCAAGGAGCGTTTCGATTGGCTCAAGAGCATTGCCGGTCAGGTCATCGCGACCCCGGGCTGCGAGTCCAACGTCAAGGAAATCTTCGACAAGACCTGGGAACTGAAGCAGGATCCGTCCATGATGATCTTCAACCAGTTCGAGGAAATGGGCAACCCCGTGTGGCACTACAACGTCACCGGCGAGGCACTGGCGACCGTTTACGAGTCCATTAAGCGCGAGGGCGATCAGCTCTTCGGCTGCGCCTTTACCTCCGGCTCCGCCGGCACCATGTCCGCGGGCGACTACCTCAAGGATCACTATCCCACCGTGAAGGTCGCCGTCGGCGAAGCCCTGCAGTGTCCGACCATCGTGAACAACGGCTTCGGCGGCCACCGTATCGAAGGTATCGGCGACAAGCACATTCCGTGGATCCACAACGTGAAGAACACCGACATGGCGATCGCCATCGACGATGAAGACTCCCAGCGTCTGCTCCGCCTGTTCAATAAGGAAGACGGCAAGAAGTATCTGCTTGAAGTTCTCGGTCTCGATAAGGAGCTGGTCGAGAAGCTGAGCTGGCTCGGTATCTCCGGCATTGCAAACCTCCTCTGCTGCATCAAGATGGCGAAGTACTACGAGCTGACCGAGCATGACGTCCTCATGACCGTCCTGACCGACTCTGCCGTGATGTATCAGTCCCGTATCACCGAGCTCGACGAGATGCACGGCGCATACGACGTCCATGAAGCTGCGTTGGATCACAACCTCCACATTCTCGGCCTCAAGACCGACAACCTCCTGGAGCTGACCTACACCGAACGCAAGAGAGTCCACAACCTCAAGTATTACACCTGGGTCGAGCAGCAGGCGCGCGACGTGAAGGATCTGAACGCTCTGTGGTACGACACCAAGGGCACTTGGGACGCCGTTCACGCGCAGGCGAAGGAAATGGACGAGCTCATCAACGAGTTCAACGAGGCGACCGGTCTGCTGGCTGCCCTGTAATTCTTCCCTCGGCATCATTCACGGGGAGGGGACGTCCCTCCCCGTTTTTTTCATCATACTCAACATATAAAGCTTCTGCATTGATCTGTGCTTGTTTTAACGTTTCACTGGCTGCCCCGAAATTCATCGCTTCCATTTCCGAAAGCGCGTCTGTGATCGCATTAAACAGCAGGTAATACATTTTTTGATACGCCATGTCATTCACCTCCACAGCATATTTTAGAACAAATTGGTCAGAATGTAAATAGACCAAATTGTTCTTGATATGATTCCTTTGGTGATGAAACATGCGTTATCAAAGAATCCGTGATCTACGGGAAGACAACGATCTGACGCAAGCACAGGTTGCGGAGTATCTCGGGGTAGGGCAGAGAGCCTACGCCTATTATGAAAACGGTGAGAGAATGCTTCCGTCGGAAGCGCTCTGCACGCTTGCACAGCTCTATCATGTCAGCACGGATTACTTGCTGGGGCTGACAGATGTGAAGAAGCCATATCCGACCGGGAAGATGGCTACAAGAATCCCATAGGAATTGAAGGAGAGTAGTATTATGCGTAACGTAAAATGCGCCCGCTGCGTCAAGTGCGGCAGGGAATACGAGGCGGTGCCGAATCTGACCAACTGCGCCTGCGGCGGCATTCTGGACATTATCTACGACTATGATTACATCAAGACCGTCCTGACGAAGGAAAAGATGGCGGCGCGGAAGAACAACACCATGTGGCGTTACCGCGAGCTGCTGCCGATCGAAGAGACCACGCCGGATACGCCCCTGCGCGTCGGCTGGTCGCCGCTGTACGAGGCGGATCGGCTGGCGAAGGTGCTCGGCATAAAGAAGCTGTGGATTAAGGATGACGGGCAGAACCCGACCGCTTCTCTAAAAGACCGCGCATCAGCCATGGCGGTCGCCAAGGCGCAGGAAGCCGGTGCGAAGGTCATCGCCTGCTCCTCCACCGGCAACGCCGCCTCCTCGCTGGCGGGCAACGCCGCGGCTGCGGGCCTGAAGACCTATATCTTCGTTCCCGCCCGCGCCCCGAAGGGCAAGGTCGCGCAGCTCATGACCTTCGGCGCGAACGTCGTTTCTGTGCAGGGCAATTACGAAGAGACCTTCGAGCTGTCCAAGGCGGCAATCGACAAGTGGGGCTGGTATAACCGCAACGCGGCGATCAACCCTTATCTGTCCGAAGGCAAGAAGACCGTTTCTCTCGAAATCGCGGAACAGCTCGATTGGAAGATGCCGGACTATCTGGCAATCTCCGTCGGCGACGGCTGCACGATCGCGGGCGTCTGGAAGGGTCTGAAGGATCTGTATGCGATCGGCTTTATCGACAAGCTGCCGCGTCTCATCTCCGCACAGGCGGAGGGCTGCCATCCGATCAACCGCGCGATCGCTAATAACGAGCCGTGGTATCCGATGGAGGAGAACACCATCGCCGACTCCATCGCCGTCGGCGTGCCGCGCAACGCGGACAAGGCGCTGAACGCGATCCGCGAGTCCAACGGCATCGTCGTCAACGTGACGGACGAGGAGATCATGGCGGCACAGAAGCTGGTCGGCATGACCTGCGGCGTCTTCGGCGAGCCTGCCGGCGTGACCGGCGCGGCAGGCCTGAAAAAGCTTTGCGAGCAGGGCGTGATCGGCGAGAACGACACCGTCGTTTCCGTCATTACCGGCAACGGTCTGAAGGACGTCGCCAACGCGATCAAGGCGTGCGGCGATCCGATGAGCTGCCCGAACGACATGGAGCAGCTTCTCAAGGTCTTTGCCGACAACGGCATCGACCCCGACAAAGCATAAGAATTGAACCAAAAAACGCGTTCCGAAGCGGGTGCTTCGGAACGCGTTTTTTGATATTCAGGATACGCCGGTTACGATCTCCATGCTCCCGTCACGGTAGGTGTAGACGGTGAAGCCGTCATAATACAGCGTCCCGATTTGTCCGACCACTCTGCCGTCTGGTGTGTCGCCTAAGTGAACGTCCTGATAGGAGCTGCCGTAGGGCGGATACCCGATCAGACCGTACAGAATGGATACTTCCGCATTGACGCATAGTCGCGCATAGCTGCGCAGTTCGTCAAGCGACTGTGATTCTGCTTCTGTTTCGGTCGGCATTGATTCCGTGCTGGGCGGCTGCGTCAGTTCGGAGAGCTGGCGGGTCTCGGCGTTTGGCTCCGTCGGAGCTTCCACAGACGCGTCTTGCTGCTGGGTGGGAAGGGTTCTCTTTTCTTCTGTTGCTGCAGTCGCTTCGCTCTGTTCCGTAGATGCAACCGTTTCTACCGTGTCTAGAATGACGGCGGTCATTTCCGGCGCGTCGTCTGAATCGCATGCGGCAAGGATACCGCAGATCATGAGACAGACGAGCAAAAGCCTGAGTGCGCTTCTTTTCATTATGGCGACCTCCTGTTAGTTGAGAATCTCCTGGGAAATGATAAGCTTTCCGTTTTGAAGGAACATGATCTGCAGTGAAGCGGGCTGCTCGGGCAGGTATGCGGTAAACGGGTATTCGCCGCTTCCCGCAGGAGAAGCTTCATACACCGTGCCGTCGCAGACGAGAAATACCGGAGAGTTCGTATCGGGGGCGCAGCGCAGATTGCCGGAGCAGCGTACCGTGCCGTTTTCCGCCGGCGAGAACGAGCAGGTGAACCGCAAGGACGGCTCACGGACGTCCGGCAGAGGGATTTCCCGCACCGGCGCAGGAAGATACTGCGGCGCGTTTTGCGCGAGCCGGGCAATATTGCGCTCCACGATCTCAATCACGAGCGTATCCGCGTCCTCCGTGCCGAGCAGAGAAAGATCATAGGGCATGGCGCGAGAGAAGCAGGCTGCGCCGAAGCTTTCCGCCATGAACGGATACAGGGTGTTGCCGAAGGAGTCGCGGAACATCAGAAGTCTTCCGTTTTGACCGGAGCAGCACGTATTGATCTTCTGATCTTCAGCACTGCGGATCGGGCGGTCATAGCTGAACTGCCAGCTCCAATCGGGATAGAACTGCACGTCCTTTTCCGTGCCGGCAGGGAAGAGCATCTGATAAAGATCGGCGTCGTGATCCTCCGCGGCGGTGAAGTGATCGGGCGCATAAAAGCGCGCAGCATTCATTCCGAGCGCGTCGAGGATCGTATCGTGCGCCAGCGCAGCGCCGAGGTTGTTCCAGTGCGAATCGAGCCGCTGATACAGGACGCGATCTTCTGCGCAAAACGCCGCTTCCAGATCGACGTACCGTACGCCCTCTGAGCGCAGCGCATCATAGAGCCGCTCCGCGTTGCCGGAAACGTCGGAACGGAGATAACGATCCGGCATGGATTCGGGGTAGAGTGTGTTTTTGTTCGGCGCAACGGTAAAAAGGAAGTCGGCGTTTTGCTCCCTCGCGTATTCCTGCACCAGCGCAAGGCAGTGCGCGGCAGCCCAGATCTCGCGGTCGGAGAGCAGGTTTTGTCCCTGGTAATCTTCGAGCGTGGACTTGTAATAGAGCCAGCCGTCCTTGCCGAGAATGACGTTTTCCTCCGCAGATTCACCGAACAGCGCGGCTTCCAGCACTGCGTTGACCGTGATCAGCTCCTGTCGTGATGCAAAGTGATCGGCAAAGTAGTCGCTCGTATCGTTCAAAAAGCTCGCGTTGAACGCTCCGCCCTTGGTCAGAGCAGGGAGCGGAGCTGATTTTTCATTTGCCGCAGCAGCGGAAGGCCCCGCGATCGCCATGCCGACGAGCGGCCATAGGCACATCAGCAGGAAAACGCCGAGGAACAGAATGAATCCATAGTTTTTCTTCATACCTGCACCCTCCTAAAACCGAAAATAGATGAAGGGGTTGAAGGAAGCTGCGGCAAGACGCAGCATACAAAGCGCAAAGAGCGCCAATACGCCGATATAAGCGGCTGTCTGAAGCGACCGTTTCTGTTCCGCCCATGCAGTCAGCCTGCGCTGCAGCCCCGTGGAGAGCAGAATGCCGACTGCCGCGGCAGCAACGACCTTCCAGGTCAGGACTTCACGCAGCAGCAGCGTCGCTTCACGCGAAGCGCCCCAACCGGTAAACAGGCTGCCGATCATGGAAACCGCCTGCGCGATACCGTCCGCGCGGAAGAGCATAAAGCCGAGCACGACAATAAGCAACGTATAGATATGACCGAAAACCGTGCCGGAGAGCTTTTTGAGCGGCGTGACGCGCTCCACGACAGACCAAAGCCCGTGCCACAGTCCCCAGAGGACGAACGTCCAGCTCGCGCCGTGCCAAAGCCCCGTGAGGAAAAAGACGATCAGAATGTTCCGGCAGGTGCGCGCAAGTCCCTTTCGATTGCCGCCGAGCGGGATATAGAGATACTCCCGGAACCAAGAGGAAAGAGAGACGTGCCAGCGCCGCCAGAATTCCTGAATCGTGCTTGCAGTATAGGGGTGATCGAAGTTTTCCAAAAAATGAAACCCGAACATCCTGCCCATGCCGATCGCCATGTCGCTGTAGCCGCTGAAATCGAAATAGATCTGCATGGCGTAGCAAAGACCGCCGATCAGTGAGAGTCTCGCGTCGCAAAGCGCGCTGTTTGCATAGATCGCGTCGACCGCGACTGCCAGCAGGTCGGCAAGCAGGAGCTTCTTCGACAGACCGACGATGAATCTGCGGCAGCCCGCCGCCATATCCTCTATGGACGCGCTGCGTTGGCGAATCTGCTGCGCGACGTCGTGATACTTGACGATCGGGCCGGCAATGAGCTGCGGGAAAAAGGAGATGTAAAGCAGCAGCTCCCAAAAGCTGCGCGTGCCGACCTCGCCGTCGCGGTAGACGTCCAGCGTGTAGGACATGCCCTGAAAGGTAAAGAAGGAAATGCCGATCGGAAGGGCGAGTCCTGCAAGGGGAAGGGACAGTCCGAACAGATTGTTGATACTTCCCGTAAAAAAGTCAAGATACTTGAAAACGACAAGCGCGCCCAAGTTGAGGATCAGCGCAAGGATCAAAACCTCCCGTTTTTGCCGTACCTGCCGCTGAAACAACAGTCCGGCGAGGTAATTGACTGCCACAACTGCCAGCAAAAGCGGCAGATGCACAAGCGAGCCTGCGCTGTAAAAGAGCAGGCTTGCCGCAATCAGCATCGCGTTCCTGCACCGCTGATTCCGAATGATACAGTGCAGCAGGAACACGATCGGTAAAAAGGCGAATACAAACGCCGCGCTGCTGAATGCCATACGCGCTTATTTCCGGCAGCGGCAGGGCGCTTCGCTGTTGATGTTCTTCATAACTCTGCTCCTCAATTACGGGAAGAAGTAGGAGTAACCGTTATATGTGCTTCCGTCCGAAGTAGCCATGAACATATCGGCAGATTCGTCGAGCGCATATTCCAGTTCTGCGTCAAACAAGTATTCCGTGCCGTCGATTTCCGCCATGACCCACGCGTGGTCGTTGGAGGGATTGTCCTCCCAGCCGGCGACGCAGTACGCCTGAAAGCCGAGCCTGCGCGCACAGTACATCTGCGCCGCCGCCCAGCAGTAGCAGTTGCCTTTCCCAAGTTCAAAGAAGGTCTCCGCGCTGGACTGCGCCCAGTCGGTCGAGCCGGCAGGATAGTGCTCCATGCTGAGATAACGGTAGTTGTCGCGGATATAGGCGTAGCAGAGGCGGAAATCCTCGATGGGATCCGTTCTGCTGACCTGCGCCGTTTCTAAAAGGGCGTCGACCTGTTGATCAAGCGTTTCGCTGCCGCTGGTATAGCGCCCGTCTGCGCCGAAGCGGAGATAACCGAGGGTGCGATTCCTCGCCAGCGTGCCGTCGGCATTCGCATAGTAAAGACCGTCGCCCGTCAGCAGTGCGCCTTCCTGCGGAAGCGCGATCAGCGTTCCGTCCTCCGGCACATAGTACAGACTTCCGAAAATCTCCTGCACGCCTGCCGTCAGGTGCATCACGCGGCAGTCGGCGTCGAAGGCATAGAGCGCGCCGTCAATCTGCACGACCTGTTCACGGGCGGCGCAGAGCGCAAAACCGTCCTCCGGCGCGTAATACAGACCGCCGTCGATGCTGACGAAGCCTGTGCTGAAGCGCCGAAGGGAGGAATTCTCCGTGAAGTACAGAAGCTGCCCGTCCTTTTCCGCAAGACAGTCAGTCAGACCGCAAAAGCTAACGCCGTCGTTTTCCACATAATACGCGTTTTCGCCGATCATCTGAATGCCGGGCGGAAAGCTGACGGCAACGCCGTTGTTTTCAATTGTCACAGTCGGCGGCTCCTTATTTGCCGCGCACGCCGTTAACAGCGCAAGCAGCAGAAGGATCATTATCGCGCTTCGTTTCAATTATCCGTTCTCCTCCGTCGGAGTCAGCCAACGGAATGCGTCCGCCAGCGCGGTGCTTTCCATCCCTTCGGGCTGCAGAAGCACTGCCGCCCAGAGCCCGTCGCCGACCGTCAGAAGACGGACGGAACAGACAGCAGCGGGCGCGTCGTCGATGGCGGGTATCTGCATCGTGGCTGCAAACTCGTTCTTTTCGTTCATGGTGACCGTCAGATCTACGTCTGCCGTATGCTGCGGATGATAATAATACGCCTGCATCAGAGCGATCGCGATCCGTTCCTTTTCGCTGTCGCGGAGCATGCCGAGCTTGCTCGGGAGCTGCTGGATATCCATGCGCGGGATCTCCGCGCCGGGATCCTTTTGCGTAAGCGTCGTGAGATCCTCCGTCTCCGTCAGCGTCAAAACTTTGCTGTCATAGGTCAGCAGGAGCCTGCCGTCCGCAAGCGAAACCTGCGTGCCGCTGATCGGCTCAACGGGCTCAGTCGTGCTTTGTGCACCGCTTTCGGTTCCGGACGGCTTTGCAGGCGACGGATCGCAGTGCTGCACGGTGTCGCTCGCTTCCGTCGGCGCAGGTTCCTTGCCGGGAAAGAGCTGATCATGGAAAAAAAACAGCAGCGCTGCGGCAGCCAGCACGATGGCGGCACAGAGGCAGATGATAACGATGCGCTTTTTGCGGGTTCTTCTGCGGATGTATTTTCCGCGCTTATACTGCGGGGTGATTTGTTCCATGCTTATCCTCCAAAGGCGGGGAAGGTCAGCGGAGCCGCAGCTCTGCAATACAGCGGAAAATCGTTGCGATCCTGCTCGAACAGGAGGATCGCCTTGCAGTCGCGGTAGAGCACGTCGGCGGTCGCGTAGATCAGGCCGTCGTTGCCGGTACCGGTCGATCTGAGTTGATCAAGGCTGCTGTAGCGTTCGGGCATGATATAGGGATCGGCGACGAGGAAATAGCCCGTTCCGTCGATCTCCCGATAGTCGGCAAGCACCATATAGTGTTCCTGGCTGGTAAACGCGCCGCGCACGACGTGTATGATCGCCATATAGCCCTGATTGCCGATCTGATCCGCCAGGGTCGCCATATCAAGCTCGCTCTTGTATAGAAGTCTGGGCGTGTGGACGACCGTGCCGTAGCGTTCGGTTTCCAGGCTGCTGTAGTATTTGTCGACGATACCGGGGAAATACTCGTCCGGCAGACCGTAACTGACCGGCCAGTTATCCTGAATGGCAAAGGTGCACATCCATCGCGGCGTGATCTCGACCTTGTGATAGGTGGAGATCACCATGGACGCACAGGCGCAGCCGCAACCGCGATCTTTGATGGTGTCGCCGTTATGTTCGTATTCAAAGGGAGTCGCAGCCCAGTCCGGATCGGTCTGGGCAAAATAATACAGGTTGTCCGTCGCGCCGTCGCGCGCGATCGTGCCCTGCGTGCCGCTTTTCGTCAGCTTGTATTTGTAGACGGCTTCAATGTCGTGGAGCATGTCGCGGTATTCGGCAATGATCTCGGGGCGGCTTGCCAGATTGTCTCTGGATTTGCTGACGTCCTTCAGAAGATCGATCAAATACCAGGTCAGCTCGTCCAGACACGGCGTCTTGCCTTCCAAACCGAAAAACAGATAGACCGTTTCAAACAGGACGGCAAGATGATCGTCAAAATAGTCAACGACCTCGGGCCGGACCTGCGTATAGGTGACCAGCTCGTTTTCCAGGAAGTACAGGTCGCTTGCCTTGTCGGAATTGAGGATCCGCTTGATCTCCCCGACGCGCGCATCCGTCTCACCGGGATAAACGGCGTAAGAAGAATCGGCATACCGTTCAAGCACGTACTCCGGTAGATAAAGACGGCGGAAAGTGACGCCTTCAAATTCAAACGCGCCCGTACCCATCACCTTGGGCAGCGCGATGCTCTCCAAAATGCTCTCCACATAGGCATCTGTTTCCGCCTGCGCCGGAAACGACAGTCCAAGCAGAGAAGCGGCGCAGAGGAGCAACGCAAGGACGCGCCGTGCAGTGGGATGATCCATTGATTTCCTCCGTTAATCGGCTGTTTTCATTACGTCGTAGACGTTTTCCGTTCCGTCGGTATCGCGGTAGGTATAAACGGTAAAGCCTTCATAGTATAGTTCCCCGTCCTCGCCGTCGCCGAGACAGGAGGAGGCATAGGAAACGCTCTTGGGCTCGCCGATCTGCTCCTTCAAGGCAGAGATCGGCTGATTGACAAAGCTGAGCGCCGTTTCATAATCCGATCTGCCGCCCGGCGTGCAGGCGGTCAGCAGCAGAACGGCAATCAAAAGAAAGATAGCAATCGTCTGTTTCATAGTATGCTCCGTTCGTTAGAATTCACTATAGAGGAAGGCGACGCCTTCGCCTTTGCTCAGGAGCCATACGACGAAGACGGCTCCCGCAATCAAACCGTACAGGGCAATGCGCAAGACAGTATTGGAGAGAAAGAACGGCTTTATCTTAGCGATAAAACTCGATAATTGCGCGATCAACTTCCAACCATCCTTTCCAACCGAGATGCATCGTATCACAAAGGAAATAGGGCTCATACTCGAATCGTGTCAGATCGAGGAGCGTCACGTTCTCATATTCCTCCGTGATCGCGCGCACCTTCTCATAATAGCTTTCACGCCGGTCGGCGGAAAAGCCGGTATAATCATTCCACTTTCCGTTCATCGGTACGTGGACGAACAGAACGTCCATGCCCTTCAGCCGGCAGATTTCCAGCAGGCAGCGCAGGTCGTCGTATTCCGGCGAAACGTCGTAGGACAGCGCGCTGTCCTTTCCCTCCTGCTGGTCGAGCTTTCGCCCGACGTAGGTGCTGTAGTAGTCGTCCTGCATGGAAAAGTCGTTGTTCGTGACCATCTGCGCCGCCTGTGCAAGCGCAGCCTGCTCTTCCGCGTCCCAGTCGATGGGGGCTTCCTCCTGCGGCACGGGAACGTCATTGTAATCGCGCAGGATCGCGCGTGCTTCGACCTTGTCCTTGCAGTCGAGCGCCCAATAAGAGAGCGCGCGGTAGGGAAGCAGGAGCGAGGAGATCAGACCGTTTCCGTCCCGCTTTGCGTCGGTCAGAAGTCCGGCGGCGGTGTTTCGCTGCAGAGACGTGCCGTTTTCCTCGTTGTAGCGGTCGATCAACGCCTGAATACGCGAGGAGAGATACGTCTTCACCTCATCGCTGATCGTGTCGTCGTCCAGCATGGCGAGCACCTGCAGTTCGGAAAAGTTCGCCATGAACAGATCGGCGGCGATGCCGTCTTCCACGTAGGACTGCGGCGCGGTGATCAGCACGACCTTCTTGCCGTTGAGCGCGTCGCCGCCCGCCGCGATTGCCAACGCGTGGACGAGCGACTGACAGGAGCCTCTGCCGATCAGATTTACCTGAAAGCCGCAGCGTCTGTCCGCGAAGAAATTGGCGGGATGCGAGCAGATGTCGGTCGTTTTCAGCTCGCTCGAGCCGAAGATCAGCAGCGTGTCCGGCTGCCGCGCAGCCTCTCGCAGCAGATACAGTCCCGTGATCTTTTCCGTCACGTTCGGGTCGGAGCCGAGCGAGTCGGGGTAGACCGGCATCGTGCCGCGGAGATACAGCGTCACGCCCGTCAGCACGGCGGCGATACAGAGCAGACAGCAAAGGAGCGTCAGAAAGACGCGTTTCTTTCGCATGGCTTATTCGCAGAGCGCGGCGATCTTCGCGGGCGTGGAGATCTGTTCGCGGTCAAATTCCGCGACGTCGAGCTTCACACCGTACGATTCGAGCTGCACGAAGAGCTGCACTACGCCGAAGGAATCCAGGATACCCTCGTCAAACAGCTCGGTGCCGGCTTCGATTTCACCCTCGTCCGCGCCGGAAATGTCAGTAATGATGTCGATGATGTTATCGAGCATGGGTCACCCTCCTAAATCAGTCTGCCGGAGAAGATCAGCAGACCGAAACTGAACAGATGGAATGTGATGAGAATCAGCAGAATGCTGAACGCGGTGTTCTTCTTGAGCTTGCGAAACCGCTTCCACTTGGTGTCAAGCAGCTCGTTCGCGCTCATGAGGATCCCGTGATATGCGCCGTAGATCAGGTAAGCGGGCGTCAGACCGTGCCACGCGCCCATCAGAAGCATCGTGAGGAAGTAGCCGAGATAGGAGCTCGCGCGGCCGCCGCCGAACCACTTTTTCCGCAGCGCCTGCGTGCAGAAGCGCGTATAAACGTAGTCGCGCAGCCAGGTGGAAAGGGAAATATGCCACCGCGACCAAAAATCCTTCATGTCTTTGCTCAGGAACGGCAGATTGAAGTTCTCGGGCATTTTGACGCCGAGGATGTATGCAGAGCCGATCGCCATGCGGCTGTAGCCGGCGAAGTTGAAGAACATGAAAAAGGTGTAGCCATACATATAGCCGACCGTCGCGCCGAAGCCGGACTGCGGGAGCGCCTCAAGCCAATACTGAAGGATCAAATTGCCGACTACGAAGCTGTAGAACGCGCCGGTCATGAGCTTCCAGAAGCCCTCGACTGCAAGCTTGTCGTAAGCTTCCGGGTCGGGCTCCTTTGCAAGATCAGAGCAGAAGCGGCGGTAGCGATCCAGCGGGCCGGAGGATACCGAGGGGAAAAACAGCAGAAAGTAGCTGAAATCCAAGAGATTCAGCGTCTTGATATATCCGTCGTAAGTCTCGATCAATACCTGCACGGCGCGGAAAGTCATGTAGCTGACGCCGAGGATCGCAAGGAGTTGCAGCTTCGGCACGAAGACCGCGAGCTTGACGAGCAGCAGCGGCGCAAGGGCGCCAAGCAGGAACAGCCACAGCACCCATCGTTTCTCGCAGCGTTTCCGCACGGCGAGATATCCAAAGCAAAGCGCGGTCTGCACTGCCCAGAACAGCAAAAGCAGCAGCTTTGCTTTCCAGCCCTCAAAGACAGCGAGCAGAACGAGAACTGTCGCGAGCAGCCCGTAAGGCCGCAGCTTCTTGCCGCAATGCCCTAAGATCGCAGCCGGGAGCAGCACGATGAAGAGTGTGCAAAAAAACGGCAGACCGCTGTAAGGGGTCATAACCAGTCCTCCTGTCTGTCAGGCAAGCGCCGACAGGGCTTTTTTATCGACTTTTCCGTTCGTGTTGACCGGAAAATCGTCCATCGCGACGATCTTGCGCGGGATCATGTAAGAGGGAAGCGCCGCAGAGAGCGCGGTCTTGACCTTTTTTGCGCGTGCCAGAGAGGAAAGACCGTCCGGCGACTGCAGGCAGACAAACGCCGTCAGCGAGACGGTTTTGCCGTCCTCGAAGACGGGCACGACGGCGGCGCGCGCGATATTCTCCACGCGCAGCAGATTGCTCTCCACGTCTTCCAGCTCCACGCGGAAGCCGTTGAGCTTGACCTGCCCGTCCATTCTGCCGAGGTAGTAGATCAGTCCGTTCTCAATTTTGCACAGATCGCCGGTGTGATATCCGCGCATGCCGGTCTTCGCGTCCGTAAAAAACGCTCGCTCATTCAAATCGGCGCGGTGCAGATAGCCGGGACTCACGCAGTCGCCCAGGAGCAGCAGCTCGCCCTCCTGCCCGTCGGGAAGCTCCGTCCCGTCCGGCGCGGCGATCACCGCGCGGAGATTGGCAAACGGATAGCCGATCGGAATGGAACGGCTGTCGGAACAGAGAGCTTCGTCGACGGTCACCGCGGTCACGAGCACCGTCGCTTCCGTCGGGCCGTAGGCGTTGAGAATCTCTGCGTGCGGAAAGCGCGTCAGCATTTCCGAGGCTAATTTTTTGGTCAAGACCTCGCCGCAAAAGACGAATTTCTTTGTGTTCGGCAGCAGCGCCTCACAGAATTGCTCAGAGCGGACGCAGAATTCTGCCAGCGACGGGGTGGATACCCAAAAATCAATCTTCGATTCCCGCAGCGCGGTGAACAGCGCCTTGGGATCGTTCAGCGTCTGCTTGTCAATCGTATATAGCGTCATGCCGCGGCTGAGCGCGTAGTACAGCGCGCAGACGGAAACGTCAAAGGAATAGGAGATCTCGTTCAGAAAAACGCCCTCGGTCAGACCGCAATCAAACCACGGGGCAACGCCGTCGATGAAGGCGGCGATATTCTTTGCGGTTATCTGCACGCCCTTCGGCTTGCCGGTCGTGCCGGAGGTAAAGAGCGTATAGACCGTGTGCTGATCGGCTATGCGGTCGACACAGTCGAATTTTCCGTCGTATTTCGCAAGAATGTCTGCAAGGGCGGCCTCGTCGATCGCCTGCTGCGCAGGAAGCTCTCTTTCCGTCAGGTTGACAGTCAGGCAGGGAACGGCCTGTTCGAGGATCTGCGCGACCCGCTCGGGCGGGAAAGTGGTGTCGACGGGGATATAGCTGTGCCCTGCCTTGATCGCGCCGAACATGCAGGCGGGAATAACAAGCTCTTTGTGACCGTAGATCAGAACCGGCGCGTCATCGTCCCCGAACCTATCGAGCAAATATGCGGCGAACGCCTCCGCCTGCCGGAATAAGGTGCGGTAGGAAACAGACTGCCCTTGATAAAGCAGAGCGATCCGGTCAGTGCCGGCATACTGCTCCAGCTTCTCCAAAAGAAACATTGCGGCGCCTCCTTAGTTCCAGCGGTGGGTCGCTTCCATCTCGGCGGCGGACGCTTTAAAGCAGGAAACGGTATCCCCATCCGTGAAGTGCGCGTCATAGAGCGGGTCAAAGTAGCAGTCTGCGCCGTCAACGACAGCGCGCACCCAGGCATGGTCGACCCATTCGCCGCCCTCACCGCGCAGAAACTGCCCCTGTACGATCTCGGCGTCATAGCCCAGTCTGCGCAGCAGTACTGCGGTCAGCGCAGCTTCGCCGTCACAGTCGCAGCGGCGCTTGTCCAGCGCTTCCGACGCAAGAGATATGATCGTCTCATCCGTGAATTCCGCAACGCTTTCTCCCGGCCTTGCGCGGTATTTAAGCTCTGCGCAGAGCCAGTCGTAAACGGACTTGAGCGGATCGCCGCCTGTTTCACAAAGCTCCGTCAGGAGCGCCGCCACGTTTTCGTCCAGCGCGGGATCGCCGGTCAGCTCGCCGGACAAATAATCCGTTTTGCTCTGGCAGGCGGTGAGAAGCAGAATGAATGCGATCAAAAGAGGAACAATACGTTTTTTCATAGATTACTCCGCTCTGTGCTCCGCAGTCATGGCGATGGCGGCAACACGCTCGTTCTCCAAAACAAAATACAGGGAAGCGGGCTCCAGGTCTTCGCCGGATACCGGCAGTTCATAGGTGAGGAGCTTTCCGCTTTGCGTATAGCTTTTGCCGTAGGCGGCTTCGATCTCGTCGACGCTCGCGCCGAACGTGATGCCTTTCGCGGTCTTCACGTCGCCGCCAGTGCAGTAGACCTCCATCAGGCAGTCCGTTTCGCCGTCCGGGTAGGTGTAAAAGGTCACATCGCCATAGGTGAACGTCTTATCCATGCCCTCGTAGACGCAGGAGATCGCTTCGGCATAGTCGTCGGCTTCGCCCAACGCCGCGCGGACGTCTTCCATCGTCGTTTTGACGGTCACGGTAAAGCCGCCGATGCAGATCGCAAGATCCTCCGCAGTCAGCTCGGCGCTGCTTCCCGCACAGGCAAAGAGGGAGATCGCAAGCGACAGAATCAGAAGAAAAAGAACAGCTTTTTTCATAATGTACCTCAATCGTTCAGCTCCGCGTCGACTACGGTCTCCGCGCTGCCGTCCGCTTCACGGAAGGTGTAGACGGTGAAAGTGCCGTAGTCGAGAATGCCGTCGTCGCCGACCGCGATGCAGGACTCTTCGTAGTAGGCGTCGATTGGTTCGCCGATGGCGGCTTTCAATTCATCTGCGCTCTTGCCGATGCAGGTCAGCGCAGTTTCGTACTCTGCCGGATAGCCGGGCGATTCGCTGACGGATTCCGTCGCTTCGCTCGGCGTCTCAGACGTCGCTTCAGTCAGCGCAGCGGTTTCCGGCTGCGCAGTACTTGCTTCCGCCGACGGCGTTTCGCCCGGCGCGGCGGGCGCGCAGGCAGTCAACAGCAGAAGAACAGCAAGAATCAATGCGATTATTCTCATTTCGGATACTCCAATCAGTTGGGATAATAGGTTGCGTACGATGCGGCGTACGTCGTCATGAACGCGCCGTAGTACTCGTTGCTGATACCGGCGCGATTGTTGTAGTTTTCAATCTGCGGGTCGAAAAGATAGACCGTTCCGTCATCCATGGTGATCTCGACCCAGCCGTGCGCGATGGCGCTGCTTGACCACGTGTAATAGCAGTAGCCGATGATACCTTCTGCGTCGTATCCGAGACCGCGGGCAAGGAAGAGAAATGCCGCCGTGAAGTTGTAACAGTCGCCCTTGCCGGTCTGAAAGATTTTCAAGGCGTAATCCTTCGCCAGCTCGTAAGGCATCGTTTCGACCGAATCGTCAAGCGGCCGGTTCCTTCCGAGATAACCGAAGTCACGAACGTAGTCGTAGCAGGCGCGTAGCTTTTCCTCCCGCGTCATATCCTCCGTTGTGCAAGCGTCGTAGACCGACTGCACATAACCGTCCAGCTCGGAGCTGCCGCTGGTATAGAAACCGTTTTCGTCGAAGGTATAGCCGTTCCGGCTTTCGTTCTTCAGGATCGTGCCGTTAGTGCAGCAGAAGATCACGCCGTCCGGCGTCAGGTGCGGACGGTCGTCGGCGTAGATCAGACCGCTTTCGTCGACAACGTATACCGCGCCGAACGGGGTATCGTGCATGCCGGGCTCGGTCAGCAGCGTGCCGTCTTCCTGCAGACAGTAGGCAGCGCCGCTTTGACTGTAAACGCCGCTCTGCAGGGCGCCGAAGTTCTGGACGTGCCATTGCTCCGCGTCTTCGCCTTCGAGGTATTCGTGGGAAACCGCGGCTTCCATAATGTCTGCGTAGTAGGGACTGGCAGGGGAAACGTCGGCAAAGACCATAGGTGATTCCTGCATAAGAAGCGCGCTGTCGGGAGAACGGCCCAGAACGCGGTTGAAGATGTGCGCCGCTTCACCGCGGGAGACGGTTTCGGAAGCCTCGTCGGAATCAAACCATCCGCTCTGCAGGGCGTATGCCGTATAGGGCGTGTTTTCATACAACGCCGTATCGGGCAGCTCCAGACCTGCTGCGTTGCAGATCGCGGCGAACAGGTCTTCTCTCAGAATCGGCTCGTCCGGTTCAAAGTAGTTGTATCGGTCCCTGGGAAAGAAGCTGCAGACGCTGACGATCTCATGGTAGCGGCTGCTGTCCTCCGGCACGTCATAAAAGAAAACGACGGCGTCCTCGTCGCCCCCGAACAGGCGATAGACGAGAAATGCGGCTTCCGCGCGGGTGAGCGGGCGGTCGGGCGAGAAAAACGAGTCGAAGCCGTGCAGATACGCGGCATGGGAAGCATATTCAGGCGGCGGGAGCTGCGGCTCCGTTTCAGTCGTCGGCTCAACGGTGGGCGCCGTTTCCGTCGCGGTATCCGGCTGAGCTGTTTCCGTGGAGAGGGAAGCGGACGATTCTGCCTGCGGCGTTTTGCCCGCGAGCAAAATCACAGATACGGATACCGCAGCCGCGAGGATAAGAAGCCCCGGAAACAGCCATTGCCGTTTGGATTTCAAAAACGTATGGAGTTTGGATTTCAAAACATCACCGCTTTATTTGATAGAGAATTCGCCGGCAAATTGAGCAATTCGGAACATAAACCCGCAAAAGCCCAAAATACCACCATAATCCTAATAGCATATTATAATTTTAATTATAGTATCTGTCAACAATAATATGTTGAAAACACGGGATTTTTGCAGTTTAACGGCGAATCAAAGGCGTTTGCGCGTGAGCCGGAAAAAGGCTGCCGTTTGCAAGTTCGATGCAGTGCAGAGAAAGAGCATGCGCAACGGCGCCGCTATACAGCAAGAAACCTCTTTTGCCCTGATAGACAAAAGAGGTTTCTTTGATGGTCGGAGTGTCGGGATTTGAACCCGAGGCCTCTTGGTCCCGAACCAAGCGCGATACCAAACTTCGCCACACCCCGAAGACTTTGCTATTATACGCATGAAAATCTTATTTGTCAAGCACAAAAGTATAATTTGGAAAAAACTCCATAAAATATTGCCGAGGTGAGCAGGATGAGCCGTAGAATTGCATGCAGTTTTTACCGTACGTTATCCGTTTGCCTGCTGATCGTGCTGCTGACGCTTGTTTTGAAGCGAGCGTATCCGGCGCTGGGAGAAAAGGTGGGCGCTTGGATCGCGGGAGCGCGGCGGTCGGACGCGGCGCAGGCGGTCGCTGCGTTTTTCGGAAGAATCACGTCCGGTGAGGGCGTGAAAAGAGCGGTGGAGGTGTTTCGTGAGACGATATGGCATCCTGCGGGCGCTTGAGATCAGCCCCGCGTTTATTGCGTTTCTGTGCGCATATTATTATTTTGACCCTGCGAAGACTTTCGCGCCGTTTCTGCTCTCCGTGACCGCGCACGAGACGGGACATCTGATCGCGCTCGCGCTCCTGCGCGTACGCGTACATAAGCTGCGGCTGACCTTCAGCGGGGCTGTGCTTGTGACAGAGCCAATGCGTTATTCGCAGGAAATCGCCGCAGCCGCGGCAGGCCCCGCGGTCAACGCGATACTGATTTGTATCTTTGCAAATGCCGAGCCGATGACCGCATTCGTCAATCTGCTGCTGTTTTCGTATAACATGCTGCCGTTCTATCCCCTCGACGGCGGCCGTATCCTGCGCGCACTCCTGCATTTGCTGTTCTCAGCGGACACTGCCGCTCTGACGGAGCGGATCGTCAGCGGCGCGAGCTGTCTCTTTCTTCTTTTCGGCGCGGTCTGGCTCACCACCGTCTGGCATGCGGGACTTTGGCCGATCGTCATCTGGGCGCTGCTTGCGGTACGGATTGCGGGAACGATCCTGCCGGAGAAAAGAATTTTTCTGCGGAAAGAGTTGACAAATCAAAACTGCCGTGCTAATATTACTACGCTGTGATTCGGAGAGATGTCCGAGCGGTTTAAGGAGCTGGTCTTGAAAACCAGTGACGCAGCAATGCGCCGTGGGTTCGAATCCCACTCTCTCCGCCATTCTTTCCTTTATATCGTTTCTTTTGATTCGGAGTGATACCCAAGAGGCCGAAGGGGCTCCCCTGCTAAGGGAGTAGGCGTGTAAAAGCGCGCGAGAGTTCAAATCTCTCTCACTCCGCCACGAAAAGGACTTGCTTTGCAAGTCCTTTTTTACGTGGTGGAGCGCAGATGCAGACAAATCTCTCGCTCCGACGTATCATTCTGCGGTTTTTTCAGACCGGCGCGCTTGCTATTCCGACGCTTCTTTGCTATAATCAAGTTGGTGATTCTAATGAGGAACGACAAAAACGAATCTTGGGTTTTCGAATGGCTGGATTATCTCGGCGGCTTAAATGTTGAAGCTAAAAAAATGTTCGGCTGCTATTGTCTGTACTGCGACGGGACGCCGGTCGGCTGGATTCAGAACGACGTATTAAGCCTGCGGGAAGTGGGCTTGTCGTATTTGCCAAAGGAGCTCAAACGGCCTGCGAAAACCGATCAGATACAGGAGATCGTTATCCCTTTTCAGTATGCCGGTTGCGACTGGCTGCGAGAAGCCGTACAGGATACGGCGGATATTCGCTGTATGATGAAATAATGCTGCAAAGCGCGGATAGACGTCCTCCTTGACAACCTTTCCCCGAATGATACAATAAGCTTCAGAATACGATAAGTTTTGCAGGTGTACCGATCGTGAAAAGAGTGTTATTCTCCAAAATACGCGAGGCGCTGTTCTCCGTCGCTCCGGTGGCGGGGATCGTTTTGGCTGTCTCGTTTACGCCGCTCGCGCCGCTTTCCTGGCTGGAGAGGGGCGTTTTTGCCGTCAGTGCGCTGTTGCTGATCATCGGTATCGGCTTGTTTAACCTCGGCTCCGATCTGGCGATGACGCCGATGGGTCGCTATACCGGCGAGGGATTAACGAAGGGTCGCAGGATCGGGCTGCTCGTGCTGGTCTGCTTTTTTATGGGCGTGCTGATTACCGTCGCCGAGCCGGATCTCTCCGTCCTTGCCGGACAGGTCAGCGCGATCATTCCTTCTACGCTGCTGCTCGTTACGGTCGGCGTCGGCGTCGGACTGTTTCTGGTGCTTGCGATCCTGCGCATTGTGACCAAGACCGATCTGACCGCCATGCTGCTGTTTTTCTACATGCTCCTGTTCGCCTTTTCCGCGCTGCTGATCACCAACGGCGCGTCTCCCTTCCTGCCGCTGTCGTTTGACTCCGGCGGCGTGACCACCGGCCCGATCACCGTGCCGTTTATTATGGCGCTCGGGCTCGGCATCGCGCAGACCATCGGCGGCAGAAAAGCAGGGGAGAACAGCTTCGGCCTGATCGCCCTGTGCTCCGTCGGCCCGGTGCTGGCGGTGCTGATCCTGTCCGCGGCTTCCGGCGGTGGGGAGCTGAACTGGCCGCTGCCGGATTACTCGCTGCAGGCGTCGTTAGGGTCGGAATTCTGGTCGCTGCTCGGAGAGACCGCGTGGGACGTCGCCAAGTCGCTGCTGCTGATGACGGTCTTCTTCGTGATTCTGCAGTTGACGGTGCTGCGTCTGCCGCGGCGGAAACTCATGCAGATCGTGCTCGGACTCTCGTTCGCCTTCTTCGGCCTGGTCGTCTTTTTGGTGGCGGTAGCGGTCGGATTTATGCCGGTCGGATACCGGATCGGCGAATCGCTGACGACCTACAGCGACAAAGCAATGCTGATCTTCGCTTTCATCATCGGTATGGTGGTCGTACTGGCGGAGCCTGCCGTCCACGTGCTGAACAAGCAGGTAGAGGAGATCACGGGCGGCACGGTCTCGAAACGGCAGATGACGCTCGCGCTCTCCATCGGCGTCGGCGTTTCCATCGGTCTGTCGATCCTTCGCCTGATTGTCGGCTTCTCTCTGCTGTACTATTTGATTCCCGGCTATCTGCTGAGTCTCGGCTTATCCTTCTTCGTGCCGAAGCTCTATACGGCGATCGCCTTTGACTCCGGCGGCGTTGCGAGCGGCCCGCTGACCAGCAGCTTTATCCTGCCGATGTGTATCGGCGCCTGCGTCAGCCTGCGCGGTGCGGACGCGGTACTCGACTTCGCGTTCGGCGTGGTCGCTCTCGTTGCGATGACCCCGCTGATTACGATCCAAAGTCTTGGATTCCGCTCGGTGCTGTCTCGCCGCATGCGCGAGCGCACGCAGATCCGTAAGATTCTTTCTGCGGACGATGAGCAGATCATCTACTTTTCGTGGAAGGGGGAATCCTGAATGATGGAGAACAGCAACCTTGCGCCGAACCGGCTGGTACTGCTGGTCACGGTGGTCAATAAGGGCAAGGGGACTTTCTTTGCCGACCTGCTGCAGACCTTCGGCGTGAATCTGCAGATGAGCTTCGTCGGAACAGGTACCGCCCACAGCAGCATGCAGGAGCTTCTCGGCTTGAAGGACACGCGCCGCAGCACCATCTTTTCCGTGATTCGCGCGGATATGGCAGACGCTGCGCTTACCGCGCTGGAGGACAGATTCCAAACCGTCAACGGCGGCACGGGAATCGCCTTTACCATGCCGCTCAGCAGCGTGATCGGGAAGCTGAGCTACGGATTTTTGAGCAATGAGCTGCGGCTCATCGGAGAGGAGGAAGCATGATGGGACCTGGTTTTGAAGCGGTTTTCTGCATTGTGAATTCCGGTTTTGCCGAAGCGGCTATGGACGCTGCGCGCAAAGCGGGCGCGGGCGGCGGCACGATCCTGAAGGGTCGAGGTACCGCGAGCCGCGAAGCGGAAGAAAGATTCAATATCGTGATTCAACCGGAGAAAGAGCTGCTCATGCTGCTTGTTTCCTCAGAGATTAAGGATCAGGTTCTGCGCGCACTGTATGACGGCGCGGGACTTGACAGCGCGGGTCAGGGCATTGCGTTTTCGCTTCCGGTCGAAAAGACCGTCGGTCTTCGCACTCCGGAGCAGAAAGCCGAGGAAGCGGACAAACCGCAAGAAGAATAAACGAAAAGCACCGTCACGGACGGTGCTTTTCTATGTCTACTGTCTGAAATTGTACCCGCAGGTGTGACAGTAATAAAGCTGCTCCCTGCCGGAAAACCAACCCTTGCAGCGCCAGACATAACCTCTGTGCAACAGCTTTGCAATGAGCGCCATGTACCAGTCAAAACAGATCAGAACAATGAAGCCGATACAGTATTTGACGATTCGCCAGAGGATAAACCACATTCCGAACATGATGAACCAGAAGCAGCCGTGCTTACTGCGCTCCATGCTCAACTGCACGTGCGTGCCGCCGCATTTCGGGCATTGTTTACGCATCAGCACACCTCCGCTATACGCCGCTGAAGCTGCTCAGCAGGGAAGACAGGTGTTCATCGCTGTCTGCGGAGATATAGATGATACCGATGAAATCGTCGCGCTGCAGGAAGATACGGACGGTATGGAACACCATGCCGTTCGCAGCGACGGTCAGATAGTAGCAGGCATGCTGCGCGCCGCCGAACTGCACCGCGCCGACTTCGTCTGAAATCACGTCGTAATCCGCGCCCGCGTAGTCTCTTGCGCTGGCTTCCTTCACTGCCTGAGCGTATGCTTCCTCCGTCATTGCTTTTCCGAACTGCGACGAAGGAATTGCCAGTGCAAAGCCGATGGTTTCAAGACCGCTGCTTGCATACATGTCATAGACGAAGCCGGTGCGCTTCAGCACTTCGACCGTTTCGTCGGAGCTGCCGTTCAGATCGGCGAGCTTTCGCAACGTATAAAACGACCAGCTCCCGTCGCGCTGATACTTTACGCCGAATGCATTGTTTACGTAGCTTTCTTCATCATAGATGCCGAAAATGTCCTTCGGGATCTCGCCTTCATAGGGCTGTCCCTGCGCTGCTTTGGCAGCGTTCGTCTCGAGCTGCTGCTCCGACGGGTCGGATTCGCTTTTTCCGCCGCAGCCGCAGAGCGCGAGCAGAAGAGAAAACAGCAGGATAAGGGCAATCGCTCTTTTCATATTCTTCTCCTTACTTTGCCGCGTTGATCAGAATATTCTTGATCGTGCGGACGCAGGCCTCCATGTCCTCAATGGGAATATACTCGAACCGCCCGTGGAAATTTTCGCCGCCGGTAAAGATGTTCGGACAGGGCAGACCCTCGTAGGACAGCTTTGCGCCGTCGGTGCCGCCGCGGATCGGAACGACGCGCGGCGTGACACCTGCCTGCTCCATCGCCTTGACCGCTTCGTCCACGACGTACATGTGCGGGCGTATCTTCTCCGCCATATTGTAATAGGTATCCTTCAGCGTCAGCTCCACGCGCTCCTCGCCGCAGCGTTCATTCAGGAATGCGGTGACATTGCGGAAAACATCCTTTCTGCGCTCGAACTTCTCGCGGTCATGATCGCGGATAATGTATTTCAAGACGGACTTTTCCTCATCGCCCTGCATTTCGCACAGATGCGCGAAGCCCTCATATTTTTCCGTGCATTCCGGACGCTCGTGGACGGGCAGCAGGGCGTTGAAGTCCATCGCGAGGAGCTGCGAGTTGATCATGCCGTTCTTGCCGGTGCCGGGATGGACGCTGCGCCCCTTGAACGTAACGACTGCGGAGGCGGCGTTGAAGCATTCGTATTCCATCTCGCCGACCAGACCTCCGTCGATCGTATAAGCGTACTTTGCGCCGAAATCCTTTAGATTGAAGCGATCCGCGCCTCTGCCGATCTCCTCGTCGGGCGTAAAGGCAATGCGGATCGTGGCGTGGGGCGTTCCTTCCTTCATCAGTTCTTCCGCCGCAGTCAGAATCTCCGCGATTCCTGCCTTGTCGTCTGCGCCGAGCAAAGTCGTGCCGTCCGTGACGATCAGGTGCTTACCGACCTGCTTCTCCAGATTCGGGAACTCTCTCGGAGAGAGAACCGTCGTTTCGTTCAAGGCGATATCGCCGCCTTGGTAGTCGACGATCCGCGCCTTGACGTTTTCTCCGGTGCATGCCGGCGAAGTGTCCACGTGCGCGATCATGCCGATCACCGGCGCGTGCGCCGCGCCGGGGACGGTGCCGTAAACGTAGCCGTCAGCGTCCATATAGGCGTCCGAAATGCCCATCGACAGCATTTCCTTCACCAGCGCTTCACTCAGACGCTTTTGCTTTTCGGTCGAGGGACAGGTCTCCGAATTTTCATCGGACTTGGTATCAAAGGTCACGTATTTCAACAGACGTTCCGAAACTGTCATTTTGCTACCTCCATTTGAAAACTGCCCCGCGAAAGCGGGGCAATTATGATTGTTATTTTCTGCAGAGCGCCGCGGTATCCTGCGCGATCATCAGCTCTTCGTTGGTCGGAATGACCCAGACCGTCACCTTGGAATCGGGCGTGGAGATGATGCACTCTTCGCCGCGTTTCTTGTTCATTTCGGCGTCGATCTTGATGCCGAGGAATTCCAGACCCTCGCAGATCTGCGCGCGCATTTTGCCGTCGTTTTCACCGACGCCTGCGGTGAAGACGAGGCAGTCCAGTCCGCCGAGCGCGGCGGCGTAGGCGCCGACGTACTTGCGCACGCCATAGGCGAACATGTCGCGGGCGAGGGCGCAGTTGTCGTTGCCTTCCTTTGCGCCGGCTTCCAGATCGCGGAAGTCGGAGGAAACGCCGGAGACGGCAAGCATGCCGGACTTTTTGTTCAGCATGTTGAGGCATTCGGACGGGGTCATGCCGTACTTATTGCAAATGAATTCGACGATGCAGGGGTCGATGTCGCCGGAGCGGGTGCCCATGGGAACGCCTGCCAGAGGGCTCAGACCCATGGAGGTGTCCTGACACTTGCCGTCCGCGACCGCGCTCAGGGAGGAGCCGTTGCCCAGATGAGCGACGATGATCTTCAGCTCGCTCGCCGGCTTGCCCATCAGCTCGATAGCGCGCTTGGAAACGAAGCGGTGCGAAGTGCCGTGGAAGCCGTAACGGCGGATATGGTCTTCTTCATAGTACTTCGTGGGGATCGCGTAGCGGTACGCCTTCGGCGGCATGGTCATGTGGAACGCGGTGTCGAAGACCGCGACCTGCTTCTTGCCGGGCATGGCGTTCTCGCAGGCGATGATGCCCTTGAGGTTTGCGGGGTTGTGGAGCGGCCCGAGGGGAATGCAGTCCTCGATCGCCTTTTTGCAGGCTTCGTCGACGATGCAGGATTCGATGAACTTGTCGCCGCCGTGCAGGACGCGATGACCGACCGCGTCGACCTCGTCCAAAGATTTCACAACGCCGAACTTCTCGTCGACCAGAATGGACAGAACGGACTCGATCGCCTCGGAATGGGTGGGCATGGGGATCTCGCGCGTTTCCTTCAAAACGGCCTCGTCGTTTTCATCGACGACCTTGTGCGTCAATCTGCCGTCGATGCCGATGCGTTCGCAAAGCCCCTTTGCGTAGACTCTGCCGGTATCCGGATCCATGAGCTGATACTTCAGAGAAGAACTGCCTGCGTTGATCACAAGAATTTTCATAAATGCATCTCCTGTAAAATGTTGTTTCTTTTTTACTGCTTTCGTGGTAGTATGGTTACATACAAAGTCATTTTATAATAGATTTCGAACCGTTGCAAGAGCAATTTTGGAAATGGTGGTTTTTTTATGAAAAAAATCGGCGTCATTTGTGAATACAATCCGTTTCATAACGGTCATAAGAAGCAGCTCTCCTTTATGAAGTTGCAGGGCGCGGCGATCTGCCTGATGAGCGGGAATTACGTCCAGCGCGGCGAGCCTGCGATCCTGAACAAGTACGTTCGCGCGGCGGCAGCCGTCGCCTGCGGCGCCGATCTCGTGCTGGAGCTGCCGGTGACGTATGCCCTTCGCTCCGCAGAGGGTTTTGCCGCAGGCGGCGTGGAGATACTGAACAGGCTCGGCTGCGTGGACGCCCTCTGCTTCGGCAGCGAATCGGGCAGTGAAAACGAGCTCATGCAGACGGCGAAGTTGCTTCTGACGGAGCAGTTTGCGGTGAAGCTCCGCAGCGAGCTGGCAAGCGGCGTTTCTTTTCCGTGCGCAAGGCAGAACGCGCTGGAAGACCTCGGCGGGAACGGCGATCTGCTGGAAAATCCGAACGATATCCTTGCCGTGGAATACTGCAAGGCGATCCTGCAGCAGGGCAGCGGACTCGAGCCGATGGTGCTGACCCGTGAGGGAAGCTACCACGACAGCACGGACGCCGAAAACCCTTCCGCTTCTATGCTGCGCACGACGGCGCAATGGGAGCGATTCGTTCCCGCAGAGGCGATGCGGCTCTATGACGGCGCGCCGCGGGCTTCCGTACTGAGCGGCGAGCGGGCGTGGCTTGCCCGCCTGCGCTTCATGTCGGAACGGGAGTATTCGCAGCTTCCGTTCGGCTCGGAAGGACTGTGGCGCAAGCTGATGCATGCCTGCCGCGAGCAGGCGACGCTGGAGGACGTCGTCGCCGCGACGAAGTCAAAGCGATATACGAGAACGAGGCTGATGCGGATGCTTCTTTGCGCCTGTCTGGGAATTACCGGAGAAATGCTGGCGTGGGAAGCGCCCTACGTCCGCGTGCTTGCGCTGAACGAAACCGGGCGAAAGATCCTCCGCGAAGCACGGGAAGTCGGAAGCGTTCCGATCCTGAACGCGGGCGAGCACGCGCCGGACGGCGAATACGCGGAGCTGGAGCGCAGAGCCTCCGATCTCTACGGTCTGTTTGCCATGTCGGAAAAACCGCTTCCGCCGAGTGCGGAAGCGCGGACAAGAGTCGTTCCCGTCAAAAGCAAAACTTGACATATTACGACCGATGTGCTAAAATTGCGGAAGTTTTTACATGAGGTGTATCTCTTCCGATGAAAAGAGCAATTTGCGTACTGATCGTACTTGCAATATTGTGTTCCGTTCTTCCTGCGGCGGCGTATGCGGCGGGGGATTCGGCGATCAGCCCGGCGTTCCTGCGCTATCTGCAGGCAAAATTCCCGAACGGGAAATACTGGAATCACGATCCGGCGCAGCCGAACGATCCGGACGGCTGGACGGACAAGCCCTGCACCCATCACGGTACCGGCGTGTGCGACTTCAACAAGGGAAGCTGCGGCTGCAACGTGTTCGACGGTTGCATCCAGTGCTTCGGTTTTGCCGCAAAGCTGGCGTACGACTGCACGGGCACGATGCTGCACACTTGGAAAAAGGCCGATTCGATCGACGCGCTCAAAGCCGGCGACGTCGTGCGGATCAACAACGATCAGCATTCGATTTTTATTACTTCTGTCAAGGGCGACGATATCGTCTACGCCGACTGTAATATCGCTTCAGACTGTCAGATCCGCTGGGACACCAAGATCACAAGAAAGTGGCTGCAGGATCGTCTGACCTACGTGCAGGTCGCGCCCGTCAACACCGCTGCGCCGCAGCAGCCGTACCTGACGTACAAGGAAAACTGCAAGTTTGGCGAGAAAGTGGAGCTTTCATGGACTCCGCTGGCGAACGCGGACGCGTATCAGATCAGGATCTCACTGAACGGCGCATATCTTCGCACCGAGACCGTAACGGATCAGTCCTCTTACGCGTTTACGCCGGATCAGTTTGGGCTTTATACTTTTGAAGTGACCGCGAAAAACCGTTATGGCGCTTCCGAACCGGCGGTCTGCAGCGTGCTGGTCGATCCGCACGAGTGTCAGATCAAACAGTTCACGGACGTAAAGAATTTCTTGGATTGGTCGCATGCGGGCATTGAATACGTCGTCGTGAACGGGCTGTTCAAGGGCACGAGCGAGACGACCTTCTCTCCGGAGGCGACCATGACGAGAGGCATGATCGCAACCGTTTTGTGGAGAATGCGGCAATGCCCCGAGCCGAAGACCGGAAATCCGTATTCGGACGTTGCGGAAGACGCGTGGTACACCGACGCCGTGCGCTGGGCCTATGAGAATCAGATCATGGACGGCGTCGGGAACGGTCGCTTCGATCCCGACGGCGTTCTGACGAGAGAACAGATCGTGACCGTTCTGTACCGCTTTGACAGATGTTCGGACGAGGCGCCGCCCGACCCCGCCGTTCTGCAGGATTTTGCAGACGCGAATGATGTCGCGGACTGGTCGAAGGAGGCCGTCTGCTGGGCGGTCAAAAATCAGGTCATTCAGGGAAGTGCGGTCGGAGATACGCAGTATCTCCTGCCGAAAAACGGCGCGACGAGAGCGCAGGTCGCAACGATCCTGATGCGTTTTCTGGGCGGCAGCGCCGTGCAATGACCGCGTCAGTCTCGGTTTTTGATATTTCGCTGAAAAAACAGAAAAAAATACTTGCATTTCAAAAACAGTTGTGATATTATTATTGCGCTTTGAAAAAATAAGGGGGTAAAATGCCCCTTTTACGAAAACAAGAAAGAGGTGAATGTGATGAAGGAAGGTATCCATCCGAAATACGAACAGACGACGATCCGTTGCGCCTGCGGCGAAATCATTGAGACTGGTTCCACCAAAAAGGACATCAAGGTCGAAATTTGCTCCAAGTGCCACCCTTTCTATACCGGCAAGCAGAAGCTGGTCGATACCGGCGGACGCGTTGATCGCTTCAATAAGAAGTATGGCCTGAAGTAATTTGTGAAAAGTCTGCATCGTATCGGTGCGGACTTTTTTCATTCTTTGTCGTTTTTTGGGAGAAGATCATGGAGCAAACGGATCGAGTGATCATCGAAAAAGCGGTCTTGGTCGGGCTGAACGCGGATTGCTTCAAGCCGGAGGAGACTGCCACATACGAGACGTTGGACGAGCTGGAGGCCCTGCTGGAAACGGCAGGCGGCGTCTGCGCCGCCAAAGTTCTGCAAAACCGCCACGCACCCGATCCGCACAGCTTCATCGGCGAGGGAAAGGCACAGGAGGTGCGCGAGCTTCTGGAGAACACGGAAGCAAACCTCGTGATTTTCGATAACGATCTTTCACCCTCGCAGATTCGCGCGCTGGAGGATTTGACCGAGGTGACGGTGCTCGACCGCAGCGCGCTGATCCTGGACATTTTCGCGCAGCGGGCGAAGACTGCCGAGGGCCGTCTGCAGGTCGAGCTGGCGCAATATCAGTATCTGCTGCCGAAGCTTTCCGGCATGGGCAAGTCCATGTCGCGTCTCGGCGGCGGCATCGGCACGCGCGGTCCCGGCGAAACGAAGCTGGAAACGGATCGCCGCCATATCCGCGAGCGGATCAATCGCCTGCAGGAAGAATTGGACGAGGTGCGCAAGGTCAGAGCCGTGCAACGGCAGCGCAGGATCAAGAATTCCGTGCCCGTCGTCGCACTGGTCGGCTATACGAACGCCGGAAAATCCACGCTGCTGAATCAGCTCACGGGCGCAGGTATTCCCGCCAATAACCGCCTGTTCGATACGCTGGATACGACGACGCGCCGCTTGAAGGTGTCCGATCATCTGGAAGTCCTGCTCTCCGACACCGTAGGCTTTATCGCCAAGCTGCCGCACCACCTGATCGAGGCGTTTCAGGCGACGCTGGAGGAGCTGCAGTACGCCGATCTGCTTCTGCACGTCATTGACGCATCCGACCCCGAGCGTGAGGCGCATATCGAGGTCGTCGATCGGCTGATCGACAAGCTTGCCAAGCCCGGTGTTCCGGTGCTGCGGTGCTATAACAAGGTGGATCTGCTGGATGATATCTCCAACTACCCGGTCGGGCAGACCAGCATTCCCATGTGCGCGCGGAACGGCGTCGGCATGGACGAACTGCTGACGCGGATCGAAGAAACGCTGCTCGGCACGATGCATCACGTGACGCTCGTCCTGCCATACGCGCAGGGCGGCGTACTGGAAGTCCTGCATGAGCAGGCGCAGGTGCTTCGCGCGGACTATACGCCCGAGGGGATCGAGGTCGAGACAATCTGCTCCGAGGAGCTCTACGGACGCTACCGCAAGTATGTGAAGGAGCAGGACGCATGAACGAATATCTGGTGCCGACCCGCGATGCCGACGCCGAATTCGTCGAACGGCGTTCCCGCTTTATCGGACATATTTTTCGGACGGAAACGGAAGAGGAAGCTCTGGCAAGGCTGAAGCAGATGCGTGAGACCTATTGGGACGCCACGCACAACGTCTACGCTTATGTCATACGCGGCGGCGCGACCCGCTTTTCCGACGACGGAGAGCCGGGCGGCACGGCGGGCATGCCGGTTTTGCAGGTTTTGCAGCGCGAAGGGATTTTTAACGTCACCTGCGTCGTGACGCGGTACTTCGGCGGGATTCTGCTCGGCGCGGGCGGTCTGGTGCGCGCCTACGCCCACAGCGCGAAGATCGCACTCGAGGCGGCAGGAAAGTCTGTGAAGCGCGTCTGGACGAACGTCTGGCTGCCGTGTCCCTACAGTTGGTTTGAACGGATTAAGCTGGAAGTCGCCGCGTTCGGCGGCGTCGTGCAGCATACCGACTTCGGCGCGGACGTCAGCTTTGATCTTCTCCTGCCGGAGGCGCAGGTCAAGCCGTTTTTGGAGCGCGTGACAGATCTGTCCGCCGGTACGATCACGGGATTGATCGGCGATAATGAGTATAGGGCATTTCCGCTGCAAAAGGAGGAACAGCCATGACGATACGCGAAGAGCTGGAACGCGACGAACACTTGCGTTTGAGCGAAAAGGCGCAGTTTTCGGACGCGAGCAAGGGCCGTCCCAATCCGGAGACGGAGCGGGAAAACGACGTCCGCACCTGCTATCAGCGCGACAGCGACCGCATTCTACATAGTAAATCCTTCCGTCGGCTCATGCACAAAACGCAGGTATTTCTGCAGCCGGAGGGAGACCATTACCGCACCCGCATGACGCATACGCTGGAGGTGGCGCGGATCGCCCGCACGATCACCCGCGCGCTGCGGCTCAATGAAGACCTCTCCGAGGCGATCGCCTTCGGACACGACCTCGGGCACACGCCGTTCGGGCACGCGGGTGAGGTCGCGCTTTCCGAAGTGACCGGCAAGCCGTTTCGGCATAACGAGCAATCTCTGCGCGTGGTCGACGATCTGGAAAACGGCGGTCAGGGGCTGAATCTGACCTATGAGGTTCGTATGGGAATCCTCGGTCACAGCAGGCACAGCCGCCTGCCGGAGACCCTGGAGGGGCAGATCGTCCGCAAGTCGGATCAGATCGCCTATATCAACCACGATATTGACGACGCGATGCGCGCCGGCATTCTGACCGATCAGGACATTCCCCGGGAAATCGCTGACGTGCTCGGCGACACGCACCGCGAGCGGATCAACTCGCTGGTGACGGATATGATTTTCCATACCCGACAGACCGGCGAACTCGGCATGACGCCGGAGGTCGACCGGGCGATGGAAGCGCTGCGCAGCTTTATGTTTGAGCGCGTCTATAAGAATCCGAAAGCAAAGGGTGAAGAAGCGAAGGCGCGCGATATTCTGAAGCAGCTCTACGAATACTACATCGGGCATCCCGACGCGATTCCGGCGGATTTCCGTCCGCAATTGGATTTTGACGGCATGGAGCGCACGGTCTGCGACTATATCGCGGGCATGACGGACAAGTACGCGATGTATAAGTATGAAGAACTGTTTATTCCGCTCGCCTGGCAGGTGCGCGGGTAACAAAAATAGCTGATTTCTGCGCAAAGTCCCGAAAACGGGACGCGATTTGCGGTATACTGCATGATAGAAGAACCAAAGGAACGGGAAAGGAGAAGAAGATGGCGTTTTCACCCGCGTTTCTGGACGAACTGAATAACCGCAACCCCATCGAGGACGTGGTCGGGCAGTACGTCGCCCTGACGCGCAAGGGCAGCAACCTCTTCGGACTCTGTCCCTTCCACGGCGAGAAGACCGCTTCCTTCTCCGTCGCGCCCGAGAAGGGGATTTACTACTGCTTCGGCTGCCATAAGGGCGGCGGCGTGGTCAATTTCATCATGGAGATCGAAAACCTCTCCTATCCGGACGCCGTGCGGTTCCTCGCAAAGCGCGCAGGCTTGGAGGTGCCGGAGGACGACGCCAACCAATCGCTGTATAAGAAAAAAGAACGCCTCTGGGCGCTGTGCAGAGAGGCGGCGAGATTCTTCAACAATCAGCTCAAAACGCCTGCCGCCGCGGAGGTGCGCGCCTATATCGCCAAGCGCGGCTTGACCAACGCAACGGTGATACGCTTCGGACTCGGTTTCGCGCCGAACGCATGGAGCGCACTGCTCGACGCGATGACCGCGAAGGGCTTTACGAAAGAGGAACTTTTAGAAGCAGGTTTAGTCCTCAGTAACCGGAACAAGGGAACGCTCTACGACCGCTTCCGCAACCGCCTGATGTTCCCGATCATCGACGTGCGCGGCAACGTCATCGGCTTCGGCGGCAGAGTGATGGACGATTCCACACCGAAGTACCTGAACTCGCCGGAAACGGTGATTTTCAATAAGCGGCGAAACCTTTTTGCGATGAACGTCGTCAAAAAGAGCAAGCAAGGCTTTATCATTCTGACCGAGGGCTATATGGACGCCATCGCCCTGCACCAGTACGGCTTTGACTGCGCGGTCGCCTCGCTCGGCACTTCGCTGACGCAGGAGCACGCGGACATGCTGTCCAAATATACGAACGAGGTCGTGCTGACCTACGACGGCGACGCCGCTGGACAGAACGCGACGCAGCGGGCGATTCCGATGCTGGAAAAGACCGGACTGCGCGTGAAAGTCCTGCGCATGCAGGGCGCGAAGGATCCCGATGAATTCCTGAAAAAGTACGGCGCAGACCGCTTTCGCTTGCTGCTGCAGGGTTCGGAGAATCAGGCGGAATACCGACTTCGCTCTTTACAGATGAAATTCGACCTGTCCGTCGACGAACAAAAAGTCGAATTCGCAAAGCAGGCAGCCGATCTGATCTCCACCTATTCTACCGCGGTCGAGCGTGAGATCTATGGCGCGAGAGCCGCGGAGATGGCGGGTCTGACTGCGGACGTGATGAAAATTGAGATCAACAAGGCGTTCAAAAGGCGCATGGCGATCAGTAAAAAAGCGCAGGATAAGAAAGACCTGGAGATTTCCGCGTCACGGCAGCCGCGTTCCAGAGAAATCCGCTACGATAATATGCGATCCGCGATCGCCGAGGAGAATCTGATCCGCATGCTGCTGCGGCAGCCGGATTTGTTCGACCGCGCGAAAACGCTGGAAATGGAGCATTTCTCCGTGCAGATGTTCGGGCGCGCCTTCGACGCGCTGCGCCGCCGCTGGGAGGACGACCTTTCCGTAAACCCCGCCGCGCTGTCAGATCTTCTGACGCCGGAGGAAATGGCACATTTGACTTCAGTTCTGCAAAAGCCGGATATCCCGCTGACCGACGACGCGTTCGACGACTGCGTGCGGATCATTTCGGAAGAATACCGCCGCGCCAACGTATCGGGGATCAGCGATCTGAAGGAAATGCAGGAAAACCTTCGCAGGAAAAAAGGATATGGAGGGAAATAGAATGGACGAGCTGCAAAACGATGTTCAACTGCACGAAAAGCTGCTGCAGCTTTTGGAACTCGGGAAAAAAGACAAGAAGGTCGCATCCAAGGATCTGATCGACGCGCTGGATTCCATTGACGCCGACGAGCAGCAGACCGATATGATCTACAACGCGCTGGAAGCCGCCGGTATCGAGATCGACGTCTCCGACGTAGTGGAAATGCTGTCCAAACCGGACGATATGGCGCCGAGCGAGGAGGATCTTGAGCTGATCGAGGAGGAGAAGCTCGTCGATACCGACGAAATGTCCGAGATCATGAGCATCAACGATCCGGTTCGCATGTATCTGAAAGAGATCGGCAAAATCCCGCTCCTGACCGGCGAGGAGGAGCAGGCGGTCGCAAAGCGGCTGGCAGAGGGCGACGAGGAAGCGCACAACATCATGGTGGAAGCCAACCTTCGTCTCGTCGTTTCCATTGCGAAGCGTTACGTCGGCAGAGGACTGCCGTTCCTCGATCTGATTCAGGAGGGAAATCTCGGTCTGATCAAAGCGGTCGGCAAGTTTGACTATGAAAAGGGTTATAAATTCTCAACCTATGCGACCTGGTGGATCCGTCAGTCGATCTCCCGCGCGATCGCCGATCACGCAAGGACGATCCGTATCCCGGTGCACATGGTCGAGACAATCAACCGCGTCTCCCGCGCGTCGCATGAGCTGGTGCAGGATCTCGGCAGAGACCCGACGACGGGAGAAATCGCGCAGAAGCTGAACCTGCCGCAGGAAAAAGTCGAAGAGATCATGCGCGTGGCGCAGGAGCCGATCTCGCTGGAAACACCGGTCGGTGAAGAAGACGACAGTCATCTTGGCGATTTCATTCAGGACGAGGAGGCTTCCGAGCCTGCCGACGCCGCAACCTTTGCCATGCTGCGCGAGCAGCTCGCCGGCGTTTTGAAGACGTTGACGCCCCGTGAAGAGAAGGTGCTCTGCCTTCGCTACGGCCTGACCGACGGTAAAATGCATACGCTCGAGGAGGTCGGCGAGGAATTTGACGTGACACGCGAACGAATCCGTCAGATCGAAGCAAAAGCTCTCCGCAAGCTGCGCCATCCGTCGCGCTCCAAAATCTTAAAGGACTTCCTCAACTGAAAATACCTCTTGACAAAGAGAAAATATTTCGTATCATAGTGATAGGATTCCAAAGAAGAATTTGGAGGGAATAATATGTACGAACGAATCAGGTCTTATCTTTCCAGTCAGTTGGATATTCCCGCGGAGGAACTGAGCCGCGACACCACTTTTGAAAGCCTGCACCTTGACTCTCTGGACATGGTCGAAATGGTCATGGACATGGAGGAGGAACTCGGCATCGACCTCGGCATGGAGGGCGATATGCAGCTTGAGACCCTCGGCGATCTGGCGGACTATATCGAGGAAAAACTGGAATAATAAAACAGACTTCGACCCGTGGCAAGGTCGCACTAGTCGGGGAGATAGCGGTGCCCTGTTGCCTGCAATCCGCTACAGCAGGGATGAAGTCCCGCACCCGGGTTTGTGCTGTGTTGCTGTCCGTGTAAGTGGTGTTGAGGGATCGGTCTCACGCAACGGGCTCCCGTGAACCATGTCAGGCGGGGAACCGAGCAGCATTAAGCGGATCTGCTCGTGTGCCGTGAGTCAGCCGTTTCTGAGCCGGCTGCCCGGGAAACGGATATATCGCAAATTCAAATGCGGGTGTGCGATCTTGCCATGGGCCGAAGAAACTACAAATAAACGCAGAGGATGTTCCTCTGCGTTTTTCTATATCTGTCCGTTGTTTCTTACGACTGCCGGAAGCCGGCAATGTTGAAGCTGATGCTGCCGTCTTCATCGTAAAGCGCGCCGGTCATCTCTGCGAAAATGTTGTTGCCTTCCGCGGTGAAGGTCAGCGTTGCATTATAGTACGGAATGGCGTCGGAACAAACGGCCGTTTCGGGGTCGTAGGGAGCTGTCGTTTCAGCGGAGCCCCCTTCATTCGATAATACGTCCCTGCGACGCTTTCGGCTGCCAGCGTCAGAGCCTCGGTTTCTTCGGTTTCCTCCGTTTCTTCCGTCGCCTCCGTCACCGGTAGGTCGAGCCCGACGATCTCGTAGAGAATCTCCCGCCCGCCGAAGCGTCCTGCTTGGGAGTTCCCGCAGGCGCGGTGTCTGCCGCAGCGTCCGGCAGGTTTTTCGTCGCTTCCTCAATCGCAGCGGTGTCGTCCTTTGCCGGGAAGACGACGTTCAGCAGCGCCTGTTCCGCAGTTTTCAGTCCTGCGGGGTTCTTCTCGAACGAACACTTCTCCATGGCGATCCTGGCACCGTACTGACCGATTTTCGCCTCAATCGCTGAAATTGTTTTCATTATAGTCCTTCGAGCCGATGAAGAACAACGCGGAGTTGATGATCTCCGGAACCGTTTCCGACGACATCGCGCCGACCGCACCGACGATGAAGGTCACGTGTAAAAAGTCCCAGCTCGTTTTCTGGAGCATCTGCGTGTATGTACTGCCCCACACCGTAGGCGTCGCCCTCGATGATCGTGCGGCGGAGCACCGAAAACGGAGGATTTCCTCCGCGTTTTTTATTGCATTTTTGAGAAAAATCGTGTATAATTAAAAAGTTAGGAGGTGAACGGAATGTATCAGGCACTTTATCGGAAATACCGCCCGCAGACGTTTGACGACGTGGTCGGGCAGACTGCGGTGACGCAGACGCTGAAGAATCAGCTCATCAACAACCGCCTGAGCCACGCATATCTGTTCACCGGCACGAGAGGCACCGGCAAGACGACCTGCGCCAAGATCCTCGCCAAGGCGGTCAACTGCGAAAATCCGCAGGACGGCAACCCCTGCAACTGCTGTCCCGCCTGCCGGAGCATCGATTCCGGCGCATGCATGGACGTGCTGGAGATCGACGCGGCGTCCAACAACGGCGTGGACAACGTGCGCTCGCTGCGCGACGACGCGATCTACACGCCGGCGGAGGTCAAAAAGCGCGTCTATATCATCGACGAGGTGCACATGCTATCGATCAGCGCGTTCAACGCGCTTTTGAAGATCATCGAGGAGCCGCCGGAGCATCTTTTGTTTATACTTGCGACGACGGAGCTGCACAAGGTTCCCGCGACGATCCTTTCGCGCTGTCAGCGTTTCTCGTTCCGCAGGATCCTGCCTGAGGACATCGTCGACCGGCTGAATTATATCGCATACAAGGAACAGATCCCGCTGGAAGCGGACGCTGCTGCCTATCTTGCAAGACTTGCCGACGGCGGTATGCGCGACGCGGTCAGTCTGCTCGACCAGTGCGCCTCCGCCGCGTCGGGAAAGATCGACACGGAGCAGGTGTGCAGAATCCTCGGACTTGCCGGCACGCGGAAGACCGCGGAGCTGATGCAGGCGATCGGCGCGCACGACAGCGCGAAGGCGCTGACGCTGTTTAACGGGCAGTATGCCGAGGGCAAAGACCTTGCCGCCATGCTGGACGAGCTTTGCACGGTCGCGCGCGATCTTCTGATCCTCAAAACTGCGGCGTCCGGCGTCAGCATGATCTCCGGAATCTGCACGGAGCGGGAGCTCAAAACGCTGCTGCCGCTTTTCGGTGCGGGAGAGCTGCTGCGCATGACCGCGCTGCTGCGCGACGCTGCCGCAGGCTTCAATACGAGCGCGAATCGCCGGATCGACGCGGAGCTCTGTATCCTGCGGCTTTGCGAGCCGGAAGCGGAGCTGGACGCCGAAGCGATCAACGCACGCCTCAGCCGTCTGGAGAACAAAATCGCCAGCGGCATGCTGACGGCGCAGCCCTTACCGGAAGTGCCAAAGCAGGAGATCGAGGAGATTCCGCCGTGGGAGGAGGAAGAACGTCCGCCCATGCCGGAGGACGCTCCGCCCGAGCCGGCGAATGAACCGGTCAGCGACAGCGCTTGGCCGCAGCTCGTGCAGCGGCTGCGGACGGTTTTGCGCCCGCCCGCGCTGGGTATGTTCTCCGTTTCGGAGGGCGCACCAGTGCAGGGCAGACTGACGCAGAACGAGCTGATTCTGACGATCACAGCAGACTTTGCGGAAAGCGTTATCAACAAACCGAACGTTCTGCAGACCATCGCGGAGGTCGCCTCCGCGCAGGCGGGACATCCGGTTGGAGTAAGAATATCCCGCGGCGGAGAGGAGAAGAAGTCGAACGGAAATTTCGACCGGCTTCTTTCCTTCGGCGCGGAGCACCCTGAATTCATCGAACTCAAATAAGGAGGATCATCATTATGGCAAAAGGCGGATTCCGCGGCGGTATGGGCGGCGGCGTGAACATGAATATGATCAAGCAGGCGCAGAAAATGCAGCAGGATATGCTGAAAATGCAGGAAGAGCTTGAATCAAAGGAATATGAAGCGACAGCGGGCGGCGGCATGGTGACTGCGCGCGTCAGCGGCAAGCGTGAGCTCGTGAGCCTGAGTATCAATCCCGAGGCGGTCGATCCCGAGGACGTCGAAATGCTGCAGGACATGGTCGTCGCCGCGGTCAATGAGGCCATGCGCAAAGCGGACGCCGAGACGCAGCAGAATATGGCGAAGCTGACCGGCGGCCTGAACCTGGGCGGTCTGTTCTGATGCGGCTCTTTCCCGCCGCGCTGGAGCGGCTGACCGAACAGTTTGCAAAGCTGCCGGGCATCGGCGGCAAGACGGCGCAGCGATTGGCGTTCTATCTGCTGAGCATGTCGGAAAGCGAAGCGCAGGAATTTGCCGACGCGATCGTGGAAGCGAAGAAGTCCGTCCATCTCTGCCCGTGCTGCCGGAATCTGACAGATAAGGAGCTCTGTCCGATCTGTGACGACGATACCCGAGACCGCAGCCAGATCTGCGTGGTCGCAGACCCGAAGGACGTGATCGCCATGGAGCGCGCCAGAGAATTCCGCGGCGTGTACCACGTTCTGCACGGCGTCATTTCCCCGTTGAATCACATTGGGCCGGACGACATTTGTATCCGCGAGCTTTTGGAGCGCGTCGGCAAGGGTGACGTGCGCGAGGTCATCATGGCGACGAATCCCGACACCGAGGGCGAGGCGACGGCGATGTATATCTCCCGCCTGCTGCGCCCGATGGAGGTGCGCGTGACGCGCCTTGCCTACGGCATCCCCGTCGGCAGTCAGCTTGAATATGCCGACGAGGTGACGCTGCTGCGCGCCCTCGAAGGCAGAAAAGATATTTGATTCTTAAATAACGCTGCCGCAAGCAAGAGCTTGCGGCAGCGTTTTCTGCATGAATGACAGATTCTCTCCGTATGATTGTATCAGTCATTTCATAGGAGGGATAGCTTGGAGGAGTTCCTGCGGCGGCTCGGCGAACGGGTCTGGGGGTGGCCGATGATGCTTCTGTTTCTCGGCGTCGGGCTGCTGTTTACCGTGCGCCTGAGGGGCGTGCAGTTTCGCTGCTTGGGAAGGGCGCTGCGTCTCGTTCGCCCGCGGCAGGGGAAGGACGGCGTCAGTCCCTACGCCGCGCTGTGTACCGCGCTTGCGGCGACGGTCGGCACGGGAAACATCGTCGGCGTTGCGACCGCGCTTGGCACAGGCGGCCCGGGCGCGCTGCTGTGGATGCTGGTAGCCGCCGTGTTCGGCATGGCAACGCAGTACGCCGAAGGTTACCTTGCGGTGAAATATCGCAGAAAAGACGGCAACGGCTTTTTCGGCGGGCCGTTTTGCTATATCGAGCAGGGCTTGGGGAAACGATTTCGCTGGCTCGCCGTCACCTTCGCGGCGACGGGCGCGGCGGTCGGAATCCTCGGGATCGGCACGACTGCGCAGGTCAACAGTATCACCGGTGCGGCGGACGCTTTCTTTTCCTCCGGAACGGCGTTCGTCTTTGCGGGTCACGCTTATTCCAGAACCGTTGTAGTCAGCGGCGCGCTGACAGCTCTGGCGGCTGCGCTTGTCCTGTTCGGCGGGGTCAGGCGTATTACGAGAGTCTGTGAAGCACTCGTTCCTGTCATGACGACGCTCTATCTGCTGTTCTCCGCCGTGCTTCTGATCTGCTGCGCAGACCGTATCCCTTCCGCAGCTGCGCTGATCGTCAAAAGCGCGTTCTGTCCGAGAGCAGTCCTCGGCGCGGGCACGGGCGTCAGCCTGAAGCTCGCGCTGCGCATGGGAATCGGCAGGGGCGTGTTTACGAACGAAGCAGGGCTCGGATCTTCGCCCATCGCTGCGGCAGTTTCCGACGAGACTGACCCCGTGAAGCAGGGCTTGATTTCCATGACGGGGACGTTCATCGACACGATCGTGATTTGTACGATGACGGGGCTGTGCCTGACCGTAACGGGCGCGTGGAAGACGCCCCTGCAGGGGGTGGAGATCACGGACGCCGCGTGGAGAGCGGGACTTCCGTGGGCGGAGCGCGTGTCGTCCTTCGTACTTGTAATCTGCCTGATCTTTTTTGCCTTCGCGACGATCATCGGCTGGAACTTTTACGCAGAGCGCTGCGTCCAATACCTGGTGGGAGAGAAGCCTTTGCTGCAGAAGCTCTACCGCGTTTTTTATCTGTTTGCCGTCGCCGTCGGGCCCTATTTTTCGGTGAGCGCGGCGTGGGAGCTTGCGGACATTCTGAACGCGGCAATGGCGCTGCCGAATCTGACCGCGCTGCTGCTTTTGCAGAACCGGGTCGTTTACGGCACGCTTCGTACGAAACCGAAAAAATAATGGGGAATATAGAATTTTTCTGTTGAAATCCTGCGGGATATTTGTTACTCTAAATTATGATATTCAATAAAGAAAGAGGCTGCGCTGTGGAATTCTCAAATCTTTATTTTCTATATATTTTCCTGCCGCTGACGCTCGCGGTTTATTTTTTGATACCGGGAATCAAGCGGAAAAATATCGTCCTGATCGTCGCCAGTCTGCTCTTTTACACGATGGGGCAGCCGTTCTATCTGCCGGTGCTCCTTCTGACGGCGTACGGCAACTACTGGCTCGGCGACCGCATCTACAATAAAGACCGCAGAACCGTCATTCTTCCGGTCGTTCTGAACATTCTGGTGCTCGCGCTGTTCAAGTATCTGAACTTCTTTCTCGGCATTTTCGGCATCCACGGATCAGAAGGCGGCGGTGTGGTCGGACTTGCGCTTCCGATCGGCATTTCTTTCTACACCTTCCAGATGATCGCCTATCACGTGGACGCCTACAAGGGCAAGCACGATCCCGCGCCGTCCTTTCTGAACTTTTTGCTCTACGTCAGCATGTTCCCGAAAATGCTCATGGGCCCGATCGTCCGCTACAGCGAGATCCGTCAGCAGCTTGAGTCCCGCCGCTCCTCGCCGAGAGCGGTCTTCGAAGGCGGCGTTCGTTTCTGTGTCGGACTTGCCAAAAAGGTGCTGATCGCGGACTACGCCTATCTTGCCTATGCGAAGCTGGAAAAGCTGCCTTACGGCGCGGCGGCGTGGCTGGGCGCGCTGATGTTCATGTTTTATATTTACTTTGAATTCTCCGGCTGCACGGATATGGCGATCGCGCTCGGCAGAGTATTCGGCTTCCGGTATCCCGAGAACTTTGATCTGCCCTATACTTCGAAATCCATCACGGAATTCTGGCGGCGGTGGCACATCACGCTCGGCAGCTTCTTCCGCGATTACGTTTATATCCCGTTAGGCGGCAACCGCAAGGGAAAAGCCCGTCAGATTCTGAATCTGTTTATCGTCTGGGCGCTGACCGGACTCTGGCACGGCGCAAACTGGAACTATCTGATCTGGGGTCTGTACTTCTTCGCGCTTTTGACTGCGGAAAAGCAGCTCATGCCAAAACTGGAAAAGCTGCCGTACTATGCCAGACTGATGATCACGATGTTCTTCGTGTTGATCGGCTGGGTGATTTTCTCGCATGAAAGTCTGCCGGCGCTCGGAAACAGCTTTGCCATGATGTTCGGCAAGGGCAGCTTCTGGAACGAACAGGTCGGCGTTATCCTGCGCAATTCACTGCCGCTGATCGCGATCTGTCTGATCGGCTCGTCCGTCCTGCCGCGGTGGTTCAGCCTGATCTGGGGCGGCATCCTCGTGCGCGGGAGGAAGGAAAACCAATTCTCCGCGACCCAGTTGATCTATGCGATCAGCCTGTTCCTGTTTGCCGCTCTGCTGCTGTATTTATGCACCGTTTCGCTGGTCGGCAACGCAAGTCAGCCGTCTTTGTACGCTTCGTTCTGATTGGAGGCAGGGTATGAAAAAGGTATATATCGTTCTATCTGCGCTGTTTCTGATTCTTTTGCTTGCGGTCGGCGTCTATTCAATCTTTCATCTTAACGCCAACGCTGCGAAACCGGAGCTGACCTTCGGCAGTCTCCTCGACGGCGAGTATTCCAGCGGACGGCGCAACTGGTATGCCGAAGCCTTCCCGCAGTCGGAATCGCTGAAGAGCATGAATAAGGCGCTGAACGGCTTTTATAACTTCTCCGCCCTGAGCGGGAAGGACGACGTACAGCTCATCGTTACTGCAGACGGTCAGATCGCGCAGGGCGGCGCATCGCTGCAGCCCGACACGAATTCGGCGGCGCAGCCGTCCGGCAGCGGCGACCCTGCTGACGGCACGCAGCCGACCGAGACCACCGAGCCGAACAACGTCGAGCCGAGCGACGGTCTGCAGCCGGGCATGATCGTGGAGGATCTCGGCGCGGCGATGCTGATCGGCAACCGCGCGGTCGAAGTCGCCTACGCGGAATACGACACCATTGACAAATACAGCGCGGCGGTGACCTCCATTGCTACGGCGCTGGGCAGCAACGTCAACACCTACTGCGTCCTCGTGCCGAACGCGGCGGAATTCTATACGCCCGAGGCGTACCATACGGGAGAGTGCTCGCAGTCCGGCATGATCTCCTACGCTTACGGGAAAATGGGCTCGAACGTCAAGACCGTAGACGCCTACAGCAAGCTTGCCGCGCACATCGACGAATACCTGTATTTCCGCACGGATCACCACTGGACGCAGCTCGGCGCGTATTATGCCTATACCGCCTACTGTGAGAAAGCGGGTCTGAAGGCGGAGCCGCTGAGCGCCTTTGAGACCGGACAGTACGACGTCTTCGTCGGTTCAATGTATCAATGGCTGAAGGATTATCCGCAGGCGGCGATCCTCTATGATAATCCGGATACGCTGAAATACTACCGTCCGCACGTCGATCTGGACACCACGGTCTATTCGGACACGACGCTGACGAACGGTTACCCGCTGGGAACGATCTGCCACGTGGATGCCGAGATTAGCAACAAATATCTCTGCTTTCTCGGCGGCGACCATCCGATCACGGTCATCAAAACGGACGTTGACGGCCCGGTTTGCATGCTCGTCAAGGAGTCCTACGGCAACGCCTTTGCGCCGTGGCTGACCAGCCACTACAGCAAGATCGTCGTCGTCGATCCGCGTGAATTCAATCAGAGCGGAAAACCGACGCTGGATATCGCGCAGTTCGCGCAGGAGCAGAACGTAACCGACTGCATAATCTTGGATTATCCCATGATGATCGGTTCGGAAAACTATATCGGACATCTGAACAGGCTGGTAAAATAGGAAAAAACCGGGTTGCCGAAAGCAACCCGGTTTTTTCATTCGTCCGCACCCACGATCGCGCGTCTGCGGAACAAAAAGGTAATGCACCACAGACCGGCAAGACCGACGAGCGTATAGATAATACGGCTGAGGGTCGCGGTCTGACCGCCGAACAGCCATGCGACGAGGTCAAAGCGGAAAATGCCGACCAGTCCCCAGTTCAGAGAACCGATAATGCTGAGAATCAGCGCTAAAGTATCCATTATTGTTCCTCCTGTTTTTTTGCTGTTCCTATTATGAACGGCTTTTTCCGTCACTATACGCAATTTTCAAGGAGAAATTTGTAAAAAATCACGGACGGCATTTTCCGAAAACCACTGTACAAAAAACTGATCGTAAGATATAATAAATATGTTATGCATTACAAAAAATACGACAAGTGAGGTATCTGTTATGAACGCATTTTTACCGGCTGATATTCTCTTTCCCGAAGTAAAGGACATGGCAAAATGGGCAGTCATTGCCTGCGATCAGTTCACTTCCGATCCTGCGTATTGGGAACGCGTCCGCAAGAATGCGGAGGGCGCGCCGTCCACGATCAATCTGATCCTGCCGGAAGCCGAGCTCGGCACGGAAATGGAAGCGGAGCATACCGCCCTGATCAACGCGACGATGGACGAGTATCTGAAGAAAAACGTCTTCAAGACCTATAAAAACGCCCTCGTCTACGTTGAGCGCACGCTGGAAAACGGCTCGATCCGCAAGGGTCTGATGGGCATGGTCGATCTGGACGCCTACGATTATTCCACCGGCTCCACCTCCGCCATTCGCGCGACTGAGCGCACGGTCGTCGAGCGTATCCCGCCGCGTATGCGCGTCCGCCGCGACGCGCCGATCGAGCTGCCGCATATTCTGATGCTCTGCGACGATCACGACAAGGTACTGATCGAGCCGATCGCCGCGAAGAAGGACAGCCTGACAAAGCTCTATGACTTTGACCTCATGGAGGGCGGCGGTCACATCGCCGGCTGGCTGGTCGACGGCGCAGAAGCTGAGGCGTTCAACGCCCGTCTGACCGAATACACCGCGAACATCGGGAAGAAGTACGCCGACCTCAAGGGCGTGCCTATGGTTTTTGCCGTCGGCGACGGCAACCACTCTCTCGCCACCGCGAAATCCTGCTATGAAGAGCTCAAGGCGAAGCATCCGGACGAGGATCTTTCCAACCATCCGGCGCGCTTTGCCCTGGTCGAGCTTGAGAACATTCACGACGAAGCGCAGGTCTTCGAGCCGATCCACCGCGTTATCACCAAGTGCGACCCGAAGGCGCTGCTTGAAGCGCTGAAGAAGGAAGCCTGCGCGGACGACGGCTTTGAGGTCAAGTGGTATATCGGCGAGGAGAGCGGCACGGTCTGCCTGGATAAGGCAAAGAGCCAGCTTGCCGTCGGCGTCCTGCAGAGCTTCCTGGACGGCTATCTCAAGGAGCATGAAGGCGAGATCGACTATATCCACGACGACGACGCGCTCATCCAGCTTGCAAAGCAGCCGAACGCCATCGGCTTCCTGCTGCCCGCCATGGAAAAGAGCCAGCTCTTCCGCGGCGTCATCGCGGACGGCATTTTGCCGCGCAAGACCTTCTCTATGGGTCACAGCCGTGAAAAGCGCTACTATCTCGAGGGCAGAAAGATCAAATGATCGCCCTCTCGGAACGCGCATACGCGAAGATCAACCTGACGCTGGACGTTTTGTCCAGGCGGGACGACGGCTATCACGACCTTCGCTCCGTCATGCAGACGGTTTCTCTGTGCGACGACGTGGAGATCGACGTGGATACGGGGAAACCGTGGAAGCTTTCCTGCGATGCGGCGGCGATTCCTGCCGACGAGCGCAATCTCGCGTGGAAAGCGGCGCGGGTATTCTTTGATCGGCTCGCCAGAGAGCCGGAGGGCATTGAGATTCGCATTCATAAACGCATTCCCTCGGAAGCCGGTCTCGCCGGAGGAAGCGCGGACGCTGCAGCGGTGCTGCGCGCCCTGAACCGCTGGGCGGGAAATCCGTTGCCGGTCGAGTCTCTGTGCGACCTTGGCGCGCTGATCGGGTCTGACGTTCCGTTCTGCGTGCTCGGCGGCACGGCGCTGGCGGAAGGCAGGGGAGAACGGCTTTTGAAGCTGCCTGACGCAACGGAGCTGCAACTTGTGATCTGTAAGCCCAAGGTCGCCTTCTCCACGCCGGAGCTGTTCCGAAGATTGGACAGCGTAGCGATCAAAGCGCGACCGGATACGGACGCGATGATTGACGCGCTGCGCTGCGGCGACCGAGATAGAATCGCATCGCTTTTGTGCAACGTTTTCGAGCAGGCAACCGTCGACCGCCCGGAGATCGCTGCGATCAAAAACGCTCTGTTGGAAAACGGCGCGCTCGGTGCGGCGATGACCGGCAGCGGCTCCGCCGTCTTCGGCATATTCCGCTGCCAGAACTGCGCAAAAGCTGCCTGCGACGCGCTGAAAGCGGAATATCCGCAGACCTTTACCGCGACAACTGTATAAAACGCTAAAACACCGTCCATAATGCAGATATCTTCTACATACGGACGGTGTTTCTTTATGAAAATCAGAGTTTTGACGTGGATTCTACTGGTCGCTTTTACGGCAGTGGCACTCGGCGCTGTGGAGACGCTTTGGACGCAGGAACGGCTGGCGGACAAGACCGTGCGTCTTCACGTGGTAGCAAATTCCGACAGCGAGGAAGATCAACGGCAGAAGCTTGCGGTACGCGACGCCGTGCTTCCGGTGATCGGTGAACTGACCGCGCGCTGCGCGGACGCCGTTCAGGCGAGGGAAGTCCTTGCCGCCCATCTGCCGCAGATACAGGCGGCAGCGCAGACCGCTTCCGGAGGACGGGAAGTGACCGCTTCTCTCACGAACGAAGCCTTCCCGACGCGGTATTACGATACCTTTACGCTCCCGGCTGGAACGTATCCTTCTCTGCGCATTCGGATCGGCGCGGCGCAGGGGCATAACTGGTGGTGCGTCGTCTTTCCGTCCCTCTGCTTTGCGGCGACCTCGGACGCGTTGGAACGATGCGCGGCGGTCGGCGGCTTCGACGAGTCGGAAACGGAGTTGATCACGGGCGGCGAGGAAACTTACACGATCCGATTTAAGGTCTTTGAATGGGTGCAGTCGTTGATCGAATACTTGAAACGCTGAAAAATCTGCCAAAAACGGCAGATTTTTTTTCTTATTGTCCTGCCAAAGGGACTGAGAATATGATATGATACGTGCAGAGGTGAGATTTCAATGCTGCAAATCAGGTTTTGCACGGATAGAAAAGTCAATCAAAAGCAGTTGCTCTCCGATCTTTGCGCTTGCGCAAAGATGGAAGAAACGGGACAGATCCTGATCGTTCCCGAACAGTTCTCACATACGACGGAGCGCCTGCTCTGCGAATACGGAGGCGACCGGATCGGAAGATATGCGGAGGTTTTGAGTTTTTCAAGACTGGCGAATCGCGTGTTCTCTGTCGAGGGCGGAATTGCCGACACGCAGACCGACGCTTCCGGACGACTGCTCATGATGACGCTTGCGGTGGAGCAGGTGCGTTCGCGCCTGAAAATCTACGGCAGCAGCGTGAGCAAGCCGGAATTTCTGCTGCACCTCATGAATATGTTCGACGAATTTCGCAGCTACTGCATTACGCCGCAGCGTCTGCGTCAGGCAGCAGGACAGCTCAGCGGGGTGCTCGCGGTCAAAACGGAGGAATTTGCCCTTCTGATGGAGAGCTTCGACGCGGTCAGCGCAAATCTGGGGCAGAATCCGGAGAGCAAGCTGACGCGTCTGCTCAGCGCGTTGGAAACGGGAAGCTTTGCAGAGAGCAGGGCCTTCTGGTTTGACGGCTTTACGGATTTCAACGGCGTGGAGCAGGAGATCATCGCGGAATTGCTGCATAAGAACGCGTCCGTCACCGTGCTCCTGCAGTGCGATACTCTTTCACAGGGCGCGCAGCAGTTTGACGCGGCGCGCGATACCGCGAAGCGGCTGCTGCGGATCGCGGCGGCGCAGGGCATTACGCCTGAAATACATAAGATTCCCTCGCAGAATGAAGCCGCGCCGCTTGCGTTTTTGCGCAGGCATCTCTTCGGCGGCGGTATTGCAGAATACGACGGCACGCAGGACGCGGTTCGCTTCCTGCATGCTCCCGACCGCGAGAAAGAATGCCGCGAAGCCGCGCGGGAGATCCTGCGGCTTGTTTCCGAGGGGAACCGCTGGAGATGCATCAGCGTTGCGTGCGCCGGTTTTGCGTCCTATCGACCTGTTTTGGAATCGGTTTTTCGCCGCTTTGATATTCCGGCATATTTTGCGGGCGATACGGACATTCTGCGTCATCCCGTGGTGCGGATGCTTTTATCCGCATTGCAAGCGGCGACCGGCGGTATGGAGCAGGAGGACGTGCTGAACTATCTGAAATCCGGATTGACGCCTCTGACGCGCGAGGCGTGCGACCGCATGGAAAACTACGTGCTGCTCTGGAACATTGACGGCAGCAGGTTTGAAAAATGCTGGTTGATGCACCCGGACGGGCTGCGTAAGGAGTTTGATCACCGCTCGCAGGAACGCCTGGATACGCTGAACGGCGACAGATCGCTTGCGATCGCGCCGCTGATCTCTCTTCGAAACGCTTTGAACGGCGCGAAGGATACCGGCGAAATGGTGCGAGCACTCTACGAATTCACGGAAAAGGTCGGCTTGAGTGACCGCATCGCCGCGCTCGCAGAGAAGTGCCGCGCTGCGGGCAATCCGCAGGCGGAGCAGGAATACGTGCAGATTTACGCCATTGTGACCGAGCTTATGGAGCAGATGTTCGGCGTGCTTGGCAAGAGCGTCCGTTCATCGGACAGCTTTGCCAGTATCTTCCGCGCGGCGATCTCGCGCTGCTCGGTCGGCACGATTCCGGCAAGCCTTGACTGCGTGACCGTAGGCAGTCTGATGTCGCAGCGTCGCTGCGATACGGACTACGTATTCCTGATCGGCGCGCAGGAGGGCAGCTTTCCGGCGATACGACCGCAAAACAGCCTGCTGACGGACAGCGAACGAATTGACCTCAACCGGCAGGGGATCGAGGTCGCGCCGACGGCGGCAGGCAATCTGGACAGAGAGCTTGCCTGCATCGACAGCGTGCTCAACGCGCCGAATAAGCGGCTCTATTTAAGCGCGATTGACGGCGCGGAAGCGTACATGATCAGACGCGCGGCAAAGCTCTTCCCGAACTCGGAGCTTACGAGCGACCCGACGGTCTGTCTCGCGGAACGCGAGTATCTTGCGTATCTCGTCAGCGCGTCGAAGCTGCCTGATGCGGGACAACCGCTGCGTGAGCAGGCGGAAAAGCTGATCGCGGCAAAAGACTATTCGGCAGGCAGTCTGAGCAAGCACGCTGTCAACGCCTTGTACGGCGAAACGCTCCGCCTTTCTCCTTCCAGGATCGACAAGCTGGCTGGCTGCCGCTTCGGGTATTATCTGGAATACGGTTTGCGCGCGGCGGAGAGGAAGCCCGCACGGATCGACGCTTCTCAGTACGGTACCTTTGTCCATGACGTTCTGGAGCATACCGTTAAACAGGTACAGGAGGAGGGCGGGTTCCACGCCCTTTCGCTCGAACGCGTCCTTGCGATCGCGCAAGACCGCATGGAGGAATACGCCGCGCAGGAGCTTGCCGATCTTTGGGAGTCCGCGCGTGAGGAATATCTCTTCCGCAGAAGATTCTCCGAGGTGCGCGCGGTGATCTCCGACCTGTACCGCGAAATGAGCCGGTCTGATTTTGAGCCGAAGTGGTTTGAACTGGACTTCTCACAGGGCGGCACGCTGCCGGCGATTCAAATCGTCGGACAGAATTCGGTCGCGGAGCTGGTCGGCACGGTCGACCGCGTTGACGTATGGCGCAGCGGTGATAAGCTCTACGTCCGCGTCATAGATTACAAGACCGGTAAGACGACCTTCAACATGACCAAGGTGCTGAACGGACTCGGCTTGCAGATGCTGCTGTATCTGTTCGCTCTGCAGCGCATGGGTGCGCCGTTGTTCGGTCAAAAGGCGGAAGCTGCAGGCGTCCTGTACTTTCCGGCGAAAGAAGAAACAGTGACGCTGCCGGACAAGCTGGACAGCAAGGGCATGGAGGCAAAGCGCAAGGCATGCAAGAAGCGCACCGGTATGGTTTTGGATTCCTATGACGTTCTACAGGCAATGGAACGCTGCGAGGACGACCCGGTGTACCTTCCGTATTCTTATGATAAGACGAATACACGCACGGGGTCGCTGTTTACAAAGGATCAGTTGGCGCAGTTGGAACGCTTCGTTTTCGCCTGCGTCGGACAGCTCGGCGACGCGCTCTACAGCGGCGATATCACGGCGAACCCGTTTGTGATCAGCGATGACGATGAAGCCTGCAGGTACTGCCCGTATCAAACGGTCTGCCGCGAGGACAAGCAGGAACGACGGCTGAGAAAAATCACGAAAACGGACGCGTTTTGGGAGACGATCGGGGAGGTGACGCAGACAGATGGCTGAATTCACACTGACAAAGGAACAGCAGGCGGTCGTGGACAATGAAGGCGGCACGCTTCTGGTATCTGCCGCCGCAGGTTCCGGCAAAACGATGGTCTTGATCGACCGCGTGCTCAGAACCGTACAGGAAAAGCAATGCGATCTGGATCGCTTTCTGATGATCACCTATACGCAGGCGGCGGCTGCCGAATTGCGCGGCAAGCTCCTTGCGCGACTGAGCGAGCGGCTTGCCGAGCATCCGGATGACCGTCATCTGCAGCGGCAGATGAGCCGCGTCTATCTGACGCAGATTTCGACGGTGCATGCATTCTGTGCCGCCATCCTGCGCGAATACGCACATTTCGTTGAGCTTCCCGCAGACTTTTCCGTATGCGACGAGCAGGAAGCGGGAAAGCTGCGCGAACGTGCCGTAACTTCGGTGCTGGATGCCGCTTATGAACAGCGAGACGGTGAAAGCGACGTAGCGGCAGCGCTGGATATGCTCGGCGCGGGAAGGAGCGACGAGCGGCTGCCGGAGCTGATCGAGAGCCTGTATTTCAGCCTGCAAAGCTACTGCGATCCGAAGGAACGCCTGCAAAAACTCCGGAATGATCTTGACTGCTCCGAGCATACCGACGCCGGCGAGACGGTCTGGGGCGCATATCTGATTGAGCAGTTCCAAACTTACCTTGACAGATCGCTCGACACCTTGTATAAGTTGGAAGGCATGGCGCAGGGCGAGTTGGAAAAGTGCCTGCCCTCGATTCGGAACAGCATTGACGTCATTAGCGCGCTCCGCCAAAAGACGAGCTGGGAGGAGATTCGTGCTTTCCCCTTGAGCTTCGAAAGATTTGCGACCATACGGAATTGTTCCGACCCCGAGCGGAAGGACTATGTGAAGAACACGCGCGGCGGTATCAATAAAGGCGTAGAAGCGTGGAAGGCAAAATTCAATCTGCCTTCCGAGGAAGCTCTGCAGGATCTTTCCGTCAGCGCAAAGGCGCTGCGCGGACTGATCGAACTGACCGAGCAGTTCGCAATAGCCTATGATGAGAAGAAGCGCAGAGCGCACGTCCTGGATTATAACGATCTGGAGCATGACATGCTCCGTCTGTCGCGGATCCCCTCAGCGGCAAGAGAGATCGCAGGGCGCTATGAGCAGATCATGGTGGACGAGTATCAGGACACCAATGAGGTGCAGGATGCGATCTTCCGTCTGATCTCCCGCGGCGAAGAGAATCTCTTTTTCGTCGGCGACGTAAAACAGTCGATTTACGGCTTCCGTCGGGCAGATCCGACGATCTTTCTTGAAAAGTACAAAACCTTTGCCGATGATCGGGACGCCGCGCCGGGTCAGCCGAGAAAAATCCTGCTGTCGGATAATTTCCGCTCCCATCCCGCCGTTCTGGAAGCGGCGAACGACGTATTCCGCCTGACGATGACGGAACGGGTCGGCGGACTGCGGTACGGCGATCGGGAAGCGCTGCGTCCGAACCGCCCGGCGACTGATATGGGCGCCGCGCCGGTGGAGCTGCACTGCATTGAACATGAAAGCGCCGGGCAGGAAAAGCCGCGTTCTGCGGCGGAGACCGAAGCGGACTTCGTCGCCGGAAGGATCCGCGCTATGCTCGACAGCGGTGAGATGATACCGGACGGCGACGCCCTGCGTCCGATCCAACCGGAGGACGTCGTTATCCTGCTGCGGAAGCTGAAGAATCGCGCTGAAATCTATAAAGCCGCGCTGGAACGGCACGGCATCGAATGTGTCTGCGACAATGACAATATCTTTGAGACGGACGAAATAACAGTTCTGACCGCCCTGCTGCAGGTGATCGACAACCCGCATCAGGACATTCCGCTTTTAACCGTTCTGCTCTCACCGCTGTTCGGCTGCACTGCTAACGAGCTCGCGCTTGCGAGGGCGGGGCGCAGCGGCGATATTTACGAGATCATGGAGGGGAGCGATGCGCGCAGCGTCCTGGACGAATTGCGAACGGCTGAGCAGACCCTGTCTTTGCGCAGATTTCTCGACCTTCTTGACGATCGGTTGTTCATCCGAACGATATACGGCGCGAAAGAAAACGGCGCGCAGCGCGTGCAGAACGTCAACCGTTTCTTTGCGCTTGCGGACAGCTATGAAAGCGGCGACCGCTGCGGACTGGCTGGCTTCGTGCGCTATCTGGAGCTGCTGCGCGAGAAGGGAATCGGCGCGGACGGGCTTCCGACCGGCGGCGCGGTGCGGCTGACGACCGTGCATAAATCCAAGGGGTTGGAGTATCCCGTGGTCTTCCTCTGCGGGCTGTCCAACGCGTTCAAATTCCTTTCGACGGAAGGCGCCGTGCTGATCGACAGCGCACTCGGGATCGCTTCGGACGTCTGCGATACCGATCAGGCGATCAAGTATCCCACGTTCGCGAAGAATGCGGTCAAGGATCGCATCCGCCGGGAGAATCTCTCCGAGGAGATGCGGATCCTGTACGTCGGCATGACGCGCGCAAAGTATCGCCTTGTGATGACGTGCTGCAAGGCTCATCTGACGAAAAAGCTGACCGATATCGCGCATGATCTGACCGTACCCGCATCGGACAGTCTTATCGAGGGAGTGAGCTCGATCGGCGACTGGATACTGATGACCGCGATGACGCATACGGAGGCAGGGGAGCTCTTTCAAGTCGGCGGTTACCCGGAAGAACGGCGCACGCCGGAGTATCCGTGGAAGATCCGGTTCTACCGAAGCAGTGAGTTAGAGGAGGAAAACGAGCCGACGGAACAAGCGGCGGAAGCAGCGAAGGAATTGGACTACGTACCGCTTTGCTACCCGCACGCAGCGGCGGTCGGCGCGCCGAGCAAGGTGACCGCGACACAGCTCAAAGGACGAGATCTGGACGAAGAGATTTCGGAGGATACCCGCACGCCGCCGCTGAAACTGCCGGTTAGAAAACCGCATTTTACCTACGGCATACGACCTCTGACCGGCGCGGAGCGTGGCACGGCGATCCACCTTGCCATGCAGTATCTCCGTTACGATCAATGTACGGATACGGAGAGCGTGAAAAGAGAGCTCGACCGGCTGGTGGAGATGTGCTTCTTGACCGCGCAGCAGCGCGAAGCCGTACCGGAGGAGAAGATTATGAATTTCTTTGCTTCGGATATCGGACGACGTGCGCTTGCCGCAGATCAGGTTATCCGAGAGTATAAGTTTTCCGTTCTGGAAGACGGCGCAATACTCGATCCGGCGCTCGCAGGGGAGAAGATTCTCCTGCAGGGCGTGACCGACTGCTGCCTGATCGAGAACGGCGCAATGACGATTCTGGATTTCAAATCGGATCACGTTCAACCCGGGCGGGAGGCGGAACGCGCCGCATACTACCGCGGACAGCTCGACGCCTACAGCGCCGCTCTATCAAAAGTATTCGATCTGCCGGTCAAGGAGAGAATTCTTTACTTCTTCTCGACTGATACGGCGATCAACGCATAAGAAATCCCTTCGTCTGAAGACGACGGGATTTCTTATCGTTGTTACCGCTTGACCGCTTCTACGAATTTTGCAGGCTCCGGCGCCTTGAAATACGCGCTGCCGGCGACGAGGACGTTCGCACCGTTTTCGCGGCAGATCATGGCGGTCTTCTCATTGACGCCGCCGTCGACCTCCAGCTCGCAATTCGGATTCTGCTCATCAATGTAAGCGCGGATTTGCTTCAGTTTCGGCATCATGTCGTCCATGAAGCTCTGTCCGCCGAAGCCCGGCTCAACTGTCATTACGAGTATCAGATCACAGTAGGGAAGATACGGGAGCACTGCCTCCGCAGGTGTTTTCGGCTTGACGGAGATCGCTGCTTTTACGCCGTTTTCGCGGATACGCTTCAGCGCCGCGAGCGTATGCTCTTCACTGTCCGCCTCAACGTGGATCGTCAGGATGTCGCTGCCCGCTTTGCAGAAATCGTCCACATAGCGGATCGGGCGGTCGATCATCAGGTGAACGTCGAGCGGCAACTCCGTGATCTTTCGAATCGCGGCGACGACGGGAATGCCGATCGTGATATTCGGCACGAAGATACCGTCCATGACGTCGACGTGCACGTAGTCCGCACCGGCAGGACTCAGCGCGCGGATATCGCGCTCCAAATTGACAAAATCAGCGGAAAGAATGGAAGGAGAGACTTTTATCATGACGTACCTCCGAAGAATATAATGTAAGGCGGCGGCAGGGAACTCCGTCCACGCAGAACCGCCGCATTTATTATAGGCGATTTGTCTGTTCATGTCAATTTTTTCCTTTGATAACTTTATCATGCCGGCACAAACTAATACCGACAACAGATAAAGGAGGAAGAATCATGGATTGTCATTGCAGCGCAAATCATTCGATCGAGTGCACCGTCAAGCAGTGCAAGCATCATTACGGCATGGATAACTACTGTTCTCTGGATCGTATTCAGGTCGGCACGCACGAGACCGATCCAACGGTCAAGGAATGCACCGACTGCATGTCCTTCAGCAGGAAGTAAGAAAAACGGGAGCTTCAACGCTCCCGTTTCTTTTCAAGCCACAGATTGAAAAGCGCCCCGTAAAAGAGAATACAGATGCAGATATACAGCCACAGCATTCCGAATGCGATCGCTGACAAGCTGCCGTAGAAAAGCGGGTAGGAGTTGGAATGTCGGACGTAAAAGGAGAACAGATGCGTAAACAGAAGCCAGCCGAGCGCTGCGGCGATCGCGCCGGGCATGCAATTGCGCGGCTTCTGCGTTCGATTCGGAAATACGCAGTATATTGCGCAGAAAAGACTGCTGAGCAGAACGGCAAGGATCAGTGCGCGGAACTGCAGCAGTCTGGAAAGCACCAACAGGATCGGTACGGTACCTTTTTGGCACCAGTCCGCGATCTCCTGGCCGAAGCCGTGGATGATCAACGTGAGCATCAACGCAGCGATCAGCAGGAGCATATACCCGACGCAGATCAGCCTTCGAAGGAGATACCCGCGGCTTTCTCTGACACGATGGATCGCGTTCAGCCCCACGTGGATACAGTAAACGCCGCTGGACGACGACCACACGGCGATGATCGCGGTCAGCGAGAGCAGCGCGCCGGTGCTGTTTTGGCTCATGTCGTCGAGAATGTGCGCGATGACCGGTTCCAGCACCGCCGGAACAAGCCCGTGGATCGAGGAAAGCAGGTCACTCTCAGAATAACCGACGCAGGGCAGTAATCCGACCACGAGGATCAGCGCGGGGAATACCGATAGAATGATATAAAACGCCGCGTTTGCAGAATAGAGCGGAATTCTGTATTCCGAAAGCTGCTGCAGACCCTTGCGCAGCACCCGATAGTATTTCATAATGTACCTCCGGCAATTGACAGAAGCGGGAAAGAATGCTATACTGATTGCAATAATATATGTACATAGGAAGTAGATTATGCAGAAACATATCAGTACCTCGATCGCAAGTCTTTGCAGAAATCAGCCGCTCGACAGCGTGCTGCGCATGGTCAGAGCGGCAGGATTCGACAGCGTGGATTTCCCGTTCAGCACGTTCAGCAATTCTCCGCTGTCTCCCATGAATCGGCCGGACTGGCAGAACTGGGTGCGACAGGTAGGGGAGCTGACGCGTGAAGCAGAGTTGCCTATCACGCAGGCGCACGCCTCGTGGGAGCAGGGAATTCCCGCAGACTTCCGCTATGAAGCCCCGCATGACCTGTACTACCGCACGATGGAAGCCTGCCGGATGGTCGGCTGCAGGCAGCTTATTTTCCATCCGCTGCGCCAGCTCGAGCGTGTGGACACCCTTGCCATGCGGCAGAGGATCCACGAGTACAATGTTCGTTGGTTCCATGACCTGATCTCCGCGGCGGAAGCGAACGATATCGTCATCAATCTGGAAAACACCTTCGATTCCCACCACGTTCAGAAACCCGGCGATCTTCCTTATCCCTACACCACTGCACAGGATATGATCGACCTCATGCGCGATATCGGCAGCCTGCGCGTGCAGCTCTGCCTGGATACCGGCCACGCGAATATCAGCGCGCAGGATATTCCCGCGATGATCCGCGCGTTCCGCCGCGACCTCGCAACGGTACACCTGAACGACAACTACGGCAGGATCGGGCCGATCTATGAAGACCTGCATCTGTTTCCGGGCTACGGCAGGATCGGTTGGAAGGACGTTTTAGACGCGCTGCGTGAGATCGGCTTTAACGGCGTGATGAACATCGAGCCGATCGCGGAGCTGCGCGGCGCCTCCGAGCAGGTGCGGCTGATCCAACTCCGCGCCGCCGCCGACACCCTCCGCGCCTTGATGGGAGAATAATATATTCTTTGTTCTGAGATCGCCCGCCTTGCGCGGGCAATCTCAGACTTTAAGGCTAAATCCTTTCAAGGCTGGCAATGACATTTCAAGTAAACTTATGATTACGGCAGCAGGGGAGTGATTCTCTGCTGTTATTATTATGTACGCGCGCGGGATACGCTTGTTCATATCGTCACAATTCTACGACTTCATATTATCCAAAAAATGAGATAAATTTATAAATAACTACTGTAATATTGCCTATAATATATTATTTGAGATTTCTTTCTTGAAAGTTCACATAACTCGTGCTATACTTCTGTATGAGTAAAACAGGATATTGTGGAGATTGTGGAGATTTTCCGCGAATAGCACACAATCTGTTGCAAATGTACTCCTGTCGTGGACAGCGCGCGCTGCGTTTGTGCCTGTCCCGTGTACCTTGAAATCGGTGAATATGCCCCGAGCGGATAACGGGGCTTTTCATCTGCGCTAAGCGATGTGCAGGATCGTTTCGCGCAGAAGAAACGGTTTATCCGAAAACAAACTATTTTTAAGGAGATTTTGCTTATGAAAAAACGCATCCTTAGCTTAGTTCTTTCCGTGGCAATGGTCATCGGTCTGTTCGCAGGTCTGGCTGTTACCGCAAACGCTGCGGCTGTTACCTCCGGTTTCGACGCAGCAACGCCCGGCACCTACAACAAGGTTACGGACGCCAGCACCCTCTCTGCAGGCGATGAGATCATCATTGTTTGCGAAAGCAAGGGTGACGCAATCTCTACTACCCAGAATAAAAACAACCGTGGCGTTGTTGCTGTGACGATTTCCAATGATTCCGTCACGCTGGCATCCGGCAACACGGTTCAGGGCATTAAGCTGGAAACCGGCACTAACGGCTTCTACCTTGCTGTCGGCACCAACATTCATCTCATCGGTGTTTCCGGCAACAACTACTTGAAGTCTGATAACTCCACGTCTGATGACTGGACGATCGCAATCTCCGGCGGTGACGCTACGATCACCAGCGGCATCAGCAGCAGAATCATCAAGCGCAATACGAGCAGCGATTTGTATGGTACTTATACAAGCGGCCAGACCGCTGTCCAGATTTATAAGCTGGACTCCGGCGCTCCTGCCTGCACGCATGAAAACGCTGCTGCAGTCGCGGCTGTCGCTGCCACCTGCACCACCGCCGGCAACATCGCGTACTACTATTGCGCGGACTGCGGCACTTATTTCACCGACAGCACTCTCGCAACCACCACGACCCTCGCGGCTGTCACGATCGCCGCTACCGGACACACCTGGGGCTCCTGGAATGTAACGACCGCAGCTACCTGCACCGCTGCCGGCTCTCAGACCCGTACCTGCTCCGTCTGCCAGGCGACCGAGACCGAAGCGATTCCCATGACCGCCCACACCTACGTCAACGGCGTCTGCTCCGTCTGCGGCGCTATCGAAGGCGTCCAGGCAGCAGGCTGGTATCTGGTCGACGACTACACCAACCTGGCTGACGGCGTCTATGCGATCGCGAGCCCGAACTACTACGCGTTCAACGGCACCATCTCCAGCGGCCACGGCCAGAAGACCGACGCGGCCTTCTCCTTCGACGCAAACGGCTATGCCGCTACCGCGCCGTCCGGCACCCTCGAGCTGACGCTCACCAACACCGCGAACGGCTTCACCCTCTACGACGCGACCCTTGGTTATCTGTACGCTTCCAAGGCGTCCTCCGGCGGCCTCGCTTTCCATGCGGAAGAGACCAGCGGCTGGAGCTGGAGCGCTGACGGCGGCCTCTATGCTGCCAACAACGCGCACCTGCGTTCCTACAACGACACCTTCCGTACCTATGCGGGCAACAGCAACGGCACGACGCACCTCGTGCAGAAGGTCGAAAGCTCCTGCACCCATAACTGGGTTGCCGGCACCACCGTCCTTCCGACCTGCACCGTTGACGGCTATACCCCGTACACCTGCTCGCTCTGCGGCGCGACCAAGGAAGACAACGTCGTTCCTGCGCTCGGCCATCTGTTCGGCGCTGCGACCGACAACAATAACGGCACCCACACCCAGACCTGCTCTCGCTGCGCGGAGACCATCACCTCTGACTGCACATTCGCGGTCACCGAGGCCGGCGGCAACGAGTTCGAGTGCTCCGTCTGCGGCTACACCAAGGAAGTCACCCAGTTCTATCTGAACACCACCGTCGCTGACGACGATCAGGTCGTTATCTACCATCCGACCAGCGGCAAGGCGCTGAGCGCGACTGCTTCCGGCACCAAGCTGGCAGGCGTTGACGTTCCCGCCGACTACTACTCCACCACGAAGCTCTGCATCCCCGATGGTGCAGTCATTATGACGGTTGCCGACTACAACAACGGCCAGTTCCACCTGACCATTGACGACAACGGCAGCACCCTGTACCTGACCTCCGGCGCGACCGGCAACTCCCTGAGCTTCGCCGCTGCTCCCGCTTCCGGCGAGACCGACTACGGTCTGTGGGAGATCGACACCACCACCGGCCTGGTTCTCAAGAACGTCAACGCTGCCTACAACGGCAACGGTCAGTCCCTTGAGTACTACAATACGTTCACGACCTACGGTCACAACACTACTGCTGCGTTCCAGATGGAACTCTTCACCGATGCGGTTCCCGCTTGTGCGCATACCAACACCACCCTGACCGGCGCTTATGCGGCGACCTGCCTGCTGCCCGGCTACACCGGCGACTATGTCTGCGACGACTGCGGCATTACCGTTTCCATGGGCTCCGCGATCGCTGCGCTCGGCCATAGCTTCGAGAACGGCACCTGCACGAACTGCGGCGCCACCCAGCTCACCGCTGTCAACGTCACTTCTCTGACAGACGGCGAGTCTGTCTACATCTACAACGCCGGTACTGCCCTCGCTATGACTTCCGTCACTGACGTAAGCGGCAAGTTCAAGGGCGTTCCCGGCTCCGTGTCCGGCAACGTTCTGACCACCTCCTCCGACGCCACCCTGTTCACCGTACATGTTGTGACCGGCGGCTACAAGTTCGAGGATCCGAACGGTCTGTACCTGACCTACGGCGACGATAGAAACACCCTGACGCTGGCGGCTGACTCCACCAAGGCGATCTGGAGCTTGGACGCTTCCTATCACCTGATCGACGTCAACTCCGGCTACACCTACAATGGTGATCCCGCTGACCTCTACCTCGAGGCCTACGACGGCTACTTCACCACCTATGCGACCTCCAGCCTGAGCGCTGCGTTCGTCCTTGCGTTCTATGATCCGAACGCGACCGACTGCACGCACGTTTGGGATGCAGGCGTTGAGAACCCCGCTGCGAACTGCATCAACACCGGCGTTATGACCTACACCTGCACGCTCTGCGGCGCGACTCGTACCGAGGTCACCCCGGCGACCGGCGTTCACAACTATGTGGATGGCGTCTGCACCGTCTGCGGCGCGGAGGATCCGAATGCTGCCGACTATTCCGGCGATTACTACATCGCTGCGATCCGTTCCAGCGGCAACTACTTCTGGATGACCAACACCGTGGCTTCCAACCGCTACACCGCGGAAGACTCCGGCCTGACCACGCTGCCCGCAGAGATCGACTCCAACGTTGACTCGGGTAAGGTCTGGACGCTGACCAAGCAGCAAGACGGCACCTACATCCTGTCCACCGAGGGCGGCTACTCCAACTACACCTCCGGCAACGTTGCGGTTCTCAACGCAAGCGAGGGCAAGGCTCTGACCGTTGTTAAGGATGGCAGCACCTACACGCTGACCTTCGAAAACGAAGAGAGCGGTTCGACTGTTACCAGATACCTGTCCCTGAACGGTACCACTAACAACGACTACTTCGCGTACTACAAGAACACCCAGAGATACAACCTGTCTCTCGTTCCCGTCACCGGTACCGTCACGCCTCCCGCATCTCACACTGCTGTGTCTCATGCTGCTGTCGCGGCTACCTGCACCACGGCGGGCAACGTCGCGTACTACACCTGCTCCGAGTGTGAAACCGCCGGTGAAGGCGACCACTACGGCAAGTACTACTCCGACGCAACGCTCGAGACCGAGCTCTCCACGATCGCGATCGCAGCTCTGGGTCATACCCTTGTCTACACCGACAACGGCGACGGCACGCATGACGCGACCTGCTCCGTCTGCAGCACCCTCGTTGTCGACGACGAGGCCTGCACCTACAGCAACGGCACCTGCACGCTGTGCGGCGGAACTGAGATTGTTGTGGATCCGTATCTGGACGACACCCTCACCTTTGCAACCATCAACCTGCAGCTTGAATCCTACATTGGCGCTGACTTCTTCTTCCTGAAGACGAAGGTCGCTGATTACGATTCTTACTTCGTACGCTTCACCTATCCGACGGCAGATGGTTCTGTTACCGAGGATGTCCAGGTTGAGGCATACAGCAAGTACTACTACGGCGAGCATCAGGTTGCTGCGAAGGAAATGGCTGATACCATTCAGGCAACCATTTATGCAACGAAGAACGGCGTGACCTATCATGGCCCGACAACCGAGTGGACACTTATGAACGCAATGCGCACGAACATGGATAAGGCCACCGCAACGGAAGCTGCAAAGGGTCTGTACGTTGCAATTCTGAATTATGGTGAAAAGGCACAGTACCATTTCAACTATAATACGGAGCTGCTTGCAACGAGCGTTCTGACCGCAGCTGAAATTTCGGCCTATCTGCCTGAATCTAGAGCGGCTGTCAGCGTTGACGCAACGACGTCGAACGGATTGACTGGTGTCACCTTCTATAAGATGGCGCTGTCCTGCGGCCCGTGCACGGTTCTGAACGTAATGTTCAAGCCGGGCACCGGCGTGAACATCTCTGACGTCGAATGCCATATCAGCTACACCAACAGAGCCGGTGTTGCAACGGAAGACGTGATTGATGAATTCACGCCGTCTGGCTCTCGCTACGTTGTTCTGTTCCAGGGCATGACCGCAAAGCAGCTGGGCAGCACGATGCAGATTACGTTCTACAGCAAGACCACCGGTCAGCCGATCAGCGAGACCAGAACTTACAGCGAAGAGAGCTATATCGCGGATAATCCCGCAACCGGCACGAAGGCTGCTCTGTTCACCGCTCTCGTCCAGTACGCTGACGCTGCTGCTGCTCACTTCGGCAGCTAATCAAGTTAATCAATAATCACATTCGTGATTTTGATGAATTCTTTAGAAAGGAGAGTATAGTAATGAAGACTTTTGAGACTCCGTTTGTTGATGTCAAGAAGTTCGATGTTATGGATGTTCTGACTGCTTCCGGCGGCGCTCCTGTTGAAACCACTGAAGAGCCCGAAGAAGAACTCATCGGCGATTGCATCTAATTGATTAACAGAGTGGGCGGTAGTTTTTACTACCGCCCACAATCTTAATTAGAGTATTATATTTGTATTTATGCTATATTTGGATTTGCTGGAGAAAACTGTATGGATAATTCGTCGTACAAAGACTTTGAGAATCAGCTTCGTGCTTTAGCAAAAGAAAAAGGTGCGCCATTTTATGGATCGTTTGAACTGACAGGCCGGTGTAATTTTGATTGTAAAATGTGCTATGTTCATGTTGCTGATTCTAACGAGAACAGGGCTCGTGAGTTGTCAACAAAAGAGATTATTTCTATAATTGATAGTGCGTGCAATCACGGAATGCTGTATGCAACGCTTACTGGTGGCGAATGCCTACTTCGCTCCGATTTTTCAGAAATCTATTCATATCTGATAAATAAAGGAGTCAAAGTTACTGTAAAGACAAATGCTTTTTTGATTAGTCAGAAGCATATAGATTTGTTTTTGAAGCTCCCCCCGAGGGAAATCTCTGTTACTTTATACGGCAGTAATAACGACGTATATTCTAAAGTAACTGGTATACCTGCATATAAGATTGTTACGGATAATATTCTGAAGATCCATTCACTTGGTATTCCGCTTAAAGTGTCACTTACACCTTGCAGATACAATGTCAATGATATTCCGAATATTGTGTTCTTTTTAGTTCAAAATGATATTAAGTATGCAATTTCTCCATTTTTGATTCCTCCGCGCGAAGGCATATCTCGGGATGATTATTTTTTAAATGCTGATGAGCAGCTTGAAATGTTGATTAAGGTCAGAGAAAAGATACATAAACCATTCTATAATGTAGATCTTGAAGCCTTGCCAGATGTCGGAGGCAACAAAAATGAGAGCATAATTGGAATTGATTGTAGCGCCGGTAGTTATCGCTTCTGTGTTACATGGGATGGTTATATGGTACCGTGCCTTTCCTTTGATGCTCCCCGTATTGATTTGAGGAGAGTACCTTTTCTTGATGCATGGCGACAGATCCTCGACCATAATATGAAAGTACGACAGCCGATTGAGTGTAACGGTTGTGCATATAAAGCAGTTTGTATTAGATGTCCTGTATGCAGATATGATGGTCTATATTCAGGCCATTGTAATACTGAGATTTGCAAGTTTACTCTTAATAAAGTTAAAAGCGGATTATGCAATTTTAAATAATGATAGAAGAAAAAGCCACAGCCCTCAGCAATTTGGGTGCACCTGTCAAGCAAAAGTAGACAATAAAAAAGTATAATTACGGAAAGCCCAGTTCGGTCTTGTACTGAACTGGGCTTTTGTAGCCCAAGGCAGCATGAAGGCGCTGGTTGTTGAAGTAAGAGACATAGTGATCAAGG
>JAFROD010000018.1 GCA_017429835.1 Oscillospiraceae bacterium
CTTTTGCGTCAGCAAAAGCGCCGCAAGGCGGCGGTTCGGCGCAGCCGGACAAATCCGAAGTGTCACGAAGGCGGCAACGCCGCCGGAGTATTCCGGCCACCGGCACAGCATTAAGGTATTCATAAGTGAGAGGCATTCGCCTCTCACTGCTTTTTGGTGATGCTGGTCACTCGACGAGAAGCATGGTTTGAACACGAGCATTTGGCAGCGCAAAGCGATGCATTTCTCCGCTCGCGGAGAAATGACACAAATGCGAAGTGTCACGGAGGCGGAAATAATATAAATATAACTATCGTTTTGTAAGTTTTTCATCAACTCAAACGTATTCATTATGTGAGCACATCATCCATCCATTGCTGCTGAACTGCGGTGCGTCATAATCATTCAGCACAGGAGGCCGTATGCAAGAGACATTATTTGCGGAGATCGTGCGGAAATACCAAAAACAGTTACTGGTAATCGCGATCCACATTTGTCAAAATCAATATGACGCTGAGGATATGGTGCAGGAGGCCTTTTTGAAACTGTACGCAAAGAATCCCCGGTTCCAAAGCGAAGCGCATCTGCGCAGCTGGCTGATCCGCGTGACGGTAAACCGCTGCCGGGATTTGCTGCGCTCTCCGGTCAGAAAACATCTGTCGCTGATAGAGGAAGACGCGATTCTGACACAGCCCGACGAAACAGCTCTTGCGGTTTCCGAAGCGGTACGATCCCTACCGGAGAAGTACCGAGAAGTTGTGATTCTGTACTATTACGCAGATTGTTCGACCGCAGAGATTGCAAAGCTTTTGCACCGAAGAACCGGGACAGTACAGGTACAGCTCACACGTGCACGCGAATTGTTGAAGGATCGCTTGAAGGAGGTATGGGAAGATGAATCCACATGATTTGATCAAAAAAACGTATGAAAGCGTCGAGCCCAGCGCAGGCTTTACCGAGCGTGTTTTGGCAGCGGCCAACCGGCGGAGTGTGAATCGTCCGTCTCGCAGGCTGTTTGCAGTTCTGGTCGCAGCGGTCGTGATCCTGAGCTTCGTTTCTGTTAGCGTCTACGCGATCCCAGAGCTTCGGCACTGGCTGTTCGGCGTCGTTGATGTGGAAGAAGGCGATCGGAGCCAAATTGAAGAGACTACAGGCGCGTTAGATCTTTCTGCGGACTGCGGTGACTATCATATCCGGTACGGGGCTTTTCTGTGCGTCGGACGGTTTTTGTTCACCGAAGTGGAAATCACGTCCGACAAGGATCAGCCGATCTCTGATCCAGAGCTCCAGGAAGCTTGCAGCCGCTTTGATCGCGATCAGTTGGAGTTGACCTATGTCGATGGCTATATGTGCGGCGATTGCGCCGTCTTCGGCGAGGGCTGGCTGCGCTCCTTCGTTCGTTTGGACGACGGAAGCGCTCCCGGCTATGCCCGCTGCACCTTAATTTGGACTCTTGCCCGTCATGACTACGATGGGACAACCCTGCTTGTCCGACTCTGGGAGCCCATCGAGTGGGCGTCCGATGAGCACGACGGTGTAATGATCGCGCAAAATGAAACAACGCGCCGCTTGCTGAAAGAGACGCGCATCGAGCGGGAAAAGCCGGAAGACGAGATCTCCCGGTGGCTGCAGGACGGTATGGAAGCTCGGATCTGTGCGTTTGGCGTTGAGCTTCAGGGCGACGACATCTGGGAGCTTATCCAACGCCACAGCAAGGAAACGGGAGAGTCGCCCGAATGCGGCGTGATTCTGGAGGATGGAACAAGAATCCCCTTTTTGAATCAGCTTTTTGGAGTCGCACCCGCCGACACGCCAAAGGAACTGCAATGGAGCGCCGCGCCTTTTGCTGCCATTGTGGATCCGGAGCAGGTCACAGGTCTGTACTGTGAAGACGAAATCGTTCCGTTTTTCACGGTAAAGCCGTAACAGGATGAGATAACCAAAACACAGAGGACGGTTCTCTGTGTTCCATGACAGTCGACATCTTTTTAAGATACTCTTCCAAAAGGAAGAGGAGGGCAGCTTCCCTCCTCTTCCTTTTTGTGATGCTGGTCGCTCGACAAGAAGCATGGTTCGAACACGAGCATTTGGCAGCGCAAAGCGATACATTTCTCCGCTCGCGGAGAAATGACACAAATGCGGAGTATTCCGGCCACCGGCATTTGTCTCTCCCTGCTTTTCTGTTCCGGTTCGTGTATGCATTTTCCCCTGTTGTTTCCTTGCAATTTCACATATCTCTGTTATAATAAACGCGATAGTACATGACGCTGATTTTCAGCAGAACGGAGAAAGCAAATGAAGCTGTCGCGCATTTTTCATCGGCTCGGAACCCTCCTGATCGTGTGTCTCGTGTTGGCGGTCTTACTGCTTGCAGTGGGCGCCGCCGCTTACGCGAGCCAGTTTTCCGACCGAGCAGAAACGCCGGAGGCTTATCGCTATTCCGAGGCGCAGTTTCCGGCGCTGACCGCCGTCACGATTTCTTATACCAATCATAGCAATGACCGCATGTCCGGCTGTCTGTATACCGCGGAGGGGGTGGAGCCGGACGGGCTGATCGTATTCGCGCACGGGATGGGCTGCGGTCACAGAGCGTATTTGAACGTCATTTCTTTCTTTGCGGACAACGGCTACGCCGTATTTGCCTACGATGCGTCCGGCTACGACAGCAGCGGCGGAACTTCGACGCGTGGGGTGCAGCAGGCGGTTCTTGATCTGGACGCTGCGATCACCGTGGCAGAATTGATGACGAAGGACGCCGACCTTCCGGTGTTCCTGTTCGGTCACAGCCTGGGCGCTTACGCAGCCTGCGCGGTCTTGGCAGAGCACCCCGAGGTGCGCGCCGTAGCTTCGCTGGCAGGCTTCAACAGCACGGCAGATCTTCTCAAGGCGCGCTATGGCTTTGCAGGGCTGCTTCTGACGCCCGGCGCGCTTCTGTGGGAACGGCTGCGCTTCGGCAGCGCCGCCGAGGATTCTGCCATGAAGGGCTTTGCAGCGTCAGACGCGCGCGTCCTGATCGTCCACAGCAGCGACGATAACGAGGTGCCGATCGAATGCGGGCTTGATTTGTATGCAAGCGCCTATGAAAGCGACCCGCGCTTCACGCTTTTGCGGCTGGACGGCAAGGGACACGGCGGGCTTTTCACCGGCGACGTGCCTGCCGCCTGCCTTGCGCTGTTCGACGCCTGCAAAGAATAGAGAAGTCTGCGGGGGGTGCGGCATTAGCCTCCATTTGCCCACTCTGCCTGTTTTTCAGCGCATTATTCTTGTAAGAACGTCTATCCCGTGCTATAATCAGGTCAGCAGCATAACAGGAGGTGCCGTATGAAAAAGATCATTTCCGTTGTATTGGTTCTCGCATACCTTATGACGATCCTTTGCGGTTGTCCCAGTTCTTCTTCCAAAGAAAGAACCGAAAACGAAGCGCACAGTTCCGAGCAGACCGTGCAAGTCACGGAGGCGCCGACAGAAGCGCGGGACGGGAGCGTGATCAAAGGAAAGTGGCTTCTTGCAAAGGAGGAGGTCACCTACACGCCCAGCACTTACACCGCAGGCAGCGGCGAGGTCGTAGTCTCCTACACCGCCCGCTCCGCAGATACCTTCAGTTTAAGTCATGCATATACGCCGGATCCCGACGATCCCTCGGACGGATCGAAGCCGTATGTCGCCAATTACAGTTGTTACTGCACCCTTCCGGACGAATTCTATCCCGGTCAGGACGCAGCGTTCTATATCAGCGCCGTGGTGGATAACGAGCCAAAGGAAGGCTGCGACGGCGTTTGCTGCTCCTTTGATCTGCGCGGTATGATTCTTGACAAAGAAAAAGGATACGGTTCCAAACTGGGATATTCCTACGACGACAGCATGTTCTATCCGGTCTACGCGGGGAAACCGGTCGGTTACGGACATTGGGGCGATTCCTATCAGGGCGAACGGATCACCGATACCGTCACCATTCCAATGCCGCAGATCACGGCTGATATGAACCCTTCCTCTTACGAGCTTCTGGTGCTGGAATTCCTTTCCAACGCCGGTAACTCGCGCTTCGTCTACGTTTGGTCGCCTGAAGAATAAAACGGCAGGGAGAGGCGGATGCCTCTCCCTGCCGTTTTGCGCGCAGATCATCGTCCCTATCACCGGTCTTCCTCGCCGCGCAAGCGTCGGCAGACCCACCGATCGCAAAGCGTCAGAAGCGCCGGAAGGAGGAACAGCACCAGGATCACGGACAGCAGCGTACCTCTGGCAAGCAGCAGACCGATGCTTGAAATGTAATAGATACTGCACCGCTTCCCGATGATATATCCTGCGGTGATCATGATGATCCCGGAGGTCAGCACGGTGGGAAGCGCGGCACGGAGGGTCTTCTGCAGCGCCTCCGCCGGTGGCAGACCTTCGCTTCGGAATATCCTGTATTGATCGCTGATGAGGATTCCGTAGTCGATGGTAGCGCCCATCTGAATCGACAGACAGATCAGATAGGAGATGAAGAAAATCGGTTCGCCGGCAATCCGGTTGATGCTCATATTGATCCAGATCGCGCCTTCGATCACGAATACGAGGAGCGCCGGCAGGATCAGGGAGCGGAAGCTGAGGATCACGATCAGCAGGATCGCAAAGAGCGTGATCAGATTCACCTTCAGCAGATCGCTTTGGAACGCCGTCCCGATGTCGTAGGTGGACATCGCTTCGCCGGTGATATAGAACGTGTCTCCGTAATGACGTTCAACGGTGCCAAGCACGGCGTCCATGCAGGCGTTGAAATCCCCGTCCGTCGCGGAGAAGGCAGGCTCCAGCAGCATCCGATGATATTTCTCTCCAATGAACGCTTCCTTTGCCGCGCTGAGCTGCCCCTTCATCGCCGTGACCTGCTCGTTTCCGCCGAAGTATGTCTCGGCGGCAGCCAGCAGTTTCTCCGCGCGGACGGTCTCTCCAAAGCCGTTCGCGGTAAAGAACATCTTGATCACGGCTTCGTTCATGCCGGTCATTTCCGCCACGTCCGCCGGAGTGTAGTCCTTCAGCGCCGCCTCGCCGGTCGTCACCATGGCAGTGATATTTCTGATGAGCGGCCAACCGTCCGCGCGCTTCAAGTCCGTCATATCCTGCACGAGCGCCCGCTGCAGGGCATAGCTCTCGTCTGTTTCCTCCCCCGGGATCAGCAGCACGAGCGGATCGGACGCACCGAACAGCTCGGCGATCCTTCCCGTGTCCGTCTCGACCGAATCATCGAGCGCCGTAAAGCTGTATTCATTCCGAAAAGAGAAGTACGCCCCGCAAAGCACCACGGCGATCAGAAGGACGGCGACCGGTTTTCTGCGGCGATAGATGACTTTCCCAAGCTTTTCGCCGCTGAAATGCAGCGGCTTGTGCGCAGTCTTGCGGAGCGGCGTTTTCAGCAGGAGCGTCAGGGCAGGCATCATCAGAAAAACGCCCAGCATGCTGATCAGCACGCCCTTGCTCAACACCATGCCGATATCAAAGCCGATGGTAAAGCTCATGAACAGCAGCGACAGCAGCCCCGCGGCGGTCGTCATCGCGCTGGATGCGATCCGCATAAAGCATCGCGCCAGCGCCTTCTCCATGGCCTCCCGCGGAGACAGCCCGCTGTCGCAAAAGCCGTTCCACGTATGCAGCAGCATGATGGCATAGTCGATGGACAGCGCAAGCTGCAGAACGGCGCAGACGGCGAAGGTGATAAAGGAAATGTCCGGGAAGAGGAAATTGGTTCCCATGTTGATCAGAATGGAGATCGCAAAAACGATCAGCAGAAGGAACGGCTCGAGCCAGGCATGGCTCGTCAGCAGCAGCACGGCGAAGATGACGCCCACGGCGATCAGCATGATCCCGGGGATCTCCGCCCCGAGGCTTTTCTGAACGTCGAATTTCTGCGCCGACGCGCCGCCAACCAGCGCGTCAGGAAACTGCTCCCGCAGCGTCGTGACTGCTGCAGAAGCGTCGCCGTCTTCCAGCGTCAGGGTGAGCAGACACCAAGTCGAGCCGTCCTGCTGCTTCAGATCGGTCGCAGGGTCAAACTGAACCGCAGCGATCTCCGGCATTTCCTTCAGCCGGTCAATGATTTGCTCGATATCCTGCTCCTCGCGGTTTTCAAACGCCAGCCGAAGCTGCTCCGAAGCGCCGAACTCCTCGTTCATGATGTTCAGCGCCTGCTTCGTCATCGTGTCGTCCGCAAGATACTTGGTCAGATCGTAGTTGATGTTGGTTCGCCCGATCTGGAAGGCGCTCCAGACCGTGACCAGCACGACGACCGCCAGGATCACATAGCGATAACGCACGATCCCCCCGGCAAGGCGGTTCTTAAAACTGCTTTCGGTATTCGTATCTATCATCGTCATTTTGAAACTCCCCGATACCGCCGATTCTTTCGTCCGACGGTCTGTTCCCCGCAAAACGCGCCGGACGTTGCAGCGTTATTTGCGTTTGCTTCTGCGTTTACTATATCAGTTGCATTCGGTTTGTCAAGCTGATATTTCAGCCGCGGCGCAACGGCGTCGCTCATCGCTCACCTTACACAGATTTACCTCGTACAATTTGTTTATTATGCTGATTTTTTAATCATATTCTTTGCGGAGTATTGTAATTATTTATGATTTGTGCTATCTTGTAGTCAGTGATAGTGTTGAATTCTCGACACATCCAAATATTGATTGGAGGGCTATATTGAAATGAAAAAACTGATTGCAATCCTGCTCTGCCTGCTGCTTGTGACAGCGATATTCGCAGGCTGCGGCCCGTCTGCCAACAGCGATTTCAAGGTCGGCGTCGTCTTGGTCGGCGATGAAAACGAAGGCTATACCCTCGCACACATCAACGGCATTAAAGAGGCCGCCAAGAACCTCGGGCTGAGCGAAACGGACAACTTCGTCTGGAAGTACGCTATCGGCGAGGACGAGACCTGCAAGACCGCGATAGAAGACTGCATCGACCAGGGCTGTAAGCTGGTGTTCACCAACTCCTACGGCCATCAGGACTATGCAAAGCTCGCCGCGGAGCAGAATCCCGACGTCCAGATCGTCGCCATGACCGGCGACAAAGCCAAGGCTTCCGGCCTTGCGAACTACAAAAACGCGTTTACGGAAATCTATGAAGCTCGTTACGTTTCCGGCGTCGTCGCCGGCATGAAGATCGCCGAGCTCGAAAAGGACGGCAAGCTCACCGCGAAGAACTACGCCAAGGACGGCACCGTCAAGGTCGGCTACGTCGGCGCTTACCCCTACGCGGAGGTCGTTTCCGGCTACACCGCATTCTTCCTCGGCATCAAGAGCGTCTATGAGAACGTCTCGATGGAGGTTCTGTACACCTCGTCCTGGTTCGATATCACGGCTGAAAAGGCTGCTGCAGAGCAGATGATCGGCGATGGCTGCGTCATCATCGGCCAGCACGCAGACTCCACCGGCGCTCCGTCCGCCTGCGAAGCCGCGCTGAACGCAGGCACCACGGTCTACTCCGTCGGCTACAACATCGACATGCTGACCGCCGCGCCGAACGCCGCGCTGACTTCTCCGACGAACGAATGGGGCGTCTACTACACCTACGCCATCGGCGCTGCGATGAACGGAGAGGACATTGCCACCAACTGGGCGGAAGGCTTTGACAAGGACGCCGTCGCCCTGACGCCGCTCGGCCCGAACGCCGCTGCAGGCACGCAGGAAAAGGTCGACGAAGTCATCGCCGCGCTGAAAGACGGCTCGCTGCATCCGTTTGACCAGAAGGCGTTTACCGTCGGCGGCAAGACCGTCGAGGAAGCTTTCGCGACCGACACGGACGGCGACTGGAACAACGATGCGGACAATGCAATGTTCGACGGCTACTATCACGAGTCCTACTTCCAGTCCGCACCTGCGTTCAATCTGCGCATCGACGGCATCACTGAACTCAACTGATTCCCTGCAACTCTCTGGACAACGATGCCGGAGCCTGCTCTCAGGCAGGCTCCGGCATTTTTCAAAAGGGATCGGGGATTAGGGATCCGGCGGTTTCCTGCCAGGTATTCCTGATTCCTGATCCCTGATCCCTAAATCTAACAGAAAGGATGATCATATTGGCGCAAACCAATGCGATTGAGCTGCGGCATATTACCAAGCGGTTCGGCCAGAAGGTCATCGCGAACGACGACATCTCGCTGGATCTGCACAAAGGCGAGATCCTTGCGCTGTTGGGCGAAAACGGCTCAGGCAAGACCACTCTGATGAATATGCTCGGCGGCATCTACTTCCCCGACGAGGGTCAGATCTTTATTGACGGCGAGGAAGTGACCATTCGCTCTCCGAAGGACTCGTTCCGTTACGGCATCGGCATGATCCATCAGCACTTCAAGCTGGTCGACGTGTTTACCGCGGCGGAAAACATCGTCCTCGGTCTCGAAGGAGAAAAAGGCAAGCTCGATAAAAGCTCGATCCGCAAGACCGTGCGGGAGATCGCCGAGCGCTACGGTTTCGAGATCGACCCCGACCAGAAGGTCTACGACATGTCCGTCTCGCAGAAGCAGACCGTTGAGATCGTCAAGGTGCTCTACCGCGGCGCGAACGTGCTGATCCTCGACGAGCCGACCGCAGTTTTGACCCCGCAGGAAACCGACAAGCTGTTCGCCGTCATGCGCAACATGAAAAAGGACGGCAAGGCGATTATCATCATCACACACAAGCTCCACGAAGTCCTCGACGTGTCCGACCGCGTGGCTGTCCTTCGAAAGGGCAAATACATCGGTGACGTGGAAACCGCTACCGCGACCCAGCAGTCACTGACAGATATGATGGTCGGCAGAGCTGTGTCGCTCAATATCGACCGCCCGAAGGCGGAGAAGTGCGTCGAGCGTCTGGTCGTCAACAATCTCACCGTGCGCGACAAAGAGGGCGTCAAGAAGCTCGATAACGTCAGCTTCGCCGCGATGGGCGGAGAAATCCTCGGCATCGCGGGCGTCGCAGGCTCCGGTCAGAAGGAACTGCTGGAGGCAATCGCGGGACTTCAGCCGGAGGAACCGGGTTCTGAGATCCGGTACATTTCTCCGGAAGGCAATGAAATGAGCCTGATCGGCATGGATCCGCTCGATATCATCAACGCCGGCATACTGCTCTCTTTCGTGCCGGAAGACCGCTTCGGTGCGGGTCTCGTCGGCTCAATGCCGATCGTTGACAACATCAAGCTGAGAACATACCGCGATCATAAGGGCATACTGGCGGACAGAGCTAAGGCACAGGCGCTTGCGGACAGGATCGTGCTTGATCTTGAGGTCGTCACGCCGAACACGAACGTGATCCCGATCCGGCGTCTGTCCGGCGGCAACGTGCAGAAGGTGCTGGTCGGGCGTGAGATCTCCTCGTCACCGACAGTTCTGATGACCGCCTACGCCGTGCGCGGTCTCGACATCAACACTTCGTACATGATCTACAATCTGCTGACCGAGCAGAAGATGAAGGGCGCAGCCGTCATCTACGTCGGCGAAGACCTCGACGTTCTGCTTGAGCTCTGTGACAGAATCATGGTGCTCTGCGGCGGACAGGTCAGCGGCATCGTCGACGCAGCGACTGCGACAAAGGAAGAGATCGGTCTTCTCATGACGCAGTTCAGAAGGGAGGATAAAGCATGATCCGGATTACCAAACGCGACGGCATTTCGTCGCTTTTATCGGTGGCGATCCGTGTTCTCGCTGTCATCGCCGCTTTGATTCTCTGTCTCGTCATTACCTTCCTGTTTACGGGAAGAGATCCCCTGCGGGTCATCACAGAGATGGTCGGCGGCTCCTTCGGCACCACCAAGCGTATGTGGGAGTTCTTACAGCGCACGATGATCCTCTCCTGCATTGCCGTCGGACTTGCGCCCGCGTTCAAAATGCACTTCTGGAACATCGGTGCGGAAGGTCAGATGCTGATGGGCGGCCTCGGCGCCTTGATCCTGATGAAATTCTGCTGGACGATCCCTTCCCTGCCGCTGCTGATCCTCATGGCGCTGCTCGCCATCGTATTCGGCGCGATCTGGGGCATGATCCCCGGCTTCTTCAAGGCAAAGTGGAACGCCAACGAGACGCTCTTCACCCTGATGATGAACTACATTGCGATCCAGATCGTCCTCTACTTCTGTACGATCTGGGAAGGTACGGTCGGCACCGTCAAGATCGGCATCGTCAACGGCAAGGCAGAAGAGGCTGCCTACCATAAGGGCTGGATCGGCGAATTGTTCACCGGCAACTTCAACGACAAGGACTATATGTGGCTCGTGCTGATCGTTCTGGTCGTAGTCGTGGCGATGTGGGCTTACCTGCGCTACACCAAGCAGGGCTATGAGATTTCCGTCGTCGGCGACTCGGTCAACACCGCAAAATACGCCGGTATCCGCGTCAACAAGGTCTACGTCAGATCCATGGCGATCTCCGGCGGCGTGTGCGGCTTTGCGGGCTTCCTTGCGGTTTCCGCCGTTTCGAGAACCCTGACCGAATCTACCGCTGACGGCCGCGGCTTCACCGCGATCATTATCGCGTGGCTCGCACATACGAACCCCTATCTGATGGTCATCTTCGCCGCGCTGTACACATTTATGGAACTGGCAGGCAAGCAGATGGCCTCTGCCTTCCAGCTCAACGACTACTATTCCAAGATCCTCACCGGCATCGTTCTGTTCTTTGTGCTCGGTTGCGAATTCTTTACGAACTACAAAGTGCGTTTTTCCAAAAAGCATAAAGGAGGTGCGGCGAAATGAGCGGTTTTCTGAGTTTTCTTTCCTCGTTCAGCACGACGCTGACCTTCTCGATCACCTTCGGCACCGTCATTCTCTTCGGTGCGTTGGGTGAGATCCTGAGCGAAAAGGGCGGCAACCTCAACCTCGGCGTACCCGGAATCATGTATATCGGCGCGATCGGCTCGCTGGTCGGCGCGCTCTGGTTCCAAGGCGCGACCGGAAGTCTTGCCGGAAGTCTGGGCATTTTCTACCCGATTCTCTGCGTCATCGTCTGTCTGATCTTCGCCTTCGGCATGGCGATGCTGGCAGGTCTCCTCTTCGCCTATCTGACAATCAGTCTGAGAACGAATCAGAACGTCACCGGTCTGACGCTGACCATTTTCGGCACCGGCATCGCCAACTACATCGGCGGTTCGCTCGGCAGCGTCGGCACCGTCCGTGCGGACGTCACCTCGGACGCGATCAAAGCCTATATCACGCCGCTGGTCAAGTGGCTCGACAGTCTGACCGACAAATTCAATCTCGGCTCTCTGCTGTTCCGGCACGGTTTCATGGTCTATCTTGCCATTCTCGTCGCCATCGCGCTGTGGTACTTCCTCACCAAGACCCGCACCGGTCTGAGCCTGCGCGCCGTCGGTGAGAACACCGCGACCGCAGACGCCGCCGGTATCAACATCAACAAGTACAAGTACCTGTCCACCTGCATCGGCGCGGGCATCTCCGGTCTCGGCGGCTGCTTCTACGTCATGGAGTACATCGACGGTCTGTGGGAGACCTCGGCGACGATCGGAGCGCTTGGCTGGCTGGCTGTGGCTCTCGTTATTTTCGCCACGTGGAAGCCGATGCGCTGTATCTGGGGCGCGTATCTGTTCGGTCTGCTCTCGTGGTTCTACTTCCTCGTACCCGGTCTGTTCAAGGGCTCGGACAAGATTTTCCAGATGCTCCCCTATCTGTTTACCCTGCTGGTGCTGATTCTGGTCTCTCTGCGGCGCAAGCCGGAGGATCAGCCGCCCGCTTCGCTGGGCAAGGCATACTTCCGTGAGGAGCGGTAAGTATTCTCAGGAGGCAAAACATGAATGAACTGAGTTCCGGGCTGTCGCAGCTCCGGCATCTGATCGACGTTGCCGGCGGGCGTGAGCCGGCGGACATCGTGCTGAAAAACGCGCGCTATGTCAACGTCTTTTCCGGAGAACTCTGTGAGGGCGACATTGCCGTCGCGGACGGCAGGATCGCCGGCGTCGGACGCTTCTGCGGCAAGCAGGAGATCGACGTATCCGAGGGCATCGTCTGTCCCGGCTTCATTGATTCACACATTCATCTGGAATCCAGCCTTGTCAGCCCGACGGAATTTGCCAAGGCAGTCGTCCCTCACGGCACGACCTGCGTCGTCACCGACCCGCATGAGATCACGAACGTCATGGGTACAGACGGTATCGAGTATATGCTGCAGGCGACCGCCGGTCTGCCGATGGACGTGTACTTTATGCTGCCGTCCTGCGTGCCGGCCACGCCGTTGGACGAATCCGGCGCCGTACTGGACTGGCAGGCGATCGACCGTTTCTACGCAGACGGCCGCGTGCTGGGTCTTGCCGAAATGATGAACGCCTTTGGCGTCGTCCATAACGACGCGGACGTGCTGCAAAAGCTTCTTGCGGCGAAACGCTGGCAAAAGCGCATTGACGGTCACGCGCCGGGTCTGGTCGGAAACGAGCTTGACGCCTACATTGCGGCAGGCGTCGCGTCTGATCACGAATGCGCTGACCTCTCCGAAGCTATGGAGAAGCTGCGCCGCGGGCAGTATATCATGATTCGCGAGGGCACTGCCGCACGGAATCTGGAAGCGCTCGCGCCGCTGCTGCGCGGCAAGACTGCCGCCCGCTGTCTGCTCTGCACCGACGACAAGCACCCCAGCGACCTGCTGGAGAAGGGACATATCGACTATATCCTCAAGAACGCCGTTCGTCTCGGCGCGGATCCGATCGCCGCCGTCGCCGCCGCCACCGTAAACGCGGCGCAGTACTTCGGTCTGAAGGATCGCGGCGCGATCGCGCCGGGCTGCTTTGCCGATCTGACGATCGTCAATAATCTGACGGATTTCAGCGTCAAGGCGGTCTATAAGGACGGTGTGTGCAGATTCGACGGACAACTCGCCCCGTTCGCCGCACCTGTCGTTGATCCGCGGCTGCGTGAAAAGGCGCGCGACACCTTCCACGCAGGTCAGATCAGCGCGAAGGATTTTGCCGAAAGCGGCATGCAGGGCATTATCGGCATGGTGCCCGGGCAGATCGTCTCGACCGATAACGGTCGCACCGATCACGCAGACCCTTCCAAAGATATCCTGCGTATTGCAGTGATCGAGCGCCATAAGCAAACCGGACATATCGGTCTGGGCTATATTCAGGGCTACGGTCTGAAAGCCGGCGCAGTCGCGACCTCGATCTCGCACGATTCGCATAATCTGATCGTCGTCGGCACGTCGGCGGAGGATATGGCATTCGCTGCAAAGCGCATCGTCGAAAACCGCGGCGGCATTACCGTCGTGAAAAACGGCGAAGTGCTCGGCGAAGTCGCGCTCGAGTTGGCGGGGCTCATGTCCGACACCGATCTGCGCGTCGTCAACGAAAAGCTGGAAGCCGCGAAGGAAGCCGCTTACAAGCTCGGCGTGAGCCGCGGGATCGACCCGTTTATGACGTTGTCGTTCATGTCGCTGCCGGTGATCCCCGCTCTGCGGCTCACTACCCGCGGCATGGTCGACGTTCTGACGCAACAATTCGTATAACGCAGTAAAACGCAAAACAGGGAGAGGCATTTACCTCTCCCTGTTATTTTTCGGTTACATAAACAGATTCTTCCGCAGCCAGTCGCAGGCTCTTGCGCTGTATGACACTGACAGCAGGACGATGCTGATGATCTGCAGCGGAAGCGCGGCGTACCACGCCCAAGTCAATTGAATCGCGTTTATCAGATAATGCGTGACGGTAATATCCAATGCGATCAGGAAGCACGCAATCACCCAAACGCTCCAGCCGGTCTTGCGAAGCTTGACCGTTCTGTCACTTCTCCAGATCATAACGATCAGACTTACGACGAGTCCGCTCAGCAGCGTGATCGGCAGAGCAAGCGGCAAAAACCAGTTCGTTGCGCTGTTCTCCAGATAGATCATGAACAGAAGCAGCGCGACGACGGCGGTATCGATCGCAACGTACAGATAGGGCGATCTACCCGAGCAGTTCAGCGGAAGTACGAGGATCGACCAGAAACAAATCTCGCTTCCCAGAACGTAAAGCGCCCAGGTCAGCGTATGCGTCGTCGCGAGATTGATGATCACGACCGTGACCAGCGGGATCAGGAGCAGCACGCCGACCAGCAGAACGAACAGCCGTTTATTAAACGTTTTTTCCGGCTGTTCCGACAGTAGATTCCGTTCTGACGGCGGGGCGGAGTTCTTGTCCTGCCATGGATCAATTACAGGCGTCTGGCATAAGGGACATTTCGTTTCCCATCTGTCCAATTCCACGCCGCAATGTACGCAGTATGACATAATTACCTCCTGTTGCTTTCTACTTTCACAGGGATCCCCCGCTTCACCAGCGAGCAGAAGAATTCCCGCTCGATCTGTGCGCCTTCAAACGTCCTTGTAAAGACAAACCGCGTGTTGCCCGCAAAGCTGACGCAGGTGCATGCACAGCGTTTCCTGTTTGCCGGCCCCAGCGCAAAATCAAGCTGCTTCACATAGCGCTGCAGTTGCTCCGGCGCGTCTACCCGTCCGAGATTGGAAAACGAAAGCGAGGAATAGCGGTCGCCCTGCATGTTGTAAAACAGCTTCAGCAGCGGATCTTTGATGAACAGCGGCGTCGCCCTGAGGGGAAGGATCCGCTCCGTCGCCACGTTTCCGGAAAATCGTGCGTTCAACTGTTTCTCCGTGATCTGCGATTTCATGGCGCTCTTTACCTGCACGAGAATCTCGTCAAAGGAATAGCTGCCCAGCCGCGTCTCGATTCCCAAATTGATATACGAGGAAAAATTGCGGAGGGTCTTCGTCGGATAAAACCGCCGCAGATTGACCGGAACGGACACCTTGACCGGCAGTCTTCGTTTTGTGCGGGAACGCTCTGCCGTCTGCAGGCCGGCGGCGATCTGAATCAGCACCGCCGTCACGAATTCTCCGACGGTGGCGTTGTGCTTTCTGGCTTCACGCAGCAACGCTTCCGTCGGAACATTGCCGTAGATATAGGAAACCTCAAACGGAGACATTTCTGCTCCCTGCGGCTGATATGCCGGACGCTCGCCACGGCTGAGCGTTTCTTTTCTGGCGTACTTCAGGAAGCTGTCCTCATACTCCTCCGCTTTCGGCGGGTCACTGCAGGAAAGGACGTGACCGGACGTCGGTATCGTTTCATGATAGCGCAGACGCACGTATTCGCTGATCAGCGTCAGCAGGAAGGTCATTCCTCCGCTGCCGTCCGTCACTGCATGGAAGAACTCCAGCGCCAGCCGGTTTCCGCAGCAGCGGATACGAAACAGGAAGTGTTTGTTATCCTTTGCGTTGAAATACGTCATCGGGTTGTTCACGTCAGGCAGGATCGCGGGAGCGCCTTCTATGCGCTCAAGGTAGTACCAAAAGAACCCCTTGCGCAGACGGCAGGAAAAGGACGGAAGTCTTGCGAGCGTATGATCCAGCGCGGTTTTCAGCAGATCGGTATCAATCTCTTCGGAAAGGTCTGCCGAAAGCCGGAACATGGGCGCCCAGTAGCGCGATCTGGCAGGCGGGTAGATTTTCGCGGCATTGTCCAGCCGGAACCAGTCGACCGCCGATACGGCGCTTCGATCCTCTGTAACTTTCTGATCCGGAGACGTTTCGTAGTGCTCAGTCATAGTAAAACTCCAAGGTAATCACCGGTCTGCGTAAGGAACCGGTTTGTAAGGTGTGCGATGTACGTATGATTATATCACACCTTCCGTCATTTGTCGAGGAGGATCGAATGAATTGCAGGGAGAGACGTCGTCTCTCCCTGCTTTTTCGCTGATTATTTGTCCTGCTTTGCGGTCTCTACGACGACCGGCTGGGACGCCAGCTTGCCGCCGAGCGCGCCGACCAGCAGGGTCTTGATGTCCAGCCCCATGCCGGAAGCAAAGCCCTCGGTGATCTGGGTGGTGGAACCGACGATATCGGAGATCAGCTTGGCAGAATTGCCCTCGCCGTACATGGTGATCTTGTCCACCTTGGACAGCGGCTCGGCGACGTTCTTTGCGATCTCCGGCAGAGCGTTCATGACCATTTCGATCACGGCAGCCTCACCGTACTTACGCATCGCCTCCGCCTTCTTGTCGATGCCTTCCGCTTCCGCAACCGCCTTTGCGCGGATCGCGGAGGCTTCCGCCTCACCGACGGCGCGGATGCCCTCCGCCTCCTGCTCCTTTGCAAAGCGCACCGCTTCTGCAGCGATCTTCTGCGCCTGCGCGTTCTGCTCACGCTCATACCGCTCTGCTTCCGCCTCCTTCTGGCGGCGGAAGAGGTCCGCCTCCGCAACTTGCTTCTGGCGGTAGAGCTCTGCGTCCGCTCTGGCGCGGATCTCCGCGTCGAGCATCTGCTTCGTTACTTCTACGTTTTGCTTTTTCAGCTCCGCGTCGCGCTCTGCGCGGGCGATCTCCGCGTTGACCGTCGCGGTCTGAATGGACTTCTGCTGTTCCTGTCTCTGGATCTCATACGCAGCGTCCGCTTCCGCCTTCTTGGTATCTGCGGAGACCTTCAGCTCCGCCTGGCGGATCGCCAGCTCGTTCTGGCGCTGGGCGATCACGGTGTCGGCCTCTACGCGGGCGTCGTTCGCCGCCTTGTCCGCCTGTGCCTTGGCGATCGCGACGTCGCGGTCTGCCTGCGCCTTTGCGATGGCGGCGTTCTTTTTGATCAATGAGGTGTTGTCTGCGCCGAGGTCGCGGATCAGTCCGTTTTCATCGGTTACGTTCTGGATATTGCACGAAAGGATCTCAATGCCGAGCTTGTCCATGTCCCTTGCGGCCTTCATCATGACCTGATCCGAGAAGGAGTCGCGGTCGGTGTTGATGTCCTTCAGTGACAGCGTGCCGATGATCTCACGCATATTGCCCTGCAGCGAGTCCTGCAGCTCCGCGGCGATCCGCTCGGGACGCATGTTCAGAAAGTTCTTTGCGGCGAGCTTGATGCCCTCCGGATTTGCGGAGATACGCACCTTGGCGACCGCGTCCACGTTGACGTTGATAAAATCGTTGGTCGGTACGGACTGCTCCGTTTTGATATCCACGGTCATCTGCCCGAGATAGAGCTTGTCGAGTCTCTCAAAAAACGGCACCTTGAGTCCTGCCCTGCCGATCAGAATACGTCCGTTCTTTTTGATACCGGAGATGATATACGCCTGATCGGGCGGGGACTTGACGTAGCCGGCGCACAGCAGCGCAATCAGCGCGATCGCGCCGAGCACAAAGGGAAGATACGGAATAAAGTCTTTCATGTGTTACCTCCTGTCCAGTCTATGTGGCCTGTCCTTCCTTCGCCGTGCGGTCGGCTGTTCGCCGCTGTATCTCCCTCCTCTTCCGCGCCGGCAGCGATACTGCTCCATGCGGCATAATAAAACAAAAAACCCATGCCGAACAACAACGTTCAACATGAGTCTCGTACTTCCAGACGCGCCGATCGCAGAGCGATGAGTTGACGGCGGCGTCTCCCCTTCCGGGGAACTACTCCCTCAAGAGCAGTATCAAATTGTAGTTGTATTATAGCATACCCCGCGCCATTGTCAAGGCAATTCACAAATTGTTCAAAACTCACGCCCTTTCCGCACGCGGACTTGATTGCACGCGTTTCTTGTAGTATAATTGTGCCGATAGTATAATCAGTATATACAACAGGTAATAATTGGAAACGAACTGTCTGACACAGTTGTGCCGGAACGACAGTACCACGGCGGAGGCGGGCGAGACGTCCCGCTTCGGCGGAGGTATGCTAATGCTGCAAATCAAGAACATCAACAAAACGTATAAAACCGGGGCATTCGTACAGCAGGCGCTCGACGATCTTTCGCTCGACCTCAGGGACAGCGAATTTGTCGCCGTGCTCGGCCCGAGCGGTTCCGGCAAGACCACGCTGCTTAACGTGATCGGCGGTCTGGATCACTACGATTCCGGCGATCTGATCATCAACGGCGTTTCCACCAGGGAGTACAAGGCGCGCGACTGGGACGCCTACCGCAACCACTCGGTCGGCTTCGTGTTCCAGAGCTACAATCTGATCCCGCACCAGAGCGTCCTGCGGAACGTCGAGCTTGCGCTGACGATCGGCGGCGTATCCAAAAAGGAGCGTACCCGCCTCGCAATGGACGCTTTGGTGCAGGTCGGTCTGGAACAGCACGTCCACAAAAAACCGTCCCAGCTCTCAGGCGGACAGATGCAGCGCGTCGCAATTGCCAGAGCGCTGGTAAACAACCCCGATATTCTGCTTGCCGACGAGCCGACCGGTGCGCTGGACAGTGAAACCAGCGTGCAGGTCATGGATCTGCTCAAAGAGGTCGCGAAGGATCGTCTGGTCGTCATGGTGACCCACAACCCGGAGCTTGCAAACCGTTATGCGACCCGTATCGTGCGCCTGCACGACGGAAAAATCATTTCCGACACCGACCCCTTTCACGCGGAAAACGCCGAGCCGCAGCGCAAAAAAACAGGCAAGGCTTCCATGAACGTGCTGACCGCGTTCGGTCTCAGCCTGAACAATCTCTGGACGAAGAAGGTGCGCACGCTGCTGGTGGCGTTTGCCGGTTCCATCGGCATCATCGGCATTGCCATGATTCTTTCTTTTTCCAACGGCGCAAACAATTATATCTACGACACTGAGCAGAACACGCTGAAGAGCTATCCGCTGACGATCACCTCCACCGGCATAGACTTCACCTCTTTTTTGACCGACGCAGCCGAGGAAGCGGACGGCGACCGCGCGCTGCAGGAGCAGGCGGAAGTCAGAGAATGGAACATGATCACCAAAATGTTCTCACAGGTGACAAATAACGACTTGGCGTCTCTGCGCAGATACATTGAGACGGAAGACCCGGTCGTTCGAAACAACGCGCAGGCGGTGGAATATGCGTACAATATTACGCCTTATATCTACGCGCAGACCGACGGCGTCTTCCGCCAGATCAATCCGGACACTGTCTTTGCAAGGCTCGGTTTTTCCTCCGGCGCATCTATGAATTCCATGATGTCCGCCTTCACGAACATGGACATTTTTTCGCAGATGCCGGCAAGCGACGTCGTCTACAAAGATCAGTATGACGTCAAGGCGGGCAAGTGGCCGGAACGCTATAACGAGTGCGTGCTGGTGCTGACAAAAAACGGCAGCGTATCCGATCTTGCGCTCTACGCCATGGGCTTGAAGGATCCGAACGCGCTGGATGAAATCATGCAGTCCTTCATGCAGGGAAAAAGCTATGCGGGTGATGTCGTCACCGACGCCTTCTCTTATCAGGACTTTATCGGGATCGAGTTTCGTCTGCTGTCTCCCGCGCAGTTTTACACCTACGAAGCGCAGTCCGAAAGCTGGGTCGATCGCTCGGAGGACGACGCCTTTATGCAGAAACTGATTGCCGGCGCGGAGCGCATGCAAATCGTCGGCGTCGTACAGCCAAGCAGCGACGCCAACGCGCCGCTGCTGCGGCAGGGTATCGCCTATCCCGCTTCGCTGAGCGTGCACCTGATGGAAGTCGCGGCGCAGTCTCCCGTGGTAAAGGCGCAGTTGGCAAATCCGGGCAAGAACGTCATGACCGGCGCAAGCTTCGGCGACAAAAACGCAGACGCCGAATTTGACTTGTCCAAGATCTTCTCCTTCGATGAAGACGCGCTGCAGGAGATGTTCGAACTTGACGAAAACGAGCTCGACCTTGATCCGTCCGCGTTTGATCTCTCGCAGCTCGACCTTTCCGGCGTAGATATTTCGCAGTTTGCCGGCGCGCAGGATTTGAGCGGCATGATGCCGCAGCTTTCCGAAGAAACGGTAAAGGCGTTGCTTTCCTCGGTGGAGTTTAACCTCTCTGAAGAAGATACGCAAGCTCTGTTCTCTGATTTGATCAAGGGCTATGCGGAGTATGCCGCAAACGATCCCTCCACCGACTACAGCAGGCTCTTCGACGCCGCGTTCAGTTATCTCCGTTCCCCTGAAGCCATCCAACTGTTGGGAGACGAGATCAGCGCGGCGATTCGGGAAAACGCCGACGGCTTGATGACCGTTTCGGAGATGTCCGCGCTGCTGAACGGCGTGCTCGCAGGCTTCCCTGACTTTGCCGCCGGCAAGGACGTCAGCGCGCCCGGGCAGATCGCCGCTCTCCTGAACGAGTACCTGGCAAGCGCAGAAGTCGCCGCCAAGCTGGAAGCCGTAAGTCAGAACGTCAATGCGCGGTTTTCCGCGCTGGAGCTTTCCGACGCGCAGCTTCAAAGCATCACCGCCGCGCTTTACGCAGGCTATCAGACCTACGCCGCTGCAAACGGGCTGCCTGATCCGCAGATGATGGTTCGGTCTTTCATGGACTATCTCGACACACCAGCGGTAAAGGCGCGGTTGGCGGAGGTGATCGGCAAGGCGATCAACACCGACAAGCTGGAAGAGAAAGCGGAGGAGCTGATGCAGGAAACGCAGAGATCCTTTGAGCAGCAAATGGCAGGCGTCATGGCGGGCTTGCGCAGGAGCCTTTCTCAACAGCTAGCAGGCGTCATGCAGAACGGAATGGAGCAGATCGCGGCGCAGTTGCAGGAGCAGTTGCAAAGCGCGTTCCGCTTCGACGAGGACGGACTCAAGAGCGCGTTCAGCGCCACGATGTCCGCCGCCGAGCTGAGAGATCTGTTCAACTCGCTCCTCTCCGGCGATACGAGCGCTACGCTCCAAAGCGTGCTGACAAAACTTGGCTACGCTGCCGCTGAAGCTCCGTTCACCATCATGATCTACCCCAGAGACTTTGAAAGCAAGGCGCGGATCAAGAACGCGATCGACAGCTACAACAAGGCGCAGGAAGCCGCCGGAAACGACGACAAGGTCATACGCTACACCGACGTGGTGGATACGCTGATGAGCTCGGTCACGCAGATCATCGACGCGATCAGCGCGGTCTTGATCGCCTTCGTCGCCATCTCTCTGGTGGTCTCCTCGGTCATGATCGGCGTTATCACCTATATCAGCGTGCTCGAGCGCAAAAAGGAGATCGGTATCCTTCGCGCGATCGGCGCGTCCAAGCGCAACGTCTCCAACGTCTTTAACGCCGAGACGTTTATCATCGGCGCGCTCGCAGGGCTGTTGGGCGTGGGGATCACCCTGCTGCTGATCCTCCCCGCCAACGCCATTATCCACTCGCTGACCGGACAGCGCGATATCAGCGCCGCGCTGCCGCCCGCTGCCGCCGTCATCCTCGTGCTGCTGAGCATTGCGCTGACGCTGATCGGCGGTATCATTCCCTCGCGAAAAGCCGCGCTCAGCGATCCTGTCGCCGCACTCAGATCCGAATAAGGTCGATCCGGCACGGCTGCACTCCGCCGCGCCGGATTGACATATACGGCGCGCCGTGATATAGTTTGAATAGCGGTATGTCAGCGCAAACGAGGGCTGTTTACGGAGCAAATCGTATTTCTGCCTTGACGGAGGCTGGCGAAGGACGCCCTGCGCGCTCTGACCGGCTGCGTATGCATCTACCGCGCCTTCCGCCAATTCAGAAATCCGGAGGCAATGCAGATGGCAAATCTGATGAAAAACGAGATCAAAGCGACTTTCCTGCGTCTGTTGGAGGAACGTCCGTACAGTCAGATCACGGTGAAGGAGATCGTGAAAGAATGCGGCGTCAACCGCAATACCTTCTACTATCACTATGCAGACCTTCCCGCCCTGGTGGCGGAGGTCATCGACGAGGAGATCGGGCGCTTCGTGCGGGAGCAGAACTCGTTTTCCTCTCTGGAGGAGAGCATGACGGAGGCGCTTTCCTTCTTCCGCGAGCATCGCAGGGCAGCATACCACGTCTACAACTCCGTCAACCGCGATATTTTTGACCGCTATCTGATGAAAAACTGCGAATCCGTTGGCGCTGGCTACGTCAATTCCCTGCTGACGGACGTGCCGCTCTCCGACGAGGATCGTCAGGCGATCATCCACTTCAACGCCTACGTCTGCTTCGGCGCCGTGACCCGATGGCTTGAAAGCGACATGACCTACGACATCCACGAGGATTTCCGCCGCATCTTCCAGTTGATGATCGAACCGGCGATGAAACAGCAGGGCCTGGAGCCGCTCAAATAGACGTTTTATTATGCAAAAACAGGCTCGTGTCTGAATTTTAGACACGAGCCTGTTTTTGTCCGTTTTCTTTTGCCTGTCGCAGTCATATAGTATAGCCGAAATCAAAAAAGGAGCGTGTCTGTTTCATGCGGCTTGCAAGGAAGATCGTAAAGCTGCGCGTCCCGATCCTGGCGCTCGCAGTGCTGCTGCTCATTCCGTCCGTGATTGGAATGGCAAAGACAAGGGTCAATTATGATATGCTGACGTATCTGCCCGAGGACATGGAAACCGTCGTCGGGCAGGACGAACTGATGAAGGATTTTGGCAAGGGCGCCTTTTCCCTCATCGTAATCGAAGATATGCAGCCGGAGGAAGTTTCCACGCTTCGTCGTTCCATTGAGACCGTCGATCACGTCGATTCCGTGATCTGGTACGACAGTCTGATGGACGTGTCGATCCCGATGGAGCTGCTGCCGGACCGGCTGTATAAAGCCTTCAACGCCGGAGACGCCACCATGATGGCCGTTTTCTTCGACAGCTCCACCTCTGCCGACGTCACGATGGACGCCGTGGCGGAGATCCGGACGATCTGCGGCAGGCAGTGCTTCGTTGCCGGCATGTCCGCGCTGGTGCTGGATCTGAAGAATCTCTGCGAAAAGGAAGAGCCGATCTACGTCGCGCTGGCGGTCGTGCTTGCCGCCGCAGCAATGATGCTGTTCCTTGACAGTTGGCTTGCGCCGCTGGTCTTTCTCGTCTGCATCGGCATGATGGTGCTGCTGAATCTCGGCACCAACGTGTTCTTCGGTGAGATCTCTTACATCACGAAAGCGCTCGCGGCGGTGCTGCAGCTTGCAGTCACGATGGACTATTCCATCTTCCTCTGGCACAGCTACAACGAACAGCTCCGCGCCAATCCGGACGACCATCGGGAGGCCATGGCGCTGGCGATCCGCCAGACCTTCACGAGCGTGCTGGGAAGCTCCGTCACTACGGTCGCGGGCTTCATCGCGCTGTGCTTCATGTCCTTCACGATGGGCCGGGATCTCGGCATCGTCATGGCGAAGGGCGTTATCCTCGGCGTGCTCGGCTGCGTGACGGTCCTGCCCGCGTTGATCCTCCTGCTGGATAAGCCCCTGCAGAAAACGAAGCACCGCTGCCTGATCCCGGATATGACGAAGCCTTCCAAGCTGCTTCTCAAGATCGCACCGATCCTGCTGGTCGTCTTTGTCATTGTTGCGATCCCTGCATGGTACGGCTACCAGAAGACCAATGACGAGGTCTATTACGACATGGGACAGTGCCTGCCTGAGGATATGGAGTACGTGATCGCCAATTCCAAGCTCCGCGATCAGTTCGACATCGCCTCGACCCACATGATCCTGGCTGACGCCTCAACCCCGGAAAGCGACGTCCGCGCCATGATCCGCGAGCTGGAGAACGTCAAGGGCGTGAAACGAGTGCTGGGGTTGGAAACGCTGATCGGCACGGACGTTCCCCTTGAGATCGTCCCGGATCACCTGCGGCAGGTTTTGGAAAGCGATCACTGGAAACTCATGCTGGTCATCTCCGAATACAAGGTCGCAAGCGACGAGGTCAAGGAGCAGATCGGCGCGCTCAACACGATCCTGAAGCGTTATGATCCGAACGGCATGCTGATCGGCGAAGCGCCGTGCATGAAGGATCTCATTGAAACGACCGGGCACGACTTCAACGTCGTCAACGCCGTTTCCATCGCGCTCGTCTTCCTGATCATCTTCTTCGTCTGCAGGAGCGTCACTCTGCCGATCCTGCTGATCGCGGTGATCGAGGTCGCGATCTTCATCAATCTCGGTCTGCCGCACTATTTGGGAACGACGCTTCCCTTTATTGCGCCGATCTCGATCAGCACGATCCAGCTCGGTGCGACGGTCGACTACGCGATCCTGATGACGACGCGCTACAAAAGCGAGCGTATCGCCGGAAAGAACAAGCACGACGCGGTGCAGATCGCGCTTTCCACGTCGATCCCGTCGATCATTGTATCCGGCATGGGACTGTTCGCAGCGACGTTCGGCGTGGCGGTCTACTCCAACATTGACATCGTCAGCTCCATGTGCATGCTGATGGCGCGCGGCGCAGTGATCAGCATGGTGTGCGTCATTTTCGTTCTTCCCGCGCTTCTGCTGCTGTTCGACCGGCTCGTCTGCGCAACGACCGTCGGCATGCGGAAGCTGCGCAATCATAGAATCGGCTGGAATTCCACTGAAAACGAGGAGGTTGCTTGATATGAAAAACATGCATAATCGCGCGCTGGCACTGATCCTGTGCCTTGCGCTGACGCTCGGCTGCGTCAGTCTGGTCAACGCCGTCAATACGGGAAAACGCACGGAAGAACGGACTGCGGCTCCCGCGGCGGATACGGAGGTTCCGTCCGAAACGGTCTCCGATAACGAAGCGGTCTACGTGCTGACCGACGCCTCCGGCGCAGTCAAAAAGGTCATCGTCAGCGACCGTATACAGAGAGCGGACGGTCAATCGTCTTCGCGGCAAACGCAGGAGGACGCAGCGCTTCCCATTGAAGTGCGCTTTACTTACCGTCTGGACGGGTGCGAGATCGCGCCCGCAAGCCTTGCCGGCAAGAGCGGCAAGGTTGAGATCCGTATCGACTATAAGAATCTCGTCAGCGAGGTACGGGATATCAACGGCAAGCAGGAAAAGCTTTACGTTCCGTTCCTGACGGTTTCCGCCCTGTTGCTGGACAACGAGCATTTTTCCAACGTGACGGTCGAAAACGGCAAGCTGGTCAATGACGGCAGCCGTACCGTGGTCATCGGCTACGCCCTGCCCGGCATGAACGAAAGTCTCGCTCTGCCGGAGAGCGTGGAGCTCACGATCCCCGACCACGTGACGATCACAGCCGACGCGACAGACTTCCGGCTCGGTTCCGTCTACACCCTCGCGTCAAACGACATGCTTTCGGATTACGACGAAAACGACCCGGATGCGCTGAACAAGCTCGTCTCCTCCATGAACGATCTCACGGACGCAGCGGATCGGCTCCTGAACGGCGCGCAGGCGCTGAGCGAAGGGCTCAACACCCTGCTGTCCAAGTCCGGCGTGTTGAGTGACGGCGTGGACGCGCTGTGCAGCGGCGCCGATCAGTTGGCGACCGGCGCAGGCGCGCTTTCGACCGGTGCAGGCGCACTTGCCGACGGCGCAAAGGACGTCAACAACGGCGCTGCGCAGCTCGCCTCCGGCACGGGAAGCCTGCTGATCGGCGTAGAGCAGCTCTCCGGCGGCGCGGATCAACTGCTCGCAGGTCTGCAGCAGCTCAGCAGCAACTCCGCCGCGCTGAATCAGGGCGCGGAAGCGGTCTTCTCTTCCCTGCTGTCCGCCGCAGAAACGCAGCTCAAGGCAAACGGATTGAGCGTTTCCTCACTGACCGTGTCCAATTATCAGGGGGAGCTGAATCAGGTCATCGCCTCTTTGGATCCCGACGCGGTCTACGCCGCAGCTCTCTCTCAGGTGACGGCGGCGGTCGAGGCGCAGCGTTCGCAGATCGAAGCAATGGTAACAGAGGCAGTGCGTGAGCAAGCAACCGCGGCAGTTACCGCAGCAGTACGGCAGAGCGTGACCGAGCAAGTCAGCGCCGCCGTTGCAGCAACGGTACGCGCGCAGGTCATCCAGGCGGCGACCGGCATGACCGAAGCGGAGTACGAAGCCGCCGCCGCAAACGGCATGATCGACGAGGCAACGCAGGCGGCGATCGAAGCGCAGATCGCTGCGCAGCTTGCCTCCACCGAGGTGCAGGCGCAGATCGACGCTGCGGTCGCGGCGAAAATGACGTCCGAAGAGGTGCAGGCGCTGATCGCGCAGAACGTCGAGGCGCAGATGGCGTCCGAGGAGATCCGGAAGGCCATCGCCGACAACACGGAGGCGCAGGTACAGAAGGCGATCGCCGACACGATGGCAGGGCCAGAAGTACAGGCACAGCTTTCCGCCGCAGCCGAAGGCGCACAGGTCGTCATCGCGCTGAAGACCTCGCTGGATCAGTACAATGCGTTTTATATGGGCGTGAAGAGCTACACTGCCGGCGTTGACGCGGCGGCGCAGGGCGCAGCGGCGCTCAGCAGCGGCGCAGCCGAGCTGAAGTCCGGCGCAGGTAAGCTGGCGGACGGCAGCGCGGCGCTCTTAGCGGGTACTGCATCGCTCTCCGGCGGCGCAGACGAGCTTTCCGGCGGCGCAGCAAAGCTTTCCGACGGTGCGGGCAGCCTTGCCGCAGGAACGCACGAGCTGCGCGACGGGCTCCCGGCGCTGTTGGACGGCATCACGAAGCTGCGCGACGGCTCGCAGGAGCTCCGCACCGGTATGACGCAGTTCAACGAGGAAGGCATTGAAAGGCTCGCGAAGCTCGTCACCGAGGACGCGGAGGGTCTGGCAGAACGCCTGAAGGCGATCGCAGTGCTCGGCAAGGCGTATCCCGCCGCGTACACCGGACTGGACGCGGAAACCGTCGGCGGTCGTCTGCACTTCATCTACCGCACCGACGCCATCGGCGAATGAGCAATACGTAAAACGCAGAGGACGGCAAACGCCGTCCTCTGCGTTTTGTATTATTCGTTTGCATCCGCTTCCGTCATCTGCCGGTACTCGTAATAGGCGAAATTGTCCGGATCGGCGGCGGTGCTGCACATAAAATCGTAGACCTCGTCGCGCAGCTTCTTCCTCGCCTCGTGCGCGGTGAGCTGCTGATCCGGATAGAACGGCTCGGACAGGGTCACGGTCAGGCATGGCCAGAGGTTCTTAAAAACCTTGCGCTTGCGGAAGGTCGTCGCAAATGCCACGACCGGCGCGTCCTCCCGCACGGGATAGGCGAAGCTGCTGTCCGGGAAGGGGCGGACGCCCGTGTACCAAGGCCAGATATGCGCCTCGGGATAGATCGTCACGACCCGCTTTTGCTGTATTCTCCAGTGCAGCGCCTCCAGAAACGGGCGATAGCCCTTCATAGTACCCGGCAGCGGGATCGCGCCAAGGAGCTGGACGAATCTGCGGATGAACGGAATGGAGACCGCTTCCGGCCCCGTCACGATATGCGCATGCCGAGGGAAGGTCGCAATCGTCGGCGTGTAGGCGTCCATCATGGTCTGCGTGTGGTTGCCGTAGAGGAAGTATCCCCTGCCGCGAAGCTGCCGCAGCGCCCTGCGGTTTTTGACCTTCAGCCCGAAGCCGATTTTGCCGATCAGCCAGACCAGCGGCGTTGCGAGCACGCGGTAGACGAGGAATTCCAGGATCCTCCAGAACGGATTTCGGATCGCAAACGGAAAGTCTGCCGGGATCGTTTTCGCCTGAATGTCGTTGCCGGCAAAATCGTCGTGGAGCGCATCCTTGTAATAAATGATCTTCTTTGCCAATTTACGTCACGCCTTATGCTTGTTTTCGTAAGTCTCCAGGATCATCTGCTCCATCCGATCCATGCAGACGTCAAAGTCAAACTGCTTGGTATAGCCGAGGTATTCCCTGCTGCACGCCTCCTTTTCCTCCGGATGCTCCAGCCAGTAGTCGATCCGCTCGGCGAGCGCCGCACTGTCGTTGCAGGGAAAAAGATTGCGTTCACTCAGCGCAAAGAAGCGGGTCGCGCTGCGCTCGGAGTTCGAGATGACCGGCACCAGCCCGCAGGAGATCGCCTCCAGGCAGGAGATCGCTTCGATCTCGATCTCCGCCGGGTGGACGTAGAGATCTGCGCTGTTGATGACGCGAAGGAGCTCCTCGCGGGAAAAGAAGCGGAAGATCGGCGGGTTTCGCAATCCCCTGCCGCGCTTTTCCAGCTTTTTCTTCAGCGGCCCGTCGCCCGCGAAAACGAGCTGCAGCTCGTCCACGTGGCGGCTCATTTTTGCAGCGTCGATCAGCACCGTGTGGGATTTTTCCTTGCTGAAGCGGCCGGTGAACAAGATCACGCGCTTACCCTCCAGCTCCTTCGGACGCTCGACCTCCATGGGTTTGAACTGCTTGTTCACGCCGTTGGAGATCACGTAGGCGTTGGTCTTGCCGCCGTACCGCTCGAATACGCCGTGAATAAACTCCGAGGGAAAATGTACCCCGTCTACGTAGCGGTAAAAGCGGCGGTAGAAATTCCGGTAGACCAGTCGGTTCGCCAGCCGGTTGTTCTTCAAAAATAAATGTGAGGTCAGGTTCTCCGCCTGGCAGTGGAAGCCCGCCGTGACGGATATACCCTTCTTTCGCGCCATTTTCAGGACGAAACGGCTCACCATGAACGGAACCATCAGATGCAGGTGATCCACGCCGTCCAGCGCGGCCTCCAGCACCTTGTGCCGCGGTTTTGCGATCACGACGCCGTTTTTCCTGACGTAAGGGTCAAACGGGCCCAGCTTGAGCGTGGGCACGACAAAATAATCCGGCTCGCCCTTGCGTTCCTTGTCGGGGCATACGATGCGTACGGTGTGTCCCTTCGCGTGCAGGGAGCGGATCAGATTCATTGCCGCGATGGTCGTGCCGTTGTTCTCGCGGCCGAGCACGTCGCAGACAACACAAATCGTCATTCCAATTCCTCTTTCTCTGTTCTCTCTTCTTGGATGCAATCACGCCGTTTCGCTGCTGTCTGCAACAGCGGGCGGGCGAAACTAACCATGTAATATTATCATACAAGCGACAGAATAGCAATAACAAAAAGTTACACGGCAGAATCAAAAGTAACGCCCTGCCGCTATGGACGGCAGGAGCAATCCGGCAGATCGTGCCGGTCATTTCATTTTTTGTGTAAAAAGAATTGCATTTATGCTTCTGTATGCTATAATGAATCCATAAATAAGTTGGGAGAAAGAGCTATGAGTTACGAACGAATGATCCGCCGCGAGGACATGCTGCACTGTGCGCTCTGCAAGGATGCGCCGTGCTCGCTGGCGTGCGAAAGGCTTGACTGCGCGAAGCTTCTGCGCAGTATTTGGTTTGACAATGAAGACTGTGCGGCTGCCGCGCTTCCCGCGGAAAACCCCTGTCTCAACTGTGACGCGCCGTGCGAGCGCGCCTGTCTGAGTGCCGGCGCCGTGCCGATCAAGAAGCTGATTTCGCGCCTGTATAACGAAGTCCTGCCGACCGTCGATCCGGTCGGGATCAGAGACGAGGATTGCCTGCGCTGTGACATCTGCGGCGCGCCGCTGGAAAACCCGTTTCTGCTTTCCTCCTCCGTCGTGGCAAGCAACTACGACATGTGCGCCAGAGCGTTCGAAGCAGGCTGGGCGGGCATCTGCTACAAGACGATCTGCACGATGGATATCCATGAAGCCTCGCCGCGCTATTCCGCGATCAAGGGCTCGGACGGTTCGATCGTCGGCTTCAAGAACATCGAGCAGCTCTCCGATCACAGTCTTGTGGAGAACATGGAGATCTTCCGCCGGTTGAAAGAGAAGTACCCGACCAAATTCATTCTTGCCTCGATCATGGGCAAGAACGAAGCCGAGTGGGAGGAACTGGCAAGAGCGTGCCAGGAGGCGGGTGCTGACGCCATCGAGCTCAACTTCTCCTGCCCGAACATGGCGGAGGACGGCATGGGATCGGATATTGGCCAGGTACCCGAGCTGGTGGAGCGCTTCACCGCTTCGGCGCGGCGCGGCTGCACCATTCCCCTGCTGGCAAAACTGACGCCGAACGTCACGCGCATGAGTGACGCCGCCGAAGCCGCCAAGCGCGGCGGCGCAGACGGCTTTGCCGCGATCAATACGATCAAGAGCATTACCAACGTCAATCCGCACACCTACGTCTCCGCACCCGCCGTCCACGGCATGTCCGCCGTCGGCGGCTACAGCGGCAATGCGATCAAGCCGATCGCCCTGCGCTTCGTTGCGGAGATCGCGCAGAATCCCGAGACCGCCGGCATGCACATCAGCGGTCAGGGCGGCGTGGAGACGTGGAAGGACGCGCTGGAATTCATCCTGCTCGGCAGCAGCTCCATTCAGGTCACCACCGCCGTCATGCAGTACGGCTACCGCATCGTGGAGGATTTGAAGGACGGACTCAACCGCTATCTTGCGGAAAAGGGCTTTCTTAACGTCCGCGAGGCGGTCGGTCTGGCGCTGGATTCCGTCAGCCCGAACACCAACGTGCTGGAGCGCGATACCGTTATCTTCCCGAAGTTCGACCGCGAGAAGTGCATCGGCTGCGGCAGATGCGCGATCTCGTGCAGCGACGGCGGGCATCAGGCGATCACCATGAACGAAGACAGAAAACCCGTGCTGAACGGCAAGAAATGCGTCGGCTGCCACCTTTGTCTGCTGGTCTGCCCCGAAAATGCGATTTCTGCCGCGAGAAAAAGAATCAACAGATCATAAAATGGAGGTAATACTATGAAAAAGCTCATTTCTCTGTTGCTCGTACTTGCGCTCTGTCTCAGCGCGGTCTGCGTTCTGACCGCCTGCAGCGAGGAAACTTCGGAAGAACCCTCAACCGGTCTTGCCGAAACGGCAGGCGCTTCCACGGAAGCCACAAGCGTTCTCACAGAAGCCACAGACGCTCCGACGGACGCAACCGACGATCCCAGCGAGTTCCCGTTCGTGCCAGCCCTCGGCGGCTGGGAAGTCAACGGCAAAGACGTCGAAGCCGACATGCCGGAAGAAGCAAGAGACGCCTTCGATAAGGCGATGGCGGAACTTGACGGCGCGGACTACGCCCCGCTTGCCTATCTCGGCAGTCAGGTCGTGGCAGGCATGAACTACGCCTATCTCTGCCGGTCGACCCTTGTAATCGCGGAGCCGCTCTCGAAGCTGACGCTCGTTACAGTTTACCGCGATCTGGAGGGCAACGCTTCCATTCTTGGCATTTCCGATATTGAAATTGCCGACTACACCGAGGACGCTGCTCTGCCCTTTGACGCAGAACCGCTCGACGGCGGCTGGGCGCCTTGCGCGGACTATCCCGCAAAGCTCAGCGAAGATGAGCAGGCGGCGTTCGACGCCGCGACGGCAGAGCTTCTGGGTGTGGATTATACGCCGCTCGCGCTGATGGGCACGCAGGTCGTCGCCGGCACGAATCTCGCATTCCTCTGCTGCGCCGCGACCGTCACAGCGGAGCCTGCAAGCACGCTTTGCGTCCTGATCGTCTACGCCGATCTCGAGGGCAATTACACGCTCACCTCGATCGCGCCGTTCTCTATCGGATAAGCTGCTTCTGCATAAAAATGGTCAAAAAGCAGCCGGCTCAAAGCCGGCTGCTTATGCTTTTTCTGCAACAGATTTTGATTGTTTTGCGGTTATGGAAGTGAAGGGGTCCCCGACAGGAGGTGTTTTCAATCGAAGATATCGAACTGATCCGGCTGTATCAGGGCGGATCAGAGGATGCAATCGAGGCAAGCGAGCGAAAGTACGGCGCGTACTGCCGCAAGATCGCAATGAATGTATTGGGCGATGCGGAGGACGCCGGAGAATGCGTCAACGACGTCTGGCTCAAGGCGTGGAACGGCATCCCGCATGCCGTGCCGCCCAATCTGCAGGCCTACTTTGCCAAGCTGACGCGCGAGCTCGCCATTGACCGTCGGCGCAGAAGTCACAGCGCAAAGCGCGGCGGCGGAGAGCTGCCGCTCTGTTTGGACGAGCTTTCGGAGTGCCTTCCCGCGAAGAACGACGTGGAAGCGGCGATGGAGCAAAAAGAGCTCGCGCTGATACTGCGGCAGTTCCTTTCCACCCTTGACACGACGCGGAAAAACGTGTTTCTCTGCCGCTACTGGTACTTTGACACCGAGCCGGAAATCGCAAAACGCTTCGGCTTTTCCCGCGTCAAGGTCGCCTCGATGCTGCACCGCACAAGGAAACAACTGAAATCTTACCTGAAGGAGCGTGGATATTCCGATGAAAAACTATGATCTGATCGACGCCCTCGGCGCGCTCGACGACGAGACCGTGCTGGCAGCGCATGAAGACCGGCCCATTCCCGTGCGCCGCCGCATTCCGCGCGGCATGCTGATCGCGGCGATTCTTGCCGCGCTGCTCAGTCTCAGCGCACTGGCGTATTACGCCATTTCCCATGCCAATACCGTTGCTCTGCTCGAAACCAATCCAATGACGGATCTTCCTGTCAAGGTACACGTAGACGAAACCGGTCAGCATATCATCGAAAACGCCGCCGTCAACCTCAATATCTCGCAGACCAGCAACGGCACGACCGTCACGGTCGACTCTATCATGGGCTATCAGGACCCGACGGAGTCGATGCTCTATCTCACCTTTACGGTCGTGCCACCGGAAGGCTTTACATTCCCGGAGGATATGTCCTACTGGTGCTTCTGGGACATCCGTTATACCGCCGTGCCGGACGATATTCCGATCGGTCGCACGGAAGCGAGCGTTAAAAATCCCGACGGCACGGCAAGCGTGCTGTGGGTGCTCTCTCCGATGGGCGATATTGCCGGACACAAGCTGCATATCGAGTTCGGCGGCTTCGGCATGGCGAGCAAGGAGGTCTGCAAGGACCTCTACATGGGCAACCGGACGATCGACCTGCCCGGTCAATGGACGTTCGACCTTGACGTGCCCGCGCTGCCGGAAACGCAGGATATCGCTTTCGATCTCGCCGCCGTAAAGGAAGCGGGTCTTCCGATGACCGCGCTGCGTCTCAATTCCTTCGGCGGCGTCGCAGAGCTGGAAAAGCAGGAACTGAGTCCCCTCAAGCAGTTCCGCGAGACCTACGGCGAACAGCTCAAGACGGACTTCCCAACCATCGACTTTGACCGCATGGACGACGCGGAATTCCTTGCGCTGCTGGAAAGCGGCGATAAGGACGGCTTCCTCACGGAGGAAGAATACGCGCACCTGAACGAGCTGATCGGCAGCCTGCAGCCGTGGTTTCTGGCGTTTGCCCGACCGGAAACTCTGACGCTCGAATACCCTGACGGTACGGAATACACCGTGTCCTACGGCACCTACGGAGACAATCTGTGGATCAACTGGGACGACGACGGCGTACTCTATTGCTCCATCGCCTTCCTCAATCCGCAGCCGATCTCGCAGGCGACCGCCGTCGTGATCAACGGCATCCGCATCCCGCTGAAATAACGAAAAACACCCCGCAGGATCGTGATCCTGCGGGGTGCGTTGCAGTTTGGCTATTTCTATCCGACGGCGAAGGGAGAGAATTCTGCGGGAGCGGGCTCCGCGAGTACAACGGGGATCAGCTCCGCCGTGCCCGGAATCCGCTCGGCGATCTCTACGAAGCGTTCCTCCTGCTCTTCGGGAAACTTGACCTGAATATAGACGCTGTTTCCGCCGTAGCCCTGCACCCAGTACGCCCGGCGCTTTCGTTCCGCTGAAATAAAAAAAGCTTGTATCTTTGCCGGAAACGGAGTAGAATCAAGGTGTGTTTTGCTGCAAAGGAGGAGCTAAAAATGCTTCGCAAAATCGGTTTTGACAACGAGAAATACCTCCGCATACAATCGGCGAAGATCCGCGAGCGGATCGAGCAGTTCGGCGGTAAGCTCTATCTTGAATTCGGCGGAAAGCTCTTTGACGACTACCACGCCGCGCGCGTACTGCCCGGCTTCGCCCCGGACAGTAAGATTCACATGCTGAAGGAGCTTGCGCCAAGCGTCGAGATCGTGATCGCCGTCAACGCCGCCGATATCGCGCAGAACAAGGTGCGCGGCGACCTCGGCATTACGTACGGCGACGACGTGCTTCGTTTGATCGACCAGTTTCGGCAGGAGGGGCTGTACGTCGGCAGCGTCGTTATTACGCGATACGCAGGGCAAACAGCCGCCGATCTGTTTCGTTCGCATTTGATCTCTCTCGGAATGAAGGTCTATCTCCACTACCCGATCCCCGGTTATCCGCACGACGTCGCCCGCATCGTGTCAGAAGAGGGCTTCGGGAAGAATGACGACATTATCACCCAGCGTCCACTGGTGGTCGTGACCGCACCCGGTCCCGGCTCCGGCAAAATGGCGACCTGCCTTTCGCAGCTCTATCACGAGCAGAAGCGCGGCGTTTCCGCGGGTTACGCCAAATTCGAGACCTTCCCCGTCTGGAATCTGCCGCTCAAGCACCCGGTTCATCTGGCGTATGAAGCAGCGACGGCGGATCTGGACGATGTGAATATGATCGACCCCTTCCACCTGCAGGCTTACGGCGTGACCGCCGTAAACTACAACCGCGACGTGGAGGTCTTCCCCGTCCTTCAGGCAATCTTCACCGGTCTGTACGGCAGCAGCCCCTACCGTTCTCCGACGGATATGGGCGTCAACACCGTTGCGGACTGTATCGTAGATGAGCAGGTCGTTTCGGACGCCGCGCTGCAGGAAATCGTAAGACGCTATTTTGCGGCTGCCTGCGCCCGTCGCAAGGGCAGCGGCACCGCGCACGAGGTGTTCAAGCTGGAGCTTTTGATGAAACAGGCGGGGATCACCGACGCCATCCGTCCCTGCGTTGCGGCGGCAAACAAACTCGCAGCCGAGACGAACGCCCCGGCGGTCGCCATTGAGCTGCCGGACGGCACGCTGATCGGCGGCAAGACCTCCGAGCTGATGGAGCCGCTGTCAGCCGCGCTTCTGAACGCGCTGAAGGAACTGGGGGGCATTGACCCCAAGCGGCATTTGATCGCCCGTAGCGCCATCGAGCCGATCCAACGGATGAAAACCGACTGCCTACGCAGCGCGACTTCAAGGCTTCGCTGCGGCGAAACACTGATCGCACTGGCAATCTCTGCGTCCGAGGACGAGTTCGCCGCCAAGGCGCTGGAACAGATACCCGCGCTGCAAAACTGCGAGGCGCACAGCTCCGTCATCGTTCCCGACGCGGACGCCGCGGTCTACAGCCGGCTTGGAATGCACCTGACGGAAAGCCCGCAGTATCAAAGCAGCAGTTTGTATCACAACAACAATTGACCTTCACGTACAAAAGCCGCAGGACGTTTGTCCTGCGGCTTTTGGTACAGACGGCGCGCTGCCTATTGGATCGAAGTATGAAACTCTATGCAGATACTATCGCAGCCGTCTGCGCCGAGGGTAAGCGTCGCCTTGCCTGCTTTGCCCGTTGTGCGGACGTACAGTCCGCCCATTCCCGCCCTGAGGATAACCGGCTCTTCTGCGATCAACTCGATGCTGTCGCCGCTGACCTGCGCGTGAACTGCACCGAAGAAATACGGAAGCGGATTGCCGTTCTGATCTGTCATTTTCAGACGCACCGACGCGACGTCGCAGGTGCAGTCTTCCACCAGATCGGTATGGTCGATCTGCGCGGTGAGAACGCGCTTTTCAAAAGGTGAAACGCGCAGTTCCTTGACGAGCTTGCCGTTTTGATAGGCTTCGAAGCGGAACACGACGCTCTTATCGCCCCAGTTGCCGATATACTTGCCGTAAAGCTGATAGGCGGTATCGAAGCTCATACCGTAGCGAATCATCAAAAACGCGGCCTTGCGCTTGGCGGCAACAGAAAGGCGATTCATTCCGAAACGGGTGCTTTCGTTGAGAATATCCTTGGCGTATTTCGCCTGCCTTGGAGTAAAGCCCTCGTTTTGCGCGATCTGATCTCCGATATAGTCGGTGATCTCGATCGGTGGGTATTGCAGGTGCGGGAAGTCCGAATCCTTATGGGTATATTCATGGATAAAGCTGTCGTTTTTATAAAAGCGAACGCTGTCGGCGTTGGTCAAAAGATAGACGCGTCCGCGGTTGGCGGCGGGGTGGTCGCCGATATCCATGGAGGAGCTGAGCGCAAGGATCGGCTCTGTGCTGTCCTGTACGGCGTAAAGCTGCGCCGCAAGCTTCTTGTTGCGGAACATATCGCAAACGCCGTGGTAGCAGATTCGGTCGCCGGAGCCGAATTCCTTATGGGTGTTGTAGTCGAACATACACCATCCGAACGAGCCGGCGATATCGTCGTGCGCGGCGACCGCGTCCAGCACGCGGGCATGGCGCAGCATGTGCTCCAGACGGTGTGCTTCATCGTCATACGCTTTGGTCGAATACATGTGACCGCCGTATTCGGAGATCAGATACGCTTTCGTCAGATCGGAGGTAACGGCCTTCTTCGGCTCACAGCCCGGCTGCACGCCGTCGTGGACGAAATCGTTGTAGGTATAGACGTCCTCGAGCAGCTCGCTCTTCTTATGACAGCGCACGCCGCCGGTCGCGCGGGTCGGATCGAGACGCCGCGCGACTTCATTGGTGCGGGAATAAAAATCATGATCGTCCGGACTTTCGTTGATCCGCACGCCCCACAAGATGATCGACGGATGATTGCGGTACTCCCGCACCATCTCCCCTACTGTTTCCACACCGACGTTCTTCCACTCCTCGTCGCCGAGATTCTGCCAGCCGGGCGTTTCCGTGAACACGAGCAAGCCCAGCTCATCGCAGCGGTCGATAAAGTGGTGAGACTGCGGATAATGAGAGGTTCGGACGGCGTTGCAGCCCAGCTCGTTTTTCAGGATATCCGCGTCGAGCCGCTGCATGGAACGCGGCATCGCGTAGCCGACGTATGGCCAGCTCTGGTGGCGGTTGAGTCCGCGCAGTTTGAATTTCCTGCCGTTGAGATAAAACCCGTCTTTTTTGAACTGCGCTCTGCGGAAGCCGATGCGCCGACTGACGCAGTCGACGACGCTACCGTCCTTTATCAGTTCCGCTTTCAGCTCATAAAGCACGGGATGCAGGGGATCCCACAATTGAACGCGGGGTACGGTCAGTTTGCAGTTCTTCGACGCGTCTTTCATGATTTCATGGAGGACGGAATCGCCGTTTGCTTCGCAGACGGTAAACCGTACTGTGCCGGCGTCGCCTGCGATATCCAATTCGCAGTCGATCGCGCCGTCAAAGCGCAGCGCATTCACCTGCTTCTGGTTCATATCCGGCGTCACGCCGACGGTTTCCGGCACGGACGGCATGGCAAACAGGTCTTTGATATAGTCGTTTTCACGGAATTCCAGCCGCACCTCGCGGTACAAACCGCCGTAGGTCAGATAGTCGATCACCTTGCCGAAGGGTGGAAAATTCAAGTTCTCCCTTGTATCCAACTCAACCGCAAAGAGCGGAGCGGGGTTTTCGGTGACGAGCTCAAACTCAAAGGCGGTGTAGCCGCCTTTGTGCTCGCCGATCAGCTTGCCGTCAAGATAGACTCTGGCATAATGCGCCGCCGCGCCGAAGCAAACGAATGTGCGCCTGCCGCCGCGTTCGCTCAGATCCAGCCGCCTGCGGTAGCCGCAGACCATCTGATATATGCTTTCATCAAAATAATCGTAGGGCGTGATCTTGCAGGTGTGCGGAAGCCGCACTTTCTCCGCAGCGCCCTCGCCCGTCAAAAATGCATGGTTAAAAGCCGGCGTGAACTCCCAGCCGTCGTTGATATGTAGGATCCTTCGCATAATACACCTCGCGCATCATTCGTATCATCACATAGCGTTCGCAAGGATTCGCCGGGCGTCATGGTTAAGGAAACAGCGAATCTCTCGTATTCTATTGTATATCATCGGGCAGCACAACATCAAGCATTTTTTCGCCGCAAAAGGCGCAGCGCCTGCTGGAAAGCAGGCGCTGCATTTTTCCTGATCATTCTTCTTGCGGCTTATTTCGCGGTTGCGGTCGCGGCTGCGCTGCCGTTGATCAGCAGCGTGTAGGTCTGCCCGCTGACCAGCTCGGTGGAGGAGAAAAAGACGTAGCTTGCCGCGCGGAGCGCGGTCTCGCTGCAAAATACGTTCCCGCTTGCGTCCTGAAGTACGATGCTGTCACCTGCAGCGATGGAAAGCATGCCGCCGGGCTGACCGGGCTGACCTCCTCCGCCGGGACCTCCCGGGCCTCCCGGGCCACCGGGTCCTCCCGGGCCGCCGGGGCCTCCCATACCGCCTGCGCCAAAGCTCAGATAGCACTGCGCTGCGCTGTTCGGCGTCTGCGCCATACCGCCGCTGCCGATAGCCAGAACCGTGCCGCCGGATAGCGTGAATCTGCCGTCGCAGTCCAGCGGGGCGTTGTCATTCTGCGAGGATGAGAAGACGGTCAGCGCGCCGCCCGCGATCGTCAGCGTGCCGTTGGAATCTACGCCGTCGCCGTTCTGCGCGTCGATATACAGCGCGCCGCCGTAGATATTCAGCGAGAAGCTGTAGCCGGTCAAATCGCTGTTGGCGGCGTTCATGCCGTCGTCGGTCGCGTGGACGGTGATGTTGCCGGAATAGACGTTCAGCGTTGCGGCTTCGATGCCCTCGTAGCTCTTGACAACGTTGATCGTCGGACCGTCCGAGTCGTGCTCGCCGATGTTCAGCACCAGATCGCTCTTGATGCCGTCGTCCACCGCGCTGATCGTGATATTGCCGCTGAGGATATTCAGCTCCTGATCGGACTTCAGGCCGTCGTTGGCGTTTGCTGTGATATTCAGCGTCAGCTCTTTCACGGTGAGCCACGCAGCGCCCTCGGTTTCAGTGGTCGCGCCGCCCTTGACGCCGTTCTTACCGTTCGCGATCACATTGATCGTGCCGGCGCCGCAAAGCGTGACCTGCGAGCCGTCCTTGCACTTGATGACCGCGTTTTCGGCGTTCGCGTTGTCGGGATAGTTGTCATCGTTGTTGTACGCGCTGTCGGTCAGCGTGTTCACCGTACCCGCCGCCGCCTCGATATAGACCTCGGTGCTTTTATTGCAGGAGATCGGCGCGGTGTCGGAAGACGTCAGCGTCAGACCGTTCAGGATCAGCGTCACGTCGGTCGTTCCCTTTTTCACCTTTATCGACCCGTCCGCGCAGGATCCGCTGACCGAGTAGGTTCCCTCACCGCTGATCGTCAGCGCGGTGCCGTTGATGTTATAACTGTTGCTCGTGTTGCCGCTGACGGTGATACCGTCGTCGGAGAAGACGAAATACGTCGGCCCCGTGGTGACGGTACCGGGGTCGTCCAGCGCTTCCTTGAGCGTCACGGTCACGACCACGTCTCCTGCGGTGATCTTGGTAATGCGGTAGGCGTTTGCCGTTCCGGTTTCGTCGGGGCCCTTCAGATTCTTGTAGCTGCCCGTGGCGGTCACGGTGTCGACTTCCCAGCCTTCATCGGGAACGATAAGGAAGTTGACCTGCCCGCTGCCGGAGACGTCGATCTGTCCGTCCGTGTTGCGGGCATATACGGTGCCGGTTTCACCGGATGCGATCACGACGTCTGCCTTTCCGGTCACAGTCTGCGTGTCGTAGACCCAAATGTCGGCGCTCTGCGGCGCGGTGAGCTGCACTGCATAGCCCTCTGTCGGGGCTTCGGTCGGCTCTGTCGGGGCTTCGGTCGGCTCTGTCGGGGCTTCGGTCGGCTCTGTCGGGGCTTCGGTCGGCTCGGTTGGGGCTTCGGTCGGCTCGGTTGGGAACGTCGTCGGTTCCGTGGGGAAAACCGTCGGTTCCGTCGGAGCAATCGTGGGCTCCGTAGGCTCAGTTGGAACCGGTTCCGTCGGTTCCGTCGGATAATCACTGAAATACTGTATCAGATCCGCCCGGTAGAGGAAGGTGACGGACTCAGCTCTGGAAACGGTCTTGTTCGGAGAGAATGTCGTTGCGGAAGTACCTCTGGTGACACCGTTTTCGACCGCCCACAGCACGGCTGCGCAGAAATAATCGTTTGCCGCCACATCAGCGAACGGAATGCTCTGAGCGTCAACTGCGGCTGCCATGTTCACCGCGGCTCTGTACAGGAACGTCACGACCTGCGCTCTGGTGCAGGCGGCGTTCGGGCTGAACGCCGTCGAGGAAGTGCCGGACGTGATCTCGTTTTCCACTGCCCACAGAACCGCCTTGTAATAGTACGCACTGCTGCTAACGTCGGTGAAATCGCACTTTTTGAGCGTCGGCTCCGGCTCGCCTGCTGCTCGCCACAGGAAGGTGACGATCTGCGCTCTGGTACAGGGGTCGTTCGGCCCGAAGGTCGTTGCGGAGGTGCCGAGGGTGACGCCATTCTCCACCGCCCATTGGACAGCGTCATAATAATATGCGTCCGCCTTGATGTCGTCAAAGCCGCGCGGTGCGGCAGACGCCGCCGCAGCAAGGGAGAATGCCATGCACAGGCAAAGAATGATCGCGATGATTCTGCGTTTCATGTAGGTCAATCCTTTCGTTTGCTTCCTTTTTATTATAGTTTTTTCCGATCTGAAATACAAGAGATTGTTTCATGTTATATTGAAATCAACGTTTCCCCATTCACAGCGATTCCTTCGTCACAGGCTTGCCGCAGACGATGCTCAGGTTGCCGTTGCGCGTGCGCAGCTCGTCGAGAAACACCTTGCTCGTATGCGTGTCCCGGAGCACCACTTTGTAGCACAATTCATACAGCGTGCCCATATTCGTCGTTTTGACGCGCTCCAGCTCGGAAACACGGGTATACTTTTCAAACAGATCGTCAAAAAGACCGTCGTAGTCAAGCCCTTCGGGAATCGTGATCTTGAGCTCGCGCTCGTCCGCCGCGCCTGCGCCAAAGCCGGTCGCGCTCAAAAGGAGCCATATCGCGGCAATGATAACGAAGAAGACTGCCGCGATCGCCACGTAGCCCATGCCGGTCGCAAGGCCGATCGCGGTCGCGAGGAAGACCAGACCGATCTCCTTCGCGCTGCCGGGCGCGCTGCGGAAGCGGATCAAACCGAACGCACCGGCGACCGCCACGCCCGCGCCGATGTTGCCATTGACCATCATGATAACGAGCTGCACCAGCGCGGGCAGCACTGCAAGCGTCAGAACAAAGCTTCTGGAATACTTGGAGCGGAACATGCTCAGCGCGGCTGTGCCGACGCCGAGCAGCAATGAGACCGCCGTGCAGATGAAGAACGCAGAAGCGGTGATCTCCGTTCCGGTGATGATTGTGTTAAGCACTGAGAACAACCTCCTTTCGCGTCAAGGCGGGCTTCCCGCCAAGCACGAATTGCTGATAATAGGTTCCATATTTGGAAAACCGCGTTGAAAAGATTCGGTTTTCGGAGAGCAGCTTTGACAGCCACAGCGGGGCTGCACCGGGGATTTTGATCTCCATCACGATCCGGTCGTCCGGCAGGAGCGGTACGCCGTGATCGCCGAAGCGGAGATCGAGGTCGTTTTCTCTGGCGCGAAGCGCGGTGTCGAAGGTGATCCGCAGCTCGCCGCCGTTTACTGCGGCGTACGCCTCGCGATCGTAAGCGATCATAACCTTCGGCTCCGGGCGATAGATTCTCAGGAACCAGTCGATCTCCCTTCCGATTTGGCTTCCGTCGTTTGCCGCCGCACCGTCCAACCACTCTGCGGCGTACCGCATCGGCATCGTGACGCGGCGCTTGTAGACTACGCCGTCAAACTTCTTCTTGATCTCGACGAATACGTTATCCCGAGCGCCGGGTACGCCGTAACTGCGCAGCCGCAGTTTTTCCTTATACACCGGTTTTTCCAGCGACGCGCGGATCAGATCGTAGCGTTCCGTGTCGTAATAGATATTGCTGATCGAATAGTTTGAGTGTTCATCCGGCTTCATATATGCCGACATTCCCAACCGCACGGCAAGGTACTGCGTTTTGGTCAGCAGGTACTTTTCTTCGTAGCGCTTGAAGCAGCTTTGCAGTTCATTCATCTCGTTTGCCTCCTTTCGGCGAGTCGCTCGTCTTATCTGCCCCGATCATAACAGACGGCGACGCAGGAAATCTCCGAGAAAGAGCGGCGATTTTTACGAAAAACACACGCAGCGTTTCGTACGGATTGCAGCAGTTTTTGCCCTCCAAACGCATTGATTTTACGGATTTCGGCTGATATAATAAAGAAAACAGCGAAAGCGAGGGATATCGCAATGGAGAACGAACGCAAACGGATTTACGTTGCCGACGACGACGATAATATTCGCCAGATCGTCAAAACCTTCCTGTTCAGCGACGGCTACGCGGTCGAGGACTTTCCGACGGGCGATCTTCTGTTGGAGCGCTTCCGTCAGGAGCCCTGCGACCTGGCGATTCTTGACGTGATGATGCCCGGTTCAGACGGATTTACGGTCTGTACGGAGCTGCGCAAGCTCAGTACGGTGCCGATCATTATGCTGACCGCCCGCGATTCGGAAAACGATTATGCTATGGGACTCGGTCTTGGAAGCGACGACTATATTACCAAGCCCTTTTCCGCAATGGCGCTCCTGATGCGTGTGCGCGCCATCTTCCGTAGGATCGACTTTGAAAGTCAGAAGCGCGAGATGCCCGCTGCCGCTGCCGTTTCAGTCGGCAGGCTGACGCTGGACGAGGATCGGCGGCATATTTTGGGCAGCGGCAAGCCGCTTCCCCTCACGCCGACGGAGTATGAAGTATTAAAGTATCTGATGCTCCGCGCAGATCAGGCGGTCTCCCGTGAGGAGCTTCTCAACTCCGTCTGGGGCTTTGAGGCGGTAGTGGAAACGAGAGCGACGGACGACACGGTGCGCCGCCTGCGCCAGAAATTGGAGGGCTGCGGCGTCAACATTGCCGCCGTGTGGGGTTACGGGTTCCGTCTGGAGGAAACAAAATGAAAAAGCAGCGACATATCCGGACGCGCCTGACCTTCACGCTGATTGGTCTGACCTGTACGGTTCTGATCGCCGTCATGCTGGCGTTCAATTTTGCGGTACAGGGCTATATCCGCTCCCAGGTTTCCACACAGTTGAGCGAGGTAATGCAGCTCGTCTCCGAGGATCGCGGCAGAGGAGACCCCTCGCAGCGGGAAGAACGATCCTTTGACAAACGCCCCGACCCCATGACAGGCGCTGAGTTCTGTGCCGCCGTACTGGCAGAGGACGGCTCTATCGTCGCTGTTCTGCACGGGGATCACGTCGAGGCGGAGGCGCTGGCGCGCTGCGTCCGCGAGCAAAACCTTCCCGACGACACGCAAAGCAAGATCGTCTCCGTCGATAGTTGGACTTATGCGATCAGCCTGATGCAAGATCCCAAGGTGGCGACGAACCGCCTGCTGATCTACGCCGACGTGACCTCGATTACGTTCTTTACCAAATGCGTCAACATCATTCTCCTGGTCGTGATCCTCGCGGCGGTGCTGATCTCGATCCTTTTGAGCCGCCGCTTCGCCAAATCTTTCGCCAAGCCGGTGCAGACGCTTTCCGATTTTGCGTCGGACATCGGCGGCGGAAAATTGGAGCCGCGGGAGCTGGACTTCCGCGACGTAGAGTTCCGACAACTCGCCGAATCCATGAACCGCATGGTCTGTGAACTGAACGAAGCAAAGCAGAAACAGGAGACCTTTTTCCAAAACGCCTCCCACGAGCTGCGGACGCCGCTCACCTCCATCCGTGGGAACGCCGAGGGTATCCTCTGCGATCTGATCGAGCCGAAGTCCGCCGGGCAGGTTATCCTCTCGGAGTCGGACAAACTCGGCGGTTTGGTTGACGATATCCTCTACCTCTCCCGTATAGGGAAAGGGAGATCGGAGGGCGCAGTGGAGCCCGTCGATCTGCGGGAAGTCTTGTCGCTCTGCGTTTCCGAGCAGCATACGGAAACGAACAAGGAGGGGCTGACCTTCTCCTTTGACTTTGACGAAGCGCCCTGTCTGCTGCCGATCCGTGAGCAGGACGCGCAGCGGCTGTTCGGCAATCTGATCTCCAACGCCGTGCGCTACGCAAACAGCGAGATCCGGCTGTATTGCCGCCGCAGCGGTGAAACGATCACCGTCCGCGTCGCAGACGACGGCGCCGGCATCGCTGAGGAAGATTTGCCGCACATCTTCGAGCGATTCTATAAAGGAAAAGGCGGAAAGCACGGCATCGGACTCGCGATTGCGAAGTCCGTCGCAGAAACGTATCACGGCACCCTGCGCGCCCGGAACGAGAACGGCGCGGTCTTCGAAGCGGTGTTTCCCGTCAACGGATAATGAAGAATATACCGGAAGAACGCTGACTGTGCCGTCAGCGTTCTTTTCGTGTGTTCTGCGTATTATCTGCCATCGTTTTTCGGAGAATCTTTCGCCGCCGCATGCTACAATGACGCCAGAAATCAATAACGAACGGAGGAAACAACATGAAAAATCTGAATCATCATTCTATCCTTTTGATTGTCACAGTCATTGCAGCGGCGCTGCTCCTGTCCGCCTGCGGCATCATCAGTCAGGCAACTGCAAGCGCAGAGAATGCGACAGCAGTTCTTTCTTCCGGCGGCGCAGGCGTAACGTCGGCTGCTGCCGGCAACGCCTATGAGGAAGCGTTTTCCGACCGCGATCTCTCCGGTGATTACGATACTGCCGGGAGCGCTGCGATCCTGCTGAACGGAACGACCGCAACGACCAGTTCCGAAGCCGTGCAGGTTTCCGGCGGCACTGTGACGATCACTGCCGGCGGCACCTACGTTCTGTCCGGCACGCTGGAAAACGGCAGTATCATCGTCAACGTCAGCAAGGACGACAAGGTACAGCTCGTGCTCGACGGCGCGTCGATCCATTCGGCTACTTTCGCGGCGATCTACGTCGTGCAGGCAGACAAGGTGTTTATCACGCTGGAAGACGGCTCTGTTAACACGCTCTCCAACGGCGGCAGCTACGCGCAGATCGACGACAACGATGTAGACGCAGTCGTCTTTGCCAAGGACGACATCACCTTCAACGGTAACGGCACGCTCCGCATCACCGCCGAAGACGGCAGCGGAATCGTCGGCAAGGACGAGGTAACGATCGCCTCAGGCGTCTATGAGATCACCGCTGCAAAGCACGCGATCCGCGCGAAGGACAGTCTCGCAATCGCAGACGGCAGCTTTACGCTCAGCGCGTCGGAGGACGGCCTGCACGCCGAGAACAGCGACGACGAGTCTCTCGGCAACCTCTATATTGCGGGCGGCAGCTTCGTCATCACCGTCGGCGACGACGCGATCCATGCCAACACCCTGCTGCAGATTGACGGGGGCACGTTCAACATCACCGCAGCGGAAGGGTTGGAAGCGACCTATATCCAGATCAACGGCGGATCCATTCAGATTTCGGCGTCCGACGACGGCGTCAACGCCGCACGCAAATCGTCGCTCTATACGCCCACCTTTGAGATGAACGACGGCACGCTGACTATCGTGATGGGCGCGGGCGACACGGACGGCATTGATTCCAACGGCAACATCGTCGTCAACGGCGGCACGATCGACGTGACCGGTCAGTCCCCCTTCGACTACGACGGCACCGCGCAGTTTAACGGCGGCACGATCATCGTCAACGGCCAGCAGGTCGACTCCATTCCCAACCAGATGATGGGCGGCGGTGCCGGCGGCATGGGTGGCGGTGCCGGTGGCAGACGCCCGTAATGGAATACCCGAACGACTTAAGACCACCGGTCGATTTCGTATGAAATCGACCGGTGGTCAGCATGTTAATCCCGAATCCCGCATTTATACGCAGAAAAGCCGCAGGGCTGATGCCCCGCGGCTTTTCTGGTCCGAGTGTTTATAACGGATTTGATAATTGATGGAGCCGGGTATACATATTACCACGACAATTTTATTCATTGAGAATCCAATAATCTTAGTTGTTATATTTTATGAAAGCCTTGCCGGTGATGTCTGTTTTTCTATATGAAGAAGGTTCCATATTATTAATTATTTCCGTAAGCTCATGGCTATTTAATGTTATCGCCATAATTACCTGACTGTATCCGCTCAAAGCAGACGTTGACGTAATAAAGCTTCTCATATCTTGCGGCACTATGCTCTGCTGCGCTGGCTCGTCAAGTATTATTAGACCTGGGTGGTTACCTCCTTTTTCAAGGGATACTTGGAGTAACGCCATAGTAAATGCCCATATAACGCGAATGCCATCACTAGCAGAAGAGTCGAATTTCATATCAAAACCATCAATAGTGGGAAGGAGCGACTCGTCAGAGATATCAATCGCACTGAAGTCCGTCAAACTGCTGTAATTATATAACCGAAGGTTTTCTATGAATTTTGTTTTCAACAGTCGAATTTTCTCGATATCCTCTTCTGATTTATCACGAGCCGGCAGCTTAGATCTGCTCTCCAGAAAGGTGCCCCATCTATCAGATAACTCATTAAGATCCAATAAAAACGCATCGTATTCCGCCTGCAGTTTTTTTAGATCATCTATTCTTCGCCCAATTTCGATTCTTTTAAGTGTGATAGCTTCAGAAGTATCTGCATCTGTAGTTGTGTACAAGTCTGATCTCAAAGCCTGTGCTAGCCTTCTAAGCCCTATGATGTTTGCAGACAAACTGGTTTTGTCTTTATCCAGTTGACTTTTCCGAGCTTGGTGGTTAGATAATGCAAACGCCAACATCTTCTTTTGTTCTTTTAAGTGAACAATGTTCTCTTCGATATCCATGAAAACAAGATTAGATTCAGCTTGTATCATATTATCATGGATTTTCTGCCCACACACCGGGCATACATCGGGGCTGATGTCAAGACCAGCATCAGAGCCGAAATTTTGCAGCCTAGCAGCATCATTGTTATTCTGGATATCTGCGTCAATAAAAGCAATGTCGTTTTTCAGTCGCTCAATTATTTCATTCTCGTAGAAAAGGTCATGCTCTATTTGTGATTCTCTTTTCTCCAAATCTCTAATGGCTTGAACCGTTTCAGAGAGTTCTTTGTTCAATGCATCGAAATTATCAATTACCTTCGGTTTTAATTGCCGTATCTGCGAATATTGGTCTTGAAGTTGCTGTATCATTACATTAATAGGCTTATCGGTTGCAATATAGACGGCAATTCTTGAATAATCTCTGTCATTCAGAATACGAGGATGAAGTGGCAAATTAAATACGCTTCCACTCTGCTGAGAAACACTATTTCGAAAAGTGTCAATCCTCCTGGTCCAGTCTAATTCGATTTGCTCTTTCTCACTCCTTAGCCGTGCCCGTTCTTTTTCATTTTTTATTGTGTCCAAATCTAAAAGAAATTCAACAACTCTCTTTTTTGATTCCCGAATTCCAAAGACTGGCATTCCAGAAAGGATATCTGACCAGCCATGTTTTTGCTCAATAAACATGGCAGAGAACACAATCTGTAGATACAGTTTTCTTTCATTTCCATCCGAAGTTCCAACAACAGGAAGAGAGATATGAAGGAATTCTTCCAGAAATGTATGAAAGCCCTTTTCACTCGTTGCAGCCTTTTGGATATTAACATAGTAATCTATTCTTTGAGTGCGGGGATCGTTTATAGCATCATAGTGCCCATAATATACACTTACCAATCGATTATCCTTATGATCAGAAGTGATACTTCTGTATATAGTAACCGTTTCATAACCATTGCAAATTTCCAAATATGCCCCCGATTCTAGTACTTTATATGCCTTTTGACAGTCTTCTATGGCTGTTTTAAATGCAGATGTCAGCACCTTACTTCCAATACCGCCAACACCACCTATTATTTGCTCCAGCCCTAAACAATAGTAGATTGCAGCAAGGATGGAGCTTTTGCCACAGGTGTTGTTTTCACTTGCTATAAAATTCAACCCAGATGCGAATGGTGTATCAATGCCATAGAGCCCGTTTGCCGTTGTAATCTCGATTCGTAAACGATTAATTCGAAGCATTGCTTGTCCCCCAATAATCTGTAATAACTTTTATCCTTTTTTCTGTTAGTTTTTTTGATATGGTATTCAACCTTGATATCTCTGTGACCATGATATCCCCAGCCAATTTGATTCTTTCTGCATAATTATGGCCCGCTGTTGTCAGTACATAACTACCTGCTTTTAATTGCGCAATAAGGCCATATGCAATTCCGAACGTTAATGCATAGTTGACAGCAGGATCAAAACGGACTAATGGCATGGAATCTCGTCCTTCTGAAAGCATGGATAGATATTCCATAGCTTCATCTGAAATTAGGGCACCAGATATCATTTGCAGTTTTATCAGTGAGCAAGTGTCTTTCCTACCACAGATTCGGAGAATTAAACAGATTTGGGATACTTTATAGCTGATTCGGTAATTATATGGAACAGCATCAGGCTTAGCATTAAAAACGATATCTCCTGTTATCAAATCCAGATTGCTCATGTTAATTTTCTCCTGAATTCCATTGAGCAGTCGGCTAGCCAGCCGGCAACAAGGCTCTGCTTTAGTTCCCCAATTGATGCCTGATCGAAAGTGTTGGAGAAGTCTTTTTCTAGTTTTTCACCAAATTCGGTCAAAATACCAGTAAATACCTCATTATTCAATCGTTGGTCGGTGTTCATAGTCGTTTTTATAGTAACTTCGTTTTTATAGCTTTGCTCAAGCCTGTATAAGTCAGCATAAATCTCAGGAAAGCTTATCCGTAATTTGGCCATGTTTTCCACTCCGCTTATGTAGAAGTCAACATAGATGCCGATGATTTTGTTTAACCCTGGATCACTGTCGTCTTCGATATTCATTACGGCTTTTACCTTTCTTCGGATGTTGTTGACTTTTTCGGACTCGCAGTCTGACCATCTTATAGGGGAAATGTGCTGAACTGCTAGATTAAGCCTGGTAGCTGAATAATTATTTCGTATAATACAGCCTATCTCTGGAGCAAAATCGTCAGCGATCTTAATTACTATTTGAAAATCATCTGCTATATGGCTGCATGCAATAGGCTTATTCGCTTTTGCTGATAACACTTCTTCTTGTTTTGCTCTTGCATGGGTTAGGATTCTTGAATCTCTATATTCGGGTATATTGAAATGCCATTCATGTATGCTAGGAACACCTAAGCTTTTCATTCTTGTTGCGTTATCCAGCAGTTTCTTTATATCTGCAGTCATCTTTGTGCGAAGATGCCGATATAATTCCTCATCTGAATAGTAACGTTCTGGATAGTAGCATTGGTGCACAATGCCAGTTTTGGTATAGCCTTCTATTCCAGCATCCCCCTTATGAATGGCAGGGATAGCAACATAATGCTGTTCTTGATACCTCAATCGATAACAACGCACACATAAATCTTCCCATGCATCACCATTCATATCTCCGTTGAGCAGTTCTAACACTCTACTCATATCCTTTGTCCTCCTGTAAAAAGGTTTATGCTAAGGGAAGAAATGCGATAATCTGGTTGTTTTTTTAGAGAAATGATATCTATATAAAAATCGGTGTCGTCATTGAGAAAGCAGACTCTTACAATTTGGAAGGTCTCTAGTATTTCTCTAATAATCACTGCCTTTTGCATCAAATATGCAATATCTCCAATCTGAGGTAAGAATGGCTTTTTCATAATCAACAACCTCCTCAGACTATGGGAACAAAAAACAATTCATCACGCTAAATTATATAACACTTAGGGATAAATTACAAGAGACAGAAACATGATATGTTCTGAAAATCGATCATAATGGTATATAGTGTCACACTATACGGGACTATTCGCACATTCGACAAGCTCGCTTTCTTCGGCTACAATGGGGCTGAAGGAGGCGAGCTTGATATGCGACGAGAAAAACGCTATATCTACATGGACAGCGCGGAGCACCGGCTGGCGATCGTGGGAATGAATCACTCCCGAAACCATCTGATCCAAACCGGAAAACCAACGGAAGATGTGGACGCCCTGCTGCTCAAGCTGTGGAAGGCCAAAGTCAAACACCACGACCACAGAAGAAAATCATAGCAACATAGTACGCGCCAAATTGAGAAAAAACAAAACAAAAACCGAATGGAGGAAAGGAAAATGCTGGAATTGACTTATCATTGGGAAGGCGACTATTTGATCGCGGATCTGGAGCCGCCGGAGGCGCCGCGGATTGGCAAGTACGGCACGATGCGGCATAATTACCTGCGGGACTATCATCGAGGCATTTTCGACGGGATGCTGCTGTCCGGCAAGCTGAACGCCCACCTGGAGGAGGTGGACCGCGAGGCCAACGAAATGACGGAGCGACTGACCACGCAAATGGCAAAAGCAGAAGGGGTAACCGAACAGCTCAAAGCCGCAGACCAAATGAAATGGGTCAAACGCATGAACAGCATCCAGGACCGTGCCGAGGAAATTGTGACAAACGAATTGATCTATTGTTAAAGCAGACGAGCGGAGAGGCCAAATGGTATCTCCGCTCTTTTCCCTATCATGTTCGTTTTCTCATAATCAAGTGGTTGGCACAGTTTGTGCAAATATACGAGCTTCACGGGGGCTATTATATCCCGTGTCTGACAGTTCCAACCAAAGAAAAGCGTCCGATCGGAGCATCGGGACAACGGCACTTGCGGCGTTATATCCGGCAACACCGCGAGGCGCTCTATGCAGAGCTTTTGACCTCCGGCAAGCTGAACGGTCATCTTGCCGATCTGAACGAACAGGCGGAGGATATGTTCTTTCGGCTGGTAAAACAGATGGCAGACCGTGAGAGTGTGACCGAACAGTTCAAGGTCCAGGATCAAATGCTGTGGGTGTAGCGTATGAACAACATACGGGATAGGGCAAAGGAGGTTGTGAACAATGAGATGATTTATAATTGAGATAAGTGCATGGGGATATAAAAATCCACGATCTTAAAAGATATTCTCATCTTTTCGTGAGTGCATCTTGAATTTTCGGTTGTAACGTGTTATAATATGTCAAACTTCAGTTGAGGTGCAATTATGACCGTAAGTTACGATAAGCTTTGGAAGCTTTTGATAGACAAAAGACTAAACCGAACAGAGTTAAAGAACCTATCAGGAGTCAGCTTCAATGTGCTTGCCAAAATGGGACGGAATGAGTTTGTTTCGTTAGAGAGTTTGTGTAAAATATGCTCTGCTCTTGGTTGTGATATAGGGGAGATTATGGAGTTTACTAATGATGGAATTGCTTGATTTTGTTATTCTGAGAACAAACGAATACATTGACAAAATGCCTAAACCTCAGCGAAAAAAGTACGGGCAGTGTTTTACCAGCAAAGAAACTGCAGCTTTTATGGCAGGGCTGTTTGATGTGCCTACTGACAAGTCAACATTAAGAGTTTTGGATGCAGGGGCTGGATCGGGGCAAATCCCAATCCCCAAAATATGATTTGGTTATCGGTAATCCCCCATACATGAAGATTGCAAAGGATGCGCCGGAAGCAAAAGCAATGGCTGATGTATGCTATGGCGCTCCCAACTTATATTTTTTGTTTGCATCAATGGGTGCTTTTAACCTTGCGTCAGGTGGAGAAATGGTGTATATCATTCCTCGCTCTTGGACTTCGGGGGCTTTTTTAAGAAGTTCCGTCAAAAATTCTTAAAATAATATGCTTTAGAGTATACTTTATCGAATCGGTTACATCTGTTGGCTCAATGGAGCCAAAGCGTATCAAAGAAATTGAGGAAATGACATTAGGAGTCACAGCAGTAAAAATTTATGTTACTGCTTTTCTTGATTTTAAAACTTTTATAAGGTTCTCTAAAATACTTGCCTGGGAAACAGAGGTTTGGAATGTGGAGACAAGTTTTTAGGGCCGAGAAAATAATAATGTGCAGTAAAGTAGGTGAAGCAGTCAATATGGCATTGACAAAAGAAGAAATTGAAAGGCGACTGATAAATAACGACTGCACCTGGTAAGATGAAAGTAGACACTAAAAAAGTGCCTACTTTCATTTTTTTGTTGTAGAATTAGAGAAGAGAGGAGATGAAAACATGAGCAAGAAAGGGCAAGCACACCGGAAATGGAGCAAAGAGGATAAACTGA
>JAFROD010000019.1 GCA_017429835.1 Oscillospiraceae bacterium
CAGTTTATCCTCTTTGCTCCATTTCCGGTGTGCTTGCCCTTTCTTGCTCATGTTTTCATCTCCTCTCTTCTCTAATTCTACAACAAAAAAATGAAAGTAGGCACTTTTTTAGTGTCTACTTTCATCTTACCAGGTGCACTCTGCTTCATGCAGAGCGCTTTTTTGTATCATATTCGGTTATTCCAGCTCGTCCAGGTTCTTGGCGAACGCCGGCAGGCAGTGCTCCATGAACCAGTCCAGCTCGGGCAGCCGCATGGCTTCGAGCGCCTTGCGGGTCTGCGCGGCGGCGGACTCGAATTCCAGATTCCCCGCCTTCAGCTCCTCGATGCACTTGATGTGCGCCGAGAGCTTGTCGGCGGCTTTCACGATGGACAGCACGCTTTCGTCGTCCTCGTGGACGAGGGGCGCGTAGCTGTCTCGCAGCTCCTCCGGCAGCATGGCGAGGAGCTTGTCCGCGCTGACGCGCTCGACCTGTTTATACGCCTGCTTGATCTCGGGGTTGTAATACTTGATCGGCGTGGGCAGATCGCCCGTGAGGATCTCCGAGGCGTCGTGGAACAGAGCGGCGGCGGCGCAGCGATCCGGCTCGGCGGGAAGACCGAGAATATCGCGGCGAATCAGCGCGAGGGCGTGGGCGAGCACGGCGACCTGATGGCTGTGCTCTTGAATATTCTCCGAAAACGTGTTGCGCATCAAGCCCCAGCGGGTGATATAGCGCATACGCGACAGAAGTGCGTAAAACTGATATTCTTTCATATTTACCTCCGGATCGGTCGGCGGGTGCGGTCGGTGGAGCGGATGTCGTCGGTACGGCGGACGGGAGTCCGGCGGGCGGGGGAGAAAACGTCCGGCAGTCCGAGAAGCTGCGGCCATTCCTCGCTGCGGATCGCGGCCGCAATCTCAAGATAGAGCGCGTAGAATTCCTCCGCGCTGTCCGGTCGGCGGTTGGCGTCGGTCAGCCAGATACAGGGCTCCGGACGCCACTGCCCGAAGCGTTTGGTGAAGACGCCGCCCACGCCCATGACCTCTGCAAAGGGGAGCATGCGGTAGAAGAACTGCCCGTCGAGGGCGTTCAGACGGCGGACGCTCTCGGAATCGAGCTTGCGCAGATAGCGGCGCAGACCGAGATCCTGCCGGACGAGCTCGCGTCCCATGTCGGAATGTCTGCCGCCCAGATGCGTTACGAGGACGCAGAGGATCTGCAACAGCAGCGTCAGCAGCATCAGTCGCAAGGCGCCTGCCGCCGACGAAATCAGGAGCAGGAGCAGCGCGGACGCGCCGCCGACGAACAGCCGCATGCGGCGGTTTCTGCGGGTAACGGAATCCGTGCCCTGCTGCACGAGATAACACAGGACGGTACCCGCGACTGCCAGAATCGGCAGAAACAGCCAGCGAATGCCGGCGGCGGGCAGAATGACGTCAAAGACGGACAGGCAGACGAAGAAGCCTGCAAACAGTAAGATCGCGCGGAGCAGATACGGACTGCCCGGTTTTTTCGTGAAGATGCGCCGCAGCCAAGCCGAGCGGAGCAGCGCCGAGGCGGAATTGGAAACGGAGCGGAACCGCTGTCCCTGCAGATCACAGACGGGGCCTGCGCGGAAGATCGCCGCGAACAGCTTTTGTTCGGCGGGCTTGCGTTCGTTGCCCATGTCCAGCCGCTTTTTCAAAATGATCCTGCCGCGGGCGTTGCGGTGGATGGCGATGTAACCGAGGTTGCCCCAGTGCGCCAGCGTTGCCGCCATATCCGGCAGCTCGCCGTAGAGCTGGCAGGGCAGCTCGCCCGCAGTCGTTTCCATCGCGGCGGTCTGCTGCGCGACGGGCAGGATCGGCTTCTCGCGCAGGAAGAAGAACCAGTAGAGCAGCGCGGCGGCGACCAGCACGTAGAAAGCGATCTGATTGAAGCTCGTCGTCTTGCCGGGCAGATGGCGCAGGGTAAAGGCGCCGGACTCAAAATTGAGGAACATCTCCAGCGTTTCGTGATCCTTCAGCGGCGCGGCGGAGGAAACGACGAGGTCGTTCTCCTTCAGCTCGATCTCAAGAAAGTTGTCGATGACGTCGCCGTAGTAGGAGCTGCTCCAGGTCGGCTGGAGGGTGACGGGCGCAGGGAAGGTTGCCGTGACGGAGAGTTCGTCGATCGGATAATCCCAGCCCTGCTCGATCAGATCAATGTGGAACTGCTGTCCGCCGTCGACCTCTCTGGCGTCGCGCGGGAGGGAGTAGGTGCAGACGAAGGTCTGCGTGCCGATGAAGCCATTGCTGTTGGAGAAGCGGATACATTTCACGCCGTTGACCGACGTGGAGGAGTATTCGCCGCCCGAAGCGTTGACACTGCCTGCGTTCGAGTTCAGCGGGAAAAGGAAGGTCTCCGGCGCGGAGACGAATTCGACGACGGCGGTGACCTTGACGTAGGCCGCGCCGTCCGCGTCGACCGTGATCTCCTGCGTCAGAGCGGCGATCCGGTTTTCGGCGGCGCTTACGCTGCCCGCGAGGGCGGCAAGCAGGATCGCACAGAGCATGACAATCAAAAAACGCCGCAACAAGACCACCTCCTTCGGCATTTTCGTAGATACCATATCATAAATGCGCGAAAAATGCAAGATGACAGCCGCAAACCGTCGAAATCAATGCGGCATGTTTTTCCGAACGGAGCATAGACTCTTCCGGGAGGGGATACGATGAAAAAGAAATTCCTGCTTGCGGCGGCGGCCGCGATCGTCGTCGGCGCGGCGCTGCATTTTCTCTACGACGCGCTGCCGAATCTGCTGACCGCGCTCATTTCGCCGGTCAACGAGAGCGTTTGGGAGCATTTGAAGCTGCTGTTCTGGCCGATGCTGCTGACCGGCTTTTGGCTGGCGCGCGGCACGAACGACCGCTACGCGCTTTGGAGCGGCGTTTTTACGGCGGAGCTGTGTATGCCGCTGTTCCTGCTGGGCATGTTCTATCTGCTCAAATGCGGCTTCGGCGTATTCAGCCTGCCGCTCGACATCGCGCTGTACGTTGTGACGATGGCGCTGGGCTACTTCGAAGCCTATCTGGTGTTCAAAAGCAAAAAACTGGAAAAAGCCGCCGCGTGGCTGCTGGTTCCGGTGATCCTATACGGCGCGAGTCTGATCCTGTTCACTTTTGCCTCGCCGCAGCTCGGCGTTTTTATCCCGCCGGAGGCATAAGAGGGCTATATATAGTGGAAACCTCTGAAATCGCGCACAACTTTTCCGTTTTGCGGGAAAAATTGAAATTTTCGGTTGACTTTTATTGGGACTTTACGCTATAATATTAACCGCGCAATTATGTGCGAGTATTCTTTGATTGCTGCGGTCGTTTCGACTGTTGAGCATAATCTTACAGGAGGTGTACACGAGATGCTGCGTACCTATCAGCCCAGAAAGCGCCATCGCGCAAAGGTCCATGGATTCCGCAAGAGAATGGCTACCGCCAACGGCCGCAAGGTTCTTGCCCGCCGCCGTGCAAAAGGCAGAGCTGTCCTGTCCGCATAAGGAACCGTGACCGCACCATACTGTTTGAATGTCAATCCGGGGCGAACGGAGGATCCTCTGTTCGCCTTCTTTTCTATCCGAAAGGAAAAACCATGGTCGTATCGCTGAAAGAAAACAGTGTTTTCCGCCGCCTGTACTATAAGGGCACGAGCGCGGGCAATCGTTTTTTGGTGATCTACTGCCGCCGCAACGGGCTCGGCGTCAACCGGCTGGGGCTGACCGTCAGCACCAAGCTCGGACATGCCGTCGTGCGCAACCGGATGCGCCGCAGGCTGCGCGAGGTCGTCCGCCTGAACGAAGGACGGCTGCAAAACGGCTATGATATCGTGATCGTCGCGCGAAGCGCCGCCGTAGAAGCGGCGTTCACCGCGCTGACGCGGTCTTTCCTGTCGGCGGCGGACAAGGTCGGGATTTTGAAACCATGAAACGATGCTTCCTTTGGCTCCTCCGCTTTTACCGCCGGCACGTCTCTCCGGCTTTTCCCGGCAAATGCCGCTTCATTCCTACCTGCTCGGAATACGGCATCGAGGCGATCGAAAAGTACGGCGCCTGCAAGGGCGGCTGGCTGACGTTCAAACGGTTATTACGGTGCAACCCGTTCAACCACAGCGATCCTTACGATCCTGTGCCGTGACCCATCTCCCATTTTTGGAGGAACACAATGATTGATTTACTGATCAAACAGCCCTTCGGTTACGTGATGGAGTTTTTCTATAACTTCTTCCATAACTACGGCATTGCTCTGATCCTGTTCTCCCTGGCGGTCAAGCTGATTCTGCTGCCTGCCAGCGCAAAGAGCAAGAAGAGCATGATGAAGACCTCCCGCCTGCAGCCCAAGGTCAAGCAGATCGAGCTTGCCTGCGGCGACGACAAGCAGAAGTATCAGCAGGAGGTCAACGCGCTTTATAAGGAAGAGGGCGTCAGCATGTTCGGCGGCTGTATCTGGGCGCTGATCCCGCTGCTCATCCTGCTTCCCCTGTATTCCGTCATTCGCTACCCGTTGGAGTATCTGCTCCACGTCGGCGAGGATACCGAAGCGTACAAAGCGATCAAGGCGGCGTTCGAGGCGGCCGGCGGCGACGTAAAGAACGCCTACTGGCAGCTTTCGCTGACGAAGGACGTCGAAACCTACGCCGCAGGGATCAACGACAGCCTGAAGAACATCAACTACAGCTTCCTCGGCATCGACCTGAGCGTCGTGCCGGACTGGAAGATCTGGACGCTGCACGGCTGGTCTAAGATCGGCGGCGCGCTGATCCCGCTGGTATCCGGCGGCTTCAACTACCTGTCCATGTTCATCAGCCAGAAGATGAACAACACCGTCATTCGCAACGAGGACGGCGAGCAGGACAAGGCGGCGGCAAAATCCGCGCAGACCGGAAAGATCATGAACATCATGATGCCCGCTATGTCGATATGGTTCGGCTTTATCATGCCGCTCGGCCTGTCGATCTACTGGATCGCGCAGAGCGTGTTCGGCATGATCCAGGATTATTTCCTGACGAAGCATTACAAGAAGGTCTATGACGCCGAGGACGAGCTCAAGCGGCAGAAGGCTGCGGCGCGCGCCGAGGAAGAGGCCGAAAAGGAACGCATCCGCGCTGCCAAGCGCGCGGCGAATCCCGACGGGATCACCGAAAACACCAGCAAGAAGAAGCAGCAGCTCCGCGAGAAGCAGGAGCGCGAGGCGGCTGCGAAGGAATTTGAAGCGAAAAAGCTCGCCGAACGGGGAGAGGCGCCGGAGGACGGCGCGCAGAACGCCGGCGGCGAAGCGAACCGTCCCTATGCGCGCGGCAGAGCCTATCAGGCAGACCGCTACAAGGGCGAAGATAAGGAGTAAGCATGGAAAAGTATATTGTCACGACCGGCAAGACCATCGAGCTTGCCATCGAGGCGGCGCTGAACCAGCTCAAGCTGGATCGCGACAGCGTTTCGGTCGAAGTGCTGAAAAACGCGCGTTCCGGTTTCCTGGGGATCGGCGCGTCGCCCGCGGAGGTCAAGGTGACCTATGAGGCTCCCGATGAGGAAGCCGCGCCCAAGACTGCGCTGTCCTCGGCGTCCAGATCGAAGCCGAAGGAGCGCCCGGAGATCAAGGCAGCCGCGACGAGCGGCGTGATCTCCCGCCCCGGCAAGAAGATCGAGCCGGAGCAGAAGCAGAAGCCCGAGCGCAAGCCCGAGCACAAGAAGTCCGACCGCCGTCCCGAAAAGAAGGAACGCCGTCCGGAAAAGCCCGTGAAGGCGGAAACGCCCGCCGTTGAAAAAACCTACGCGCCGGCAGCTCCCGGCAGCGTCGAAGAGCAGATCGAGGTCTTCCTCAAGGGACTGCTTGAGCACATGGGCTCCGACGCCGTGCCGCACGCTTTCAAGCTCGACGAGGAATGCTACCGCGCAGAGCTCGTCGGCAACGACGCCGGTCTTCTGATCGGCCGCCGCGGCGACACGCTCGACGCCATTCAGTACCTGACCGGCTACGCGATCAACCGCGACCGCGAAAAGCGGCTGCGCGTCAGCGTTGACGCCGGCGACTACCGCCTGAAGCGCGAGGAAGCGCTGCAGCAGCTTGCGAGAAAGATGGCTGCCAAGGCCGCCAAGTATCACCGCAACTTCACGCTGGAGCCGATGAACGCCTACGAGCGTCACGTGATCCACGCCGCGCTGCAGGACTATCCCGACGTCACCACCTTCTCCACGGGCGCCGAGCCGCATCGCCGGATCGTCGTCGCCTATTCGAAGGACGCGTAAGTTCATAGCAAAACGGAGCATCTCGAAGGAGATGCTCCGTTTTGCTCATCGTGCCGAAAAACCCTTTCCGACACGCGGAACAGGCTGCCAAAAAGTTCGGAAGACAAGCAACGCACGACCGTCGGCGTACAGAGGTACGGCAGGTCGTGCGTTGCGCAGTAAGCCGAGGGGAGTCGAACCCGAGCCGGTTCTGCGCGGCTCTTTTTGACGGTCTGACGCGGCGAAGCGCAGCTTCGCCCTACATCCGCTCCGGGGCGGAGAAGCCGAGCAGGTCGATGCATTCCTCAAGGGCGCGCTTGGCAAGGCAGATCAGAGCGACGTAGCCGCGCTGCTTTTCCTCGTCCGGCTCGGTCAGAATGCGCGTTTCGTGGTAGAACTTGTTGACCGCGCCCGCCAGCTCGTAGGCGTAGGCGCAGACCGCGGTGGGCGTGGAGTCGCGGTAGGCGATCGCGAGCTGATCCGGCATCTGTGAAAGCGTGAGCTGCAGCGCCTTCGCCTCCGCACTGTCCGCCGGCGCGATGGAAAGACTGTCGGTCGGCTTGCCGTAGCGGCTCAGAATGGACTTGATCCGCACGATCGTGTACAGCAGGTACGGGCCGGTGTTGCCCTCGAAGGCAGAGAAGCGTTCCAGATCGAAGATATAATCCTTCGTTGCGAGGTTGGACAGGTCGCCGTACTTGAGGGCAGCGACGGCGATGACCTTTGCGGTCTCTTTGGCTTCCTCGGGTGAAAGGGTCTGGTTCTCAAGGATCTTCTGCTCCACGTAGCTCGTGATGTCCGCGATCAGCGTTTCCAGACGCATGACGCCGCCGCTGCGGGTCTTGAAGGGTTTGCCGTCCTTGCCGTTCATCGTGCCGAAGCCGATGTGCTGCAGCTCCGTCCCCGCGGGGACGATGCCGCTCTTGCGCGCGGCGCGGAAGACCTGCTCGAAGTGCAGGCTTTGCCGCTTGTCGGTCAGATAGAGGATCTTGTCGGGCTCGTAATCCTCCATGCGCTGCACGATCGTCGCAAGGTCGGTCGTCGCGTAGAGGGTCGCGCCGTCGCTCTTGACCAGAATGCACGGCGGGATCTCCTTTTTGTCGCCTTCCTCGGCGACGGGAATGACTTTTGCACCCTCGCTCTCGACGAGAACGCCCTGTTCCTCCAGCAGCTTCAGCATCGGCGGGATATAGGCTTCCGCGTCGCTCTCGCCCTTCCAGATATCAAAGCTGACGTTCAGATTTTCGTAGTTGCGCTTGAGGTCGGCGACGGACACGCGCATGATGTGCTCCCACAGAGCGTAGTAGCCGCGCTTGTGGTTCTGCAGGAAATAGGTCGCCTCGTGCGCCTGCCGCGCAAAGTCCTCGTCGACCTTGCTCTTGGCGCTGGCGGTGGGGTAGATCTCTTCCAATTCGGAGATCGTGAACGGCGCTTCGGTGGGGTATTCGCCCGTGTAGTTCTCGTCGAAATACGGCAGATCGGGCTTGCGCAGACGCAGTTCCGCGATGATCAGACCCATCTGCAGGCCCCAGTCGCCGAGGTGGATATCGCCGACGACCGTATTGCCGAAGTAGCGGTAGATGCGCTTGATGCTCTCGCCGATGATGGCAGAGCGCAGATGCCCGATGTGCAGCGGTTTTGCGACGTTCGGCCCGCCGTAGTCCAGCACGACGGTGCGCGTATCGGGCGCGCCGCATACGCCGAGCTTGTCCGAGCGGCGCATAAGATCGACGTGCTCAGCCAAAAAGTCCTCGCGCACGCGCAGGTTGATAAAGCCGGGGTTGACCGCCTCCGCTGCGGAGAACACGCTGCTGTCCTGCAGCTTTGCCGCCACGTCGTTCGCGATCAGGATCGGCGCCTTATGCGCGGCTCTTGCGGCTGCCATCGCGCCGTTGCACTGGAATTCGCACAGGTCGGGACGGTTGGACACCGTGACCTTGCCGCAGGCAGGGTCGTATCCGGCAGCGGCAAAGGCCTCCTCGACTGCGGCGGATAACGTATCAATCAGTTTTTCCATTGAGAATCCTTCTTTCCGTTTCGTAACTTATATCATACCAAAAAACTGCGGCAAAGTCCATTTGAATTTTTTTTCGTGCGGTCATATCTTATGCGTGCCATTCTGCATAAATATATTAAAAATTTAGAATAATACTATAATACAGAAAAAACGCCCGTTTTATGCATAAAAAAGTTGAAAAATTATTGCAGAATCGGTGCTTCTGTGATACAATTACAGAAAGAGAAAGGGGCGAGAGCCATGTCCATCAACGTCAAAAGTGAGATCCAACCGCTGAAAAAGGTGCTGCTGCAGCGCCCCGGCAGCGAGCTGGAGCAGCTCGTACCGAGCTATCTGGAACAGCTTTTGTTTGACGACATACCTTACCTGCGCGGCGCGCAGGCGGAGCATGACGCCTTCGCGCAGACCCTGCGCGATCAGGGCGTCGAGGTCGTTTATCTGAGCGAGCTGACTGCACAGACCCTTGCGCCCGACCGCGAGCTGCAAAAGCAGTTCGTGCGCGACTTTATCCACCGCAGCGGGTGCGTGGCGGACAGCTACCGCGAAGCTTTGACGGACGTGCTGCTTGCCCAGCCGAGCGCGGAGGCGCTGGTGCGCAAGACCATGACCGGCGTGCGTTTTGACGAGCTGCCGCAGTACGGCATGAGCTCCCTTGCCGCGCTGCGCTCCGACCGCACGCATTTCGTGCTCGACCCCATTCCCAATCTCTATTTTACCCGTGACCCCTTCGCGTCCATCGGGCGCGGCGTATCCCTGCACCACATGTATTCCGTCACGCGCAGCCGCGAGACGATCTACAGCGACTACATTCTGCACTATCATCCCGACTATGCGGGCAAGGTGCCGTTCTACTACACGCCGAACGAGCCCTTCACGCTCGAGGGCGGCGATATTCTCAATCTGAGCGCGAACACGATCGCGGTCGGCATCTCCCAGCGGACGATGCCGGAGGCGGTGGAGCGTCTGGCGCAGAATATCTTTAAGGACGAGTCCTCCGAGATCCGCCGCGTGCTGGCGTTCGATATTCCGAGCACCCGCGCGTTCATGCACCTCGACACCGTGCTGACGCAGATCGACGTCGACAAATTCCTGATCCATCCGAACATATTGGACTCTCTGTATATCTACGCGCTCGAGCCGGGCAAAAACGGCGCGGTGAAAGCGAGCCGTCTGGAACAGCCCGCAGACGAAGTACTGGCGGAGGCGGTCGGCGTAGATCACGTCAAGCTGCTGCGGTGCGGCGGCGGCGATCAGATCGCCGCGCAGCGCGAGCAATGGAACGACGGCTCGAACGCCCTGTGCGTCCGTCCCGGCACGGTCATCGCCTACGACCGCAACTACGTGACCAACGCGCTGCTGGAAAGCGAGGGCATCGAGGTGCTGAAGATCCCGAGCGGCGAGCTGTCGCGCGGCAGAGGCGGCCCCCGCTGCATGAGCATGCCGCTGCTGAGAGAGTGAAAGAAAAAACGGGTGCGAATGCACCCGTTTTTTGGCATAAAAGCCTCCTCTTACTCAGGGGAGTCGACAGGGGCGCTGCCATCGGCAGCGCCCCCTGTACTTATAACTAAGAACTAACAACTGAACTCACGCCTGCGCGGCGGTAATGATCGCCATCTTGTAGACCTCGTCGGCGTTGCAGCCGCGGCTGAGGTCGTTGATCGGCGCGTTCAGACCGAGCAGGATGGGACCGTAGGCTTCGAAGCCGCCCAGACGCTGGGCGATCTTGTAGCCGATGTTGCCCGCTTCGATGCACGGGAAGATGAACGTATTGGCGTAGCCTGCCACCGGGCTGCCCGGGAACTTGAGCTGACCGACGGTGGGAGAGACGGCGGCGTCGAACTGCATTTCGCCGTCGATCGCGAGATCGGGGGCGAGCTCCTTCGCCTTGGCGGTCGCCGCCTGCGACAGACCGACCGTCGCGCCCTTGCCGGAGCCCTTGGTGGAGAAGCTCAGCATGGCGACCTTCGGGTCGATGCCGAAGAGCTTGGCGCAGTTTGCGACTTCGATCGCGACCTCCGCCAGCTTGTCCGCCGCGGACAGGATGACGTTGCCCTCCTTGTCGAGGGTGTCTTCATAGGAAATGTTGATGGCGCAGTCGCCCATCGCCAGCTTCTCCTCGCCGCGGACGAGAATGAAGCAGGAGGAGACGAGGTGCGCGCCGGGCTTGGTCTTGACGAGCTGCAGCGCGGGGCGGACGGTGTCTGCGGTGGAGTAGGTCGCGCCGCCGAGCAGGGCGTCGGCATAGCCGAGCTTGACGAGCATGGTACCGAAATAATTGCCCTTCGCCAATGCCGCGCGGCATTCCTCGGCGGTCATCTTGCCCTTGCGGAGCGCCACCATTTTTTCGACCATGTCGTCCATTTCCGGATAGGTCGCCGGATCGAGGATCTCCAGACCCGCGATATCAAAGCCGCATTCTTTCGCCTTCGCCTGCACCGCCTCGACGTTGCCGATGAGGATCGGGGTCAGGAAGCCGCCCTTTTTCAGGCGGTCGGCGGCCTCAAGGATGCGGGGGTCGTGACCTTCGGTAAAGATGATTTTCTTGGGATTTGCCTGTAACTTTTCGATCAGACGATCAAACATATTTGTTCCTCCTGTTGTTCGGCTCTTGCCGATGTCTGTAATTATTATATATCCGCGCGGGTCAGGAAATCAAGAGAAACGTCCAGATCGGAGCGGATTTCGACGTTTTTCCGCGTCATGGGGTGACAGAACGCCAGCGTCACGGCGCAGAGCTGCTGATAGGAAAGCCCGAACCGTTCGGACAGGGCGCGGGAATCCGCGCTCCCGTACTGCGGGTCGCCGAGAATCGGGAAACCGAAATGGGCGCAGTGGACGCGGAGCTGGTGCGTGCGGCCGGTCAGCGGCTGCAGCTCCAATCGGGAGAGCCGCCCGTCCGTTTGCAGCAGGCGATAGCGCGTCCGCGCCTCCTTGCCGTCATCGCGGATGCAGCGGAGCATGCTCGGCGGCGCCTTGCGCGCGATCGGCGCGGAGAGGATTCCCTCCTGCGCGGGCGGTACGCCGCAGACGAGGGCGTGATAGGTCTTTTCGATCTTGCCCGCCTTCGACTGCGCGCACATCAGCGCGTGGACGTGGGCGTTCTTGGCGAGCAGGACGACGCCGAAGGTGTCGCGGTCGAGCCGGCTGACGGGGTGGATCGCGCACGCCTGCCCCGTCTTTTGATAGTAGGCGGTCAGGCGATTTGCCAGCGTGCCCGTGTTGCGGGCGGAGGACGGATGCACGAGCATGCCCGCGGGCTTGTCCACGGCGATCAGGCTGTCGTCCTCATAGAGGATATGCAGGTCGCCGTCCTCGGCGGGGTAGACCGGCGTCGGTTCGTCCAGAAGGACGGTCACGGTATCGCCGACCTTCACGGGGTAGTCCGTCCGCGCCGGAACGCCGTTGACGCGGTAGGCGTTTTGAAATTTCAGCCGCTTGACGAGGGTGGACGACATGGAAAGCTCCTGCCGCAGGATCGACAGGAGCTTTGCCTCGCGCGGTGCAACGCAGCGCAGCTCCATCAGACTGCCGCGCCTTCTTTATACAGCGGGTGGCAGCGGAGAATGGCGCGGCGGGTCACGATGCCGATGAACGCGCCTTTGTCGTCCACGACCGGCACGAAGTTCTGATCGACCGCGCGGGTGACCAGCTCGTCGATGTCGGTCGTCACGGAGACCGGCAAATAATACTTGCGGTGCGTGATGTCCATGATGTTGTACTTTTCCGTCTCGCGCATGTCCATAATGCAGAGATTCTTCACCGCCCACAGCAGGTCGCCCTCGGTCAGCGTGCCGCAGTAGGAGCCGTCGCGCCGTAGGATGGGCAGGGCGGTGTAGCCCGCCGACTCCATGCGCTCGAGCGCCTGCCGCACGGTAAAGTCGTCAAATAAGTAGTAACAGTTTGCCTTGGGGGTCAGGAAAAAGAGCAGATTCATTTCGTCACTCCCAGTCGTTGATTTGCTCTTCCGTTCATTTCGCAGGAGAGGTTGCTCCTGCTAAAATCATTATAACACATTTCGTCGTCGAAGTCTGTAAAGAAAATATGAAAAAATCGCGCCGGATATTCCGGCGCGATTTTTCGGTCAGGGAAGGAAATTCTCGGGGACGGAGATCGTCTCCGGCGTATCGTAGTCAAATTCATAGGTCAGATAGACCAGATCGGTCTGCATCGCATATTCGCCGCTCACCGCGCCCTCGCTGAGCACGAAGGGCTTCAGCTCGGAGAAATCGTGGGTGAGCTTGACGGGGCGCATGGCGTCGTCCAAATAGAGGGCGGCGGTGACGTAGAGATCGTCCGTGGCCTGGTAAGTGTAGCCGGAAACTGCGCAGACGAGATATACGAAGGAGGCGAGCATCGTCTCGTCATGGAGGATATCCTGCACCGACATCCGGTAGGTGCAGCGGCGCAGACCGCTCTCACTGTCGATGCCCTCGTCCTTGAAGTCCTTCAGATAGTCCGGCAGGAGCGCAGACGCGCCGACGACCAGCTCCATGGAGGCGCTCAAATCGGCTTCTTCGGCTTTCGTCATCGGAATACGTTCCGGCGCTTCGCCATTGAGACGGGCATAGCAGACCATGACGCCGTCCTCCTGCTGATAGTAGAAATCGCGGAGCGTCTCGTCCGCAAATTCTGCTGTGTGATCCCACTGCCGCTGGTACAACGTAAAGTGAAAGCTGCCGTCCAGCGCGGTTTCCTGGTCGATGGTCTGGCTGAAGCCGTCCTGTGCCAGATTCATATACATCTCTTCTAAATGATAGGAGAACACTTCCGGCAGATTCTGCCGGATGCTCACAGGCACGTCCTCGTCCTGGGTCGGTTCGGTGCTCGCCTCCGTGGGGACTTCGGCGCTTTCTTCCGTAGGGAGCTCGGTGCTTTCAGAGGTAGAATCGTTCGTGCTCTCCGTGTCGGATGATCCGTCGGGGACGGCGGCGGGCGTCTGACAGGCGGTGAGCAGCAGGACAAGACAAAGCAGTAACGCAAGTTTTTTCATGACAGCGCTCCTTTCAGATCGTTCTATCTTCAGATTATAGCATGGGGGGGTGGATTGTCAAGCAAGGACGAGACAAGCGCGCTCCCGACGGGAGCGCGCTTGTCTGCGCTTGTCTGCGAATTTCGCCTTACGCGGTGGGCTGGTTGGCATCCTCGATGATCTTGACGAACTTGGACGGAACGAGGGACGCGCCGCCGATCAGGCCGCCGTCGATGTCGGGCTGCGCCAGCAGCTCGTAGGCGTTCTTGTCGTTCATGGAGCCGCCGTAGAGGATCGTCGTGGCGCGGGCGTTCTTGGAGCCGAACAGCTTGCGCACGACCGTGCGGATGAGCTGGCAGACTTCCTCCGCCTGCTCGGGGGTCGCGGTGCGGCCGGTGCCGATCGCCCAGATCGGCTCGTAGGCGATGACGACCTTGCGGATCTTGTCCTCGGAGATGCCGGCGAGCGCGAGCTTGATCTGCATGGAGATCCACTCCTCGGTGATGTCCGCCTCGCGCTGCTCGAGGCTTTCGCCGCAGCAGACGATGGGGATCAGACCCGCTTCAAGCGCGGCCTTGGTCTTGGCGTTGACTTCTTCGTCGGTCTCGCCCATGGCGCGGCGCTCGGAGTGACCGATGATGACGTATTTGCAGCCGGCGTCGACGAGCATGGCGGTGGAGACTTCGCCAGTGTATGCGCCGGAGGGATTCGGGTTGCAGTTCTCTGCGCCGATGCCGACGCGGGTCTCGCGCATGGCGCGGACGGCGGCGGGAATACAGACGGCGGGAACGCACAGGGCGATGTCGCACCAGCGGCCCTTCGGGAGCAGACCCTTGAGCTCGGTCATGAACGCCTTGGTCTCGGTCGGGGTCTTGTTCATCTTCCAGTTGCCGGCGATCAAAGTTTTGCGATACTTTCTGTTCATGGTGTTCTCCTATACGATTATTTGTCTTCCAGGCAGGCGATGCCGGGCAGCTCCAGACCCTCGAGGAATTCGAGAGACGCGCCGCCGCCGGTAGAGATGTGGGTGATCTTGTCGGCAAAGCCGAACTGCTCGCAGGCAGCCGCGCTGTCGCCGCCGCCGACGATGGTCACGGCGTCGGTATCGGCAAGCGCCTGCGCCATGGCGATCGTGCCCTTGGCGAGGGTCGGGTTTTCAAACACGCCCATCGGGCCGTTCCATACGACGGTCTTCGCGGACTTCACCGCGTCGGCAAACAGGGCGCGGGTCTTTTCACCGATGTCCAGGCCTTCCATATCGTCGGGGATCTTGTCCGCGTCAACGGTCTTGACCTCGATCGGGCCGTCGATCGGGTTCGGGAAGGAGGCGGCGATCACGGTGTCGACCGGCAGAAGGAGCTTGACGCCCTTGGCTTCCGCCTTCGCCATCATGTCCTTGCAGTAGTCGATCTTCTCGGTATCGAGCAGAGACTTGCCGACGCTGTAGCCCTTGGCTGCGAGGAAGGTGAACGCCATGCCGCCGCCGATGATGAGGGTATCGACCTTCTCCAGCAGGTTGTTGATGACGTTGAGCTTGTCGGAGACCTTCGCGCCGCCGAGGATCGCCACGAACGGACGGGTCGGATCGGCAAGCGCCTTGCCCATGATGGAAACTTCCTTTTCCACCAGGTAGCCGCAGACGGCAGGCAGATAGTCCGCCACGCCGGCGGTGGAGGCGTGCGCGCGGTGCGCGGTGCCGAAGGCGTCGTTGACGAAAACGTCCGCCATGGAAGCCAGCTCCTTGCTCAGCTCGGGGTCGTTCTTCGTCTCGCCCTTCATATAGCGGACGTTCTCAAGCAGCATCACGTCGCCGTCCTTGAGCGCGGCAGCTTTCGCCTTGGCGTCCTCGCCGACGACGTCCTTCGCCATGATGACTTCCTTGCCCAGCAGCTCGCTCAGACGGTCGGCGACGACCTTCAGAGACAGAGCGGGATCCCAGTCGACCTTGACCTTGCCCATGTGGGAGCAGAGGATGACCTTCGCGCCGTGCTCGACGAGGTACTGAATGGTCGGCAGCGCCGCGACGATGCGCTTGTCGCTGGTGATTTTGCCTTCCTTGGTGGGGACGTTGAAGTCGCAGCGGCAAAGCACGCGCTTGCCCTTGACGTCGATGGATTCCACGGATTTCTTGTTGTAATTCATGTGTTACCTCCTGTTAGGATTGTTTTTCATTTTGCCCCAGTCCTGCAGATGCGGAAACTGAAGCTGCCGCAGCGCCTCGAAGACGCCGACGGCGACGGAATTACTGAGGTTGAGACTGCGCGCCTCCTCCCGCATGGGAATGCGGACGCAGTTCTCATAGTGCGCGTTGAGGAAGTCCTCGGGCAGACCCTTGGTCTCCCTGCCGAAAAACAGGTAGCAGCCGTCTGCGTAGTCCGCCTCCGTGTAGGCGCGCGGCGCCTTCGTGGAGAACAGGCGCATCTGTTTCACGTCGTTTTTGGAGAAAAAGTCCTCCAAGTCCTCGTAGACCCGCACCTCGACCAGATGCCAGTAATCCAGACCGGCGCGTTTGACGGCGGATTCGGAAATGTCGAAGCCAAGCGGCTTGACGAGGTGCAGCACCGAACCGGTGGCGGCGCAGGTGCGCGCGATATTGCCGGTGTTCTGCGGGATCTCCGGCGCGACAAGAACGACGTTCAGCATAGCTCCTCGGACGGGCGGCAGTAGATTGCTTCGGTTCCCCTCAGCATAACGCTCCGCATTATTCTATGACAAATGAACGCAAAATTCAACCACTTTTCTGCATTTTTAAAAATTTTTCATACTTTTTTGAAAAAATCAAACATGCGTTGCGTTTTGATCGAAAATGCGCTATACTTAGTCTATAAAATGGGGAGGTATGGAAATGACGCTGCGTGAACGCCTGCGGCAATGTCTGCGGCTGTTTCTGATCTTTCTGAAAATCGGCGCGTTCACCTTCGGCGGCGGCTACGCCATGATCCCGCTGATCGAGTACGAAACGGCGGAGAAGCGCGATTTGATCGAAAAGGAAGAGATCTCGGACATCGTGGCGATCGCCGAGTCCACGCCCGGCCCCATCGCCATCAATTCCGCCACCTTCGTCGGCTACCGCACGGCGGGCGTTCTCGGCTCCGCCGCGGCGACTCTCGGCGTGGTGCTGCCGTCCTTCGTCATTATTCTGGTGATCGCCTTCTTCCTGCGCAGACTCATGGAATACAAGGTCGTGCAGTACGCCTTCTTCGGCATTCGCGCCGGCGTGCTCGCCCTGATCGTCAAGGCGGTCGTATCCTTTTGGAAACGCGCGGATCACCGCGTCTTCGGCTGGTGCGTCATGGTCGGCGCGTTCGCGTGGGCGGTGCTGACCGACTGGACGATCATCGGACTGCTCGCTCTGTGCGGCGCGGCAGGCTTCGTATATTGCACGGTGCAGAGAAAGCGGGGGAAGACGCCATGATCCTCCTCAAGCTGTTTTACACCTTCTTCACGATCGGACTGTTCACCTTCGGCGGCGGGTACGCCATGCTCCCACTCATTCAGGAAAAGGTCATTGCCAACGGCTGGATGGGAATGGAGGAGCTGACGAACTTCGTCGCGATCTCGGAGTCTACGCCCGGGCCGTTCGCGATCAACATCTCCACCTACGTCGGCGCGGAGACCGCCGGCGTGCTCGGCGCTCTGTGCGCCACGCTGGGCGTGGTGCTGCCCTCGTTTATCATCATTCTGATCGTCGCCAAGATCTACGTCCGCTTCAAAAACAGCAAGGCGGTCAGCGGCGTGATGTTCGGACTGCGCGCCGCCGTGGTCGGTCTGATGGCTGCCGCCCTGTGGGGCATGCTGCGAACCGTCTTCTTCCACGGCGTACCGGTCGCGTGGGAGAACGTCCTGCGGCCGGAATTCCTCTGCAGCGCGGTGATCTTCGCCGCCGCCGTGACGGCTGCGCTGAAAAAGGTGAGTCCTATTCTGATTATCGCGTCCTCCGCTGCCGCCGGCATCGCGGCGGGATACCTGCTCGGATTATAATGCGGAATGTCACCGGGGGAAACAGGCTTTCTTGCGGCGCTGCGCTATCAATAACAGCACGTTGGGAGTGATTCCATGAAGAAAAAACGTTTTCGTCTGACGCCGGCGCGGCTGATCTCGCTGGGCTTTATTCTTGTGATCCTCGCCGGCACGGGGCTTCTGATGCTGCCTGCCGCCTCAAAAGGGGAGTCCGCGGGCTTTCTGGACGCGCTCTTTACCGCGACGAGCGCGACCTGCGTGACGGGTCTGGTCGTCCGCGACACCTTTACGGGCTGGACGACCTTCGGTCAGGCGGTGATCCTCTTCCTGATCCAGCTCGGCGGTCTGGGCTTCATGACGGTCATCACGATGATCTCCTACGCCCTCGGCAAACACCTCGGGCTGTACAACCGCAAGATCCTGATGCAGTCGGCGGGCAATACGTCGCTGAGCGGCATCGGCAGCCTGATCCGCCGCATCGTGCCGTTCACCTTCCTCTTTGAGCTTGCCGGCGCGACGGCGCTCGCGATCCGCTTCGTGCCGAGATTCGGCTGGGCGCGCGGGATCTGGTTCTCCGTCTTCCATTCGATCTCCGCCTTCTGCAACGCTGGCTTTGATCTGATGGGTGCGGAATCGCCGTATTCTTCGCTGACCGCCTTCCAAACCGACCCGCTCGTGACGCTGACGATCAGCATGCTCGTCATCATCGGCGGTCTGGGCTTCCTGGTCTGGCGCGATCTGTCGCAGAGCAAGCTGCACTGGTCGAAGTATCAGCTCCACACCAAGCTCGTCGTGATGACGACAGGCGTTCTGCTGATCGGCGGCTGGCTTCTGTTCCTGCTTTTGGAGTCGCACGCCTCGCTGGAGGGACTGTCCTTCGGGGACAAGCTGCTGGCGTCCTTCTTTGAGTCCGTCACGCCGCGTACCGCAGGCTTCAACACGGTCGATCTCAATTCCATGAGCAACGGTGGCAACGTGCTGACGAACGTGCTGATGCTGATCGGCGGCAGCCCCGGCTCCACCGCCGGCGGCATCAAGACCACGACGATCGCGGTGCTGTTCCTGAGCACTCTCGCCTCCGCCCGCGGCCGCACCCGTGTGATCGCGTGCCGCTACAGCATCGACCGCGACCTGATCCGACAGGCGTGCTCCATCGTCTGCCTGTACCTGCTGATGGCGATCACGGCGGTCGTTGCCATCTGCGCCTTCGACCCCGCCATGGACGTCAAGCAGGTGATGTTCGAGGCAAACTCCGCCATCGCAACGGTCGGACTGTCGCTCGGCATCACGCCGGCGCTTTCCGCCGCAAGTCACGTCGTATTGATATTGTTAATGTACGCGGGACGTATCGGCGTGCTGACCTTCATTCTGGTCTTCTCGGAGCGAAGCACCGAGCCGCCGGTCGACCGCCCGAACGGAAAACTGCTTATTGGATAAGGAGACTGCTATGAAATCTGTATTGGTAATCGGCATGGGAAGAATGGGACGTCACCTGGCGCACAAGCTGTCGCTGCTCGGCAACGACGTCATGATCGCGGACAAGGATCCCGTCCTCATCGAGTCGCTCGCTGACCGTTTCACGGATTCAAGTATCTGCGACTGCACGAACGAGGCGGTCATCCGCTCGCTCGGCGTGGACAATTTCGACATCTGCTTCGTTACCATCGGCGAGGACTTCCAGTCGTCGCTGGTTGTGACCAGCCTGCTCAAGAAGTACGGCGCGCGAAGGATCATCGCAAAGACCAACCAGGATATCCAGTCCGACCTTCTGCGCATCATCGGCGCGGACGAGGTGGTCTATCCGGAGGTCGAGGTCGCCGAGAAGCTCGCCGTCCGCTGCAATTCCGACCACATTTTCGATTACATTCCGATGCCCGGACAGTACGCGATCTATGAGATCTCGATCCTGCCGCAGTGGGTCGGCAAAACCGTCGTCGAGGTGGACGTCCGCCGCAGATATCAGATCAATATCATGGCGGTAAAGCACGGCGAGGAGACGAACATCAACGTCGGCCCGGACTACTGCTTCCGCGAGGACGACCACATCGTCGTGATCGGCAGGTCGGACGAGGTCTTCCGTCTGGTGGCAAAGAAGTAAGAAAAACCTTGCTTTTTCGGGGAAAAGACGGTATAATAATTTGGAAATTTCGCGTATTTGAGGGCTGCACATGAACAAGCAACGGCTGAAGCGAATGGTGGATCGCACACTGGTCTACTATCTGATCATCGGCATCCTCAATTTCATACTCTGCACGGCGATCATGTTCCTGCTGTTCAACGTCTACGGCTTCAGCGACCACGTCGCGCCGCTGTTCAACTACGGACTCGGCAGTCTGATCTGGTATCTTGCCTGCCGCTATATCCTCTTCCGCGGCGTGCAGCGAAGCTGGCAGCAGGTCGCCCGCTTTTTGCTGGAGGTGATCGTCTGCTATCTGATCTCCTTCTATCTGATCGCGCCGCTGCTTTCCAGGGTGCTGCTTCCGAATCCGAGGGTGCAGAGGTTCTTCTCCTTCGGCGGAGAAGAGGAGGAGATGATCCGCGGCAACTGCGAAATGACGATCGGCACGGCGGCCTACGCCATCTTGAACTATTTTGGGCAGCGGTACTTCGTCTTCAGCGGACGCTACGAGCTCCACAGGAAGAGCCGCCTTGCCGGGGAGGACGACGATCCCTTTTCGGGAGACGAGCCGACCGAAGAAGAATGATCCAGAGAGCGCCGCAGCCCTGCGGCGCTCTCTCAAAAATGCGCCGTCCCGTGACATGGTCGGGTTCCTTCAACAAGGGCAAACCACAAGATATATTGTCCCGAGAATGCAATAGACACAACGCCGCAGCTCCGCGGCGTTCTTTTTTTGCGAAAAACCGGCCGACTGTGCAAATTGCATAAGCAGAAGCACCTATATTACATGAAAAAATGCGTATTTTCTGCACTGAAAAGTTGGATTTTCAACGGTTTTTAAAATCAGATTCGTCAAAACATAGAAATGTAGGGCACTTCCCTTGCTTATTGTCGCAAATACTGATAGAATAATAAAGACCAAAATGGGCTTAGAGCCCGCACTTTTGGAAATAGAAGGAGGACACACTATGAAACACGCATTCAGAAAGATCATGGCGCTGCTTCTTGTCGTCGCTATGATCGCAGGCGTTGTTCCGTCCGTATTCGCGGCTGGCGCCGGCTATGTCGAGCCGTTCCGCGATGTCAAGGAGACCGACTGGTTTGCAGAGTACGTCAAGTACGTCTACAAGCACGATCCCCAGCTTATGGATGGCATGACCCCCATCACCTTTGAGCCCAACAGCTATTGCACCCGTGCAATGACGGCTGTTGTCCTCTACCGTTTGGAAGACCCGGTCGTTCCGGCAGTCAATGAATCCAAGTTCATTGACCTGACGGACGACTGGTATAAGAATGCTGTCGCATGGGCAGAGGAGAACGAGATTGTCAATGGTGTCGACAAGTACCATTTCAATCCGAAGGGCCTCGTGACCCGTGAGCAGCTCGTCACGATGATGTGGCGTTACTATGGCGAGCCCGAGATCGACCGGGATTACCTGAAGGACTTTACCGACGCGAAGAAGGTTTCCGCTTACGCGAAGGAAGCGTTTAACTGGGCGATCGGCAAGGGCATCATCGGCGGCAGAAAGATCACCGAGAACAACAAGACCAGAGTCGAGCTGGTTCCGCAGGGCAACGCGACCCGTGCTGAAATGGCGAAGATCCTGACCACGGCGATCCTGTCGATGGAGCCGTGCCCCGCTGACGGACATAAGTGGGACGACGGCGTCGTCACCGTGAAGCCGACCTGCGAGAGCGCAGGCGAAAAGCTCTATACCTGCACGCAGTGCGGCGAGACCAAGACGGAAGTCATTCCGGCGCTCGGCCATAACTACGTCGACGGCGTCTGCACCGTCTGCCACGAGAAGATCGCAGAGGCTGACGAGCTCATCATCTACTACACCAACGACGTCCATACCTACATCGACGGCGCCCTGTCCTACGACACCGTTGCCGACATGAAGTACCAGACCAAGAAGGTCGCCGCAGGCGTCCTGCTGGTCGACGCCGGCGACCATATCCAGGGCACCGCTTACGGCTCCATGGATAAGGGCAAGAGCATCATCGAAATGATGAACGCGGCGGGCTACGATCTGGCGACCCTCGGCAACCACGAGTTCGACTACGACATGGAAGGCGCGATGAACGCCATCCGCTGGGCGCAGTTCCCGTACGTTTCCGCGAACTTCTATCATGAGACCAACGGCGTCAAGGGCGCGAACGTCCTTGAGTCCTATAAGATGTACGAGTTTGACGGCAAGAAGGTCGCCATCGTCGGCATCACCACGCCTGAATCCTTCACGAAGTCCACTCCGGCGTACTTCCAGGACGAGGCGGGCAACTACATCTACGGCATTGCCGGCGGCGCTACCGGCGCAGACCTGTACGCTTCCGTGCAGTCCGCCATCAACGCGGCAAAGGCAGCCGGCGCCGACTACGTCATCGCCCTCGGCCACCTGGGCGACGATCCGGCGTCCAAGCCGTGGACTTCTGAAGAGCTGATCGCCAACACCACTGGCCTCAACGCCTTCATTGACGGCCACTCTCACAGCACGGTCGAAATGAAGACGGTCGCTGACGCCGGCAAGAATAAGGTTATCCTGACCCAGACTGGCAGCTACTTCGGCGCGGTCGGCAAGATGACCATCAACCTCACCAAGGGTACCGTCTCCACCGAGCTCATCACGAGCTACAACGGCTCCAACGCCGCGGTCGCCGCGCTGAAGAACGAGTGGATCAACACCGTTGACGGCATGCTCGGCAAGGTCATCGGCCACACCAACCTGACCTTCGACAACTACGCGGACGGTCAGAGACTGGTTCGTAAGCAGGAGACCAACACCGGCGACTTCGCTGCCGATGCGCTGTACTACCTGTTCGACAACATGGGTCTTGACGTTGACGTCGCCATCATGAACGGCGGCGGCGTGCGCAACAAGGCCATCACCGGCGATATCACCTACAAGACCTGCAAGAACATCCACACCTTCGGCAACGTCGCCTGCCTGCAGACCGTCACCGGCCAGCAGCTCCTGGATGCTCTGGAATGGGGCGCGAGAGACACCACTGCGGCTGAGTGCGGCGGCTTCCTCCAGGTCTCCGGTATCACCTACGATATCTACACCAACATCAAGAGCACCGTTCGCAAGGACGACAAGGGCGTCTGGACGGGCGGCCCGACCGGCGACTACCGCGTCAGCAACGTCAAGATCTGGGACAAGGCCTCCGGCAAGTACGTCCCGCTGGATCGCAAGGCGACTTACAACCTCGCCGGCTACAACTACACGCTGCGCGACCTCGGCGACGGCTTCGCAATGTTCAAGGGCGCCGTCAACGTGCTCGACTACGTCATGGAAGACTACATGGTTCTGGCGAACTATATCGAGTCTTTCGCAGTCGTGAACGGCAAGCATGAAGTCGTTGCCAACAGCCCGTCCGTACCGTTCGGCTCCGACTACTCCACCGTCAACGGCAGCGGCCGTATCACGATCCACACCAGCGGCAAGCCCGTCGATGAAGAGCGTATCTTCACCCTCGCCGAGTCCTTCGTGGACGGCGACGAGATCGTGATCTACAGCCCGGGCCACAAGATGGCGATCAAGAACGAGACCGACAACGACTGGTACCTCGTTCCTGAGCCCGCCGAGCCCACCGGCAACCAGTTCATCGACCCGAGCGAAGACATCGTTTGGAAGGTCAAAGTCAACGCTGACGGCACCGTGAACTTCACCAACGGCGCAAACCAGATCATGTGCTGGGTCTCCGGCAACTACTTCGAACTGACCAACAACGCCAGCTATCCGGATGCAGACGGCAACTGGAAGGTTACCTGGACGGACGGCCGCGCGTATATCCAGCACGCGACGATGGGCAACAACTACGGCCCCGCTTACATCGAGTGCTTCTACAACGCGAACAAGGATAAGACCAACATCTCCGGTTACTCCAGCAGCAACCCGACCGCGAAGCCCAATGACTTCGGCTTCGAGATCTACGTCAAGGGCGCGGGCGGCACCGTCACCCCGACCGAGCCGACCACCCCCGGCCCGACCACCCCGACCGAGCCGGTGAGCGGCGACTACGTCCTGTCCTCCTCCATTAAGGGCGGCGATCAGGTCGTCATCTACAACCCGGGTCACGGCATGGCGATCAAGAACGAGACCGACAACAACTGGTACCTCGTTCCGCAGGCGGTCACCCCGGCTGACAGCAAGATCGCTTCTCCGGACGCCGCGATCGTCTGGACGGTCGTTGACAACGGCGACGGTACGTTCAGCTTCGTCAACGGCTCCAACAAGATCGCTTGCTGGGTCTCCGGCAACTACTTCGAGCTGACGAACGATCCGAACTACTCCGGCGCGGATTCCAACTGGAAG
>JAFROD010000020.1 GCA_017429835.1 Oscillospiraceae bacterium
TTCAGTTTATCCTCTTTGCTCCATTTCCGGTGTGCTTGCCCTTTCTTGCTCATGTTTTCATCTCCTCTCTTCTCTAATTCTACAACAAAAAAATGAAAGTAGGCACTTTTTTAGTGTCTACTTTCATCTTACCAGGTGCAACGCGCATTCGCGCGTCCGGTTTTTTCTTTATGCGTCCAGCGTTTCCGACAGCTCCAGACCGGGGTTGCGGCGGATCGTGAAGTCGATCGCCCACGGGCTCGAGAAGACCAGCAGGCGGTGGCCCCGGTAGTCCTCCAAAAGCTCCGCGTCGGACGAGAGGTTGAGGTCCTTTTCGTCCACGGGCGACTTCGTGATGAAGCGCAGGACTTCAAAGGGAAGATTCTCCATGCGCAGCTCCACGCCGTACTCCGAGAGCATGCGGTAGCGGAAGACGTCGAACTGCAGCGTGCCGACGACGCCCACGATGACCTCCTCCATGCCGGTGTTCGGCGTTTTGAAGATCTGGATCGCGCCTTCCTGGGCGATCTGCTCCGTACCCTTGACGAACTGCTTGCGTTTCATCGTGTCCTTCGGACTGACGCGGCAGAAATGCTCGGGCGCGAAGGTCGGGATCCCTGCGAAGCGGAACTTCTGACCGGGCATGCAGATCGTGTCGCCGATGGAGAAGATGCCGGGGTCGAACACGCCGATGATGTCGCCGGCGTACGCTTCGTCGATGATCTCGCGCTCCTGCGCCATGAGCTGCTGCGGCTGCGACAGGCGCATTTTTTTGCCGCCCTGCACGTGGTAGACTTCGCTCTCGCGCTCGTACTTGCCCGAGCAGATGCGCATGAACGCCAGACGGTCGCGGTGCGCCTTGTTCATATTCGCCTGGATCTTGAAGACGAAGGCGGAAAAATCGGGTCGGAACGCGTCGATCACGCCGCAGTCGGCTTCACGCGAGAGGGGCGGCGGCGTCATCTGCAAAAAGGCCTCGAGGAAGGGTTCCACGCCGAAATTCGTCAGCGCCGAGCCGAAGAAGACGGGAGAAAGCTGTCCGCCGCGCACCTCGTCCATGTCAAATTCTCTGCCCGCGCCGAGCAGCTCCACGTCGTCCTTGAGCTGCTGCCAACGGGTCTGCCCGATGTGGTCGGCAACTGCGGGGTCGTCCAGCGCGATCTCCAGTTTTTCCGCGCGTTTCTTGCCCGAAACGCCGGAAAAGAAGTTGATCTGACACTTTTGGCGGTCGTACACGCCCTGAAATTCCTTGCCGCAGCCGATCGGCCAGTTGACGGCGTAGGTCTCGATGCCGAGCTCGCGCTCCAGCTCGTCGAGCAGATCGAAGGGGTCTTTCGTCTCGCGGTCGAGCTTGTTGATAAAGGTGAAGATCGGGATATGGCGCATCGCGCAGACCTTGAAGAGCTTGCGCGTCTGCGGCTCGACGCCCTTCGCGCCGTCGATGACCATGACCGCCGAGTCCGCCGCCATCAGCGTGCGGTAGGTGTCCTCGGAGAAGTCCTGATGGCCCGGCGTGTCGAGGATATTGATGCAGAAGCCCTCGTACTGGAACTGCATGACGGACGAGGTGACGGAAATGCCGCGCTGCTTCTCGATCTCCATCCAGTCGGAGACGGCGGCGCGGGCGTTCTTCTTGCCCTTGACCGCGCCTGCCTGCGCGATCGCGCCGCCGTAGAGCAGGAATTTCTCGGTCAGCGTCGTCTTGCCGGCGTCCGGGTGCGAGATGATCGCAAAGGTGCGGCGGCGGTTGATTTCTTGCCGTAAGGTTGACATAATATTCCTCCCGTCCTTCGGGGTAATCAAATTTCGCAATATATTTTACCATATCAAGCGTGGAAATACAAGAAAGGACGCCGCAAAAGCGGCGTCTTTTTTCAGCGTCAGACAGGTGTCTCCCTCAGAGAGGGAGCCATAGCGCGGTCAGCGGCGGGCGAACCTGCGGACGAGCCCCGCCAGACAGCAGATCCCGAACGCTGCGGCGTCGACCGCTACGATCGTTGAGCCGACCGGCGTGCCCGCCAGAATGGACACGATAATCCCGAGGAACGCGCACAGGACGGACAGGATCGCCGAGCAGACCGTCACGCTCTTGAAGCTGCGGAAGAGCCGCATGGCGGAGAGGGCGGGGAAGATGACCAGCGCGGAGATCAGCAGCGAGCCGACCAGATTCATCGCAAGCACGATGATGACCGCAATGATGATCGCAAGCAGCAGGTTGTATGCGCCGGCTTTCGTTCCGGTCGCCCGGGCGAACGCCTCGTCGAACGTCACCGAGAAGATCTTGTTGTAGAAGAAGACGAAGAGAACGACCACGACGACGGAAAGTACCGCGCACAGCCAGACCTTGTCCTGCGACAGCGTCAGGATCGAGGACGACCCGAACAGGGTCGTGCACACGTCGCGCGACACGTTGGACGAGGACGGAAACACGTTCATGAGCATATAGCCGAACGCGAGCGAAGCGACCGAGATCATGGCGACGGCGGCGTCCCCCTTGATCTTTGCGTTCTGACCGGTGCGGAGCAGCAACACGGCACAGAGCATGGTGACCGGAAGGATCAGGAGCATATTGTTCGTCAGATTCAGCACGGCTGCGATCGCCATCGCGCCGAAGGCAACGTGGGACAGACCGTCTCCGATGAAGGAAAAGCGCTTGAGCACGAGGGTGACGCCGAGCAGAGACGAGCACAGCGCGATCAGCACGCCGACGATCAAAGCGTACTGCGCGTACTGCTGCTGCAGAAACCAGAGGAGCTTTTCGATCATTTCGCCTCACCGCCCTTCTGCTGCAGGAGGAAGATCTTTCCCGCTTCGCTCTGCAGATAGTCGTCCCGCGTCCCGTAATAGACGGTTTTTCCGACGTGCAGAATGTGCGTGGCGTACCGCAGCGCGGCGTCGATGTCGTGGCTGATCATGATGATCGTCACGCCGTCCCGGTGCAGGTTTGAAATCATGTCGTACATCTCGGCAGTCACTTTCGGATCCAATCCGGCGACCGGCTCGTCCAGAAGCAGGAGCTTCTGCGTGGCGCACAGCGCCCGCGCCAGCAGCACGCGCTGCTGCTGACCGCCGGACAGTTCGCGGTAACAACGCTTGGTCAGCGGGGAGAGGCCCAGCTTTTCGACGGCTTCTTTTGCGAGCCGTTTCTCTTTCTGACCGTAGAAGGGACGCAGTCCCATGCGGTTCTGACAGCCGGACAGCACGATCTCCCAGACCGATGCGGGGAAATCCCGCTGCACGAGGGTCTGCTGCGGGAGATAGCCGATCTCGTTCTGCCGCAGCCCGTCGCCTGTCACGACCGTTCCGCTGACGGGCGACTGCAGGCCGAGGATCGTTTTCATCAGGGTGCTTTTACCGGAGCCGTTTTCTCCGACGATGCACAGATAGTCGCCGGAATGAATCTCAAAATTCAGTCCGTGAACGATCTCATGCCCGTCATATCCGAGCGAGAGCTCCTTACAAGCGAGCAACATAGTTTCGCTTCCTTCCTATTCGGGTCTTATCGGGCGGTCAGCGACTGCGCGTCGAGCTGTCCGGCGCGGATCGTGCCGGAGAGCTCTACGAGCGTGCCGATCGCGGGGACGTCGCCGTCCCAGGTGAAGCCGATCTGCCAGGAATTGTCATAGTACGGGTCTTCCAGCGTGTTCGGCGAAGCGACGCGGCCGTAGGCGGTGAACGTCTGCCCCTCGAAAACGTCCCCGTGATACATGACGTTGTAAATCTGCACGCGCTCCAGCGTGCAGCTCATGGAGCACATATCCCGCTCGGCGGACGGCCCTGCGTATTCCGTTGTCGGCGCGATCTGAGCGTCGGCGATCCAGTATTTGTCCAGCGCGTTCTCATCGTATGTGAACGTGCCGGTCACGGTCACGAGAGAACCGACGGGCGGCAGCGATGCGCCATCCTGCGGCACGAATTCCCACTGCCAGTCGCAGCAGCGGGTCTGGTCGTAATAGCCCCAAACGTAATAGCGCTCCCGGCTGCTGTAGGCGTCGTAGATCAAGGCAAAAACGCCGTTTTTCGTGACTGCGGTGCCGTCGTACGACTTGCCGTAATCCTGATAAAAGATGTTCTGATAGAGGATATACTCGTCCGGGTCGAACTGCTCCGGACGGACTTGCGCGGTTTTGACCGTTTCCGCGTTTTGCGCGGACGGTTCCGACGCCGGCGCGTCGGACGGACTGCCGCCGCAGCCCGCGCACGCCGCGAGGATCGTCACGGCAAGAAGAACGGACAGGAAAGTCTTGATTCGCTTTGCGTTCATCGTCATACCAGCCTTTCTCAGCTCAGCGCTTCCCTGAGCACGGCAAGATTGCTTTCCATGATCGACAGGTAGGAGGCGCCGTTTTTCACGTCGGCGGCAGTCGTCGACTGCATGGAATTCAGCGTCAGGATCGTCTGATCCTTTGCTTTGGTCGCGTCGCGGATCGTCGCGGCGATCTTTCCGTCTGCGCTTTCGATCTGCAGGATCGTTTTCAGACCGAGCTCGTCGAGCTTGCCTGCCAGAAAAGCGATCGTTTCAAAGCTCGCCTCGCTTTCTGCGGAGCAGCCGACGAACGCGGCGTAATAGTCCAGGCCGTAATCTGCGGCAAGATACCGGAACGGGAAACGGTCGCCGAACAAGAGCGTTTTCACGGCTGCCGCGTCAACGACGGCCTGATATTCGGCGTCGAGCGCGTTCAGCTTTTCCAGATAGGCGTCGGTATTGACCTGGTAAGCGTCCGCGTTTTCCGCGTCGATCTGACAGAGCTTGTCCGAAATATAACGACAGAGCTTGTCGGCGTTCCGCAGAGAAAGCCAGACGTGCTCGTCGTATTCGACGGCTTCGTCCTCGCCGTCGTCCTCCGCTTCGTCCGCCTGCATGCCTTCCTTGATCTCTTCCTCTTTCGCGTCGTTTCCGAGGACGTCCAGAAGGTTGACGACGACCATGTCCTTGTTTTCGGCTTGCGCGAGGACGTCCTCTGCCCAGCGGTCGGATTCGCCGCCGACGTAGAGGAACATATCGCAGTAGGAGATACGGGCGATGTCGTCTGCGGTCGGCTCATAGTTGTGCAGGTCGACGCCGCTGTCAAGCAGCATGGCGACTTCCGCCTGCTCTGCCTTGCCGCCCAGGATCTGCGTGACCCAGTCGTAGATCGGGAAGATCGTCGTTACGATACTGAGCTTATCACTGCTTGGAGAAAAGCTGCCGCAGCCTGCCGCCAGTCCGGCGAGCAGCGCAAGACACAGCGCAATAGACAGTAGTTTTTTCATATACAGCCTCCGAATCGAATGGAAATGAAAAATGGGCATAAAAAGACAAGGGACGCGGCATACGCCGAGAAAGCCTGCCCGACAGAGCAGACCGATCCCTTGTGTCCGGTATTTAATTCAGAAGCTTGACCTTTAGAACGATCGGCGTTTTATCGCAGCACACGGCGCGCAGACGGGAAAAGAACGCCGCGACGAAACAGCGGCACGCAAAGAGCGACGCGACGGCGATCATCACGCCGCAGAGCGTCTTCAGCGCTTTCTGACACGACGAGATCACGGCGCAGACGGGGCAGTCTTCGCCGATACAGTCGTGATCCGCTTCCAACGCGAGCACGAAGAGCGTCGCCACGGCGAACAAAACGAGAACGGCAAGGATCCCTGCCACAAAACGTCTGTGATTCGTCATGAAGAACACCGCCCTTTCGTATCGCATTCGCGACCGTGTTACAAATTGACTATAGCACTGCCGCTTGCGATTGTCAAGAGCCGCAAAAACTGCCCGCAGCGGACGGAAAGCGGTTGCATTGCGCGCGCAGACTTGCTATAATGGCAGTATCAAACTACGGAGGATAACCAGATGTACCGTTTATTGAATGCGGCGGAAGCAACTGCGGCGACGGAGACCGCGGCCAACGCGAATCCCTTTGTCGGCATGGGCGATATGCTGTCGCTGCTCCTGCTGCTTATGCTGTTCGGCAGCGGAATCTACGCGATCTACACCTATATCCGTCTGCACAAGACCTGCATGCTCTTCCCCAATAAATTCCTCTATCCGGGCGGCTGCACGCCGGACACCTGCGCGGACGTAGACGGCTTTATCGACTATATCGAGCCGCGTCTTTTGCTGCTCGGCATTGCGATGATCCTCTGCGGCGTCGGCTATCTTGCCTATTCGATTGCACTGAAAGCGACGAACACGCTGGTGGATATTGCGACCATTCTCGTGCCGGCGGGCATTTTCGTGTGGTACATGTTCGTGCAGCGCAAGGCGTCAAAGGAGTTCTGGTGATGAAGATCGTCGTTCTGGACGGTTACGCTGCCAATCCCGGCGATATCAGTTGGGAGGGACTTCGCACGCTCGCCGAGCTGACGGTCTATGACCGCACCGCGCCGGAGGAGACGATCGGACGGATCGGAGACGCGGAGATCGTCCTTCTGAACAAGACGCCCCTCGGCGCGGACGTGTTTGAAGCCTGTCCGAAGCTGAAGCTCGTCAGCGTTTTGGCGACGGGGTACAATATCGTCGACGTTCAGGCGGCGCGGGCGCACGGCGTGATGGTCTGCAACGTGCCCGGTTATTCCACGGGCGCGGTCGCGCAGATGACCTTCGCTCTCCTGCTGGAGATCACCCAGCAGGTCGGACTGCATTCGGCGGCGGTGTTCGCGGGCGATTGGCAGAACAACCCCGATTTCTGCTTCTGGAAGAAGCCGCTCACCGAGCTTGCGGGCAAGACGATGGGGCTGATCGGCTACGGCGCGATCGGGCAGGCGGTCGGCAGGATCGCCCTCGCCTTCGGCATGCGCTTGCTCGTCACGGCGCGGCATGAAAAGGAAGTGCCTGCGGGCGCGGCGTTCGTCGACTTGGACGCCTTGCTGCGGGGGTCGGATATCGTCTCGCTCCACTGCCCGCAGACGGCGGAAAACCGGCGCATGATCGACGCGGACGCCCTTGCGCAGATGAAGGACGGCGCGATCCTGCTCAACACCGCGCGCGGCGGTCTTTTGGACGAGCAGGCGGTCGCGGACGCGCTGAGATCCGGTAAGCTCGGCGCGTTCGGCGCGGACGTGGTGTCCCGGGAGCCGATCGCGGCGGACAATCCGCTGCTCGCCGCGCCCAACTGTTTCCTCACGCCCCACGTCGCGTGGGCGCCCTACGAAACGCGCGTGCGTCTGCACCGGATCACCGCGGAGAATATCCGCGCTTTCCTCGCCGGCACGCCGCAGAACGTGGTGAATTGAATACAAAGCGGATGCGCCAAACGGCACATCCGCTATTTTTCGCTTTATTCTGTTTGGAACGCTTCCCAACCCTGACGGCGGGCGTAAGGCACGTCTGCGAGGAATCTCGCCAGCAGCTCTTGCGCCGCTTTTCCCTCCGGCGCAGGAGAGAGCAGGAGACAGTCCGTGCCGTCCCGGTGGATCAGCGCGGCGAACTCCCGTTCCTTGGACAGCACGGCGGGGATACCGTCTTCTCCCGCCGCGGCGTAGCTGCCGTCAAAGGTGAGACGCACCTCGCCGACCTCTTGTCCGTCGAGCAGGAGCGTCGCGTTGCAGATCGGTCTGTCCGCGTCGAAGGCGTAGGTGCTCATCGTGCCGTGCAGACCGACTACGCAGGGCGTGACCGTCCCGTCCGCGCAGAGCAGGACGCCCGGCGCCTCGTGGGAGAAGCCCTCTTTTTCGGGGACAAAGAGCAGGAGCAGCGTCAGCGCGACTGCTACGCCGAGGGTGACGCCGAGCAGGATCTTCAGACTGCGGCTGCGTAAGAACGACGGCTTTGTGATCATTTCTTCGCGCTCTCCACCAAACCGGTCGCCAGACCGGCAAGTCCCTGGATCTCAGACGGAATGATGATCTTCGTCGCCTGACCGTCGGCGATCTTCTGCATGGCCTCAAGCGCCTTGAGCTTGATGACCTGGTCGTTCGGGCAGGCTTCGTTCAGCATCTGCATGGCTTCTGCGGTCGCCTTCTGCACGGCGAGGATCGCCTCCGCCTGACCTTGGGCGCGGAGAATGGCAGCCTGCTTTTCCGCGTCTGCGCGCAGGATCGCGGACTCCTTCTCGCCCTCGGCGACGAGGATCTGCGAATGCTTCGTGCCTTCCGCCTGAAGGATCGCCTGACGGCGGTCGCGCTCCGCCTTCATCTGCTTTTCCATGGAGTTCTGAATGTCCTGCGGCGGCAGGATATTCTTGAGCTCCACGCGGGTGACCTTGATGCCCCACGGGTCGGTCGCTTCGTCCAGAATGGAGCGCATGTTCGTGTTGATGAGATCGCGCGAGGTCAGCGTCTGGTCGAGTTCGAGGTCGCCGATGATGTTACGCAGGGTCGTCGCGGTCAGGTTTTCCATCGCCATCATGGGATATTCGACGCCGTAGGTGTAGAGCTTCGGGTCGGTGATCTGGAAATACACGACGGTGTCGATCTGCATGGTGACGTTATCCTTCGTGATGACGGGCTGGGGCGGGTAGTCGAGCACCTGCTCCTTGAGACTGACGCGCTTTGCGATGCGCTCGATGAACGGGATCTTGAAGTGGATACCTACCTCCCAGACGGTCGAGAACGCGCCGAGCCGTTCGATGACGAAGGCGCGCGACTGCTGGACGATGGCGATGTTTTTGATCAGAATGATGAACACGATAATCGCGGCAGCCGCGATCAGAATGACGCCGGAATTGTTGCTGAAAAATTCGCTCATAAGTTAGCTTCCTCCTTTACAAGTTCCACGAAGACCTTGACACCTTCGATTTTCGTGACGCGCACGACCGCGTCCTTTTCAATGGGCCGGTCGTCGGCGCTTCTTGCCGACCATTCCACGCCGCCGATCTTGACCGCGCCGACGCCGCGCAGATTGTCGATCGCGGCTGTGACGACGGCGGTTTTGCCGATGTTACTGCTGACGTTGGTTGCGACGGTGCGGGACTTCATGTATTTTCGCGCGATCGGACGCAGCAGCAGAAGCAGCGCGGCGGAAACGGCAAAAAACAGAACCAACTGCAGCCAGATCGGCGCGCCGAGCAGGGCGGCGATCATCGCAGCGAGCGAGCCGCCGATAAACCAAACGGACACCAGCGCGCTGGTAGACGCCTCCAAAACGGCGAACAGCACGAGCGCTGCGAGCCACATCCATTCCATACTGGGCATAATGCCACCTCCTCTTACAGATATAGTGTGCCACAATTCCGCACGGAAGTCAAGCGGAACAGTTTGGGAATGCGGAATGCGGAATGCGGCGAGTTTACCGTAATAAAATTATGTAAACTTGCAATTCTGGTACGAACCGCCGCGAAGGCTTGCAGCTTGGGGAAGAGTCCGACGAACGGCGCCATTACCGCGACCCCTTCGGGGACGTGGCAATGACAGGGAATGAAGGCAGGGGCAAAAAAGCAGGGCTTCCGCAAAACGCGGAAGCCCTGAAAAACTATCTTTGCATGGCGGGTACGGCGTCCATGTCCGTGCGCAGGTTCGAGTCGGAGATCAGGTGGCGCGGACACCTTGCCGCGCACCGTCCGCAGGAAACGCACTTGCTGTAGTCGATGACCGCCAGATTGTCGATCACGTGGATCGCGTCGTATTCGCACTGCTTTTCGCACAGGTGGCAGCCGATACAGCCGATGTCGCAGATCTTGCGGGTCTTTGCGCCGCGCTCGTGGTTGGAGCAGGCGACGACGATGTCCGCGTCGTAGGTGACGGGGACGATGACCTTTCGCGGACAGATCTCCACGCACTGCATGCAGCCGGTGCATTTGTCCGCGTCGACGCGGGCGACGCCGTTCACAACGTGAATCGCGTCGAATTTGCAGACCGTCGTGCAGGTGCCGAAGCCCAAACAGCCGTTCGGACAGGCAGACGGGCCGTTTCCGGTGACGAACATCGCGCTGCGGCAGTCGGCGATGCCGGCATAGCGCGCCTTGGGCAGGTGGTTCTGACCGCGGCACTTGACCATGGCGACCTTTTTCTCGACCTCTACGGCCTCTACGCCCATGACGGCGGACATGGCCTTTGCCGCGTCCGCGCCGCCGGCAGCGCACTGACCGATCGACGCCTTGCCGTCGAGCACTGCCTGCGCGTAAGCCTGACAGCCGGCGTAGCCGCAGCCGCCGCAATTCGCGCCGGGCAGACACGCGGTCAGCTTCGGCAGACGTTCATCGACCTTGACCGCGAAGATTTTGGAAGCGATCGCGAGGATCGCGCCGAACGCCGCGCCCATGACTGAAAGGACGAGCACCGCATAAAGGATTTTCTCCATACCGGCACCTCCTTAACCGAAGACCTTGAAGCCGGAGAAGCCCAGGAAGGACAGCGCCAGCAGACCTGCGGCGATCAGCGCGAGCGGGAAGCCCTTGAACGCCTTGGGACAGTCGCAGTCCTCCAGCCGCTCGCGCACGGACGAGAACAGGACGATGGCGAGGGTGAAGCCGACGCCGCCGGTCACGCCGTAGATCACGGATTCAATGAACGTGTAGCCGTTCTGGATATTCAGCAGCGCGACGCCGAGGACGGCGCAATTGGTGGTGATGAGCGGCAGATAGATGCCGAGCGCCTGATACAGGGCGGGCAGCGCTTTCTGCAGGAACATCTCGACAAACTGCACGAGCGCGGCGATGACGAGGATGAAGACCACGGTCTGCATGTATTCCAGATTGAGCCTGACGAGCAGGAATTCATTGACCGCCCAGGTCGCCGCTGAAGCGAGACCCATGACGAAGATGACCGCGAGACCCATGCCGAAGGCGGTGTCCGTCTTCTTGGAAACGCCCATGAACGGACAGATTCCGAGGAATTTGACGAGGATGAAGTTCTCCGCCAGAATGGCGTTGAGGGAGATGGTAAACAGAGCGACAAAGGTGCTCATTTGACCGCCTCCTTTTCACGTTCCTTCTCCGCGAGTTTGCGGTTGATCCACTGGGTCAGCGCGATCAGGCAGCCGAGCGTGAGGAAGCCGCCGACGGGCAGAATGACGAGCAGGGCGGGATAATCGGCGGGCAGGATACGGACGCCGTCCGCGCCGAGCACGCCCTTGCCGAAGGTGCCGCTGCCGAGGAATTCGCGGATGATGCACATGACGACGAGGGCGGCGGTATAGCCGATGCCCTGCGTCAGACCGTCGACTGCCGAAGCGAGCACGCCGTTTTTGGAGGCGAAGGCTTCCGCTCTGCCGAGGATAATGCAGTTAACGACGATCAGCGGAATGAACACGCCCAGACTGTCGGAGAGAGCGGGGACGTATGCTTTCAGGAGCAGATCGACCATCGTGACGAAGCCCGCGATGACGACGATGTACGCCGCAATGCGGATCTTGTCGGGAATGATCTTCCGCAGGGCGGAAATGACGACGTTGGAGCAGATCAGAATGATCGTGACGCTCAGACCCATGCCGAGACCGTTAAAGAGCGTCGTGGTGATCGCCATGGTCGAGCACATGCCGAGGAGCTGGCTCAAAACGGGGTTATTGGTCAAGAGCCCTTCCTTCAGTTGCTTTTTGAAGTTCATCATCCCACCTCCTTCACGAATTCGAGGGCGAGGTTGACGCCGCGCGTCACGGCGCGGGAGGTCACGGTCGCGCCGGTCAGCGCGTCGATCGTGCCGCCGTCCTTCTTGACGGCGAGCGCGCTGTCCGCGCCGAGATACTGCGCGCGGAAGTCCTCACGGACGCAGTTCGCGCCGAGCGAGGCGGTCTCGGAATGGGAAATGATGCTCACGCCGCAGACCTTGCCGTCCGCACCGACGCCGACCATCATGTCGATCGAGCCGCCGAAGCCGTTTTCATTCACGCGCACGACGTAACCCTTGTCGTCTGCGCGGTAGGCCTCCGTGACGCCGTCCATGCTGTGCGCGATCGGCTCGTAATGCGCCGCGGGAAGCACGTCCTGCATGGCTTTTTCCGCTTTTTCGCGGGTCAGGGCGTCGATCTTATCCTCCGTCAGATAGTTGACCAGCCCCAGAAGCCCCGCGACCACGGCGGTGATCAGCAGGAGGGTCAGCGTCAGCCGAAGTACGTACTTATAATCCTTCATTTCTCCGCACCGCCCTTCTTCTGCTTGACCAGTCCGAAGCGTTTGGGTACGCCGAGCTTGTCAAAGAAGCCGATACAGCAGTTCATGATCAAAATCGCGTAGGTCACGCCTTCGACGTAGGCGCCGAAATAGCGGAACAGGATCGTCAGCACGCCGCAGCCGACGCCGTAGGCGATCTGACCGAGGTGGGTGACGGGGGACGTGGTGTAGTCGGTCGCCATAAAGATCGCGCCGAGCAGCAGACCGCCGGACAGGAGCTGGCAGAGCATCCAGTCGAAGCAGTCATTCCCGCCGCGCGGGAAGAGGACGGCGAGGACGGCGACCGTGCCGAGGTACGCCAGCGGGATGCGCGGGGTGATGACCTTGCGAACGAGCAGATAGACGCCGCCGAGGAGCAGCGCGGCCGCGCTGACCTCGCCGAGCGAGCCTCCGATCCTGCCGAGGAAGAGGTCGAGCAGGCTTTCCGTCGGAAGGGTGTTTTCCGCCAGCGCAGCCAGCGGCGTCGCGGTCGTCATGCCGTCCAGCGACGGAGAAAGAACGGAAATGCGCGTGCCGGACGCGACCCAGCTTCCGGACATCAGGGAGGGCCAACTGAACAGGAAGGCGCGGGCGGCTAGGGCGGGATTGACGATGTTCATGCCGATGCCGCCGAAGAGCTGCTTGACCAGCACGATGGCGAAGAGGTCGGCGATCAGGATCGTCCAGTAGGGGAGACTGACCGGACAGATGAAGGCGATCAGCACGCCCGTGACGACGGCGCTCCAGTCGCCTGCAGTGCAGTCCTTCTTCAGGAGCTTGCGGTAGCCCCACTCGAAGAAGACGCAGCCGGCGGCGGACACCATCGTTAAGGTCAGCGCGCGCCAGCCGAAGAACCAGACCGCCGCGATGAGCGCAGGAACGAGCGCGATGCACACGTCGCGCATGATGACGGCGGTGGAGTTTTTGCTGTGGGCGTGCGGGGAGGAGGAAACGGTCAGATTGGTCGCTTCGATGTTCATTTGACCGCCTCCTTTGCCTTTTGCTTTGCCTGCTCGTCGCGGAGCATTTTTTTCGCCGTGCGGAAGCTCTGCACCAGCGGAATGCCCGCAGGACAGTTGTAGGCGCAGGAGCCGCATTCAATGCAGTCCATGACGCAGCCCTTTTCCAGCGCGAGCAGGTCGCCCTTCTGCGCCGCCTTGTGCATCTGCAGGGGCATCAGGCGCATCGGGCAGACGTCAAGACACTTGCCGCAGCGAATGCAGTGCGGCGTCTCGACCTCGTGATTGTCCGCCTGCGAGAAGCAGGTCAGGGCGTTGTTGCCCTTGATCGTGCCGCACTCGAGCGAATGCTGGGCAATGCCCATCATCGGGCCGCCGCAGAGGATCTTATACGGCTCGCTGGAGAAGCCGCCCGCCGCTTCGACAAGGTCTGCGTACGGCGTGCCGATCGGCGCGAGGAAGTTGGACGGTCTTGCGATCGCTCTTCCGGTGACGGTCACGGCGCGGCGCACCAGCGGGAGCCCCTCGTAGACCGCGTCGTAGATCGCCTTACAGGTCGCCACGTTGAACACGGCGCAGCCGACCGCAGCGGGCAGTCCGCCGGGCGGCACCTGACGGCCGGTCACGGTCTGGATGAGCTGTTTTTCCGCGCCCTGCGGGTAACGGACGCGCAGCTCCAACAGTTCCATGTCCTCGGGCAGGGCGGCGCGCATGGAGGCGATCGCCCTGCTCTTGTTTTTCTCGATGCCGAGCGCGGTGCGCTCCGGCTGCAGGATCTTCTGAATGATGCGGATACCGCCGGCGATCTTCTCCGGCGCTTCGCGCATCAGGCGGTCGTCGGAGGTGATATACGGCTCGCATTCCGCGCCGTTGATGATCACGGTATCGACCTTGCCCATGCCGGAGGAGATCTTTACGTTGGTCGGGAAGCCCGCGCCGCCCATGCCGGTAATGCCGGCTTCACGGATGATGGCGGTCAGCTCTTCCGGCGTCAGCTCCGCAACGCTCTCGCGCTTTTGGATATCGGGGCAGAGGGTGTCCTGCATATCGCTTTCAATGACGACGCATAAGCCCTCCGTGCCGGAAGGAGTCGGACGCGGTTCGACCGCGATCACCGTGCCGGAAACGGAAGCGTGCACGGGCACGCAGAGCCCTTCGCCGTCGCCGATCTTCTGACCGACGGTCACGCGGTCGCCGAGTTTCACCAGGGGCGTGCAGGGTCTTCCGATGTGCTGCGACATTGCGATACTGACGACCTTCGGACGGATCGGCAGGATCGGCGCTTCGCAGGAAAGCTCTTTAAAGCCCCTGGGATGGACGCCGCCGAAAAATGAAGGAGCCATAGAGTGCATCACCTCAATTCATGTTATACATAATCACTATAGCACAATCATTCGGAAAAATCTACGGGCAATTGCAGGAAAAACGCGAAATTTCTATACACAATGCACAGAAGCTGCGGAGCTGAGCCCGCCCATATTTTGTAAAAGTGACGATTGCAATTCTTCCGGAATACGATATAATAAATATATTCAAAAACGAAATACCCGTCGAAACAGCCCGGGAAAGCGGCGCTTGCGCCCTCCGAAGGAGTAATGCTCTCAGGAAAACAGACCGAGCTGCGGAGGGACTCTCTGGAGAATCTCATCATTGAGTGCCGAAGGTGCAAGGCGAAAGCCGAATCTCTCAGGCAAAAGGACAGAGGAACATTCCGCTTTTTGCGGGATATCTGTGTATGAGTGTCGCCGGAGATGGCTGCACTCATTTTTTCATGGGTGCGGAACATCGAAAGGAGAAAAACCATGAACAACCTTCACGAGCTTGCGCCAAACGTCGACTTCGTCCGCCGCTTCGATCCCGAGGTGGGCGAGTTGATGCAGGGCGAGCTGTTCCGCCAGCGCAGGAACATCGAGCTGATCGCCTCGGAGAATATCGCGTCTCCCGCCGTCATCGCCTGCATGGGCACGGTGCTGACGAACAAATACGCCGAGGGGTTGCCCGGCAAACGCTACTACGGCGGCTGCGAGGTCGTCGACGAGATCGAGCGGCTCGCGATCGCCCGCGCGAAGGAACTCTTCGGCGCGGAATTCGTCAACGTCCAGCCCCACAGCGGCGCGCAGGCGAATCTGGCGGCGTATGCCGCGCTGGTGCAGCCCGGCGATACGATTCTGGGCATGAGCCTTGCAAACGGCGGTCATCTGACCCACGGCGCGCCGGTCAATCAGTCCGGCAAGCTCTACGATTTCGTTTCTTACGGCGTCGATCCCGCGACCGGACGCATCGACTACGACGAGATCGCGAAGCTGGTGGAGATCCACAAGCCGAAACTGATCGTCGCGGGCGCGTCCGCCTATCCGCGCACGATCGACTTTGCGAAATTCGCGGACATCGCGCACACAAGCGGCGCGCTTTTGATGGTCGATATGGCGCATATCGCAGGTCTCGTCGCGGGCGGCGCGCACGAGAGCCCCGTGCCCTACGCCGACGTCGTGACGACCACGACCCATAAGACCCTGCGCGGGCCGCGCGGCGGCATCATCATGGGCAGGGAGGAATTTGCGAAAAAGGTCAATTCCGGCGTCTTCCCCGGCACGCAGGGCGGCCCCCTCATGCACGTGATCGCCGCGAAGGCGGTCTGCTTCAAGGAAGCCATGCAGCCCGAGTTCAAGGACTACGCGCGCCAGATCGTCAAAAACGCCAAGGCGCTGGCGGAGGGCTTGCTCGCGCACGGCTTCGATCTCGTCTCCGGCGGCACGGACAACCACCTGATGCTCGCCGACCTGCGCCCCCTGCACATTACCGGCAAGGAGCTGCAGCGCAGACTGGACGAGAACTATATCACCGTCAACAAGAACGCGATCCCGAACGATCCGGAAAGACCCTTCGTCACGAGCGGCGTGCGCATCGGCACGCCGGCGGCGACGACCCGCGGCATGAAGGAGGAGGATATGCGCGTGATCGCGCAGTGTATCTACGACACCGCCGCCGACTTTGAGGGCACGCAGGAAAAGGTGCGCGCCGCCGTCACCGCCCTGACGAACAAATATCCGATCTACGAGTAACGCCGAGGACTTCCTCTCGAGGGGAAGGCGCGGCTTCAACGGAGAGACCTATGGCTAAATTTTCAGACGTCTTTTTTGCGAGCGATTTCGACCACACGCTGACCGGGCAGGACAACGTCCTGCGTGAGCGCAACGTGGAGGCGATCAAATATTTCATCGCCGAAGGCGGCCGCTTCGCCGTCGCGAGCGGACGCAGCATTCCGCTGTTCCGCAAGCGCGCCGCGCTCGTGCCGGTCAACGCCCCGTGCATTCTCTATAACGGGGGCGCGTGCTACGACTACGCAAGCGAAACCCTGTACTACGCCCATCCGCTGCCGGATTTCGCCATGGAGATCGTCCGCGAGGCGCAGCGGCTCGACCCGTCGCTCTGCATCGAAGTTCAGGGCGTGGAGAACCATTACGTCTTCGGGCGCAACCCCATCCGCGACGCCTTCCTGAAAGGCGAGGGCTTCACGCCCGTCCTCGTGACCGACGCCGTGCCGAAGCCGTGGATCAAGATCGCGGTCTGTGCGGGATTGTCGACGGATTCCCCGACGCCCGTGTTCACGGCGGAGGACGCCGTGCGGTTTGCGGAGGTGGAGCGCGGCTTGAGGGACTTCTGCGCGGGGCGCTGCTACGTGACGCGCTCCATGGCGTACATTCTTGAGATCGGCAATCCGGCGTGCAGCAAGGGCGGGGCGGCGCGTGCGCTGGCGGATCGCTTCGAGCGGAGCATTCTCGTCTGCGCGGGCGACGCGCCGAACGATATTTCCATGCTCGACGCGGCGGATTTCGCCTTCGTTCCGTCCGACTGCGACCCCGCCCTGCGGGACAAGCCCTATCACAGGACGGTTTCCTGCAACGACGGCGCCGTCGCCGCTGCGATCGAACGATTGGACAAGCTGCTGCACGGATAACGTGCGGCAGTTTTTTTCTGCCGCAGGAAGTCTCGTGATCATACTATTAGTTGCACTTTTCGGGCGGGTATGGTATAATACTTCAGAATTTGCGGCAGAATGGGAGGAACGGCATGAAAAAGAAAGCGTTTTGGGTCTGGCTGACGCTGAGCGTCCTGTGGATCGGCGTGATCTTTTGGCATTCCTCCCGCGTCGCCGCAGCCAGCGACGCCGAGAGTCTCGGCCTGCTGTACTACGTGCAGAAGATCCTTCCGTGGATGACCAACAACCTGCTGCGCAAATGCGGGCATTTCGCGGAGTTTTCGATCCTCGGCGTCCTGCTGACGGGGCTGTTCCACCGGCTCAAAAACTTCATTCTGCTCAAGCCGGTCGCCTGCGGACTGTTCGTCGCCCTTTGCGACGAAACGATCCAGCGCTTCGTCCCCGGACGCAGCGGCAACGTCAGAGACCTCTGGATCGACCTCGGCGGCGCGGTCTTCGGCACGCTGCTGCTCTGGATTTTCTTCCGCCTGCGGAATAAGGAAACGTAACTATATTTCGGAAAGAAGGAACGTATCATGTGTGATTCCTGCAAGAAGAAATTTTATATCACGACCCCGATCTATTATCCCTCGGACAAGCTGCACATCGGTCACTCCTACTGCACGGTCGCGACCGACACGATGGCGCGCTATAAGCGTCTGCGCGGCTACGACGTCATGTTCCTGACGGGTACGGACGAGCACGGTCAGAAGATCGAGACGAAGGCGAAGGCTGCGGGCGTCACGCCGCAGCAGTTCGTCGACCGTATCGTCACGGGAGAGAAGGGCGTCATCGACCTGTGGAAGCTGATGAACATCTCCTACGACCGCTTTATCCGCACGACGGACGACTACCATGTCGCCGCGATCCAGAAGATCTTTAAGGCGATGTATGAAAAGGGCGACATCTACAAGGGCAAGTACACGGGCATGTACTGCACGCCGTGCGAGTCGTTCTGGACGGCAAGCCAGCTCAAGGACGGCAAGTGCCCCGACTGCGGACGGGAGTGCCAGCCGGCGGAGGAGGAAGCATATTTCTTCCGCCTCACCAAGTACGCCGAGCCGGTGCGCAAGCTCCTGACCGAGACCGACTTCCTCGAGCCGCGCAGCCGCGTCAATGAGATGGTCAATAACTTCATCGACGCGGGCCTGGAAGACCTCTGCGTCTCGCGCACCAGCTTCACCTGGGGCGTGCCGGTGGACTTTGACCCGGGTCACGTCGTCTACGTCTGGGTGGACGCGCTGTTCAACTACACCACCGCCCTCGGCTTCATGAACGACAAATACGACGATTACAAGGACTTCTGGCCCGCCGACGTGCATTTCGTCGGCAAGGAGATCGTCCGCTTCCATTCAATCATCTGGCCCGCCATGCTGATGAGCATGGGCATGCCGCTGCCGAAGAAGGTCTACGGCCACGGCTGGCTGCTCCTGGACGGCGGCAAGATGTCCAAGTCCAAGGGCAACGTGGTCGACCCGTACCTCCTTGCGGAGCGGTACGGCACGGACGCGCTGCGCTTCTTCCTGATGCGCTCGTTCCCGTTCGGCTCGGACGGCAACTTCTCCAACGAGCTGCTGATCTCCTGCATCAACACCGATCTTGCCAACGACCTCGGCAATCTCGTCTCCCGCACCGTCGCGATGGTGCAGAAGTACTTTGGCGGCAGACTGCCCAAGGAGCAGCAGGCCGATCCCGCCCTCGACGACGCGCTGATCGCGATGGCAAGCGAGCTGCATAACAAATATGAAGAACAGATGGAACGCTACGCCTTCCAGAACGCGCTGAGCGAGGTCTTCGCGGTCATCTCCCGCGCGAACAAGTATATCGACGAGACCGCGCCGTGGATCCTCGCCAAGGACGAGAACAAGCGCCCGCGTCTCGCGCGCGTGATGTATAACCTGCTCGAGACCGTCCGTATCTGCGCGGGGCTTCTGACCCCCGTGATGCCCGCGACCGCGGAGGAGATCCGCAAGCGCATCGGCGCGCCCGCCTATACCTGGGACGACCTCTGCGTCTGGGGCGTCCTGGACGCCGAGACCGAGGTCACGGCAGGTCCCGCCCTTTTCCCGCGTATCGACGCGGAGAAGGAGCTCGCCGAGCTCGAAGCGCTGAAGGCGCAGCCGGAAGAACCGGCGGAAGCCCCCCTGCCCGAGCCGCTGCCGCCCGTCTCCTTCGACGAATTCTGCAAGGTGGAGATGACGGTCGTGAAGGTGCTGACCTGCGAGAACGTCAAGAAGTCCGAAAAGCTCCTGAAATTCACGCTGAACGACGGCACGGACACCCCGCGCCAGATCCTCTCCGGCATCGCGAAGTTCTACAAGCCGGAGGAGCTGCTCGGTAAGACCCTCGTCGCGGTGACGAACCTGCCGCCGCGCAAGATGATGGGGCAGGAGTCCTGCGGCATGCTGCTCTCTGCCGAGCGCGGCGACAAGCTCAGCCTCGTCATGCTCGACGACGCGATCCCCGCCGGCGCACGGCTGGTGTGACCGCAGCGAAATGAAAACAGCCTCCCGAATTCGGGAGGCTGTTTTCGTATCTTATCGGTGATTGTACTTCTCGATCGCCAGCTTCAGCAGGTCGAGCGCGCGCTCCAGCTCCTCGGCGCAGCGGACGTAGGCGATGCGGATCTCGCTCACGCCTGCGCCGGGCGTCGCGTAGAAGCCGCTGCCGGGCGCGAAGGTCACGGTCTCGTGATTGTCCTCAAACTCGTTGAGCAGGAACGTCTGGAAGTCCTCCGCGCTGTCCACAGGCAGCTTCGCCATCGTGTAAAACGCGCCCTTCGGCTCGGTCGTCACGACGCCGGGGATCTCCTTCAGCTTGCGGTAGCAGACGTCGCGGCGGTGCTGGTACTCCTTTCGCGTCGCCTCGAAGTAGGACGGCTCCACGCTATAGAGCGCGGCTGCGCCGATCTGGTCAAGGGTCGCGACGGACAGCCGCGCCTGCGCGATCTTCGTCGCCGCTTCGATAAAGGCGCGGTTGCGGGAGATCAGCGCGCCGATGCGCGCGCCGCACGCGCTGAACCGCTTGGAAACGGAGTCGATCAGAATGAGCTGCTCCTTCATGTCGTCGAAAGAGCCCGCCGTGGTCAGCTCGCCGCCGTCGTAGATGAACTCGCGGTAGACCTCGTCGCAGACGAAGTACAGATCGTGCTCCTTGGCGATGTCCGCCAGCAGGCGGAGCTCCTGCGCGGTCAGCACCGTGCCGGTCGGATTGCCGGGGTTGGTGACCAAGATCGCGCGGGTCTTTTCGTTGATGAGCGGCTCGATCTGCTCGCGCGTGGCGTAGCGGTAGCCGTCCTCCGGTCTGGTCTGCACCGGACGGATCGCGCCGCCTGCCGCGCGGATGAAGGTGTTGTAGTTCGGGTAGAACGGCTCGGGCACGATGATCTCGCAGCCCTCGTCGAGAATGCACAGCATCGTCATGAGCAGCGCCTCGCTGCCGCCGGTGGTCACGAGGATATCGGCGGGATCGAGGGCGACGCCCAGCCGCGCGTAGTAGCCGCGGATGGCTTCGATCAGCGCGGGAATGCCGGGCGACGGCGCGTACGCCAGCGTGTTTTCACGAAAAGCGGCGAGCGCGTCGAAGTAGACGGACGGGGTCTGAATGTCCGGCTGTCCGATGTTCAGCGCGTGGATTTTCACGCCGCGCTGTTCCGCCGCGACCACGTAGGGGTAGAACTTGCGGATCGGCGACAGCTCGCACAGATCTATCTTTTTAGAGAGTTTCATGTCTGTAGCCTCAATTCAGTATTTTGCCTCCCTTTGCACAAGGGGGCTTCAAATCGCTCAGCAGCGGGAAAGCAGCTTTTCGACCGCGTCGGTCTTCTCCCACGGCAGATCGAGGTCGGGACGGCCGAAATGACCGTAAGCGGCGGTCTGCTGGTAGATCGGGCGGCGCAGGTCGAGGGCGGAGATGATGGCGGCGGGACGCAGATCGAAGCACTCGCGGACGATTTCGCTCAGGCGCAGGTCGTCCATTTTGCCAGTGCCGTAGGTCTCCACCAGAACGCTCACGGGGTGCGCCACGCCGATGGCGTAGGCAAGTTCGATCTGGCAGCGTTTGGCAAGACCTGCCGCGACGACGTTCTTCGCGACGTAGCGCGCCATGTAGGCTGCGCTGCGGTCGACCTTCGTCGGGTCCTTGCCGGAGAAACAGCCGCCGCCGTGCGCGGCATAGCCGCCGTAGGTGTCGACGATGATCATTCTGCCGGTCAGACCGGAGTCGCCGACGGGGCCGCCGATGACGAAGCGTCCGGTCGGGTTTACATAATACTTTGTGTCCGCGTCCAGCAGGTGCGCCGGCAGGGTCGGGCGGATGATCTCCTCGATCACCGCCTCGCGCAGATCGGAGATGGAGATCTCCTCGGCGTGCTGGGTGGAGATGACGACGTTGTCGATGCGCTCCACGCTGCCGTCCTCGGCGTACTGCACGGAGACCTGGCTCTTTCCGTCGGGGCGGAGCCACGGCAGACGACCGTTTTTGCGTTCCGCGGCGAGCCTGCGGGTCAGGCGGTGAGCGAACGAGATCGCGGCGGGCATCAGCTCCGGCGTTTCGTCGCAGGCGAAGCCGAACATCATGCCCTGATCGCCCGCGCCGAGGGTGGCGGGGTCTTCGTAGGAGTTGTCCACGCCCATGGCGATGTCGCCGGACTGCTCGTCGATGGCGGTCAGCACGGCGCAGGTGTTGCCGTTGAAGCCGGCTGCGGGGGAGTCGTAGCCGATCCGGCAGATCGTCTCGCGGGCGACGCGGGGGATATCCACGTAGCATTCCGTGGAGATCTCGCCCATGACCAGCACCATGCCGGTCGTGGCGATGCATTCACAGGCGACGCGCGCGTTCTTGTCCTGCGCCAGAATGGCGTCGAGGACGCCGTCGGAGATCTGGTCGCAGACCTTGTCGGGATGTCCTTCGGTGACGGACTCGGAGGTAAAGATTCGTTTTTGCATGGCAAGCGCTCCTTCTCTATATTGTTTCATAGCCCTTGTCGATACAAAAAATACCCTGTTTTCGACAGGGTACAGTCACGTCCTCATCTGTCGATCTTCATCGCCGGAATTGGCACCTTGCTATGATAGCAGGTTGTCGGGCTTCATCGGGCCGGTCCCTCCGCCACTCTCGATAAGGTTATGAAATTAAAGTAATTTTAGCATAAAAATGCAGAAAGTCAAGCATTATTTACGGCAGCGAGACAGCGACCTCCGGCGTGTTTTCATCGATCGTGACGCGGCACTGCGCCGCGCCGTTCTCCTCCAGCACGTATTCGCCGTAGGGCACGCCCTCGAATACGCACGTCAGCAGCTCCTGCGCTCCGGTGCACCGGACGACCTCGCGCAGCCGCGTCGTCTCGTTGACGAGCGTATAGTCCACCCAGCCGCCGTCTTCCGAAAGCGCCGGCCCGGAGGCGAACCGCTCCACCGTCACGACGCCGGTCCGCTCGCTCGTCAGGCAGAGCCGCTTTCCTTCCGACCTGCCGCAGCCGCGGCTCACGCTGACGGACGCGTCCTCATGCAGCGTGAATTCCGTGCAGCCCAGCTCGGTCGCGGCAAAATAATCGCCCGGCGGCAGCAGCTCGCTGACTGCCGCGCCGTTGCTTGTCCGCAGGGTCTGCACGGGCGCGCCGTTTTGATCGTAGAGCCGTATTTCCGCGACGGCGCTGTCGGCGCGGATCGGCAGCCGCACCCAGATATAGGTGTCATTTTCCGACGGCGCGGAGCTGACGCCGGCGGTCAGCGCGCTGATCAGTCCGATCGATACCGCCAGCGCGATGCAGAGCAGCAGACATGCGCTGACGACGCGTTTTCCCGACCGTTTCATAAGCGATCCCACCCTTCCCTTTGATTGTAGCGGAGAGGGAGCAAAAAACTCGTCGGAAAAATCAGGTATAAAAACAAAAACTGCTGTCGATACTGAACATCGGAGGTGCTATTATGCAAAACAACAACAAATCCAAGGGCTTCCGCAGCTTCGTGAAGGAGAAGGGCTACTACATAGTCCTGCTTCTTTGTGCAGCGGCTGTGGGAACATCCGGCTATTTTCTTCTGACGGCGGACAGGACGCCTGCGGCGCCGGTCGCGACGGTGCAGACCGAGGCGACGACCGCCCCCGACGCGCCGACCCGCCGGGCGGCGGACGCGGTCGCCACGCAGGGCGTGGAGCCGACCGAGCCGACCTCGCCGAAGCGGCTCGTCACGGTGCGTCCGACCGGCGGCGAGTGCGTGAACTCCTTTGCGGCGGATCATCTTGCCTATAACGTCACGACGCGCGACTGGCGCACGCACGAGGGCGTAGACTACCGCTGCGAGGCGGGGCAGACCGTCACGGCTGCGGCGGACGGCACGGTCTATACGGTCTACGAGGATCAGAGCTACGGCATGACCGTCGTTCTGCAGCACGCGAACGGCTATACGACGCACTACGGCAATCTGTCGAAGGATATCCCCGTGTCGGTGGGCGACAGCGTCAAGCTCGGCGACGTGATCGGCACAGTGGGCGACACCGCCTGCGTCGAAACGGCGCTCGAGCCGCACCTGCACTTCGCGGTGTATAAAAACAACGCTCCCGTCGATCCCGCGGACTTCTTCTGAGAAACGCAAAAATGCACGCTCCGGCGTGCATTTTTTGCGCAATGCGCGCTTCGGAGGTCGTGCGCACCCTTGCCTCCCTCCAGAGGGAGCCAAATACAAAAGCGCAGCACCCTTGCGGGTACTGCGCTTTCTCGCAATGACGCGGTTTGCGGCTATGTGCTATTTCTTCGCGACGTTCTCGATGAAGCGCATCAGGATCGTCGCGACCTGTGCGCGGGTGGCGTTGCCCTGCGGGTCAAGGCGTCCGTCGTTGCCGTTGATAATGGTTTCGCCGACTGTCCACGCGATCGCGTCCCCGGCGTAGGCGCTGACGCTCCCTGCGTCGGGGAAGGTTTTCAGATCGCCGCTCGCGCTCACATCAAAGCCCTTCTTCTGGGCGTAGCGGTAGAGGATCGTTGCCATCTGCTCGCGGGTGACACTGCCGTTCGGATCGAACTTGTTATCGCCCACGCCGTTGACGATGCCGTTCTCCGCCGCCCACGCGACCGCGTCCTTATACCAATCGGCGGTCAGATCGGTGAAGCTGCTCGGCTTTGCCTCCGGGCAGTCCTCATAGCGCCAAAGGACGGTGACGAGCATGGCGCGGGTCATCGGGTCGTTCGGCGCGAAGAACGCGTCGCTGACGCCGTTCATCAGACCGTTGCCGACCGCGTAATCGACCGACAGCAAATACCAGGCGTCGTATGCAAGGTCCACAAAGTGGTTGACGTAGACTTTTTCGCCGTTCCACCAGCGCGCCGCAACATTGTTCCAGCTCGGATAGGACCAGCCGTCCTGCCCGTTGATACAATAGATGCAGCCGACCGCTTGCTTACCGTTCTCGTGGACGAAGGCGTTTTCCTCTACCTCCGGCGCCGCGCCGAAGAAGCAAAGCTCGTTGACGATTCTGGGGACGTTCGAATCCGTCAGGCCGCCGAACGCGTACGCGTCGATCTTCTTCACGCTGGCGGGCAGCTCGATGTGGTTCAGGCTGGCGCCGTAGAAGACGTGCGAACCGATTTCCTCGATCGCGCTGTCCTTTGCAAAATAGACGTTTCTCAAATAATCATCATCGAACGCGCGCGGGCTTAACGAGCGCACGGAGGCGGGGACGTAGACCGACAGGATATCGCCGAATACGTTGAACGCGCCCGCGGCGATGCCGACGGTGCCGTCCTTGACGTGATAGTCGATCGGTTTAGACAAATCGTTCTGCGAGGCGGCGACGAGATACTTGTCGATATAGACGTCGCTGCTGGTCTCCGTGAGCTGCGCGCTATAGATCGCGGTAGCCCCGAACGCCTTGAAGCCGAGTTCTTTCAGCGTGTCCGGCAGAGAGACGCTCGCCAGCTTTTCGCAGGAGAGGAACGCCTGGGCTTCGATCCGCTCCACGCTGTCGGGCAGCACGATTGCGGTCAGACCGGTCTGCTCAAAGGCACCCGTGCCGATGCGCTTGAGACCGTTCGGGAAGTTCACGCTTTCCAGATTGCCGCAGCGCCAGAAGGCGTATTCACCGATCTCGGTGATCCCGTCGGGCAGCACGACGCGCTTGACGGAATCCTTTTGCGACTCCCACGGCGCAAATTGGTCAAGATTGTAGCGGGAGTAGTTGAACATCGCACCGCTGCCGCTGATCGTCAGCACGCCGGTGTCATTGTCCAGCGTCCAGGTCAGCTTTTCGCCGCAGGCGTTGGCAGGCAGCTCGCTCTCCTCTGCAAAAACCGTCGGCAGGACGGACAGCAGCAGGACGAACGCAAGGAACAGGGACAGGATTTTTAGTTTCATGGTTTTACCTCCATAATGTACGTTTGATTGAATCCGAATAAACGTTTTCCGCAGATGGGCGCACGCCCGTTCGGCGGCACGTCAAGATACTCTTTGTTTTTTTACGCTTCCTTCACCTGCCTCATTTGATTTAGACAAAAAACGGCGCGTTTTTGCAGCGGGAAACCATCGCTGAAAATGCGGGCAATACTTTGCCTTAACATATAGAAAGAGCCGAGAAAAACCGATCTGCAACCTGTTTTTCACAAAAACAGACAATATTTTTTATCGTTTGACAGGACAGCTTTTTTCTGCTATGGTAGCCGTAGATTCTACTTTTTTGCGCAGGAGGAATTCAATGATCCCGCTGATAATTCTTGCCGTTGAGGACGAAAGCAGCCGAGACTTTATGATCCGGCTCTATGAAAGCAGCGTCGCGCGGATGCATCTCGAGGCGGCGAAGTACCTTTCTGTCAGGGAGGACATCGAGGACGTCGTGGCGGACACCGTGGTCAAGCTGGTGGAGAAGGTCGACCTGCTGCAGACCATCGAGGCGGGCAAGCGCCTTCCTTATACAATGACGACCGTGCGGCACATGGCGTTCCGTTTTCTGCGGCGGAAAAACCTGCTGCAGATGACGAGCTTCGACACGCTGGAGGACGTTCTGACCGCTCCCGCCGAGGACGCGGACGACCGCATTCTCAAGGAGCAGCGCAACGCTCGCCTGCGGGAGCTTCTCGGAGCGCTCCCGACGGAGGACCTTCTACTCCTCGAGGAGAAGTATATCCTGCTCTGGTCGGACGCGGAGATCGCGGAGACGCTGACCGCGCAGGGCTTTCGATGGGACGAATGGGCGTGAGGTGAGAAAATGGACAAAAACAGAAACAGCGAGGCGCTCTATGACCGTTTTGCCGATGCGGCGGCCGCGCTCGTGATGGATCAGTACGTTGCCGCGTTGGCGGATCGCTATGCGGCGGAGGACGCCGCTTCGGTCGAAGTCGGCGGGGCGCTGGATCAGAGATGCCGGAAGAGCATCAAAAAGGGCGAGCGAAAGCGCCTGTGGGAACGGATCGGGAAGCGGACGCTGCGCGTCGCCCGCGTGGCGGTGATCACCTTCCTGATTCTCTGCGGAACCTTCGTCGTCCTGTTTTCCACCGTCGAGGCCTTCCGCGTCCCGGTGATCAATTTCTTTATCAATCAGACGGATAAGTATCTGGAACTGACCGATCAGGACGTTGTATTCAACGATATTGATCCTTACTATTTAAACCCTTCCGACGTCGGCGAGGATCTGCTTGAAGGTCTGCTGCCGGACGGCTACGTTCCGGCGCTGTATGACGAATCTGGCCAGGGCGATCAGACGATCATGTACAAGAACCTGCAGAATGAAGAGGAATTCGTGTTTTATAACTATTACCCGATGACGGGTACGCTGCATGTGGATACGGAAGACGCCGTCGTCGAAAACATCACGATCTACGGCTATGAAGCAATTCTGATCCAGAAACACGGATACCAGCTCGTGTGGTATTATGACGGCGGCGCGCCGCTTCAAATTCTTTCTGCAACTTCCTTGAGCCGTGAAGAGGTCATCGCCCTCGCCGAGGCGATCGAGCGGCGCCGCTGACCGATGCAGCCCATCCGAGGGAAAGCCTTTCTCCCATGTCATTGCGAGGCTGACAAAGTCAGCCGTGGCAATCCGTCCGTATCGACAACGGACACTTCACCGTAATACGATGCAGGGTACAAATCTGCAACGGACAGATTCCACCCGCGAGGGGTACGCCGCATCCGTAAGGCGGCAGGACCGCCAACGGCTGCGCAGCCTGCCTGACTGCGTCAGGCGGGAATGACAGAGTCGGAGTCGGCGCGCAATGATGCGGCAGGAAGACTGCCGCGGAAGCGCCGTTGCGCAGAACGCAAAAATGCACGCTCCGGCGTGCATTTTTGTTGTTATTTCCATAAGATGGTGATAAAATAATCATAGACGGGAACCCGTCAAATCAGCAGAAAGTGAGGCAGTAGTATGCAATACAGGATTCAGGGCACCCCGATGCCCGTCGTGATCTGCGAGCTCGCGCCGAACGAGCAGATGATCACCGAGCGCGGCAGCATGAGCTGGATGAGCCCGAACATGAAGATGGAGACCACCAGCAACGGCGGTCTCGGTAAGGCGTTCGGACGCGCCTTCGCGGGCGAAGCGATGTTCCAGAACCGCTACACGGCGCAGGGAGGCCCCGGCATGATCGCGTTCGCCTCCAGCTTCCCCGGCGAGATCCGCGCCATCCAGATCACCCCCGACCGACCGATCATCGTGCAGAAGCGCGCCTTCCTCGCCTGCACGCCGGGCGTCGAGCTGTCCGTATACTTCCAGAAAAAGCTGGGCGCGGGCTTCTTCGGCGGCGAAGGCTTCATTATGCAGCGGCTGAGCGGCAGCGGCATCGCCTTTATCGAGATCGACGGCTCCGTAGTGGAATATGACCTTCATCCGGGGCAGCAAATGGTCATCGACACAGGCTATCTTGCCATGATGGACGCGACCTGCCAGGTGAACGTTCAGACGGTTTCGGGCGTCAAGAACGTGCTCTTCGGCGGCGAAGGACTGTTCAACACGGTCGTGACCGGCCCGGGCAAGATCTTGCTCCAGACCATGCCGATCAGCGCAGTCGCAGGCGTCATCGCCCCGGGAAAATAGCATAACGGTCGAAAAAAGACGGCTGCATCCGCAGCCGTCTTTTTCAGCTTTCCATCTGCTTGCCGAGGAAGCCCGCGACCGTCTGCGCGAGCTTCTGCTCGGACTCGGTCGGCGCGCTGTCGTTTTCGTTCAAAAGCAGCATGACGCAGCCCATGAGATCGCCCTCGGCGATGATCGGCGCGGCGACGCCGAGATGATACCGCTCGACCGACTCCGCCGCGCGCAGCCGCGTCTCGCCGGCACGATAGCGGTAGCTTTTGCGCTGCTCCATGAGCTGCTCCAGCTCCGCAGAGTTGCGCTTTTCCAACAGATCACGCTTCGGCGCGCCCGCCACGGCGATAATCGAATCCCGATCTGCGACCGCGGCAATGTGCCCCGTATTGCTCCCGATGGACTCGCAGATCTGCGCCGCAAAATCCTGCAGATCACCCATCGGTGAATACTTCTTAAAAATGACCTCCCCGTCCTTCTCCGTATAGATCTCCAACGGGTCACCGCCACTGACAACATTGGCGACGAAAACCTTGTCCGGCGTTTTCTTGGAACGTTGGACAATGCGGCGTCTTAAGCGGTTTCCGGCGCCTGAATTAAAATTTACGGTGTCCTCCAACGCGCTGCAGTGAAGAACTGCATCGATGTCAGCCTGGAATCTGATCTCCAGATGATCTTCAAAGACGAGAATGCGGTCGATGAGCAGTTCGAGGTCGTTGCGATCGAGATTCTCCTTGTTCATGATATCCTCAAACACATCCAGAGCCATTCTTGATGCACGATTGACCTGAATGACGGTGTTGCGCTTGTCGGACAGCATTCCGATCTGGTGATTGAGACCGTCGATCTTCTTCTGCAGCTCCGCTTCGATTTCTTCGTACATCGGAATGATGGTTTCCTCACGTTCCGGGTACTTCGTGATCTCGCGGATGCGCTGGCGTTTTGTGACCTTCAGTTCTTCCGCCAGCTCGTCACGGACCTCGGCAAGATTATCGGCGGATTGCTCGGTTTCCACAACCTTCGCTTCGCTTTTTTCAAGATCTTCGTTGATCTTTTTCACCATTTCGCCGCAGTTCTCCGACAGCTTCCGCACGTAGCGTTTCAGCAGCATGTCCAGCGTTTTTACGTGGATATGATGGCTGGTGCAGCCCTTGCGGCCGCGGCGGTGGTAGGTGCCGCAGGTGTAGGCGGGTTCGAGGTCGCGGCGGCTCATCGCGAACATCGGACTGCCGCAGTCGCCGCACTCCAGGAAACCGGAGTACACGTTGTCGTTGATCTTCACGCCCCGGTAGTTGGTGCGCGAACGCTTCTCCCGCAGGGCGCGGGTGATTGCGAAGGTGCGGTAGTCGATAATCGGCTGGTGGTGATTCTCAATGACGATCTGTTCGTCTTCGTCGCGGCGGACGTCTTTGCCGTTGATCTTGATGCGGGTGTACTTCGCCTGACGGAACGTGCCGATATAAAAGTCGTTATCCAGGATTTCCTGGATGGTCACGATCGCCCACGCGGCTTTCGCGCGCGGCTTGACGTCCCTGCCTTCTGCCTCCCTGCGCATCTCCGCCGCCATCCGCGGTGTGGGAATGCCCTCGTCGGTCAGATAATTTGCGATCCTCTTGTAGCCCCAGCCGTCGTTGTTGTACAACGAGAAGATTTTGCGGACAATCTCTGCCTCCGTGGGGACGATCTCAAACTCTTTCCGCTTGTTGATGATATAACCGTACGGCGCGGCACAGATCCATTGACCGTCCTGCTGCCGCCGTTTGATGACGTTCCGCACCTTGCGGGACGTGTCGGTCACGGGCATTTCGTTGACAAGGAACTGGAACTGGATTTTCAGCCAGTCGTCGTCGTTCGGGAAGTCGATGCCGTCGCCGATGGAAATGATGCGGACGCCGTTGTCGCGCAGGTCTTCCAGTTCGCAAAGACCGCGGCTGTTGCGGCGGGAAAAACGCGAAAAGTCCTTGACGACGAGGATGTCGAATTGCCGGGACATCAGCCCGCGGCGCATCTCCTGATAGGCCTCGCGCTGTTCGAAGGTGTAGCCGGATCGGTCGCGGTCTTCGAAGAAGGTGAGTCTGCTGCCGGGGAAGGTGCGTTTTACATAGTCCTGGATGATCGCCTTCTGGTTTTCGATGGAGACGTTCTTTTGATCGAGCTCGTCGTCCACCGAGATACGGGCATAGCCCGCGATGTCAAATATTTCGTTCGTTGATGTCACCTCCTGAGTGAAATTTTTATATCTGCGCCGATTTCGCTCTCTACAGATAATATTGTATCACACAAATCAGAGAAATGCAAGAGGAATAGTAAAAAACTTACAAGCGCAGCGAATTCTTAGTTTTGTTTTGAGAGAATCAATATTCCAATGTGTTCCGTTGCAGATGTGCTGATTGCGTGATATAATACTATTGTTTATTTTATTATAGAAATGGCTCATTTTTGCAACCTTAATACGGAAATATCCTGGTTGGCAACGAAGCGGAAAGAACCGTTGGAAGGGAGAATACTATGGAAACAATAGTAAAAACTGCAATTACTGATTGGATAATGATCATTATTACTGCGATTTATGTAATTGCAACTATTTGCATTTTTTGGGCAAACTGTCGATCGGCTAATGCAACACGAGAGCAAATAGTGGAATCCAAACGGCAATACGAGGATAGAAAGCGACTTGAAATTCTGCCGCACATTCAGTTTGAGAAAACGAATGATACTGCTAATTATGAATTACGCGTTAAGCTTGACTCGGACGACATACTAACAGAAGCGTATAACACACAGCTGTGTATCAAGAATATCGGGAACGGCACAGCTAAGGATATTACATGCGAACAGCTATGGGATAACAATTCGGAAGGCAAGAATAAAGTTGAGTTTCCGATACAAGCTCTAATTGCTGGCGAAAAACAAACAATAAAAGTGCGATTTTTCTATAATGCGAGAAAACCGGGGGATAGGTGCATAGAAATTATCTTGCACTATAAAGATTTGCTTGAGAACACCTATACACAAAGAGTACAGTTTAATGTTGTTTGCGAAAACAGTGCAAGACTAAACTCGGTTGTTTTTTCGACATCCTCACCGGTTTTTGAGTCAAAGTAGAGGGCGTGCGTAATCTACGAGAATTGTTATTCAGGTGCGAATACCGTGCGGAATGATGGTGGCTGATGCTTTTGGGAGAAACATAAGAAGTGTATTTATGGAGGCATTATACAGATAAAAAAGCGGAAGGCTGAAAAGAAAACATAGAAAACTATTCCCCTTGTATTGCACGAGACGCTGCAATACAAGGGGGAACTTTTTTATGGCTCTTATGAACGATAAGTCTTTACATTTTCAAATCAGCTCTCTGAACTTATCAACTATGATTTAATGAATCGGACAGGCTGCCTTGTTCAATGATCTCGGTATCGATCGTACCGTCCGCTTTGTCTGTGATCTTGGTGATCGTATATGTTCCTTTGTCGGTGTCTATCTCAAGATCATCATCCGTATCAACGGGAACGCCCAGCGAAGCCTCGGCCTTTTCCCTGAGCTTTGCGCCGAGTATACTGTTGCCGTTTGAATCGTGGGACTGATAGGCTTTTGCTTTTTTCAGGTATTCAGCCGGATAGTTTTCCTTCAGCCATCCTTCGTGCAGATCACCGTCAGCGCTCCATACTACCTCTGTCAGGGTGATGCCGCTGTCTGTGCAGTTGAACTTGATGATGACCTCTCCCGCTGAGCCGGACATATTATAGGCCTTGCCCTTAAGCACTGCATAATCTCCCTCGTTCAGATAAGCGTATGCGGTTCCCTGATCTCCGTCTTTGGTGACTCCGAAAACCTCCGCGACAGCAAAGGCTTCGTCCTTGAGATAATCTTTATAAAGGGTATCAACATCGCTTTCGGCGACCTGCTCCATAAGCGATTCCATTTCGGCGTCGCTGAGTTCAACGGCGTTATCCGGAGTACTGCCGGAGCACGCCGACATCGCTGAAATAAGAGCGATGACCAATAGTATTATGATCGTATTCTTTAGTTTTCTCATTTTTGTCTCCTTGTTAGAATAATCAATATGCTTTCAAGCATTGAGTCCTTCCTGTTTGGAGCCTCTGTTAACTCCACCCCCACACCGGTAAGAACAGCTGTATCAAAAGGGCAACGGGAATAGATAATGCAACTGCTATTGCGAACTCTTTCAGCTTTCGTCTCAAAATCAAAAGAGAAGCAAGCCAGACGATCACCTCAGGAATATAGGTAATTCTGACGCCCTGCAGCAAGTAAACGGTTTGTGAAAACAATACGCCGATAATCAGCGCGGAAATGACGATTGCAAACCATCCGCTGCCCTTTGCATACCAACAAAAGAAAGCCGGGATCGGTGATAATACCGTAATGCAAAACCAAATCATGGCATAGCTCTGAGGGAAAAATCCCGCAACGAACTTTGAATAGAGATAGTAGCTTGAAACCATTCCGATAAAGAACAGCAATACATTCAGCGCCGCTCTCTTCGGGGAATAGCTGTAAACAGATATGCATACGGCTATGAAGATCCAGATAGAAAAACGCCCCAAGAAGTTGCCAATATCCAAATACTCCAGAAAAGCCGGCAGCTCGTTGACCGCCGTTTCGTCGAGCGCTTTTGAAACTGTACCGAGTACAATGCCCAAAGCCAGAACGAGAACCGAGTATAATACTTTCTTCTTAACGGAAATATCATTTTGAGGCGTTCTGACTTTATCTAATCCGCGCAATATTTTCTGCACTTTTTGCCCCCTCAATCGCTGATTCCGTTTGGTCTCATTCTCTTTTCAAAACGGAACATCCCGTCATTCATAAGATTATCGGCTCCTGCGTCGGGATCGTTCGGATCGGGATGGTGGCTGTTGAAGAACTCGACGATATGAAATTCGCAGCGGTTGACGTAAAAGTGGATATTGCGCTTTTCAAAATACGGAGTGACGGTCTCCCATACCTTCACCTGCGGATACATCCGCTCGATCTCGCACCACGCGGTATAGCCGATACCCTTGCTGTGGATATGCGGAGATACAAAGAGCAGATCCAGATCACCTTTGTCGCCTTTCACACGGACAACTGCTCCTCCCGCGACTTCTCCGTTACAGATGATGCGGTAGGCGTCTCCTTCACTGATTGCTTTCTCGATTGTTTCTCGGGAGATGATCTCGCCGTCCTCCTCGAAGTGATCGTCCCTCATGCCGAATTCCTCAGTTGCACCGTAACGGAACGCTTCCTGATTGTCGAGGATAAACTGTTCTTTATCGTCGGTCATCAGCGGAATCAGATTTACATTATTCATAATAATACTCCTCTTTTCTGTAGCCGTAAGCATAGCATATAAGAAGTAATGGAACAAGGTTTTAAATCATTAATTTACACATTTTTTACAACTACATAACTTTGTTTCTTAACAGAGTCCCATCACTTTTATTTTACAATTCTTTCATAATTCAATCAGCGAATCATCACCTTGACAGAATAGAATATGGAACATATCACACATATTGTCGTTGCCTTGAACGGAAGTATTTTCTAATCACTGAAAGTGAATGTATCGATTATTACAATTCGATGATAGCAAGTCAAGCCGAACGGTTTGTTTTTTCTTCTGATGGTGATTTTACATTGATAGAAAAAATGAAGTGCAAGAATCCAGCAGTTTTTATTCAGCCACACACCAAATTAATCATGGGCAACAAGACGTACTTCCCCTCAAATCTGTGAGACATTTTCGTACAAAATGGGATCAATTACTGTTTCTGAAAAAGGTGAAACGAATTCCCGAAAGATACAATATATACTAGAATTACGCGGATGAGACCTGAAGAATCTCATCCGCGTAGTCTTTTCTTATATGGTTATCATTGTTCTGCTGCCGAACACTGCGCTTTTGCGCGTTGGACTTCCTGCTCGGCGAACCGCCACCGGTTTGTGAGGACCAGATCGCGGGTGAGTTCGTACAGGTCGCCCTCGCCGGATTCATAGACGACGACAAGGTATTTCTTCGCCTTGTATGCTGTATAGATCGGCTTCAGTCTTTCCCGGAGCGCAGCGTTGCGCTTCTCTGCCTTCGTCAGCCAGATTTCCACGAGCTTTTCATCGTCCAAAACGTTCATTTCCATATGCGACCGTACTCCTTTTCCCTCTCTATTTTCCTCATCTTTCCTGCGCTTTATACGCGGCGATGCGTTTTGCCGCGATCAGGATCTCGGGCGGGATCGAATCCACGATCAGCCGAAGTTCCTCCAGCTCCTCCTTCCGCTCGGCTTCTTCCAGTCTGCGCGCGAGACCGCCGCCTTTTGCCTCGGCAAGCTCCTGCTTCAACGACTTCTGCTCCGCGGTCAGATCCTGCAAGGTGATGTTGTACCGGCGCAGCTCCGTCTGCATATCCTCCGCGCGGAGGACGTACTTGTTGATCAGTTTCTCTGTTGCCGCAACCGTCTCTTTTTTGTTGAACCAGTTGACGTCGCTCAGAAGCTGCATGATTTTCTGCCGCATCGTGTTCAGGTGGATCGCCTCCTTGAACAGCCGCGGCGGAACGTGGGCGCGGCCGGTCTTGCTCGCGCTCTCGCCGCGTTCCAGGTCGGGGTATTTCTGCACCATCGTCTTCCAGAAGCCGTCCTGCCACCGGGTCAGGTTTTTCCTGTTGCCGATGATCTCTTTTGCGCAGAGCCGCTTGTCTTCCGTCAGCGGGACAAAACAAAGGTGCATATGGGGCGTTTTCTCGTCCATATGCACCACGGCGGACAGGATCGTCTCTTTCGACTGATTCTTTTCGATGAAGCGCAGCGCGAGCTCAAAGTATTCTCTGACCTCGGCGGGCTTTTTGCCTTTGAAGAACTCCGGGCTGGCGGTGATGAGCGCTTCGACCACGCGAACGCTGTCCGAACGGGTGCGGCAGCCGGCTTCGGCGATCTGCCGTTCCGCCTCGGCGCGATAGCTCTGCTTCGGCGTGATCAGATGAATGTTGAGGTGACTGCGGCTTTTGTCCACGTCGGGATTGCTCGCGTAGGTCTCTTTCGTGCGCTCGTTGTGCGCCTCGATGCGCCCGATCTCCGGGCCTTTGTATTTTGCGAATCGCAGGATTCCGTATTGAGGGTTCATATTTTGCTCCTTTCTAAGTTTTTGTGCGATCAAACTTCTTTCCTGTCTTCTGCGATGATCTGTCTGACTCGTTCCTGCACCTGCGCAAGTTGACTGTCTTTCAGCAGCATGTCGACCGCCTCGGCGCGTTCCGATGTCAAGCCGTGGGACAGCATGTCCAGCATGCGCTCAACGGGATCGAGCAAAATGCAGGCTTCCGCGTAACGATCGTCGGGGATTTCGTCCGGCGAAGACGGCGCATATTTGTGCTTGCGGTTCTGCAAGACCCGCAGATAATCACGCAGCACGGCTGCGCAGTAACGCTCGTTTTTCTGCTGTGCGGAGTAGCGGCGCAGCGTTGCCAGAAGGGACGGCTTTTCTTCGGCAACGCCGGAGTCAGCCGCCGGCGTATCTGCGGCTTTGTTTTGATCAATTAGCGGCATGGCGATTCCTCCTTTCGTGTAAGATTTGACAGGTAATCTTACTGTCGCCGGGATTATACGGAGAAATTGTCTGAGACCTGCAAAATCAGGCACAAATGCAAGAAAAAAGGAAAAGCCCTCCGGATTTCTTGCAGAAATGCAAGGTTTTCGGAGGGCTTTTTCTTTTGAGGAAAAATGTTGTACGAATAGAGGCAATTATTGGCGATACAGACCGCTTTATTGGACAGGACTGAGAATAGAATAATCATACACAGCGAATCTGTGGTAAAAGCGAATGAAGGAGGTTATCCATTATGAGTGAATTTGAGTTCGGGAAACTGGAAGACGATCTGCTTCGACTGTGCAAAGCAGATCAACCGGATTACGATCAAATACGAAAGGTGATCGCCGACGGAGCAAATGTGAATGCAGTAAATCGGGACGGAAGGAATCTCCTGTCCGCTGAGTTCTGGAACTGCTGCGCTTCCGGAGAGAAATTTCCTCAAATAACCAAGCTGCTGTTGGATAACGGCTTTGACGCAGAAAGATTCGGACTTGCCTGCATCAGCCAGTTGATTTTCTCAACATACGACGAAGGCATTTTCTATGCCGCGAAGTTGCTGCTTGAGGCAGGGGCAAAGGGCACAAAGGAACAATGGGACAGATTGCTCGAATCAATTGGAACAGAAGAAAGCTACCAGAGGTGCTGTGACGGAAATCACAGATGCAAGAACATCTACTATGCGCTCTATAAGATTGTTGATGGTGCAAGAAAAAGCATACCGTATTCCGATATTGACCTCTGGACTTCCATTTTGGGGAAAAAGATCAATTCCGTCTTTGTTTGCAGCGAGGAATCAAAACCGGTGCAGATACAGAAGGGCAGAAGGTATGAAATACCGGATAGTATCTTATTTGAAGCCGAAGATAGGACACTGATTATCGAAGCAAATCCGAATATCTACACCAGAGCAAACCCCGTACCGGCGTTAGAAATGGAAAAGCGCGTTTCTGTCGAAGGACTGAGATCTGTTATCGGTGCAACAGTAACGAGAATTACATTTCGCCACGCCGAAGTCAAAGACGGAACAACAGGATACCGTCAGCCGAACATTTACATTTCTTTCAGCAATGGAATCAGCATTCGTTTCTCAACGAATTTTGGCGAAGTGCCGAAAGAAGATACGGCAACCTATTTTGAAATTGGGGGCAGCGGAGCAGATATTACTGCAACCGAATGGATCAACGACTGGCTGGGGGAGTTCCCCGAGGACAAGGGATTGGTAGACAGATGCAGAAATTGTGGAGAAACGGATGAACAAATCAAGGCGTTCCTTGAAGGGATATAAACAGGAGGTGCTGCAGTAATGGAACAGACATATTTATGCGGGACGATCCGCGAGCGGCTGCAGGATCTGATGAAATCCAGGAAGGTATCGCAGGCGGAACTTGCTACGAGGATCGGCTGCACGGAGAGTATGCTGAGCCGCTTCATCAGCGGCAGGACGGATAAACTCGGCGACGAGAGCATCATCCGCATCGCGCGCGTGTTCAACGTCTCCACCGACTTCCTGCTCGGCGAAACCGACGTGCCCGACCGCGTGACCTACGACATTTCCGAACTCGGACTCTCCGTACAGGCAGCGCGAAATCTCTACACGCAGAAGGTCAATCCGAAGGTGGTGAACGCCCTGTTGGAGAATCCGGAATTCGCCGAAACGACGGAGCTGATCTATGGCTATCTGAACGACGAATTTGCGAAGGGCTTCGCGCTGCAGAACGAACTATATTCGCTCGTCGGCGGGATGGTGCAGGGCGTGCCGGAAGCGGCTGCGGACGTCAGGCGGCTGGAGATGCCGCCGCACCAGTTCGACCTGACGCGGATTCAGGAATCGTTTATGGCGGCGGTCCGCTCGGTCAAAAACGAGGTCGGCTGCGACCTGAACGCCGACAACGAATTGACGGCGCAGATGATGAAACGGATCTATGCCGAGGTGGCGAAAGGGCAGCGCCGGCGGCAGAAAAAAGTTTCGCCGAAGGACGTCGGCGCGGCGATCGCGAAGGCACTGCGGCTTCCGCCCGGCGAAAAAACGCAGGCGATCATTCAGCAGTTTCTGAATCTGACCGAGGCGGTCGCGAACGATGAAACGGGAAGAACTGTCCAATGAGGAACTCTGCGCGCTGGCGAAAAACGGCGACGCCGACGCGCTGGAGCAGCTCGTAAAAAACAATCTCCCGTTCATCAAAAAACGCGCGAAAGAAATCTGGGAATCGAAGCAGGCGCTGAACGAAACGCTGGGCGTCGACCGCGACGATCTGGAGCAGGAAGGCGCGATCGGATTGCTCAACTGCGTCGAAAAGTTTCAGCCCGAGCGCGGTTTCAAATTCCTGACCTATGCCGCGCCGGCGATTCGGAACGCGATGTATGATTATTTCGATGTGCAGGAAGCTGTCTTTGAAAAACGCGACGTGGATCTCGTAGATTCGCTGGATGAAATCGTGCGCGACGAGTGGACGACCAGGCACAATTTGCTTCCCGACCCGACGCGCAAAACGCCGGAACAAATCTATCTGAAGAAGGAATGGCTCGGCGAAATACATTGCGCACTGGACGCGGTTTCGGTCAGAGAAAATCAGTACCTGCGCTACCGCTTCGGCTTCGAGGACGAGACTGCGCATCCGCTGATCGAGACGGCAATTCATTTTCATCTTTCCGAAAGCCGCGCGAAAACTACGGAGAGGTCTGCGCTGAAAAACGTGCGATCGGCGCTGCCGTGGTGAAAGCGAAAGCTGCGTCGCTGCGGCGGGTTTTATATCCCTTTTGCGCCCACGGCGAGGCGCCGCCGCTGCGGTCTGCGACCTCCGCTTCGCCGCCTCACCTGCGCCAGAAGGGCGGGCATTCGTCAGCGTGCGCGCTTCCGAATACCCGCCCTTCTTCTGCCGCGGAAAACGTGCTGTTGTCGTCGTCACAAGCTCCGTATCGTTCGTCCTGCCGCAAGCGGCAGGACTCATTCACTCCGCTGTTCCTCCTCTCCCCACAAAACTTCGTTTTGCGGGGACCCCATCGCAGCAGCACCTTTTCCGCGTCCGCGGCCGCAAAAGGTATAACACACTAGACCTTGCGGGCAAGGTCGTGTGCCAATGGGACGCCGTCCCCTTTGGATTCCCCCGCCAACGAAACAGGTGTTTCTTTGGATTCTTCCCCGCAACAGAATTGTGAACGCAGCCGTCCTCACTCCCAATTCCGCTGTCCAAAAGGGCGCCGCCCCTTTACAATCCCCGCCAACGAAACCGGTGTTTCTTTGGAATCTTCACGCAAAAAATATCGGAGCGAGACCAATGTGCTCCGAGATTTTTCTGCACAACCTATTATGGAGAAAAGAGAATATGAAAAGCGTCAAAGCAATGGCATTGCCTTTATGCTTGCCCCATGGTAGAATAAAAAAGAAAAGAGCCCTATGAAAAGGACTCTAATCTTTCGCACACACTGTGCAGCCGGACAAGCCGACGAGTTGAGAATTCTTTTATTTGAACTCGTAGTGTAATTGCAGAGGTCATCTGCATTATCAATATAAATCATTATTTGGAGGATGTCAATATGAGCGACGAAATTCTGCAGTATTTTTTTGGAATTGATATTGGAACAGACTCTGTTGGATATGCGGCGACGAGCAAAGAATACGACCTGTTAAAGTATCGCGGGGAGCCGGTCTGGGGCGTTCAGACCTTCGAGGCTGCCTCTGCTGCGGAAGATCGCCGTGTGAATCGGACAGCCCGCAGAAGACTGGACCGGCGGCAGCAGCGCGTTCGGCTGATCAATGAGATTTTTGCTCCCGCGATCTGCAAGAACGATCCAAATTTCTTCATTCGCCGCAAAGAGAGCGCACTGTTCAAAGAGGACGCGCAGCACGGCGTGCATCTTTTTGAGGGCGGAATTAGCGACAAGCAATTCCATAAGGAGTATCCCACGATTCATCACCTGATCGTTGACCTGATGAGATCCGATGCGCCGAAGGACGTGCGTCTTGTTTATCTGGCGTGCGCATGGCTTGTGGCAAATCGCGGACATTTCCTCTTTGCGGCAGACTCCGGGAACGTGGATGATTTTTCCGTGCCGTATCAGGAGTTCGCGGACATATGCCACAACGACTATGAATGCGGTCTGCCGTGGTCGGACGCGACTGCGCCGGATACGGTTCTGGAAGTGATGCAGGCAGAGCTCGGCGTCACGAAGAAAACAGCACTGTTTGTCGAAAAAGTCTGCGGTGGGAAGAAGCCCTCCAAAAAACTTGAGGAAGACTGCCCGTTCCGAAGGGACTTGATCATCACCCTCCTCGCAGGCGGCAAGGCCTCAATGAAAGACCTGTTTGCCAATGAGGAATATGGGGAACTGGATTCTCTCTCGCTGGGAATGGAGGAGGAAGCCTTTGATGCGATCCTGGCGGAGCTCGGCGATGATGGAGCGCTCGTCCGCGCCTTGCGGAAACTGTACGATTGCGCCTTGCTGAAGAAAACGCTCCGCGGCTACACGTACATATCCGATGCGAAAATCGCCGTCTATGAACAGCATGCGAAGGATCTGAAATGGCTCAAGCAGTTTATTCGCAAATACAAGCCCGGGGACTATGCCAGAGTGTTCCGTCGGGCGGAAGCGGGAAACTACGTCGCATACTCCTACAACGTCAAAAGCTGCTCTGCGCCGCAGGAAATAAAGAAGAAAGCAAATAAGACCGTCTTCTGCGATTATCTAAAAAAGATCGTTGAAAAGACAGACGTCGCGCCGGAAGATCAGGAACGCTATGATGATATGATGTCGCGGCTGTCCCTGTATACGTTTCTCCCGAAGCAGAAGGACACCGATAACCGCGTGATCCCGCAGCAGCTCTACCGCTGCGAACTTGCTCAGATACTGTCCCAGGCAAAGCGCTATCTTCCGATGCTGACCGAGAAAGATGCGGACGGTCTCACGAACGAGCAAAAGATCCTGTCCGTTTTCGATTTCCGCATCCCATACTACGTCGGGCCGCTGAATCCCGCATCCTCGCACGCCTGGATCGTGCGCAAGGCGGGAAATATCTATCCGTGGAACTTTGAGAAGATGGTCGATCTGGACGCCAGCGAGCAGGCGTTCATCAACCGTATGACCAACACCTGCACCTACCTGCCCGGAGAGGACGTCCTTCCGTATTGCTCGCTGCTTTACAGCCGTTTTATAGTGCTGAATGAGATCAACAATCTGAAGATCAACCAGCAGCCGATCCCAGTGGAGGTCAAGCAGGCGATCTATACAGACTTGTTTGAAAACGGAACGAAGAAAAAGATCACGAAGAAAGCCGTTTGCGACTATCTGAAAAGCCGCGGCTATCTGAAACCGTCGGACGAGATCAGCGGCGTTGACAATACCCTGAACGCAAACTTGAATTCCTACCACTGCTTCAAACGACTGCTGGAATCCGGCACGCTGTCTGAGGAGCAGGTCGAAAGCATCATCGACCATGCTGCCTATTCCGAGGACAGGCTCCGCATGAGCAGATGGCTTGAGCGGGAATACCCCAATCTTTCCGCGGCGGACCGCAAGTATATCCTGAGCCTGAAGTTGAAAGAATTCGGCAGACTGTCGCGGAAACTCTTGACGGGAATCTACGGCTGCAAGAAGAACGGCACGGGCGAAGCGTTCACGATCATGGACGCCCTGTGGCAGACTAACGACAATTTGATGCAGCTGCTGTCGGAGAACTACACATTCAAAGATCAGATTTCCGACTTTGCGGAGAGCTATTATGCTGATCCGAAGAACAAGAAAACGCTGTCCGAACGACTCTCGGATATGTATGTATCCAATGCGGTCAAGCGCCCCATTATCCGTGCGCTGGATATCGTTTCCGACGTCGTCAAGGCGGTCGGCTGTGCGCCGCAGAAGATCTTCGTAGAAATGGCAAGAGGCGGCACGCCGGATCAAAAGGGAAAGCGGACGGTTACGCGCAAACAGCAGATCCTCGATTTGTATAAGCAGGTCAAGCACGAGGACTTGCCGAAACTGAAGCAGCAGCTGGAAGATATGGGCGAAATGGCGAACAACCGTCTGCAGAGCGACAAGCTCTTCCTGTACTATATGCAGCTTGGCAGATGTATGTATTCGGGTGAAAGTATCGATCTGAGCCGTCTGACCACCGACACCTATGACATCGACCATATCTATCCGCAGTCGAAGGTGAAAGACGACAGCATTAACAACCGCATTCTGGTGCTTTCCTCTGCGAACGGCGTAAAGAGCGACCGTTATCCGGTCGAGGCCTCCGTGCGCGCAAAAATGGGAGAGTTCTGGGATTATCTGCATAAGAACGGCTTGATTTCCGACGAGAAGTATGCGCGTCTGACCAGAACGACCGGCTTTACCGACGACGAGCTCCATCAGTTCATCAACCGTCAGTTAGTCGAGACGCGCCAGTCCACGAAGGTCGTGGCGCAGCTCCTGAAAGAACGCTATCCCGACACGGAGATCGTATACGTCAAAGCGGGGATGGTCTCCGAATTCCGTCAGGAATTCGAGATGCTGAAATGTCGCACGGTCAACGATCTGCACCACGCGAAGGATGCCTATCTGAATATCGTAGTTGGCAACGTCTACCACGAGAAATTCACACGCCGATGGTTCGATACGACGCAGAAGTACAACGTTTCCGTCAAAAAGACGTTCGATAGGGAACAGAAACCTTACGGCAATCTCGTCTGGCGCGGCGCGGAGGACCTCGCGAAGGTACGGAAGATCATGGGCAAAAACGCCGCGCACGTGACGCAGTACGCGATTTGCAAACACCGCGGGCAAAATGGTGGATTCTATGATCAGAATCCGCTGAAAGCGAAAGCCGGCTTGATTCCGCGCAAAGATGGATTGGATACCGAAAAATACGGCGGCTACAACGGCTTAACGACTACGTTCTTCACGCTCGTCAGTTTTACCAACGGTAAAAAGAAGGAACTGATGTTCTTCCCCGTGGATCTCCTTTATTGCGAGAAATTTGTTAGCGATCCTGCTTTTGCGACGGCCTACGTTGCGAAGACTTTGAATGAGGCAAACAAAAAAGCAGACGATATCATATTCCCACTGGGAAGCCGCGTTCTGAAAGTCAATACTGTCCTTTCTCTTGACGGATTCCTGGTCTGCCTTGCGTCCGGCTCTGTAAAGGACGGCAGAGTGGGCTTCCTTCCTCTGACGCAGTTCGTCTGCGGGTATGAGACCGAGCGGTATATCAAACGGCTGGAACGCCTTAGCGAAAAGGTTAAGGCTTATCCGAAGTATACTGCTTCTGCGGAGTATGATGGCGTATCGGCGGAGCAGAACGCGAAACTCTTTGACCTATATATTGAAAAACTGACAAAATCTGTATTCTCTAAGCGACCTGGCGTGAACGTTGCTGCGTTAGTTGAAAAACGCGACACGTTTTTGGCGCTTCCGCTGGAGCAGCAATGTGCGTCCTTGCTGAAAATGCATATGATTTTTGCTAGGCAGCCCAATGACGTCGACCTGTCTGATATCGGCCTTGGGAGCAGAGTGTTCAAAGCAAGAAAAAGCATGTTTTTGTCCGGATGGAAGATAGAATACAGCGAAGTCCGGATTATCGATCAGTCCTCCTCCGGGTTGTTCGCTTCACAAAGCAGAAACCTTCTGGACCTGTTATGAGTTGGCGCATTGTCGTTGTTTCCGAGCGCTGCAAACTGGATCTGAAAATGGGCTATATGGTCATCCGCGGAGAAGAAACGAGGCGGATTTTTCTGGATGAGATCGCGATCCTTATGATAGAAAATCCTGCAGTCGCGTTGACCGGGTGTCTGTTGGAAAAACTGACGGAGAAGAAGATTCGCGTCATCTTTTGTGACACGAAGAGATCGCCGATTGCGGAGCTCGCCCCGCTCCATGGCAGTCACGATACGCCGCGCAAACTGCAGCAGCAGCTTGCGTGGCGTGAGGAAATAAAGGGGGCCGTTTGGAGCGCGATCATTGCAGATAAGATTTCAAAGCAGGCGCAGCTGCTGGCAGAGAAGAAAAAGCAAAAAGAAGCGCTGCTTCTCGAATCCTATCTGCCGCAGATCGAGAACGAACAGGGAAGGACACGCGGCGAAACTATGGTGCAGCATACACCATTGTTTGAGAGTAGTGTAATTCCGTAGAGGTCTAAAACAAGCTCCGACACGTTGACCGTCTGATAGTAGTTTGAGAGTAGTGTAATTCTGTAGAGGTCTAAAACTGTTTTTTCGGACTGCGTGAACCACTCGGTGTTTGAGAGTAGTGTAATTCTGTAGAGGTCTAAAACTAGCCCGCGGATTTCATCCTCCGTCAGCCCGTTTGAGAGTAGTGTAATTCTGTAGAGGTCTAAAACCTGCTTGGCATAGACCGAGACGGCGTGATGGTTTGAGAGTAGTGTAATTCTGTAGAGGTCTAAAACCAGGTGATCGACGTCCGCTTTCGGCACATAGTTTGAGAGTAGTGTAATTCTGTAGAGGTCTAAAACATTGTTTATTCGCCAGTGCTTTATGACGATGTTTGAGAGTAGTGTAATTCTGTAGAGGTCTAAAACTGCTGTGTCCGGATGTAATAGCAGATCGCGGTTTGAGAGTAGTGTAATTCTGTAGAGGTCTAAAACGCATCGTCTGCTCCTTTCTGCGCTTCAAGCGTTTGAGAGTAGTGTAATTCTGTAGAGGTCTAAAACATTGAGCCTGAGCCAACGCGCCTGAGCTGTGTTTGAGAGTAGTGTAATTCCGTAGAGGTCTAAAACTTTGCGCCGCCGCGCCTCTACGGAGGTAAGGTTTGAGAGTAGTGTAATTCCGTAGAGGTCTAAACCCGTTTTCCCTTGAAAGCAATTCTTCTGATGAGGTAGAGCAAATGAAAAACCCTGTGAGCAAACAGGATAAGCAGGCAACGAATCAAAAGCGCCGCCACATAAAAAGGTCTCCCGCTGCATTCGAAGCTGCATTTCAGCAAAGGATAGGTTTGACGCCGACTCAATGGGTAAAAACCAAAATTGAAAACGGCTCAAGGAAAGATGACGTTAAGTATCTTTTTGAAATATGTGCTGAAGAAATTGCGAACGAGAACAATTGTAAGGCGCAGCGCTTTGAACGGTATTACGATCCCGGTATGGTAAAGAAAGAAGGGAAAACAGTGAGACCAAACGCCCCTAAGTTTTATAACAAACTGGTCCGGGATCTCATTCCCGAAATCATTGAAAAGAGCGGCAAGCGATGCGTTTGCGAAACGCTTTCTCAGGAACAGTACATTGTTATGTTGGACGCCAAGCTGAACGAAGAACTCGCAGAATATCAACAGAGCAAATCCCTAGAGGAGCTGGCCGACCTGCTTGAGGTTATGGGCGCAGTCGTTCACGCAAGAGGATATACATGGTCACAGCTCACCGAAACCAGAAAGAAGAAGTTAAGTGAGCGCGGCGGTTTTGAAAAGCGCATATTGCTGAAAGAAGTTTACGAGGATAATACGAAATAATCTTGGTCGGATATGAGCAATAACGAATAATGAGAGACACCGCAAATGACGGCGTCTCTCATTTTGTTACATTGTCATTATTGCGCTTGAGTGGGATGATATGCGGTGCGCTAGTTTCTTCCGAGTCAGGCGAGCTGTCGATATAAACCTCCTCGGCGGACAATAAAGCAGCACGCAGCTTTTCAACTTCGAAATGCGCCAGAGGAATCCGTTCCAACGGATCAATGACATCGTCGATCGCTGCGCATAAGATCATATACATTTTTCTATAGTCAGCCATAGGATCGCCTTCAATAATAGTCTATGTATAGCCCAATAGTAGCACGCATAGCCTAAAAAGTCCAGCGATTTTGGGTATTCTATCTTCAGAAATAAATGGAGGTAGGGCTATGGATACGATCTCGGCAGTCAAAAACCGCATCCTGCAACTGTGCGAGGAACGGAATATGAGCATCAACAAGCTCTCCACGGTATGTGCGCTGCCGCCATCCAGCATCAAGAACATTCTGTACGGCAAAAGTCAGAATCCGAAACTGCTTACAATCAAAATGATCTGCGACGGTCTGGACATCACACTCGCGGAGTTCTTCTCCACCACGGAGTTCAACGAGTTGGAGCAGGAAATAAAATAGGGAATCAAAGCAAGAGCACTTCTTTCCGCAGAAAGAAGTGCTCTTTTGCAAATATAGAGAATCTTAGTTTGGAATGACAGTACGGCAAATTAGTCACGTTGCTCACCATTGTTAACACTAATATTGTAACCCGGATGTTCGTTTAATGCTGTAAAGTATTGTATCATTACATCAATCGGAAAAGGATGCATTTCTTTGGCAGCATCATTTTCATTATCAAACGTCACGATTACTGGCTCCTTGAGTTCTTGTTCTTTACACAGTCTTTGATAATTTTCATATCCTTTTAGTGCATCATTAAACACAAACTCCAGTGCATGCAAGAATAACGTTTGTATTGCTGCTTGACTTTCTCTGATATATGGCCGAAAATCAAAATTGTCTGGAAGAGTCATTATTTCATCCTTCAGTTTGCTCCATCCTTCAAATCTAAGCAATTCGTCTTTAACACACAGCATACTAACGCCGCTTTCCATGGACTGATTAAAAATCGTCAACGGCATACCAAAATGTGTCACATAATTTCGCATTCTTTTACATAGGCGGTACCCAAACAATTCATCGTAAAGTTCAGAATCTAATTTTTGGAAACTTGCAAGATCATCTTTTTGATGTTTGGAAATCTCATTTTTTACTACATCAATGAACACTGTAATAAAGGAAAGATATGCGATTAGAAGCTTGTTCCCCGTAATCAAGTATGGATCAGATTGAAAACCCTTTTGCTTCTTTAGTAAATCATTTAAAATAGAATAGTAGTTTATAAAATCATTTGCGCTTTCATCAACCATTGCTTTTATAATCTTGCATCTTGAATAATATCCCGTAAAGCGAAACCAGTTGAAAAACTGATAAAATTCCTCCTCAGAAATCTCGTTCTTTTTCCATAGATTTATCACAATTCCGTCTTTATCTGTACCTAATTCTGTTAGATAGTATTTTCTCATGTTTATTGTGCTCCACACATTGTCTTAATATGACGCCCATGAGGAAGAGGCTCTCCATATGACTTCTCGCAAGCATCAATTATGTAGTTTTTTGCCTCTTGGATTTGTTCCGAATTTGCAGTTTCATTCCAAATATCGCTGAAAGACAGGCGCTTTTGCTATAAACAGCCGCAAACGAAAACTGCTCAGATTTCTTCAATCCCCAAGGATTTCAAATACCGATACGTTCCATCATAGAATTCCGGCAGGCGGGTGCTGTCTTCCCAGAAGCCGCTGGGGGTTTTGTTGGAATTGCCCTCGGGGACGCAGATCACCATGCCGGCGCGGGCGCGGGTGAGCAGGACGCGGTAGGCGTTCAGCATATACTTCATCTGCTCCTGCTGGTTTTCGGTGTTGCCCAGAATCTCGTTCCACTTCGTATTGCCGTTGAAACGATAATAGCGCCATTTGCCGTTCTCATACCGCATATCTGCGTCCCAGAGCAGGCAGGTATAATCGAGCTCCAAGCCCTGGACCTGTATTTCCGTGGCGGCATCTTCGAGATAGTTGGACGATCGCGTGTCGATCTTATCTTCGAGGAACCAATGGACCGCGTTCTCATCACCGGAGGGCAGGATATGTACCGCCAGCGGTTTGTAACGCGCGGACTCTTTCGTCACCAAGACGCCCGTGCGCTCTGTGCCTCGCACTTTGCTATGGAGCCATCTGCGCGCCTTTGCCATATCTCGCGTAAGCACGATCGGGTACTTGTCTTTGATTTCTTCATAGATCGTCTTTGCGCTTTCATCGAAGGATAGCAAGGCGTGGACAAACGCGGACAGCTTTTCGGCACGGTAGGAGCGCAAAGAAACGCCTAAGTGCAGGTCTTCTGAATAGGTGACGTTCTGGTTGTTCGCAAGCAGCTCGTTGACCCGGCCTTCGGCGTATTCCGCCTCGGTCAGCTTGGGCGAAATGTAAACCTTCCAGTGCGAGAATTCCTCGTTGATTGCCTGAATCCACTCGCTGATTCCGGCCTCGCCGGTGTTGATTTCCTGACCGCCGCCGACCAGACAGATGATCGTCGCCCAGTCTTCGCGCTGATCAAGCGACCAGATCAGGAACGCCGCTTCGGAAACAGGGAAGTTCGGTACTTTCAGCTTGTTGCCGTATGTTCCGCCACGTTTGAGGTAGTCAGCGAGCCGCTTGTGTGTCCAAGAACGCTGTGCCTCGTCGAAAATCGCAACATGCTCCACCTCGCCAAAGCCGGCTTCCTCCATTTTGACCGCTTTCGTTGGGTCGATCTCGAGAACGCCGTTTTCAACAGGGTTCTTGATCTTTGCAAGCATATTGTCACGATAGCGGTGAATCATCTGGATCGATTTGCTCACCTCACGGCGAGAATCGGTCATTTTCTTTTTCTCGCCATCCTCGCGGCAGCGCTTGTAGTTATCCTGCGCAAGTGCTTCGGTGAGAACAGCAACGAGAGGGCCGTTTCCGGACAGATAAACGGCGCCTTCGTCCTTCACGGGCTCGGTTTGTCCCTGATAGGTCTGTCGGATCGCCACGTCAAGACCGACAAGCGTTTTCCCTGCGCCGGGAACGCCGGTCACGAAGCAAATGCTCTTTTCCTGCCGTTCCTTGCTCTGCCGAATTACGTCGAGGATATACGCGATCGTCCGATCAGTGGAAACCTTGTCCGCCTCGTGCCGTGTGATGTTTTCGACAGAATGGTTTTCGTACAAAGAGCGCGCAGCTTCGATAATCGTAGGCGTCGGTGCATACGGGCTGATAATCCAGTTGGGATCAACCGGCGTTTCGTTCGGGAAGCGATTCAGAACGGTGGAAAGCAGATTGAGAATCCCAGACGTGCCGGTCACTAACGGGTTTACCACCTGATCATCATAGACGGACATCTTCACGTCGGACGATGAACCGCGGTACTCCGTGGCGATGAGAACCGGGACAATGACTTTGTCCTGGCTGAATCTGTGGAAGTTTTTGAGGTCCAGCGCATAATCGAGGACCTGATCCACGTCGGCTTCTAGTATAGTTGCCTGTCCGACCTTGAACTCCAAGCAGAAGATAATTCCTCGATAGAGCAGAACGACGTCAATCCGCTTGCCAAGACGGGGGATATCATACTCGAAAATGATGCGCCCATCCTTGTTGCTCAATAGGGACAAAGCGTCTTTCATTACCGAGATTTCGCCCTTCGACGCCTCTCTTGTGGTGGTTTTGGCGTCACCGTGGTAACGATCGCACAGCTTGCCGAGGATTGACACGTCTGATTCGTTGAGGAATCCTATAAAGTTGTTGTCATATAGGCAGCGGGGATTATTTCTCATAATGATGGTTCCCTTCGTTGAGTGTAATTTGCTGTCTATTTTGCACGTAACGGTGGTTGTGCCGAACGCTTCAAACTACGTATCCTTCCTGAGAATATCCAAATACTCATCATAGGTAAATACGAGCGATTTTCCGGATTTGGCGGAGTATTGCAGAATGCCCTTGTCGCGGAGGATCGTAATATAATTTGCTGTGCCATTTCTGGAAAAGCCGAGCGCAGCTGCTGTTTTGACCGTTTCGATGATTGGGTTTCGCTCGATATAGGCGAACAGATCCAGGATACGCTGGCGTGAACGGGTCGGAACATCTGCCAGCTTTGCTTCGTTCTTCTGGTGCAGCGCATTCAGACGGTCAATGGTTTCCGTGGCATCTTCGGCAGTTTCGGCGATTCCACGCAGGAAGAATTTAACCCATTGCTCGTAATTGCCGCTCTTGCGGATCTCGCTCATTCTGTCATAATACTCGATCCGGTTCAACTTCAGATAGCAAGACAGATACAACACAGGAGAGGATAATACATTCGCTCCCATCAGGAACAAGGTGATCAACAGCCTGCCGACACGCCCGTTGCCGTCAAGGAAGGGATGGATCGTTTCAAACTGATAGTGAAGCAGTGCTGCTTTTATCAGTGGATCCATCGCATCGGCATCATTCATGAATCTTTCAAAGTCCGCCATACACTCGGCCATATCCTGCGGATTGGGCGGAATATAGCGGGCATTTTTCAGCGTGCTACCGGGAGGGCCGATCCAGTTCTGCGATACACGGAATTCTCCTGGCGTTTTATCACTGCCGCGAACGCTGCGCATCAACACTTCGTGTGTTTCCCGGATCAGCCGGTTGCACAAAGGGAGCTCCTTCAGCCGCTGAATGGCAAAATTGATCGCGCGGACATAATTCACGACATCGGAAACATCGGCGTTTGCATTCTCGTCGATCTCCGGGTCCAGTACATCTTCCAGCGTGCATTGCGTTCCTTCGATCTGTGAGGAGACCAGCGCTTCCTTCCGGACGTACATGGAGATAAACAGATCCTTATTCGGAATGCGGTCAGATAAGCCGTTGAGCAGCGACAGCTTCTTGTGCGCGTCGATCAGAAGCTGCTGCATCTCGGTATCAATTTCAAAACTCGGCTCCGGTGGCAGCGGCTGTGGATAGAATGAAGTATACTGCAGTTCGCCGCTGAGGTTCTGCACCGTTGTTCCCGCACGATTCTTCATTGCGAAACCTCCAATTTGCGTTTTCTACCGGTAGTATAGCATAGAAAACGCACAAAATCAATAGTTTGTGAGTTTTCCAAAGATAATTGTTTTAGAAAACGCAAAAAATCGACAGTTTGTGAGTTTGCCTAAAGCGGACAGAAAAGAGCGTTTCTTTCCGAGGAAAGAAGCGCTCTTTTTGGGATATAGAGATAGAAACTTGTGATAAATCCGGAGAGCTATCATATCGTCAATGTACTGTTTTTCGCCCCAATGTACTGTTCTTTCAGCTCACCGCTGATGTGCATCGTCCGGTCTGCATGCAGCGCAGAAATAAGCAGCACTAATTTTTCTGGAGAAGATGCGGCTCAAAAATTAGCGTTGCTAATTTTTCGGCAGATGCGGCAGATAGTTTACTTGAATTCTGATGAATCAGAAATATAACATCACATTGACAAAAGGGGATAAAAAAGGGGGTATAAAATGGGGTATAAAAAGGAGTATAAAAAGGGGTATAAAAAGAGGGATAATACGGCGCATAAAAGGGCTGGAAAAACGATGCGGGGGGAATACTGCCGCAGCTTGCAATCAATGATTGCGCGTTTCGGTTGCGTTTCGGCGGCTTCGGCGGTATAATCAGTACAGAGCGAACGCTTCGCAGAGGAAAAGCATCCCGGCAAATCGGGGTTTGAGGAGGAAATGAAAATGCAATACGAAATCATGCCCTGTGTAGACGGCGATGCGGAATACATCGAAGAACAGGCGGATCAGGCGACAAACGCCATCGCACCGCCGGTGGAAGGCGCGCAGGAAGAGGTGTTCATTTATCAAGTCACAGACACGGACGGACGTTTTCTGGGCGGGTGTATTCTGGTTACAGAAGAATGGAAGACCGCGATCATCGTTGACCTGTGGGTGGAAGAAGCCTATCGTCATCAGGGAATCGCCTCCGCGCTGATCCGGGAATCCGAGCGGAAAGCCCGGGAAATGGGATGCTATCTTATGCTGATCGGCACCTTCGATTTTCAGGCGAAGCCCCTCTATGACAAACATGGCTATGCGCTGATCGAAACCATGACGGATTATCCAAAGGGGCATGAACACTATTTCTTACAGAAGCGGCTTGACCGTCCTGACGGCGAAGCCGCCCCATCCGATCTCGGCAGTTACAAGATTACCCTTGCGGGGGAAGAAATCGCAGAAAAGCTCTCTGCCAGGCTGAATCGGCATGACGAAGCCTGTGTTCCGCGGGAACACCCTTACATCTCCATTTGCAAAAAGGCAATCGACGAGAATGGGAAACTCATCGCCGGGATCGTAGGAGGCGTGGATGGATGGGATAATCCGGATATCGATGCGCTTTGGGTGGACGAAGCCTGCCGCAAGCAAGGGATCGCTTCCGCGCTTCTCCGTGCGTTCGAGCGGGAGGCAAAGGGAAACGGCGCCTACAGGCTGGCTATTGAGCCGTTCGATTGGAACGTCGGTTTTTTCAGGAAGAATGGGTACGAAACAGTCACTGGCGTGCTGGAGGATTATCCGAAAGGGCATACCATGTACTGCATGGAGAAGCCTCTTTGACTGGCCCACTGACAAATTCCGGTTTGCGGAGACAGGCAAATCATAAACGATCCCGGCAAATCGGGATTTGCGGAGGCAAAAAGTGCAGAAACGAATACGCATAATCACAGGATTTCTTGCTGGTGTAATAGTTATTTCGCTGGCAGCTTGTTCTGCAAGCAAAGAGGAATCAATGTTCGACAAGATCAAAGAGAGTCAAGCTGCAAAGATGGAATCAGATGAAGCGACGCTGTCTGATCTCCCGGTGTACAGTTACACCTGGAGGATGGCAGAAGCCCTCGATGATTCATCTTATGATGAATACATGCATGATGACGGCCAGCGGTTTCATAGTCTTATGTCATTTTCTGAAAAGTTGCGGTCCTCGGAAGAACTTACATTTACACCTTATACAAGCAATCTGGTGGAGCTACTCAATCTCACGATTCCGGATCAATGCATGGTAAACTACGGAACAGAGTTCGCCGGAGAGTCTGTTTATGAAATAGAGGGCGAACCTGCGGTAGCGGCAGAGGCTGTACAGGTGACAGAAAACTTCTTTGATCTGTTTCCTTTGCAGGTTGCAGAAGGTCGTGGATTCACCGACGATGATTATGACTACCTGGGTAAAGGGAGGATTCCTGTAATTCTCGGAACGACATACAAAGAAACATTTTCAATTGGTGATACGTTTGAAGGATATTACATTTTTGAACGTTTCACCTTTGAAGTAATAGGTTTTGCGGAAGGCGGAAGAGTTTTTTACAGCAGCGGCGACCGTATGCCTGTATCATACGATCGTTATATCATTATGCCTTTTGCTTCCATTTACGAAGATTCTGAAATCAGCCGGATCATACTACTGCAGCAAATCTGTGGATTGATTACAGATGGGGACGGAAGACAGGAAGCGCTGAATCAAGTTAATGAATTGCTCGCAGAAACCGGTCTGAAGGATTGGATTGGTCAAATCTATATTACGGACGACAGCTTAAGGACGATGATTCAGTATTACTTGAACTAACCTTCTCAAACAATCTCGGATGTTTAACAAATTCTGGTTTGCGGAGGCAGCAAATCATAAACGATCCCGGCAGATCGGGATTTGAGGAAGGACGTTATGAACGAAAATAAGAATAACAAGAACGGCAAGAAAGGCAATAATTCATCCGGCCTTGCGATTGGTATGTGTATTGGAATTTCGATCGGGACAGCTATCGGAGCGGCAACGCACAATATCGGATTGTGGATGCCCATCGGACTTTCTGTTGGGTTGTGTCTCGGTATGGTGTTGGGACATAACAGTGAAGATGATAACGAGGATGGCACGGACGATAAGCAATAGGCATACAAATTCCTGTTTGTCGAAGCAAAAAACGATCCCGGCAAATCGGAATTTACGGAGGAATATATTATGACAGAAAAAGAAAAAATGCAAAAGAAGATGCTCTATGACGCAAATTACGACGAATCGCTTCTAAAAGAAAGAAACATAGCAAAAGATCTTTGCTATGAGTATAATCAACTCCGACCGTCCGATGAACTGCATCAACAGGAGATTATGAAAAAGCTTCTCGGCAAAACCAAAGGAGCGTTTACCATCGTCGCTCCGTTTTGGTGCGATTACGGTTATAATATCGAAATAGGAGAAAATTTTTTTGCTAACCACAACACTATTATTCTTGACGGTGGGAAGGTGGTTTTTGGAGATAATGTTTTTATTGCTCCGGACTGTGGCTTTCACACAGCAGGACATCCTATTGATTTTGAGAGAAGGAATCAAGGATTGGAATATGCCTATCCCATTACTGTCGGGGATAATGTGTGGATTGGCGCAGGTGTTCAAGTAATGCCCGGCGTGACCATAGGAAGCAATGTTGTTATTGGCGGCGGCAGCGTGGTTGTTAAAGACATTCCTAATAATTCAGTCGCTGTTGGTAATCCTTGCAAAGTGATTCGAGAAATCACGGAAGCGGATAAACTTAAATGCTGGGATAAATTCCGGTTTACAGAGGCAGGCAAATCATAAACGATCCCGGCAAATCGTGATTGCGGAGGGGAGTATGACAGAGATATCACTTTTGCAACTGGAATTGCTTTTTGCGCTTATCTGGCTTGCATGCAGAATCGTTGTTTGGATAAGAAAACGGAGGATAGATTGGAAGCGGGAAGCCGTTCTCCTTCTGATGTTTGTTAATCTTGCGGTCATCATTCGGTTTGTTTTCTTTCCGATGTCCCGCGTTAACGGGAAGGTTCAGTCGCTAAGGTTCGACCCCGCTGCAGTCTTTCCTTTCAAGCTCAACCTGCTTCCTTTTGTGCATCTGTTAGAGTATGACAGTAAAAAAGAAATGCTTCTCAACGTAATAGGAAATACGGCGATGTTCATCCCAACCGGTGTCATTCTTCCGATCATCTCTAAAAAGCTGAAAACATTTTGGAGGGTCATAGGTGTTGGCGCGCTGATTTCGCTATGCATAGAGATTATCCAACTTCCTTTCTTTGAAAGGACTTCGGATATCGACGATCTGCTCCTTAACACGCTCGGTGTCGCGATCGGCTATTTGATTTATAAACTCGTGCTTAAACTGATTAAAAGAAGACGATAAATTCCAGCTTACAGAGGCAGGCAAATCATAAACGATCCCGGCAAATCGATATTTGTAGAGGTAATACGGATATGAAAATCAAACTGGAACCGATTAACGATACTAATCGCGAGGCTGTGCTGGCGCTAACTGTGCGTGAAGATCAGCTATTTGTCGCGCCGAACGATTATTCATTAAGCGAGGCCGATGAGGCCAATGCCAACGCGCCCGGCACGGCGAGGCCGTTTGCGATCTATGCGGGCGAAAAGATTGTCGGCTTCTGTATGCTCGCCCTGGACCCCGAGGATGAGAATCCTGTTGACAGATACTGTCTCTGGCGTTTTATGATCGACAAAAACGAACAGGGCAAGGGCTACGGTCAGGCGGCGCTTCATGAGATCATCAAGTATTTCAAAGAGAACGGTGTGGACACGATCTATCTGTCGACTGCACCTGAGAACGAGGTCGGATTGCACGTGTACCATAAGGCGGGCTTTAAGGAAACAGGAGAGATGGAAGACGGAGAAGCTATTTTTGTTTTGACACTCTAAATTCCGGTTTACAGAGGCAGGCAAATCATAAACGATCCCGGCAAATCGGGATTGCGGAGGTAAAGAAAATGAAAGACGGAAAGACGCCTGATCCGAATATAATCCATCCGATTGCAGGATACGAAAAAGAAATATATGTGAAACCGACGATAAAGAATCCGAATATCGTTGTCGGCGACTTTACCTATATCGCCGATTCGGACTTCGAAAGCCACGTGACGCACTTCTACGAATGGAACGGCGACAAGCTGATCATCGGCAAGTTCTGCCAGATCGCGGCGGGTGTGGAGTTTGTGATGAACGGCGCCAATCATCAGATGAACGCGGTTTCGACTTTCCCGTTTTATACGCTTGCGGGTTGGGATATGGCGCAGCCTGCCCCGTCGGATATGCCGCTGAAGGGCGACACGGTGATCGGCAATGACGTATGGATCGGACAAAACGCCGTTATCCTTCCGGGCGTTCACATAGGCGACGGCGCGATCATCGGCGCAAACAGTGTGGTCGGAAGCGACGTTGAGCCGTACACGATCGCAGTCGGCAATCCCGCAAAGTTCTTGCGAAAACGTTTTGACGACGAATTGATCGAGTTGCTGCTCAAATTCAGATGGTGGGATAAAAGCGTTGAAGAAATTAACGACTTGATCCCGATACTGACAAACAGCAATTTGGAGAAGGTTGAACAGGAACTGAGGACGAGAATATGATAATTCTAATTGCCGGCGCGTCCCATACCGGGAAAACGCTTCTGGCACAGAAGATGCTTGAAAAGTATCACTATCCGTATCTGTCAATAGATCATCTGAAAATGGGCCTAATCCGCAGCGGCATTACCGGTCTGACACCGGAGGATGACGATGCTCTGACAGAGTACCTGTGGCCTATCGTCCGTGAGATCGTAAAGACGGCGATTGAGAATCGGCAAAATCTTATCGTTGAAGGATGCTATATTCCGTTTTCCTGGAGGCGGGATTTTGATGAGCGGTATTTACCGTCAATTCGTTTTATTTGCCTTGCCATGACCGGGAACTATATTGAGAATCATTTTGTTGAGATCATCGGCCATGAATCGAAAATTGAAGCCAGATTTGCAGATACGAATTGCACAAAGGAAGTGCTGAAAGCAGAAAACAGGCGTACGGTTGACGGATTTGAAAGTGCCGGAGAGCAGGTTTTGCTGATCGATTCCAACTATGAACAGGCAATAGAAAGGATACTGGACTGAAAAATTCCGGTTTATCTATCCGATTCTCTGAAAACCCTTGATTTTCCTGCATTTTCCGCAGGACTGCTACCATAAAAAGCTCCGTTTTCCCTTGTTTTTGCCCTTATGGGGCAAAACAAGGGAAAGTGTATTACATGACGAATACACTTCCAAGGCCTCGCCGTATGAGAGCGAAATACACGTCTCGCACAAAGCCGTGCTTTATACAAGGGGTATTTCGCCTTACTTCCAAAACCGCTTGAAAAAGAGAGCATCCGAAAGAAGCTCCGTGACATGGAAGCGGAGGCCAAGCGCCGGAATGATACACGGCGGCAGCAGACCCGACCTCGCAGCCACGATTATGACAGAGGACGCTAAAACAGAAGAAAACACCGCAGGAGGTCCCTGCGGTGCCTACATAGAAACGCCCTGCAAGTTTGCGGCTTGCAGGGCGTACAATTATTTCATTCCATGTGAGGAAAAAAGCGCAGCCATCGTTTCCGCAGCTTCCTGCATTCCTCTGTTGATCCACTCTTCAATCCAACCATAAGTGCCGTATGTGATGAACGCAGTCGTGTAAGCCCACATATTCGCATATTCCGGTTTGGGACCGAATTTCTCCAAAAACACCTCAAGGAACAGGTGCATCAGGTTTCTTTCCTTCAGGAGAAGATAAAAGTCCGCATTATCTTTCAGATGTTTGAACAGGCTGCCGTATAACTCAGCGTTGGAGTCTTTGCCGGACGCCTTATAATCCCGATCCCATTTTTCGATCAGATCAACGATGTGCTTTTTTACTACGTCTTCCTTTGTTTCATAATTTCTGTAAAAAGACGTGCGGCCAACTCCGGCGGCATCCACAATCTCGCTTATGGATATTTCCTGCAAGGATTTCTCTTTCAGCAGTTTCAGCAAAGCATCCGTAATGTGTTCTATGACATAAGCGTTTCTTGCTTCATTACTGAAAGGTGAAACATTTCGGCTCTTTTGTTCCATTTTGCTCGCTCCAATTGATTTTTGACGTTTCTGGTGTTATGATTGTTACGCCGAAACAAATGACACATCTATACTACCACATAGATGCCTTGGTTGTCAATACCTTGAGGAGGAAATGAGAATGTCGATTACTGCAAAGAGAATCATCATACTGGTCGTGATTATTGCTGTGGCGTTTTGCCTTGGCAGACTCGTGGTCAGAGCTGTCATGAATATGCTGCTGGGAGGCACGCTGTTTGGAGGGAACTTCTTATGAGCAGTAATAGAAAAGAAAAGAAGGTAAGAGCTGTGCTGTAGGAATCGGAATTCTGATATTTATCCTCGCCTTTGGAGTAGGAGTAGTTTCAAAGTTTGCTATTCAGCCTTCTTGGGCAAAAGAATACAGCGTCAAGTGGAGTGATGAAGTCGGAACACTCAAGTCTGACCTGCCCTATGGTGACGGAGAGGCAAACAAGTTCGATCTATATTTGCCGAAAGACAACTCAAAGGATTCATACGGCCGGGTCGTTTATCTTCATGCGGGCGGTTTCACAACCGGTGACAAGACCGATGACAGTGAGATGCTGGCATGGCTGTGCAGCAAGGGCTACGTGGCAGCAGGCATCAATTATACTCTGCGAACAGATACGAACAGCGCCAGTGTCCTTTCACAGTCCAACGAAATCAAAGCGGCAATCCCGATTGTGATCGAGGCGGCAGAAAAAGCGGGTTACCATATCGATAAGATGACGATGGCTGGTGGCTCTGCGGGGCATTGCCTTGCCATGATCTATACCTATCGTGACGGAGCGGAGGCTCCCGTTCCCGTGGTGTTCACCTTCGGAGCCGTTGGGCCTTCCTGCTTCTATCAAGAGGATTGGGGCATCTACGGGCTGGATCAGAACGATGAAGCCTGCGCCGGAATGTTCAGCGTCATGGCCGGTGAAGAAATTACGGAACAGGATATTCGTGACGGTTCCTACCATGAGAAAGTGAAACCGATCTCCGCTATGGAATGGATCAGCAGCAATCCTGTTCCTTCCGTAATCGCTTATGGAAAGTGCGACAAGGTTCAACCTTACCTCGGCTCGCTGCGATTGAAAGCTGCGTTGGAAGAAAACAATGTGGATTTCAGGTATTTTGAGATGCCGCACTCCGGACATGGACTGCAGAATGACAACGCCATTCAGCGGCAATGGATGGAGGCCGTAGAAGAATATCTCGATAAGTATATGCCTGTACATTGAGGGAAGAGATTGAAAAAGGTGTTGAAGATCATCGGAATCATTGTTCTTGTTTTAGCGTTTGGTCTCGTAGGCTTATACCTTTTTGCCGACAACAAACCATATATACACAAGGGATATCAGGAGGGCATAGAAACAGGCGGTGATATTGAAGCGAAATACCTGCATAGTGGTGAGTATCAAACGAAAAAGACAACTGCAAAAGCGGAAGATCCCATCAAAAAATACACGATCTATTACCCTGCGGAGCTGGAAACTGAAAACCGTACATATCCAATGATCCTTGTCGTAAACGGCACAGGTGGCAAAGCCACGAAATACGAACCGGAATTCGAACTGTATGCTTCCTGGGGCTTTATAACCGTAGGTACGCAGGACAAGGGTACCGGTTCCGGCCAAACAACGGTAGCGACGCTTCGGTATATGCTGGAACAGAACGAGAATCCTGACAGCGTGTTCTATCATAAGATTGACTTGGACAACATTGGTATTACAGGATTCTCGCAGGGTGGAGCTGCCGTGTTCAATGTTTTGACGAAGTATGAGGAAGCATCATTCTTTAAGGCAGCAGCTCCGCTTTCTCCTGTCAGCGAACATACCGCAGAGACCACAACGGACTATCCCTATGATTCGGCTGACGTGAAATGCCCTATCATGATCCTTGCAGGAACGAGCGGGGAATTTGAAACAGAAATCGTCATCCCTCTTTCAGAGCTGAACCGGCAGTATGACAAAATCACGACCCCGAAGGTCATGGCGCGCCGTGTCGGAATGGATCATGACCACATGATGTATTCCGCAGGAGGCTATGTGACTGCATGGTTCCGCTGGCAGCTCATGGGCGATGAAGAAGCGGCGAAGGCGTTTGTCGGCGAGACGCCAGAGCTTCTATCCAATGCGTTGTATCAAGACCAACAGATAGATATTCACTAATACGACAGGCGGCGGGGAGTAATCCCCGCCGCTCGATACGTTATGCGTAGATCAGATCATGGTTTACGGTCTCCATTGCCCTGTCCCGTATGCTGTTCATCCGCTGCACCCACTGCATCTAATTGTCTGCTTTGAGTTTTTCGGTGATGCCTTCCTTTTCGGAACGCCCTATGTAACTGTAGCTTTTGCTACTCCAACTAAGCAACAAATTAACATCATTTTAATTTATTCACATTTCTCGATAATTGTTTTAATTGAAGCGGCAAGATCCTGCTCATCATCGAGTTCGTCTCTCAATTTTAATATTAGGCTTTCTAGTGCTTCCAAAACATCTTCTACCGCATAGTCGATACTATCCTCGATGCCATCAGAAGCGCCTCCGTCTTCATCAAAATCAAGATAACCTATTGTTAGCTTAACATAGCCTCTTGCAATCGTTTCTCTGTTGGATTTTAGCGACACCTCGATCGCCTCTTCTGAGCCTGCTTCTGGGATTCCGTGAAGTTCGTCAAGAATCAAAGTGTATTCCTGCCCATTTGCTCCAACAATGCTGATAGATTCTCCGTATCCTATTATGTCTGGTAATCTTACCTCTGCTTTATCGGATAACGTTTCACTTTTTTGGCTCAGCCATTCACAAACATCCCCTAATAGATTGTCATTGCTATTGTCGGAAAAATCAATGGGGATACGCTTCTCTGATGAAAGTGAAGTAATAAATGCTTTCTTATCAGCTTCTGAAACTTTCGCTTTTGCGCATGTGTAAAAATCGTCATAGGAAATAGCCAAATCTTCATACGCAGAGGAAATGTCATTATATTGTTCAAATAAACCGATTATTGTTTGAGCCATCGGTGATCCATTTAAATCATTATCTAATGCATCATTATAGTTTGATAGCGCTAAAAATCCCAATTCTTCTCTGTCTGCATCCTCAAGTTCTCTGAACATTGCTTCTTGTTCATCATCGACTTCGACTCTACTTTTTCTCGAATTGCCGCCTAAAATGATTCTAAATGGAATCACCTGCACCTCTTCGGTTTTTCGATTTATCTCAATTCTGCAGCCAAACCTTGCATCATGTTTCTCTAATATATGTTTTTGTTCGACATAAATATATTCCTTCTCTTCGGAATCCCAGGGAGCATTGTCATAATCATCAAAATAGCAATTAATTGAAATGTTGCTTTGAACCCACAAAGATGCCATGATTTTTTCTTCGTCAATATCATCAATTGTATGAAGCTTAAACCCGGAAACATGGCAATGCTCCATGTACGTTTCTTCATAGTCGTATCCTTCCGGAATACCATCCTTGTCATATGACAAGCCACGCACTTCAATACAACTATCGTCGATCAGTTCTCTAATTACGTGAATAATTGAGTCAGCATTAGTTTTAATTAATTCAATTGCAGCTGTATACTCTTCGTCTTGTTTATTAATTGCGTCAAACAGATCACCTAAAGAAGAATAGAATATGTGATTATCACTATCCCCACAGGCCTTCTTAAATCCATTATCCTGGCTAATAATTGCCACGGTTTCATCACTGCCAAATCGATTTTTGATTTCTTCGGCAATAAATGCATCTGGAAATTCTTTTCGTTTCTTTTCGCTGTTCTCAAAAGGCGGGCAAACTGAGAAATAATCATCCAAAACTTTCTCAATATTTATTCCTCCGGTGTTCAGTCTTTCAACATTGCAATGACTGATAAAATCAGCAAAGACTTTCTGCGCCTTTTCATGTATTGTGCCTTTCTCCGGAATTTGAATATATAATTCCAGTCCGATATTAGTTAAATACTGCTCAGGAAGTATATGTAAATAGTCTCGTCTAAGCTTTCGGGCTTTCCCACACACTTCATCAACGCGATTAGAAATATGCTTTTCCACCTCTCTAATAACAATGTCACTCAAGACCAACTTGACTTTTCCGTTTTGAATATGTTTGGCAAGTACGCTCATTGTACTCCCTGTGCCAAAATCAAAATGATTAGCTTCAAATATATTCGTATCTATTGTTACGTTTAACGGATATCTTAGTTTTTTCATTTCACTATCTCCACATCACTCATTCGTCCTTTATGCCTCTATCATCTGATCCAACAGTTGACCTTCCAATGTGATAACATGCTCATTCTGCACATAATGATAGATAGAAGCAATGATAATCTGATTATCTGGAAAATCCCGCTGCAGAATCTGCATCATCTTGCCGATATTAATATCGTCAACTTCTTTTCCTTTGGGTGAATCTAAAAGAATAGGTAGTTTAATTCCAAGAGCCTTTTCAATTTCTATAATGTACGCAAGGCGAAATGAGAAAACAGTTTTATGCAGCACAGCGCCCGATAGTTCTTTAAGGTTGCTTGTAAAAAGGTATCTCCAAGTCATCTTTTCCGCCTCGGAATCTCCAAGCTCACCCATGTATTTCTGCACAGTTTTTATCATAGACTGGGTCACATCGTTGCTATCATTCGTAAATTGAGAAATCTGGTCTCCCAGTGCTTTTCTCTCTTTTTCCAAATCCCCGATTACTCTTTTCACATCAACAGGACTAATATCTACATCGGTCATCTTACGGTCAAAGACATCAGCCAATGATTCAGTAGGAAACAGAGATAATTGTTGTTCTTCTTCCTTAATCTCAAGCTCCAAGGTTTCAATTTCTATAAGGATTCGTTCTAATCTTGGAATAAGCAATTTCTTCTTTGCCTGAAGGAGATCGATACTATCAGTTGAACCAACGACCATATCACGAGTAATGCAAATCTCGTCGCCACTTTCCAATCTGATTACCAACTTCATGTCATCAATTAACTCGATGGTTTTTTTGTTGTTCTTGATATTTTCATCAAGACGCTTGATTTCTTTTTTTATCGCATCTCTCTCAACTCGAAACTGATCCAGTTTCAACAGCCGTTCACGATTATAACTATCCCGTGTCAACGAACCACCGGTCGATGCGATAGATTCTCTGTACTCCGCAATATTCAATATCTGCTTATATTTCTTGAGGTTTTCCTCCACCTTTTTCTTTCGCAATAAGATATCAGCGCAGTCTCTCCCAGACAAGCCCCGAATCAGTTCCTCAATGTTGAAATGAACACCGGCTATTGCCTTCCCGCGATTCAACAGGGTCCATCCTTTTTCTTGGTCAGCATAAATGGCCCCCAATATATTATTGATTATATCTTCGTTGTCGGTTCCATAGATTTTTTCATGTAGTTCCTTGATCTGCACCGGAAGAGCATACGAATACTGAGTATCGCCTTCTATGAGTTCTATGGAATCGAATGTGTTTCTGTTCAGCGTTACAAGGCTTCCGTCATCTTTTTCGAGAACAACCTTTATGCTGCAGGCCTCAATTTTAAACTTCTTTGTTCCCGGAACCGCATAACCGAATCCGTATAAAATGCACCGCATAAGTGTCGTTTTGCCAGTGCTGTTTTTCTCGCTGAAAATAAGATTAAAACCAGGTTCAAAAAAACGCTCAGTGCAAAACAAGCCTTGAGAAATGTATATGGATTTAATTTTCATAACGACACCTCTCTGCTGATGTTGTTGATTAAGTACCTTTGTTGAATTACTTTCGCCAGGATTACTTTCGTGACTGCTTCTTGGACTTCCGTTTCTAATGATTCAAGGGAAAAAACAGAAATATACTCTTGCCACTTATCTTTTATGAATGTGCGAGTACGCTCCTTTATCGGCAAAGCGTAATTTGATGAATTATAGTCATAGAGGATTTTCGTTATGAGGTCATATCTTTCAGTTATGGAGTTTATGAGATAGGAATACTGAACCGTAACCTCATTTATAAGTCCCTGATCATAATCCTCAATGTACTCTGCCGGCATATGTTTATCCAAGGTCAAGACAATCACGGGCCACACAATTTCCTTTTTGCTCACTTTGATTGTAGTATCTGTTTGAGAACCATTGTGGAAGATATCATTTTGCCATACCTGCATTAGCTCTGTTGCACTTAATACCTGTCCCAAGCTAAGCTGGTTGATAAAATCTCTTATCTTTTCTTCAATTACCGCATAGCGCGTCTTCAGATTATCTGTTTCAAACATGAAATAGTATATTTGAAACTTATCCCTATCCAACGACACATCAAGCCTCTCGACAATGTCGTCAATAACTTTTTTCGCATCATCGGAAAGATCGTTGAAACTCACCGCAACCGGGGGGCCGTAGAAGAAGCCCTTAGAGGTGTCCTCCTTTAAGGGATTCTTGGAATTTGTAATAAGAATCAGTTGTTCTACAGATGTGTTATCAGCTGAAGAAAGCGTCCTTATCGCATCTGAAAGTTTGCTTCTGACATGAGAAAAATCACTACTGCCTTTTACAACACCTTTCGCTTGTGCCATGATCTGATTTCCATCATTCATGGTTAGTTCAATATCTTCAGAGGCTCCTTCCATGCGAACCGTTTTCACTTCTTTTATGTTATCCAATAACAGGAAAATAGTAGCATTAATCTGAAAATCAAATCCAAAAACTTCCTGGCTGGCATTAGAACTCTTAGCCATGCTCCGTTCCTCCTTTCGTGCTGACATCAAATAAGATGCCATATCGTCCCGTGCTTATCCTCTGTTGACGCAATACTGCGAACCAAATCGGCATTCTGATTCTTCATATCTTCTGCGCTTTGATTTGGGATTTCTCTGCAAAACCAAAAACTCAACTCTAAAACATCTGGTAATCGCCGCATCGACTTCTGGTTTGAATGTAGTTCTTTTTGTTGTTTCCGAACCGATAATCCCATTCCTTTTGGGGGAATTTGTACGAAGATGTCCCCCCCCCACACACACACAATGTGCCTGTTATGCGTATGTCAGTTCATACCAGTAGCCAATCTGCAACGTCCACAATCTTTACGCCCTCATGCTGATACATTTCCTGCCTTGTGCGGGAAATAATCATCTTCGGATAGGCGTCCGCAATTTTGAGCAACGGCGATACTTCGCGCTCAAAAGTGTCGGGATCATCAATCATATTTGCAACCTGAATATACAGCTTCTCGTTACGCTTGATTGCTACGAAATCAATTTCTTTTTTATACAGGACTCCGGCGTATAACTCATAGCCTCGCCGTAAAAGCTCAATAGCGACAATGTTTTCCATCAACCTGCCATAATCGGCGTTCTTTGTACCGAGGCGGGCATATTTGAAGGAGTGGTCGCTGAGATAGTATTTATCATTGGACGCGAGATAACGTTTTCCCTGTATGTCATACCGTCTTACCTTATAAAAAGCAAATGCATTGCAAAGATATTTGATATAGGCGCTGATGGTACGGTCGTTGGTCTTGAACTGCTCCTTGGTAAACGCAGCAGCAATGCTTCTGGTGGAGGTCAGATTTGAAATGTTGTCGATTAGGAAGTCGCACAGGCGATCCATGAGCGGCATATTGCGGATTTTGTACTTCTTCTGAATGTCACGCACAATGAGTGTAGAAAACACATCCGAGATATAGTCATATTTGGCTTCCGGCGTTTTGTAAAGAAAAGAACCGGCCATGCCTCCTTCGGTCAAATAACGGTTGAAGGCTGCATACTGATCTGAAAGATTATAGTATTGCATGAATTCGGCGAACGAAAACGGATAGACCTCAATTTCAAATGTTCTGCCAGTGAACAGTGTTGCAAGGTCAGAACTGAGCAGGAACGCATTGGAGCCGGTGATATAAATATCGTATTTTTCAGTAGCATGAAAATTGTTAATAGCTTTTTCAAAGCCGTCGCACATTTGGACTTCGTCAATGAAGATATAGTTCGTCTTTCCCTCCTGATATGCCTGTTCCACATATTCGTTCAGCTTGTGATACTCGAGCAGTGGTTCATATTCGCTCAGACTGTAGTTGACATGCATGATGTTGGCATTCTTATCTGTCTGCCGTACATACTCCATAAACGCTTCCAAGAGCTTTGACTTTCCGCTGCGGCGTACACCGGTGATGACCTTGATATCCGGTGTTCCCATCACATCTTTCAGCTTGTCAAGATAAAAAGTCCGTTCAATCAGTTTCATGGCATTTACCTCCGATGCCCATATTATACCAGAGATATTTCGCAAAATCAATTGTAATTAAAAAATGCGAAATAGAATATTTATAGAAAAGGCGGCAGAGCTTTCTCCCTGCCGCCCGATACCTTATGCGTAAATCAGATCATGATTTACGATCTCCATTGCTCTGTCCCGGATATTGTTCATCCGTTGTACCCACAGCATTTGATCCTGTGCCTTGAGCTGCTCGGTGACCCCCTCACGCTCTGCCATCTGCTTCATTAGCAGGAACATTTGCCCCGTTGCTTGTTCGTTGATGTCGGCAAGGTAGGTGTTCAGCCTACCACTGGTCAGAAGCTCCGTGTACAGGGCTTTGCGTTCCTTCTTGATATACTGCAGGTGCCGCCGCCCACAGATGCCGATAGGCCTTTCTTCTTGAGCCGGTACTGTCAGACAGGGGATGTAATAATCGCCCTGCAGCTCATACCAAAGTCCGTTTTTCTCGTCGTAAATGTACTTTTCCATATTGACATCCTCCGTTATAATAGTCGTTGAGATATATTCGCACATATGTCACAGGCTCCCGATTGCCACACCTTGTTATAGTTTGTTATGAGTTTTTCTTGCCCTTGTTTTTGCCCTTATGAGCGGCTTGTGCGTCGTTGAAGCGGTGTAACATTTAATATAGGGATTCGGTGAGCAGATTGCGAAAAATCCTTTGTTTTCAACGGTTTCAGAGGATTTCATTAAAGCCCTATAATCAGCGGCAAATGCCTATGATTTCGGGGATTTCATATTCCGGTTTACAGAGGCAGTAAATAACAAGCGATGCGGTAAATGTATGCATGCGAAGAAACAAACTTCGCCGAACGGCTAATAAACACACTTTGGTTAAAAATCACGCCGTACGGCGAAGTCAGGTGAAAAAGAACAGATTTGCTTCAAAAAAGCTGTGCCCGCCGATTTTCGTCGGCGGGCACTGTTTGTTGCTCAATCCATCAGGCGGCGTTCGTGATTGCCCTTCAGATAGGCGGGGACGCTGCCGTTGAGAACATGATAGGCGTACTCCAGGGGGCTTTTGTAGAAATACCATTCGAAATAATCTTCTTTTCTTAAAAATTCGACGGTTTTTTTGAAAGATAGTTTATATAATTTTTTATTGTTATTATTATTTACACGCGTGCGAATAATGCCGTTGACAAAATCGCACGCGTGTGATACGTCTCAATAATACCTCCTTTGAAACGTCATGGTATGGAAATTGTTCCCGGTTGAAGCTTCAAAAAGTTTTGCGAAAAGTCCTGTAATGCGTCGTTCAAAATCGGAAACCGCATTGAACTTTTTGAAGCGATTTTCCGACCATTCAAAGCAAAAACGGGAGTTTTTGCAACTTTTCTTTGACTTTGTGATTTTTGGGGAGCGAAAAAACCGCCGTTGCCGCCACTGAAAACATTGAGAGAGTGAGAAATCGGCGCAAAGCGTTGCGGCGCAAGGGCTTGCGAGGGTTTTCGCGCGGCGAAGCACCCCTCGCGGATACGTACGGAACATGAGCCGTCGATCGGCATTATGTACAATTACCAGCCCTCGCGCTTGGCTAAATCCAACAAAGAGAAACGGAAAATTTCGGCGTTTTTCAATGTTGTCAGGTGCGGGTCTCCCTCGCGGATACGCAGGGTGCGGCGGATCTCCTTGGGGATAACGACGCGCCCGAGGTCGTCGATTCTTCTGACGATACCGGTTGCTTTCATATCTCAAACTCTCCTTTTCCGATCGCGTTTGCTGATCTTTCTTGCGTTTCTATTGTCTGCAAAGTATGGGGAATTATGCAACCGCGCAGAATCAGGAAAAAGAAAACGCTTGCAGAAATGCAAGCCGGAGGGCGTTTTTGTTGAATTGGCGAAACATATCTGATATAATGAACGCAGACGAAAAACACCTCAAATCATACGAAGGAGGAGTTACAGATGAAAACACGAATTCTTGCGATTCTGCTGGCGGTCTTGCTGCTGGCAGGCTTGCTGCCGACGGCGGCGCTGGCAGCGCCGGACGACGCAGGAGCGGACATTCTGGTCGAGGGCGATACGCCCCATCGCATCCATTGGACGCTGTACAAGGACGGCACGCTTCACCTGTCGCCCAACGACAAGTATTCCTGTCTGGATCCGAACGACCGTCCTTGGGTTGCCACATTCATAGTCGACGGACATGAAATCTATGGGGATTGGCATATCCGCACACTGGTGATCGAGGACGGAATAACGTATATTCCGGAAAATATGTTCCGGGAACTTCCAGCGCTGGAAAACGTCATCGTGAACGGTTCTCTGACGGAGATCGGGGAAAACGCATTCGGAGGATGCCAGGCGCTGCGCGATGTAACGATCCACGGAAACGTGGGTGGCTTTGACGGCGACGCCTGCTGGGGCGGCGTCCGCGCGAACGCCTTTTATCTCTGCAAGTGCATGCAGGGCTTCTACGTGGACGGACGAATTGCCAACGTCGGCGAAAGCGCGTTTTCGGGCGCAGACCTGTCCGGCATTTTCCCGCCGGTTTGCGGCGACATCGGAGCAGGGGCGTTTAAGAACAACCCGTCTTTCTACACCCTTCCTCCGGTCCGCGGCAGCGTCTGCGAAGACGCATTGAAAGGCACCACTATGAAAAACGAGCCGGTTTTCGTGGTATCCTCCCATCACGGGGATCTGAGCGGATTGGAAATTACGCGAAAGGCTCCGGTATGGAGCAGCTTTACGCAAAGTTTCTTTTTGGTTGATGAAGATGCTTCTCCACGCATCTATTTCACCGGCACAGAGGCGGAGTTTCAGGCGCATTTCAGCAAGTACAAACGTTCCCACGAAGTGCAGCATCTGGGCGAACACGTCACCTGGGCGCTGGACGAGGAAACCGGCGTGCTGACGATCAGCGGCTACGGCTCCTGCATCGACCTGCTGTATATGGTTGAGCAGCCGTGGCTGAACATCCCGGGCAGAACCTGGGACGAAAACCGCGAGCGGATTACAAAGGTCCGCGTGCCCTACGGTCTGCGCCTCGGCGCGCATTACCTCGATCAGTTGGAAGATCGGGTAGAGTACTACTACGACCAAAGCGGAACGCTCGGGACTGTGAACTGGGGGATTTCCGCCGGCAAGCTCTTCGTGAGCGGCACGGGCGCGATCCCGAGCCTCTATGGCAGGGAGAACGACGCCTGGATGCCGTATCGGGGAGAGGCCAGCGAGGACGTCATCGGAAACGGGATCAACGAGATCATCATCGGGGACGGGATTACCGCGATCGGCTTCGGCGCGTTTATGAATTGCCCGAACCTGGAGCGGGTTACCTTTGCCGACAGCATCACGTCGGTGGAAGGCGCCGCGTTCTACGGCTGCCGGAATCTGAACAACGTTTCTCTGCCCTACCAGCTCAAAACGATCGGGCGCAACGCGTTCACCGACTGCACGGGATTGCAGCGCATTTTCATTCCGGAAACCGTGGAGACGATCGGCCCGCAATGCTTCGACCGCACCGGACTGACGGATATTTTCTACGGCGGCACGACGGCACGTTGGAACGCCTTGAACGTAAGCGGTGTGAGCGGCGCGTTCGTGCACATGTCCAGCCCCGGATTCCCGCCCGGCGCGAGCGCAGCACCGACGCACGAGCCCAATTTCTTTGAAGATGTTTTCGAGGACGCGTACTACTTTGATGCGGTGCGCTGGGCGGTGCGCGAGGAAATCACCGCCGGTACCGATGAAACCCACTTCTCGCCGGACGCGACCTGCACCCGCGCCCAGATGGCGACCTTCCTCTGGCGGACGGCGGGCGAGCCGGAGCCGCAGAGTACCGAAAATCCGTTCAAGGACGTAGCGGAAACCGCCCACTATTACAAAGCTGTCCTCTGGGCGGCGGAGGTCGGCATCACGAAGGGCGTGGACGAAAGCCACTTCGCGCCCGAGGCGACCGTCACCCGCGCGCAGGCGGCGACGCTCCTGTGCCGCGCCTTCGGCGGCAAGGCGGAGGGCGACAATCCCTTTGCCGACGTACCTGCAACTGCTTACTATGCGGAAGCAGTCCGCTGGGCGGCGAAGACCGGCGTGACGAACGGCACCGACGAGACGCATTTCAGTCCCGACGCGCCGTGCATGCGCTGCCAGATCGTCACCTTCCTCTACCGCGCCGTGCAGAATCTCGAGCCAATCGAGGACGCGCCGGTCGAAGAAGCGGCCTGATTGAAATAAGAAACGCCCTCCGGTTTGCACTTGCAAGCCGGAGGGCTTTTTTGCCGATTTATGCGCAGGCTCGGATCATTTCTGGGAGACGGTGAACAGAGAATAGAAGTAGCCCTTCCGCGCCATAAGGTCTTCGAAGCTCCCTCGTTCCGAGATCGCGCCGTTTTTCAGCGCGAACAGACCGGTACAGCGGCGCAGGACGTTTTCGTCCAGATCGTGGGTGACGATGACGCGCGTGTAGCCGTCCAGCTTCAGAATGGCGTCCAGCACCTCGAAGGAGGTTTCGGCGTCCAGAGACGCCGTGGCCTCGTCCACGAACAGCACGGGAGTTTTGCGCAGCAGGGCTCTGGCGATGGAGATCCGCTGCCGCTCGCCGCCGGAGAGCCCCGCGCCGTTTTCGCCGCAGAGATAGTCCGCGCCTTTTTCGTCGACGAGCTTTTTCAGCCCGGACAGCCGCACGGCGCGGTCGATCTCCTCCTCCGGGAAATCGGAGAACATGGTGATATTGTCCCGAATGGTGCTGTTGAACACAAAGACGTTCTGCTGAATGATGGAAACAAGGTCGTACAGCGAGCCCGTGGAAATGGTTTTGAGTTCCTTCCCGTCGTAGAGGATCTGCCCCTGATAGTCGCGGGAGGACGCCATCAGTAGGTTGAGCAGGGTGGATTTGCCGCTGCCGGAGCCGCCCACGAGCGCGTAGCAGCCGCCGGCGCGCAGTTCCGCGTCCACGTCGGACAGCACCGGCTTTCCCTCCTCATAGGCAAAGGCAAGATTTCTGACCGAGATCCCCTCGGTGAGCTGCGGCTCGATCTGCTCGCCCTCGTCGGGGACGTTTTTGTTGAGCGCCTGGGCCAGCTTGTCGATCAGTCCAAAAGAGGCCATCGCGCCTGCGAAAAACTCCGGGAACACCCGGATCGGCCCCAGCACGTAGTTCAGAAGCTGCACGAACACGATCGCCGTACCTGCCGTGATGCCTCTGCCGGAGAGCGCCAGCGCGGCGGCAACGAAGAACACGCCGATCTGCAGAATTGCTCCGGCAAACTCAGAGGCATACGACACCAGCACCTTCACTTTTGTCCGCTTTTTCGAGGATTCCGCCACGCCCGCGTTGCTGTGATCGTGCAGATGGGCGATGCTTTTCTCCGCCTTGAAGCTCTTGATCACAGAGAAGCCCGTGAGCGCGTCCTTCAGCATGCCGGTGTAGTTCTCTTTTTGGTCGGAAACGTCCTTTTCCGCCTTTGCCGCCTTGTTTCCCAAAGCCACGGAAACAAGGATCGGCACGAGAGAAAAGCCGATGGCGATCAGCGTCAGCAGCGGACTGCACCAGATCATGAGCGCAAGCGCGCCGATGAACTCAATACCGACTTGAATGGTATTCTGCAGCTTCCCGATGAAGTCCGTTTCGATCGTGTTCACGTCGTTGGAAAGGGCGGAAATATAGAGCGAACTGTTTTCGCCGGAGAAGGCCTGAATGCCTTTTTCCATGAGCCGGTCAAAGACGTATTCCCGATACTGCTTCATCGCCTTTGCGCGAAACTCGGAAAGGAAGACCCGGTCGAGCACCCCGCCTGCCAGGAACAACGCGGCAGCGCCTCCCGCGACGGCAAGAAGCGTACCGATGCCGTAGGGGCAGTTTCCGGAGATCAGATCGGCGATCTCCTTGATGAGCCACGAGATCACGAGCTCCGCCGCTGCGCACAGCAGGGCGGCGATCACGGTCATGGTGAGATTGCACTTGTTGCTGCGGAACAATTCCTTGAGGAACGGACGGCGCAGTGCTTTGACTTCTATCTTGCTCATGAATTGTCACCTCCTGCGATCTTGCTCCAAAGCGCGGTCAGCGCTTCATTCTCAAATTGCGTGACGGCATTTCCGACGGCGTCCATCGCCGTCGCGCCGATGTCGTCGTGGGCGCTGGCGCCTTCGATGCGGCCGATAAAGCGGATGTCGCTCTCGTCGTAACTGGGGGCTGCGTCGAAAAACGCGGCAAGGCGTCCGGCTTCCTGCAAAGATGCGCGGGCTGCCTCCTCCTGCCCGGACGTAAACTGAGAGCCTGCCAGCGAGGCGAGCAGCACACAGTTGACTTTGTCGAGAAAGTTCGGCTTTCCGTCCTTCCGCAGGCCGGAAAAGAGTCCGATCCCCCAGCGCAGGATCGCCTGAGCGGAAGCGTGATCGCCGCAGACGTGGAAGAGGTTGAAATACCCGCTGATGGTATCGCACAGGTCGGCGATACTATTCGCCAGCGCCTCCGACAGGAAGCGAGTCGCTTCCTCCGTGCGTTCGCACGCGGCAAGCGCATGACCGATCTTCGCGTTGTAAAGGCCGCCCGCGTTGTGCTTTTTGAGGAGCTCGACGCCCTTTTCCACTTCCTCCAGACCCAGATAGGTCATCGCCATTTTTGCGTATAGGGTCTGTTCGCTGATCTGCGGGTCTTCGTTCTGGTCGAGCAGCAGAAGGGACTGCCGGAGAAGCTCCAGCGAACGCCGGAACGCGTCCTTGTTTCCGGTCTCGAAGCCGTAGGCTCTGTACAGCGCTTCGCTTTCGCGGACGATCCGGAAGGAATGCGGGTATTTTTTGAGTGCCTTTTCCGCCTCTGTCAACCCCGCCCAGTCCTTTTTGCGGCGGAAGTCCTGCAGACGCCTGACCGTCGCCTCCAGCCGGTTGTCCTTCATTTCATAGCCCACCAGCACGTCCACGGAGGTGTCAAAGAAGTCCGCCATCTCCAGGATCAGATCCAGATCCGGAACGGACAGCTTTGCCTCCCACTTATATACCGCGCCCGCCGTTACCCCCAACGCCTCGGAAAGCTGTTCCTGCGTCAAGGATCGCTCTTTGCGGAATCGGCGGATGTTTTCCGCCAACGTCATCTTCATGGACTCGCCTCCTGCATGTTTCTGATCATGATTATACTTTGCCGAAGCGGAAAAGTAAACAGACGAGTCGTATCATTTGGATATAATTTTCCATACTGTTAGTATGAATTTCGCACCGCGATTGGAACGCTCGCAGACAACGAAGGAACGGTGAAGGGCGCAATATCGGGTTGAAGAAGGAGCAATAGAGATTAAGAGCGGCGTTTTCCGCGGAAAACGCCGCTCTTTTTTTGCTTACTTTTTGCCGCGGATCGCGTTTGCGACGACGAGCACCAGACCGAAGAGGACGCCTGCAATCGGCCAGACGATCCAGGTTCTGCCCCAGTCGCCGCTGAGGAAGCTCCATGCAAGATACCCCGCGGTGACGGCGCACCAGTAGCCCGAGGACAACGCCTCATTGCGCTTGCTGTCGGCCTTGGAGGCGCGGCTGTGATCGCCCTCCTCCAGCAGCGTCTGATAGCCGCCCCAGATCATTGCGGAATGGACGATCAGCAGCACGCCGACAGATACGACGGCAAGCAGAAGCGCGACTGCGCAGACGTGGGGAAAGAAGGGGCCGTTGTCGTCGCTGCAGATCAGCAGGGACAGAAAAACGGGCAGTACCGAAAGGACGCACAGGACGATACCCGCCGTGAGGCGGACGCCGAAGGTTCCGCGGTATTTCTCTCTGCGATCTTTCACCATGCCGTCTACGCCGTACTCGGTCTCGAAGGGCTCCCGATCCAGATACTCAAAGCGGGCGGAGCGCAGACCGGTGAGGATAAACAGCGCCACGGCGCCTCCGATCAGCAGGAACAAGGCGATCAGACCGAGACCGACTGCCTGCGCCTCGGACAGAGCGAGCGAGCCTGCGGACTGGAGCCCGCTGAGCAAGATCAGCAGGATCGGGGAGAGAATGCACAGCATTACGCCGAGCGAAACGCGTTTTGCCGCCGCTGACCGCTGCGTCAGGAACGCGGTCGCCTCTTCCATGGACACGCGCCGCAGCGGCGGCTCGGCGTCGGACACGTTCAGCGTCTCCTGCCGCAGACCTTCGGGTTCCAGCTCGTCCTTCAATAAATAGTCGGTGGAGACGCCGAAGATCTCCGAGAGCTTGAGGATTCGATTCATGTCCGGAACGGATTGTGCGCTCTCCCATTTGGAAATGGACTGGCGGCTGACGCCGAGCTTGTCTGCGAGCTCCTCCTGCGACCAACCGCTGCGCTTGCGCAGATCGATCAGCTTGTCTGCCAATATCATATTCTCTTTCTCCTTTCGGCGGCTTGTAGCTGCGGGACGGGAACCGATCACCGTCCCGGCGAGCCGCGGTGGTTTTGATGACTTGATCTTACCGGTTTTTGCCGTTGCATACCACCAAGCGCGCTTGGAAATCCCGCAACCGGCGGTTGCAGCCGGTTGACAACGAACGCAAAAACGGGCGATCTGCTTTCAATATAACCCTTTTCGGGCAGAAAGACAAGCCGTATTTCACTCCCTGCAGAGATCGGAAGAAACCCGCGTAAAAGCGTTGCATCGGTACGAGAAAACAGGTATAATGGAAAAACGAAGAGCGCGGACGGCGGGAAACGGAAGAACCTGCCGCCCGCAGAACGGCGAAAAGCGCCCGTAAACCGGGACGGCAAGGAAAAACGGAGGAAACGGAACATGCGACGTTTGGTCATTTACGTCCACGGGAGGGGCGGCAGCGCGGACGAGGCGGAACACTACCGCCCGCTGTTTGCGGACTGCGACGTGATCGGCTTCGACTACCGGTCGGCGAGCCCGTGGGAGGCGGAAACGGAATTTCCGCGCTTTTTCGACGCCGCCGCGAACGGCTATGACGCGGTTACGCTGATCGCGAACAGCCTCGGCGCGTACTTCTCCATGCTGTCGCTCGCAGACCGCAGGATCGCGCAGGCGTTCCTGATTTCGCCGGTCGTCGATATGGAACGGCTCATTCTGGATATGATGGCGTGGACGAACGTAAGCGAGGACGAGCTGGCGCGCCGGGGCGAGATCGAGACGCCGTTCGGCGAGACCCTGTCGTGGGCGTATCTCTGCTACGCGCGGGCGCACCCGCTCCGCTGGGATATCCCAACGCGCATTCTGTACGGCGGGCGCGACAATCTGACGTCTCGCGACACGATCGCGGCGTTCGCAGAACGCATCGGCGCCGAGCTGACCGTCCTGGAGGACGGGGAGCATTGGTTCCACACCGACGGGCAAATGCGGTTTCTCGATCAGTGGGTTGAAAAATCCCGCGATTTCTGCTATGCTGATGGGGAACGGGCATACTACCTGTAAACGCTCACAAGGAGGATAACAATATGGCAAATAAATACGCAGGCACGCAGACCGAGAAAAATCTGGAAGCGGCGTTCGCCGGGGAATCCATGGCGAGAAACAAGTACACCTATTATGCGTCCAAAGCGAAGAAGGACGGCTTTGAGCAGATCGCCGCGCTGTTCCTGAAGACCGCCGAGAACGAAAAAGAGCACGCGAAGATGTGGTTCAAGGAGCTGAACGGCATCGGCTCGACCGCCGAGAACCTTGCCGCCGCCGCAGACGGCGAGAACTTCGAGTGGACGGACATGTACGCGGGCTTCGCGGAGACCGCCGAAAAGGAGGGCTTCCCCGAGCTTGCCGAGAAGTTCCGTCTGGTCGGCGCGATCGAAAAGCACCATGAGGAACGCTACCGCGCGCTGCTGCACAACGTCGAGGCGCAGACCGTCTTCGCCAAGAGCGAGGTTAAGGTCTGGGAATGCCGCAACTGCGGCCATATCGTCGTCGGCGAGAAGGCGCCGGAGATTTGCCCGACCTGCGCCCACCCGCAGGCGTATTTTGAGGTCAACGCGGAGAACTATTGAGGAACAAACAACGCCGGAGCAGAGAATTTTCTCTGCTCCGGTCAGACTGTAAAAAAGTCCGTAACCGTCAAAATCAAATAAGCATTCTTGGTGCTGTGCGTTGACTATAGCGTTTACGGATAAAAGGACAATTATCAGCTTTTTAGGCTGAAAAAGGCTTGCTACGCAAGGATTTTGACTTACTGCGCAACGCACGACCTACCGTACCTATGTACGCCGACGGTCGTGCGTTGCTTGTCTTCCGAACTTTTTGACAGCCTGTCAGCGTGTCGAAAAAGGTTCTTCGACACGCTGTCCGGAGCAGAGTTTTTTCTCTGCTCCGGTTTTTTTCTGTTGACAAACGCGATACTTCGTGATACGATGTATTACACGAGGGGAGGTATGGTATGGATATTCAGTTGAAGCGAGGGCTGCTGGACGTGTGCGTGCTGGCGGCGATCAACAGCGAGGAATCCTACGGCTACAAGATCATCAAGGACATGGCGCCGCTCGTGGAGTTGTCGGAATCGACGCTGTATACCATTCTGAAACGCCTGGAAACGGCGAATATGCTGACCGTCCGCACCGCAGAGCACGCCGGACGGCTGCGGAAATACTACCGGATCACCGACGCCGGTCGAAGACGGCTCGAGGAGTTCAAATCGGATTGGTCGGAAATGAACCGGATCTATCGGTTCATCACAAAGGAGGACGCGCAATGACGAAACAAGAGTTTCTTTCGGCGCTCGGCAAGGGCTTGTCGGGTCTGCCGCAAAACGACGCGGCGGAACGTCTGTCGTTTTACAGCGAAATGATAGACGACCGTATGGAGGAGGGGCTTTCGGAGGAGGAAGCGGTCGCGCAGGTCGGCTCGGTCGACGAGATCGTAACGCAGACGCTGGCGGATACCCCGCTTTCCAAGCTCGTCAAGGAAAAGGTCAAGCCGGGAAGAAAGCTGAAGGCGTGGGAGATCGTCCTGCTGATCCTCGGCGCGCCGCTGTGGGTGCCGCTGCTGATCGCGGCAGCCGCCGTCGTGTTCGCGCTTTACGTGACCCTCTGGGCGTTGATCGTTTCTCTGTGGGCGGTCTTCGCTTCGTTCGTCGCGGGCGCGGTAGGCGGGATCGCCGGCGGCGTCGCGCAGCTCGTGATCGGCAATAAGCCGCAGGGGATCGCGCTGATCGGCGCGGGCGTCTGCTGTGCGGGTCTGTCGATCTTCGCGTTCTTCGGCTGCAAGGCGGCGACGGTCGGCGCGGCGCGGCTGACGAAACGCTTTGCGCTGTGGCTCAAAATGCGGTTTGTGAAAAAGGAGGAAGCGTGATGGCGAAAAAAGTATGGCTGATCGTCGGCGCAGTGCTCGTCGTGATCGGGCTGGGGCTGTTCCTTGCGGTCATGGCGGCGCATCATTGGGATCTTTCGGCGCTGGGTGTCCCGACGCATGAAACCACCTATCAGGTCAAGGAGGAATTCCAAAGGATTCAGATCGATACGGACACGGCGGATATCGTTTTTGTGCCGTCTGCGGACGGCACGTGCAGCGTGATCTGCGACGAAACGGCGAAGGAAACATATTCCGTCAGCGTTGTAAACGATACGCTGCTCATACAGCACCGAGATACAAGAAAGTGGTATGAGTTTTTTGGGTTCAGGGGCAAAAGCAGACTTATTGTGCATCTGCCGAAGCAGCAGTACGTGTCGCTCCTGATCGGCGAAAGCACGGGCGACGTGGAGATCCCGGGCGATTTTTCCTTTGATAGCATCAGCATTACGGCAAGCACGGGCAGGCTCTCTCTTGCGGACGTATCCGCAGGCGAGATCAATCTCGCTGTTTCCACCGGCAGGGTGGCGCTGAAGAACGTGCGGTGCGCGGGCGACGTCCGGATCGGCGTGAGTACAGGCAGGACGGAGCTGGAGAACGTGACCTGCCGCAATCTGACCTCCACCGGCAGCACGGGCAGGATAGAAATGAAGAACGTGATCGCGTCGGGAAAGCTCTCCGTCGAGAGAAGCACCGGCGACGTGAAGCTCGACCGCTGCGACGCGGCGGAGATCAGGATCGAAACGTCCACGGGCGACGTGACCGGCACGCTGCTCAGCGAAAAAATCTTCTTTACGGACACCGATACCGGCAGCGTGCGCGTGCCGAAGACGACGACCGGCGGAACGTGCGAGATCACGACCGACACGGGCGATATTATCCTCGAGATCGTGAAATGAACCTCCCTTTACACGAGGAAGGCGAAGAATCCCCGGGGCAGAGAACACTCTGCCCCGGGGATTCTATACCGTATGATTTTTCTGCCGTTCTTTTATTCCACCGTGACGGACTTCGCCAGGTTTCTGGGTTTGTCGACGTCGCAGCCGCGCGCGAGCGCCATGTAATAGGAGAAGATCTGCAGCGGAACGACGTTCAGACTCGGCTGCAGCAGCGGGTGCGTCTTCGGCACGAGCAGGTAGCGGTCGACGGTCTTTTTGATCTCGTCCTCCAGATCGGCGGTGGTCAGACCCAGCACGTCCGCGCCGCGCGCCTTGACCTCCTTGACGTTGGACATGGTCTTTTCAAACAGCTCCGGCACGCCGGCGACTGCGACGACCAGCGTCTTGTCCTCGATCAGCGAGATCGGGCCGTGCTTCAGTTCGCCCGCGGCGTACGCTTCGGAATGGACGTAGGCGATCTCCTTGAGCTTCAGGCTGCCCTCGAGACAGGTCGCGCTGTCGAGGTTTCTGCCGATGAAGAAGACGTCGTGATTGTCCTTCAGCTCGTTCGCAAGCTGCTTGATATGCGCCAGATAGTCCTCCGTGAGGATGGTGGAGAGCAGGTCGGGAAGCTGCCCCAGACCGTGCAGGATCGCTTCATACTCCTCGACGGAGAGCGTGCCGAGCAGGTCGCCGATATACAGGGCGAGGAGGTACAGAACGGAGAGCTGAGTGGAGTACGCCTTCGTGGTCGCGACGGCGATCTCGGGACCCGCCCAGGTATAGATGACGTCGTGCGCGGCCTTGGAGATCGCGCTGCCGACGACGTTGACGATCGCGAGGGTGTGCGCGCCGAGCTCGTTGGCTTCGCGCAGCGCCGCGAGGGTGTCCGCGGTCTCGCCGGACTGGCTGATGATGATGACCAGCGTGTCGTCGCCGAGGACGGGCTCGGAATAGCGGAATTCCGAAGCGAGGATCGGCTCGACGGGGATGCGGCAGGTCTTCTCGAGAACGTACTTGCCGACGCAGCCGACGTAGTACGCCGAGCCGCAGGCGACGATGTAGATACGGCGAATGCCGCGCAGATATTCGGGACTCAGATGGACGTCGCCCAGATCGACTCTGCCGCCCTTGACGCGGTCGGAGATCGTGGCGCGCAGCGCCTTGGGCTGTTCAAAGATCTCTTTCAGCATGAAGTGGGGGAAGCCGCCCTTTTCCGCCGCGGACATCTCCCAGGAGATGTGCTCGGGGATCTTTTCGACCGCTTCGCCGAGCTTGTTGAAGAATTCCGCCTCACCATTGCGGAAGAGCACCATATCGCCGTCGTTGAGGTAGACGACCTCGCGGGTGTATTTGAGGATCGCGGGGACGTCGGAGGCAATGAAGTTTTCTTCATGACCGAAGCCGACGATCAGCGGGCTGTCCTTCTTGACCGCGAGCAGGGTGTCGGGGCAGTCGGCGCAGAGAATGCCGAGCGCATAGCTGCCGGAGAGCTTTTCCACCGCGCGGCGCGCCGCCGCCAGAAGGTCGCCCTCGAGCTCGTAGTAGTATTCGAGCAGGTTTGCCGCGACCTCAGTGTCGGTGTCGGAGACGAAGCTCTTGCCGTGCGCAAGCAGATATTCCTTCAGGATCAGATAGTTTTCGATGATGCCGTTATGCACCACGCTGATCTTGCCGTTCGTGGAGACGTGGGGGTGGGAGTTGCGCTGCGAGGGCGCGCCGTGGGTCGCCCAGCGGGTGTGACCGATGCCGAGGCTGCCGCGCATCGCCGCGCCGCCGTCGATCATCTCGTTCAGACCGGCGAGTCTGCCCTTGACCTTTGCAACTTCGAAGCCGTTTGCGCCGTAAACGCAGACGCCCGCGGAGTCATAGCCGCGATATTCCAGCTTTGCAAGCCCGTCCAGCAATATGGGCGCAGCCTGCTGCTTTCCGATATAACCAACAATTCCGCACATAATAATAACCTCCGTAAGTGGATGGGTAGAATCGTTCACTTACGGAGATTATATCGTGGTTATTTATCAAAATCAACCGAAAATTTGCATTTTTCGCTGATTTGGGGAAAGTCAGTCGAAAATGGATAACTGGCGGGACCTTAGCGCGCCGATCGACGGCAGACGGTCTTCGACCGGAGAAGCTCCCAGCGCGCAGAGCGCGTCCGCGCCTTTGCTGCCGTCGTCCAGCACGTAAACGTCCGAAAGACCGCGCTTCAGATTCTCAGACGCGCCCGACCACGTGCCGCCGGACGCGGCGGGACACTGGGCGACGAAGGTTTTTTCGCCGAGGGCGTGAATGAGCAGATTGCGGTACAGGGCGCGGGCGGCGGAGAAGGGAAGATCATAGCCGTCCGCGCTGCAGTAGAGCACGTTTTCCCGCGGCGCGTACCGCGTCAGCTCGTCCGGGACGAAGCAGACGACCCTGCCGCCCGCCTGCAGGCAGGCGTCCTGCGCGGCGGAATCCGCGCCGGCGGCGTTGCCGGAAACGAGGGTAAAGCCCTCTTCCGCCGCGCGTCTGCCGACCTCCTGCGCGAAAGCGCGCCCGCGCGAAAGCAGCCTGCGCGAGCCGACCGCCGCAACGCAGCGGGTATTCAGCAGGCGGATATCGCCCCTGCAGAACAGCGTGGCGGGACAGTCGCCGCCGAGCCTGCGCAGGCGGCGCGGGAAGCGTTCGGCGTCCAGCCGCGTGATCACGCAAACGTCCTTCTGCGCCGCGAGGTAGTCGCGCAGGATCCTCGGACGATTCAGGAGGGAGAGAATGCGGTCGGTCATATCTTCGCTGTAACCCAGCGAGGAAAGATATTCCGGCGTAACGTCGCCGAGACTGCCGATTACCGGCGCTTTTGCGACGGCGAGCGCTCTCATCTGCAGGTATTCCGTCGGGGTCAGCGGCTTGACGGGCTGCCCGAGCTTACAGCACAGCAGGAGCAGCCCTTCCTCCGCGCCGCGCATCAGAATTTTCTGGGCGGCGTGCGCTTTTCCTCCTCGGGGGCGGGAACCAGGCAGCCGTATTCGTCGAAGATCATCGGATGGATCGTCATCTCGCAGAATTTCGCGATCTCGTCCAGCTTCGCCTTTTCGGGGAAGGAGCCGATCAGCGTGAACGAAATGCCCTTCTTGCGGGCGCGGCCCGTTCTGCCGATACGGTGGATGTAGTATTCGTTTTCGTCCGGCACGTCGTAGTTGATAACGCCGTCCACGTCGTCCACGTCAATGCCGCGCGAGGCGACGTCCGTTGCGATCAGCACGGGGAGCTTCCCCTTGCGGAACGCCGCCATCGTGCGCTCGCGGGTCGCCTGCTTGATGTCGCCGTGCAGACAGTCCGCCTGAATGCCGGCACGGCGCAGGTCGTCCGACAGCCGCTGGCACATGACCTTGGTGTTGCAGAAGACGATCACGCGCTCAAACGCGCCCGAGCGCAGAATGCGGAGCATGGCCTCCTCCTTTTCGAGCTTGGGGACGGTGATCGAATACTGGTCGATGTCGGGTTTGCTTTCCTGCGTGGGGGCGACGGTGATCTCCACCTCGTCGCGCTGATACATCCAGCTCACGGTCATGACCTCCTGCGAGATCGTCGCGGAGAACAGCCCGAGATTGACGCGGTTTTTGATCTTGTTGAGGATCTTCGTCACGTCGTCGAAGAAACCCATGTCGAGCATGCGGTCGGCCTCGTCGAGAATGACGGTCTTGATCTTGTCCAGCCGCAGGTTTTTGCGATTGTAGTGATCCATCAGTCTGCCGGGGGTCGCCACGACGATGTGCGGGTGCTTCTCAAGCGCCTTGATCTGCGCCTGCATGCCCGTGCCGCCGTAGACGACGGTGACGCGGATATCCTTATAATAGGCGAGCAGACCGTTCAGCTCGTCGCAGATCTGCAGCGCGAGCTCACGGGTCGGCGCAAGGATCAGCGCCTGCAGATCGTCGCTCGCGGGGTCGACGTGCTCGATCATCGGAATGCCGAAGGCGAAGGTCTTACCCGTGCCGGTCGGCGCCTTGGCGATGACGTCCTTCCACGCAAGCAGCGGCGGGATCGCCTCCTCCTGCACGCGGGTCGGGGCGGTGACGCCCTGCTTGGTCAGCGCGCGGATGACCTCCTCGCTGACCCCGAGCTCCTGAAAGGTTTTCGTTGTTTCCATACTGTGTCCTCGTTTTCTCTGCGGAAATTATCTCATGATACTATAACAGAAACCGCGGCACTTTGCAATGAATCCTTTTGACTTTCTGCGGAAAAAGTGCTATACTGCTCTCGTTGCACATATATATCACCGAAAAGAGGTTGACCCTATGGCGTTTTTGGATTGGCTGAAAATCCTTGTCCTCGGCATCGTCGAGGGCATTACCGAGTGGCTGCCGATCAGCTCCACCGGACACATGATCCTGGTCGACGGATTGTGGAAGTCGAATAACGACGTGATGACGAAGGACTTTATGGATATGTTCCTGGTCGTCATCCAGTTCGGCGCGATCCTCGCCGTCATCGTGCTGTTCTTCAAGAAGCTGTGGCCCTTCCACCGGAAGCGGATCCCGCAGCGTTCGTGGTTTGCCGAGCACAGCGAAAACAAGGCGGTCGGCGCGGTGCAGAACTTCTGCGATCACTACTGCTTTATGGATAAGATCGTCATGTGGCTGAAGATCGCGGTTTCCTGCCTGCCCGCGATCATCATCGGTCTGCCGCTGGACGACTGGATGGAAGAGCACTTTTATACGCCCGTGGTCGTCGCGCTGATGCTGATCCTCTACGGCGTCGGCTTCCTGCTCATCGAACGGTACAACAAGAACCGCACGCCGCGCATGAACACCATCGCGGAGTTGACGTGGAAGGACGCCGCGCTGATCGGCATTTTCCAGGTGCTTGCCCTCGTTCCGGGCACGTCCCGCTCCGGCGCGACCATCCTCGGCGGCATCCTGATCGGCGCTTCGCGCGGGCTGGCGGCGGAATACACCTTCTTCCTCGCCGTTCCCGTGATGTTCGGCGCGTCCCTGCTGAAGATCGTCAAGTTCGGCTTTGCCTTTACCGGCACGCAGCTCGCAGTCCTCCTGCTCGGCATGGCGGTCGCCTTTGCCGTGTCGATCCTTGCGATCAAGTTCCTGCTCGGCTATATCAAGAAGCACGACTTCTCCGCCTTCGGCTGGTACCGTATCGCCCTCGGTGCGATCGTCCTGCTGTACGCGGCGCTGAGCTGAGGCGCTGAATCGCGCTGTTTGGCTCCCCCCTGCACAGGGGAGGCGTTCTACAATAACTGATCGCTGTTCATTCAACAGATCCTGCTGCGTTTCAATTGAAACGCAGCAGGATCTGTTCTTTCTCGATTGTTGCGGTCACGGCGGACGGCGGCTGCTCGGAAAGAAGGTTTGCCGCCAACGGCGCTTCCAGCTCCGACTGGATCAGACTGCGAAGCGCACGCGCGCCGCTTTTTTGTCCCGCAGCGCGCGCCGCGAGAGCGGCAGGTATCTCTGACACGTAGGAGAGAGAAACGCCCTGCCTTTGCGCCCGCTCGCGCAGATCGCGCAGCTCCTTTTCCGCGATTTCTGTCAGCGCGGGGATCCCGAGCGGCTGAAACAGGGCGATGCAGTCGATCCTGCCCAAGAATTCCGGCGGGAATTGCTCGCGCAGGGACTGCATGACCGAATCGTCCGCCGTCCTGCCGAAGCCGAGCCCGCCCTTTCCCGCGGAGGCGCTGCCGAGATTGGTCGTCATGACGAGCAGCGTGTTGCGGAAATCGACCTGCCGTCCGGCAGCGTCGGTCAGAATGCCGTCCTCCATGATCTGCAGCAGCAGACCGCAGATATCGCGGTGCGCCTTCTCCAGCTCGTCGAGCAGGACGAGGGAATAGGGGCGTCGCCGCACCTTTTCCGACAGCTCGCCGCCGTCCTCGTGACCGACGTAGCCGGGCGGCGCGCCGATCAGCCGCGAGACGGAGAATTTTTCCATATATTCCGACATATCCACGCGGATCATGGCGGTTTCGCTGCCGTAGACCGCCTCGGCGAGCGCTTTGCAAAGCTCCGTCTTGCCCACGCCGGTCGGGCCGGAAAAAAGCATGGCTGCGGCGGGTCGCTTTGCGGCGGCAAGACCCGATCTGCCGCGGCGCACCGCCTCGGCGGCGGCGCGCACTGCCGCAGACTGCCCCATGACGCGCCTGGAGAGCGTCTGCTCGAGCGTGCGCAGCCGCTGCTTCTCGGAAACGCTGACGGAGCCGACGGGAATGCCCGTGCGGCTGGACACGGCGGCGGCGACGTCGCACGGCTCCACCTGCCGTGCCGACGGATCTGCGGCCTGCTCCCGGCGGATGCGGTCGCGAAGCTTTGCAGCCTGCTCGTACGCGCCGGAGCGCACCGCGTCGCGAAGCTGCTGCTCCAACTCGCCCGCGGGGGAGGTGCCGAGCGTTCGACGCATGGCGGCGTAAGCCGCACCTTCGTCCAACAGGTCTACCGCCTTGTCCGGCAGGAATTTGTCCGTGAGATAGCGGCAGGACAGGTCGACCGCCGCCGTGATCGCCGCTTCGGTGATCGCAATTCTGTGGTGTGCTTCCAGCGACGGGCGCAGACTTTCCAGTATGTCGCGCGTTTCTTCGCGGCTCGGCTCACGGATCTGCACCGGACGGAACCGCCGCTCCAGCGCGGCGTCCTTCTCAATGAATTTGCGGTATTCGGTCAGCGTCGTCGCGCCGATGAGCTGCACCTCGCCGCGCCCGAGGGCGGGCTTGAGCAGATTGGCTGCATCGATCGCGCCCTCCGCCGCGCCCGCGCCCGACAGGGTGTGCATTTCGTCGACGAACAGGATCACGTTCTGCGCGCGCCGCACCTCCGCTAAAATGTCGCGGATGCGCTCCTCAAATTCGCCGCGGTACTTCGTGCCGGCGATGAGACTCGCCATATCCAGCGCGAACAGCCGTTTGCCGCGAAGCTGCTCGGGTACGCGCCCTGCCGCGATATATTGGGCGACGCCTTCGACGATGGCGGTCTTGCCGACGCCGGGCTCACCGATCAGCGCGGGATTGTTCTTCTGCCGGCGGGAAAGGATCTGCAGCACGGTCTCGATCTCGCGCTGTCTGCCGACGACGTTCTCCGTCTGATCGGCGCGTTCCGTCAGATCGACGCCGAATTGATCCAGCAGGCGGGTGTTTTGCATAACTGATGAAGACTCCTTTCGGGCACAGACGCCCTCGTGCAGATTGGAAAAGAGAAGCTCCGGACTGACGCCGCAGCGCTGCAGCAGCACGGCTGCGCCGCTGTCCCCATCGCGCAGAGCCGCGCACAGAACGCTCTCCGGGCGAATCGGGTTGTCCTCACGGGCGGCTGCGGCGATCGCGCGGCGGGCGCGCGGACTCAGGCCCTGCGGGAGCCGGCGCAGCCGGTGACCGCGCTCGCACAGCCGGAAAAGCTGACCGGTCAGCTCCTGCGCGGAGAGCCCCTGCCACTGGATTTCGCGGCAGGCGGGACACCGGGGCGACATGGCGACGGCGATCAAAACATGCTCCGTGCCCACGTAGCTGTGTCCCAGAACGCAGGCAAGGCTCCACGCCAGCTTCAGCACCTGCCGCATCGGCTCCGTTTGCTTTCCCATACGCGCACCTCCTTCGGAAGAGTCTTGCCGCGCGGGATATTTTTCATACTATGAATATTTTTTAAATTTCAGAATTTCCCATTGCTTTTTTGAAAAAACATGATAGAATGAGGTTGCAAACCAATACAGACAGGAGGCAATGATATGGCATATTTCATTACTGACGCCTGCGCAAAGTGCGGTACCTGTGCGGACACCTGCCCGCTCGGCATCATCACCGAAGGCGACGACAAGTACGTAATCGACGCTGATCAGTGCGTGGAGTGCGGCTCCTGCGCAGCAGCCTGCCCGCTGGAAGCAATCGAGCAGCAGTAAAAAACAAAAACAACCGGTCAATACGACCGGTTGTTTTCGTAGAAACGGAAAACGGACATGGAAGAAACACTTTGGAACGGCATTCGCATGGCCCAACCGGACGGCGGCTTTCGCCTCGGGACGGACTCGGTGCTGCTGGCGCAGTTTCTGACCGTGCCGCGCGGGGCGAAGATCGCCGATCTCGGATCGGGCTGCGGCACGCTGGGACTGCTCCTGTGCGCGTCCTGCGCCGACTGCGCCGTGACCGGCGTGGAACTGGACGAAGCGGCACACCGCCTCGCGCTGGAGAATATTGAGATCAACGGTCTGCAGGGACGGCTGTCGTCCGTTTTCGGCGACGTTCGCGCGATCCGCGAACTTCTGCCGGTGGGCGGCTTTTCCTGTGTGATCTCCAATCCGCCGTATTTCCCCGTCGGCAGCGGCAAGGCGAGCAAGGGCAGCGGCGCGGCGCGTTCGGAGGAGACGCTGACGCTTCGCGAACTGTGCGAAGCGGCGGCGTATCTGCTGCCGAGCGGCGGGCGGTTTGCGCTGGTACACCGTCCGGAACGGCTGTGCGACGTTTTCTGCGCCATGCGCGAACACGGCGTCGAGCCGAAGCGCGTCCAATTCGTCCGGCATACCGCCGTCAGCCCCGTCTGTCTGGTACTGATCGAGGGAAGACGCGGCGGCAGACCCGGTCTGACTTATCTGCCGGATTTTTGCGAATTCACACCCGACGGCGCGGAAACGGAAGCCTATCGTGCCGCCTATCACAGAGGAGAACAGCCATGAGCGGAACACTGACACTCGTGCCGACGCCGATCGGCAATCTCTCCGATATTTCGCCGCGCTGCCGTCAGGCGCTGGAGGAGGCGGATTTCATCGCCGCGGAGGATACCCGCGTGACGTTGAAGCTTCTGAACTATTTGGAGATCAAAAAACCACTGGTCAGCTACTACGAGCACAACAAGGAATGCAGCGGCAAAAAGATCGTCGAGCGCATTCTGGCGGGGGAAAACTGCGCGCAGGTATCCGACGCGGGCTCGCCCGCGATCTCCGATCCCGGCGAGGATCTGGTGCGCCTGTGCGCGGAGAACGGGATTCCCGTCACCGCGATCCCGGGCCCCTGCGCCGCGATCACCGCGCTGAGCGTTTCGGGTCTACCGACCGGCAGATTCACCTTTGAGGGCTTCCTCTCCACGACGAAAAAAACCCGCGCCGCCCATCTGAAATCACTGCAGAACGAACAGCGCACGATGATCTTTTACGAAGCGCCGCACAAGCTGTGCGCGACGCTTGCCGATCTGGAGCAGGCGTTCGGCGGGGAGCGGCGAATCGCTCTCTGCCGCGAGCTGACGAAGCTCCATGAGGAAGTTCTGCGCATGACCCTGCGCGACGCTGCCGCGTACTATACCGAACAGGCGCCGCGCGGCGAATACGTCCTGATCGTCGAGGGCGCGCCGGAAGCGCAAGAGGAAGGCGTTTCGCTGGAGACTGCCCTCGCGCGGATCGCCGCCCTTACGCAAAGCGGCGTCAGCAGGAAGGACGCGGTCAAGCAGGTCGCGCAGGAGACGGGTCTTCCGAAGAATACCCTCTACGACGCGGCGCTGAAATAGTCCTTTCGGGCGCCGTTGGTCGCCCGTCTGCTGTTCATCAACAGCGAAAAAAAGAAGAGACACCCGCGCGGGTGTCTCTTCTTTTATGCCGTTGGTTTTCTTACTTGATGAATGCGTTGAAGAAACGCACCATGATAGAAGCGGCCTGCGCGCGGGTCGCCGTGCCCTGCGGCACAAGGCAGAGCTTGCCGTTTACGTCCATGCCGCGGAGCATGTCGCTGTTCACCGCCCAGGACAGCGCGACGGCTGCATAGTCGGAGATGCTCGACCGGTCGGTAAAGGCGGTCATCCTGCCGCGACCGGAAACGTCGTAGCCCTTCCACTCCGCATAGCGGTACAGGAAGGCGGCGAGCTGTTCGCGGGTGACCGGCTCGTTCGGGGCGAACAGGTTGGTGGAAACGCCCTTCGCAATGCCGTTCTCATACGCCCAGAGGACGGCGTCGCTGTACCAGCGGTCGCTCGGCACGTCGGAGAAGGTGCGGCTCATCTTGACCTCGGGCTGACCCTCCATGCGGTAGAGCACGGTCACGATCATCGCGCGGCTGACTTCGCCGTTCGGCTCGAAGTGCAGATAGCTCATGCCGTTGAACAGACCGAGCTGTGCGGCGCGGTGTACTTCTTCGTAGCACCACATTTCCTCCGGCACGTCGAGGAAGTCCTCGACCTTGTGCAGCGGGATCCGGTTGTACTGCGCGGTGTAGGTCGCGTTCTTCGTGACCTTTTCCACAGCGGGCGACCAGCCTGCGAAGCAGTAGACGAAGTCCTCGTCGTCAGGCTTGTCGGTCGAGCCGGGGAAGGTCGGGATCACGCCTGCTTCATAGCGCAGCGTGGTTTCCGTGCCGTCCACGACCCAGGTGATGAGGTAGACGCCCTCCGGACGGATGGGTTCCTTGGTGTAGGTCGCGATATAGGTCGCGTCCGCATAAGCGGGAACGGGAACCGGCGACCAGCCTGTGAAGGTGTAAGTGTATTCCTCGTCGGCGGGCTTATCGGTCGAGCCGGAGAAGACGGGGATCTCACCCTTCGCGCACTGCTCGCGGTATGCCTTGCCGTCCACGTACCAGGTGATCGTGTAGTAGGTCAGCGACGGGTCGGTCGGGGCGGTGGTCGGCTCGGTCGGAGCGACGGTTGGCTGGGTGGGAGCCGCGGTCGGCTCGGTCGGAGCGGTGGTCGGCTGCGTCGGAGCAGTGGTCGGCTCGGTCGGCGCCGTCGTCGGCTGCGTCGGTGTGACAGTGCCGGTCTTGACGAAGAACTGCCAGCCGAAGTCGTTGGACTTTGCGGTGGGATCGCTCGTGGAGTAGCCGGAGACGTTGGTCTTGTCCTTGTTTGCGTTGTAGTAGCACTCGATGTACGCGGAGCCGTAGTTGTTGCTGAACGTCGCGTGCTTGATGTATGCAAGTCCGTCCGTCCACGTGACGACCCAGTTGCCGTTCGCGCCGGCATAGTTCGCGTCGTTCGTCAGCTCGAAGTAGTTGCCGGAGACCCAGCAGACGATCTTATCGGAGCCGTTGACGAAGCTGTAGGTGCCGTCGCCGTTATCCACGACCGTCCAGATAATGGAAGCTTCCGGATTTGCGATCTTGTTGTTGACGGGCGTGACCGCCTGCGGAACGAGATACCAGTTGTTGTCGTTCTCGTCCTTGATCGCCATGCCGTGACCCGGGTTGTAGATGACGACCTGATCGCCACCCTTGATCGAACTGGTCAGGACGAAGCTGCCGTCAGGCGCTTCGGTCGGCTGGGTGGGAGCCGTAGTCGGCTCGGTCGGTGCAGTGGTCGGCTGCGTCGGAGCCGTGGTCGGTTCCGTCGGCGCGGTCGTCGGCTCGGTGGGCGTCGTGCTGCCGTTCTTCACGAAGAACTGGAAGCCGAAGTCGTTGGACTTTGCGGTGGGATCGCTCGTGGAGTAGCCGGAGATATTGGTCTTGTCTTTGTTCGCGTTGTAGTAGCACTCAATATAGGCGGAGCCGTAATTGTTGGAGAAGGTCGCGTGTTTGATGTACGCAAGACCGTTCGTCCAGGTGACGTTCCAGTCGCCGTTCGCGCCGGCATAGTTCGGATCGTTCGTCAGCTCAAAGTAGTTGCCGGAGACCCACATCACGATCTTGTCAGAGCCGTTGACAAAGCTGTAGGTGCCGTTGCCGTTGTCCACGACCGTCCAGACGATGGAAGCGTCCGGATTTGCGATCTTGTTGTTGACGGGCGTGACTGCCTGCGGAACGAGGTACCAGTTGTTGTCCGTCTCGTCCTTGATCGCCATGCCGTGACTCGGGTTGTAAATAACGACCTGATCGCCGCCCTTGATCGAATTGGTCAGGACGAAGCTGCCGTCAGGCGCGGTCGTCGGCTCGGTCGGCGCGGTGGTCGGCTCGGTCGGGGCGGTCGTCGGCTCGGTCGGCGCGGTCGTCGGCTCGGTCGGCGCGGTCGTCGGCTGAGTCGGGGCGGTCGTCGGCTCGGTGGGCGTAGTCGGATCGGGCGCGACGTTGCCGGTCTTCACGAAGAGCTGCAGCGCAAAGTCGCTCTCAAGGGAGGCGGAATAGTAGTAGGTGCTGAATTCGTTATATCTGCCGTACCATTCGATGACCTTCGGGTCGCCGCTGGTGCCCTGCGCGGTGGTGCTGGCGAGGTAGACGCTGTTCGCGGTCGCCGCCGGGTTGACTGCCCAGACGTTGTCGGTCGCCGCAAAGCTCAAACCCTTCGTGGCGGACAGGGTCTCGCCGCTGTCATTGGCGAAGGTATAGCCGTCAGCGGTCTTGCCGACCGTCCAGACGATCTTGCTGTCGTCGGTGTAGATGCAGTCGTTCAGAACCTGGGTCGACGTGCCGGCACGGTAGTTGATGGAGACGGCGTCCTCGCTCATCGCCTTGCCCGCGGCGGCGTTGTAGATCACGACCTCGTCGCCGTCCTTCAGCGTGGTGGTCAGCGCGTATTCATCGCCGTGGGGCTCGGTCGGCTCGGTGGGAGCGGTGGTGGGCTCGGTCGGCGCGGTCGTCGGCTGGGTCGGGGCGGTGGTCGGCTCGGTGGGCTGCGTCGGGTCGGTCGGCGTAGTCGGCGTGGTCGGCGTGGTCGGCGTAGTGCCGGCGGCGATGCCGGACGGCGTCGACATCTTGGGGATCGGCTGATTGAACATCAGATAGGCAAGTTCCGGATAGTCGATGAAGACGTTGCGGTTGCCCTGCACGTTCTCGATCTGATCGTTTCGGCTCATTTCCCAGGTGTCGACCGGATCCTTCTGCATCCATTGCAGCAGGGTGGTCAGATTTTCAATGGCTCTGCCGCCGGTGTTCTGGCTGTCGTCGGGATCCAGCTCCGGCAGAAGATCAGCCGCCACGTCGGAGTAGAGGTTCGGCTGCTGCCAGCGGACGTAGACGTACAGCAGGATACGGGCGACGTCGCCCTTGACGTTGTCGCGGACTTCCAGCACGCCGCCGACGCCGTCCTTCGAGCCGACCCAGATGACGTCACGGTCGTTGACCTGATAGGCAGAGCCCGTGCCGTTGAGGTTTGCAAAGGCGCGGTTGCTCTTGGAGCCGTTGACGCCCGCGATGGCGGGACGCAGATGGTGCAGGTCGGAGCCGCCGCCCTTCTGATAATAGGAGGCGCGGGATTTCGGCCAGATGTGTTCGCGCTGCATCTGCAGGCTGGAGACGGAAGGATCGTCGGCGAGGATATCCGTGTAGAAGTACAGATAGGTCGAAGCGCTGTTTTCCGTATCGGTCTGCACCCAGTAGGTCGCGAGCGAGTTGGCGGCGTATCCGTCGTAGCGCACGTTCTGGTTGGTATGGGTGACGGTCATCAGCTTGTTCAGCGCAGTGTAGAGCGGGTTGCTCTGCGCAGCGTTATAAGATGTGGATATATCGCTCGCGCCGCCCAACGCCGCCAGACTCTCGTAGGAGTAGGTGCCGGTGTAGTACGCTTTGGCTTTCGCAGACAGCTCGGTACAGACCTGATCGCGAATGCCGCTGTTCGGCTTGAGCGTGCCGACCGCTGCAAAGACTGCCGGCAGCATGGAGAGAATGATCGCCAGCACGAGCAGGAGCACGGTCAGCTTACGAAGTACGTGTTTCATGGAAACCTCCGTCTGCGGCAGGATTGGCATAAGCCGCCACAGGTACCTTATATTTTAACATGATAGCACGGCTTGTGTCAATGATTCCTGCGCGAAAAATGTCGCAGAAAATTTACAATTTTGACTTGACAAATAGGCAGAAAAGGTTATTATATACATGTTAGCACTCAGACGCTTTGAGTGCTAAAACACGTAAACCAAGGCGGGCGACCGCCGACAACATATTGGAGGTAATGCACTATGAAACTGACACCCCTTGCAGACCGCGTCCTGCTCAAGCCCGTTGAGGCGATGGAGACGACCGCGTCCGGCATCATTCTTTCCACGGCGAATAAGGAAAAGCCCGTGATTTCCGAGGTCGTTGCGGTAGGTCCCGGCGGCATGGTCGACGGCAACGAGGTCAAGATGGTTGTCAAGCCCGGCGACAAGGTCGTCGTCGCCAAGTATTCCGGCACGGAGGTCAAGCTCGACGAGCAGGAGTATTCCATCGTCCGCCAGAGCGACATCCTTGCCATCGTAGATTGATTCAGGAGGCGTAAGCAATTATGGCAAAAATGATTATTTTCGGCGAAGAAGCCCGTAAAAAGCTGCAATCCGGCATCGACCAGCTTGCCGATACCGTCAAGGTCACCCTCGGCCCGAAGGGCCGCAACGTCGTGCTCGGCAAGAAGTACGGCGCGCCGCTGATCACGAACGACGGCGTGACGATTGCGAAGGAAGTGGAGCTGGAGGACGCCTTTGAGAACATGGGCGCGCAGCTCGTCCGCGAAGTCGCCACCAAGACGAACGACGTCGCCGGCGACGGCACCACCACCGCGACCCTGCTCGCGCAGGCGATCGTCCGCGAAGGTCTGAAGAACGTCAGCGCCGGCGCGAACCCGATGGTCATGCGCAAGGGCATGCAGAAGGCGGTCGACGCCGCGATCGAAGCGATCAAGGGCAATTCCGAGGCCGTCAAGGGCAGCGAGGACATCGCGCGCGTCGGCACCGTCTCCTCCGGCGACGAGGAGGTCGGCAAGCTGATCGCCGAAGCCATGGAGAAGGTCACGGCGGCGGGCGTCATCACGATCGAGGAATCCAAGACCGCGGAGACCGGTCTGGAGGTCGTCGAGGGCATGCAGTTCGACCGCGGCTATATCTCTCCCTACATGGTCACCGATACCGACAAGATGGAAGCGGTCGTGGACGACCCGTACATCCTGATCACCGATAAGAAAATCTCCTCCATCCAGGACATCCTGCCCATCCTGGAGCAGATCGTTAAGGGCGGGCAGAAGCTCGTCATCATCGCAGAGGACGTCGAGGGCGACGCCCTGTCCACGCTGCTGGTCAACCGTCTGCGCGGCAGCTTCAACTGCGTCTGCGTCAAGGCGCCCGGCTTCGGCGACCGCCGCAAGGAAATGCTCCGTGACATCGCCATTCTCACCGGCGGCACCTACGCGGCTTCCGAGCTGAACATGAACCTGCAGGATCTGACCCTCAACGATCTCGGCAGAGCCCGTCAGATCAAGGTCAATAAGGACAACACCGTCATCGTCGACGGCTGCGGCGATCCGGACGCCATTCAGGCGCGCATCCACGAGATCAAGGCGGCGATCAAGGTGACGACCTCCGATTACGACCGCGAGAAGCTGCAGGAGCGTCTGGCGAAGCTGTCCGGCGGCGTCGCGGTCATCCGCGTCGGCGCGCAGACCGAGGTCGCCATGAAGGAGCAGAAGCTCCGCGTGGAGGACGCGCTGAACGCGACCCGCGCGGCGGTCGAGGAAGGCATCGTCGCAGGCGGCGGCACCGCCTACGTCAACGCGATCCCGGCGGTCGAGAAGCTGATCGAAACGCTGACCGGCGACGAGAAGACCGGCGCAGCCATCATCGCAAAGGCGCTGCAGGCGCCGATCCGCCAGATCGCGGAGAACGCGGGCGTGGACGGCTCCGTGGTCTTTGAGAAGATCCGCTCCGCGGAGAAGCTCGGCTACGGCTACGACGCCTACGCCGCGGCATACTGCGACATGATCCCGAGCGGCATCGTCGATCCGACCAAGGTGACGAGAACGGCGCTGGAGAACGCGGCGAGCATCGGCGCGTGCGTCCTGACGACCGAATCTCTGGTCGCCGACAAGCCCGATCCCGCGGGCGACGCTGCGGCTGCTGCTGCGGCAGCCGGCGCAGGCATGGGCGGCATGTATTAAGTGAAAAAACCAAGCGGCGCGCTGCAAAACCCAGCGCGCCGATTTCAGTTGTCATCTGTTTGCTCCAGATAGAGCGCCTCACATTCCTCCTGCGCAGCGATCAATATCCGCACGGCGGCCTCGTTGGCGCGCATTTGCTTCAGGTACAATTCCTTGTAGTCAACTGTCCCGTTTTCCATTGCTTTACCTCTTTGTAGATATATTTTAGATATATAATATATCTAATAGAGACATAGTATCACAAAACATATCTAAAATAAACATAAATTATGTTTGCTTTGGAGGATTATTATGGCGATCAAGAGCGTATCCATTCGGATCGACGAGGAAATGCTGAACAAGCTGCACGCCGTGGCGGACTATGAGGGGCGGTCTGCGAACAGTCAGATCCTGATTCTGATCCGCGACTGCGTTGCGGCGTACGAAAAAGAACACGGCAGGATCGGACAGTAACAACGGCGCGCTGCGATTTGCAGCTGCACCTGTCAAGCAAAAGTAGACAATAAAAAAGTATAATTACGGAAAGCCCAGTTCGGTCTTGTACTGAACTGGGCTTTTGTAGCCCAAGGCAGCATGAAGGCGCTGGTTGTTGAAGTAAGAGACATAGTGATCAA
>JAFROD010000021.1 GCA_017429835.1 Oscillospiraceae bacterium
GGAGCCCTCAAGACCTCAGATTGAAACACGCTTCGCGTGTGGGATGAGGCCCCCGGTTTTGCGTATTACAACAAAAAGCACCGCACTCTGTTGAGTACGGTGTTTTTACTACTGGAGCTGTTACCCGGATTCGAACCGGGGACCTCATCCTTACCAATTATTTTTTTTCGTTTTATAGCTTGCCATAATTTGCGATAACTTGAAGCTGGAAAGCCTTGATTTTACTAGCTTTTTCAGGCGTTGCCTGCGATAGCTTGCAATAGCTTGTTTTGCCTTGACCTCAATCCTTTTTGCTTGTAGCTCAATCCTTTGCTCAATCCTTTTTGAAAAGGGTTGAGGCATAGAGAAGCGGCGCGGGGAATGACCCTGCACCGCTTTTTGTTATGCGTTTTTTAGCGCATCTCTGACCGTCTGACCCGCTCGACGGATGGATTCTTGATTTGCGTGTGCGTACATTTTGAGCGTTACGCTTGTATCAGAATGACCGAGGCGGGCAGAGGTAGAAACTACGTCCGCGCCGTTGGTGATAGCGATACTTGCGCTTGTGTGGCGCAGTAGATGCGGGTGGAAATTCTCAACGCCGTATTTCTTGCCGAATTTGGTGAAATACCTTGTAGGGCTTTGCGGGTGCATCGGCTCTGCCGTCCCTTGTTGGGAAAATACCCATTTTGAAAAGCACGTTTCCGCTTGTGCGGCTCGAAGCTGCCGAAGCAATGCGAGAATGTCCGCGCCGAGGTCAACCGTGCGGGATTTGCCGTTTTTCGGGGTGGTCTCATAGACACCGACAGCGGGCGTATATTGCAGATTGCGCCGGATTTGCACCAGCCCGGCAGAGAAATCTATATCTTGCCATTGCAGCCCGCAAGCCTCACCGCGCCGGATGCCTGTATCAGCTAACAGATAAATGAACGTGCGCCATTTCAATTCCTCTTGATCGACACAAGAAAGCACATATTGAAGCTGCTCCACGGTCAACGCCTTTTCGGATTCGTCCTTTGCTTGCGCCTGTTCATCCTTGCTGGCTTTTGGCTTGTTTGCTTTCAGCATGGGATTGATTGGGATTGAATCATCCATGAAAGCCATAGTAAAAACGCCGTTCATAATGTTATAGAGCTTTGTAACCGTCGCTTGCTTGTAGCCTTGCTTTTGGAAATCGAGCAAATATTTGTTAATCATTGCCGTGTTAATCTCCACCAGCAGCATATCACCGAACGCCGGGAAAATGTGTTTTTCCAGAAACATCATGTAGCTGGAGCGGGCATTTTCGGAAAAGGACTGCTCTTTTGATGCCATATACACGCCGAGCGCATACTCTTTGAATGTTTTTAACTTTGCCCGCTCTGCTGCCGCTGCCGCCTCAATTTCTTTTTGTTCTGCACGGTTTTTGATCTCCCCGGCAGCACAGGACCGCTCGAACTCTGCCGCGACCTTTGCAAGCTCCCGCTCTGCCGTGCGTTTGCTCCAGCCGTCCGGCCAATACCAGCGCTTTTTGTAAGGGCTTTTTCCGTATCCACGAGAAACACAGATTTGAAAATAACGCTTGCCATCTTTTGTTTCCATTAGCTTTGTGCTTGCCATAGTATCACCTCTTATAAATGTGACGGCGGGACAGTTGCGCCTATTGTAAATCTCTGAAATCCCGGTTCAAAGTATTGGCTGTAATTGTGAAGCACACTATATAATGTTTGCTGATACATTTCCGGCGGGAGCTGATCTCGAATGCTCCTGATAGCGTCATACGCTTTTAGAAACTGCCCCATTATTTCACCGTGAAATGAAAGTGCTGCATTAGATGCCGAAAGCTCTACAGTGGGCTTGTGTCCAATCTTTGGGGGATTCGACAAAAGCTTGTCAGTAAATACCAGCCATTGAAAGGGTGTGATTCCTTTACTGTCAGCGTCTAGCCCGCATAATTCGTCTAGTGAAATATCAAGCTCTTTAGCAATGTTTACTGCTATTTCAAGATTTGGGGTGCTATCTCCATGTTCAAACGCCGAAATCTGGCTTTGATTTGCTCCACAATTTTCTGCTAGTGTTTGCTGGCTGATCTTCAATTCCTTGCGCCTTGCTTTTAGCCTCTCTTTGAAAATGGGTTTAATATCCATAAAATCACCTCTCATTAAGAATATCATATATTCGATATTATGTCAAGATAAAAATAAAAATATTGATAACAATTATATAATATCTGCACTAGAATAATAATTGTATGCATGATAGAATTGAGGCAGAAACAAAGCAAGGGAGTGATACCATGACCGAACAAGAAAAAATTCGTGCAGCTAGGGCTGAATATGCGCGAGAATACAGAAAGAGAAATCCCGACAAGGTGAGGGAGGCGCAAGAGCGGTATTGGCTGCGAAAAATCCAAAAGGAAACAAAGGGAGGCGCAGAGAATGCCAAAGAGAACGCTTGACCCTGCAGCACCGTTCCAAACAATCACAGGGGCGGCAAGAATCACGGGACTTGCACAATCTTATATCCGTGAGGGCTGCAAGAATAAGTCAATCCCTCATATCATGTGCGGGCAAGAATACCGGGTGAATATGCCGCTATGGATGGAGCAGTTAAACGCCGAAAGCACAAGGTCGGGTGAATGCCTTTGACTGAATCAAAAAAGTTTGACTTTTACACATTGCCGTCGCTAACAGACGCGGAGCGAACGCCGCCGGAATTTATTGTTGATGGGATGATTCCCGTCGGCCTGTCATTTCTTGCGGGTGCGCCAAAGATTCGGAAATCCTTTCTTGCCCTGCAGCTTGCTGCCGCCGTTGCTGGAGGAGCTGTCTTTCTTGGAAGAACTACAAGAAAATGTGGTGTTGTTTATCTTGACCTTGAGGGAAGCAAGAGCCGCATTTCCACCAGAGCGGGAGCAATGGGTATTCCCCTGCCGGACAACCTACTGATTGCTAATAACACGCCGTCAAAGCTAGCCGGAACGCTGACCGCTGATCTGCGAGAGCTACACCGAGAGCGTCCTACAATTCGGTTGATTATTATTGACACGTACAGCCGGGCGCGGGGTGTTGCCAAAAGCTACGGCGCGAACGCCTATGATGCCGACGTCGGCTTGTTGGAACCTATACAGCGCATGGCATCGGATGAAAATATTGCTGTCCTGTTTGTACACCATGAACGAAAAGGTGCAGCCTTTGCCGCCGATTCCTTTGAACGTCTCAGCGGAACAATGGGCATTTCCGGCAGCGCCGACGCCGTTCTAAACCTTGTCGCTGATGGCAAACGCGCCGACGGGCGCGCAACGCTGGAATATAACCCGCGCGATGCTATCGGCGGTGAATTGAATTTGATTTTTGATAATGCTTCCTGCAAGTGGGTACTGTCCGATTTTCAAAACGGGCAAATGCTGGACGAGCCTGTAATACGGTGGATTATTCAAAACGCGCCTGACAAGGCGCAGACGCGGTTTTCTGACTACCACGCGGCATATTATGAGATTTACCGCCATCAAAGTGACCGTCCGGCAGATGCTATCAGAAACGCCGTGGAGAAGTACCAGCAGCTTTTTGCCGCGCATGGTATCGCCGTACAGCTAGGCGCAAAAAGCAATGACAAACGCGGAATAAGAATTGTAAAAGTGTGAAAACGCCTGTCCGGTGTCCCAAATGGGACAGTATAGCGGGAGAAGTGATCGTCTTTTAGTCCCTTTGTGGGAGAGACTGTCCCGCACGGGACAGCGGACAGCATACAACTAAACAGGAGGATATATGAATACCGAAAATGAATATTTGGATTTATCTCCGGCGCAGAAAGCCGGACGCACAAACCACGAACACGCCGAGCAGCGCAAAAAGGCAACGCGGGAACGGCTGGAAGAAAGCCGGTTGCTCCGTGCTGAAATGAACGCTGTTCTAAAGAATCCGGCAGCGACACCAGCCGAAAAGGTACAGGCGGCTGAAATTCTGACAAAGATTCGGGAGCATAGCTTTTATTGATGGAAAACAAATGCTGGATTTGCCGATTCTTGCGGAGATTTACCACGAAAAAGGGAGGTGAAGCCGATGGCGACGAACGACGAAAAAATCCTTGCTGCGCTGATCGCTGCGGGAAGTGTGCGGGGTGCTGCGCAGGTTGCGGACGTGTCCGAGGCAACTGTCAGAAATCGGATGGCTGACCCTGTCTTCCGTGGAAGATTCGACCAACTGCGCGGCGACCTTTTACAAGCTGCGACTGCTGGCTTGATGTCAAAGCTGGAGAGCGCAACTTCGACAATGACCGAAATAATGGACGACGACACAAACCCCGGCAGCGTGCGCCTAGCTGCTGCTGACGCGATTTTCCGTCATTGCTTGCGGTATGTGTCGGCGGCAGATTTTGAACGCCGTATAGCTGCGCTGGAGGCTGCCGCACAGGAGGATGAAACATGAAATCACAGATAGCGCGGCTTGAACTTTTGGAGGAAAGCCGACGGTCTGACCCGCTGCTTGTTCTCTGTGAGGATAGCAACGGCGACACGGCAAAAATGACAGTCAGAGAAATGCTGAACACCGGGCGCGGATTCGTTCACGTTGTCGGCGGCTCCAGCCTGTCAGACCTTGACAAGCTGCTATCAGCATACCATGAGCGGGCAATACAAGCCGTCAGAGGAGGTGAAATGGAATAAACGGAAATGTCATCAACTACGGCGAAATCTTACGCCACATGCGACGGAAATGGCGTCTAAAGGTTGTTTACAAGCCGCAATTATCCGATGCCGAAATCAGACAAATCAGGGAATATCCCCAATATAAAAAGGTAACTTGCAATGAACATTTCTAAACGCCTTGACCGATTGGAGCAGCAGCACTACGGCGACGGATTTGGTGATCTTCACGCATGGGAACGCGCCGGACGCCTATATTCTGATCTCACCGATGCCGAAAGAGAGCGATTCTGTCTGTACTGGAAGATGGGCGACCGAAAAGGCTTTGAACAAATGTATCACACATTTGGCTGGAGCTTGGATTTTCCGGTATGCTGCGAAAAAAAATACACGCCGGAAGAATGGCGTGAACGCGTCCGGGAAGTCGAAGAACTTGTACTTGCTCACAGCGAAAAAGTAAGAATGAAAATGGAGGAAAAAGCAAATGTTTGATACTATCGTAAACGAAATGGACAACCTCTGCCGGGAAACCGCGCAGAGATGCGCAGAGGCATATCATACCCTCCGCGCTGCTGAAGATGCCGCCAGAGCGAAACAGGGCATTGATGAATCTCCTGTAAAATACAAAGCACGGCAGGCGACCGCTGCCGCCAAGCTGGAGGATGCGCGGAAGCTCCAGCGTGATCTTGCGTTCGATTTACCGCAAGAAGCAGAATCAAAAGGAAACGCCCTGCGCCGACAGCTCGAAGCTGCGATTGCTGACAAGTACGCCGCTGACCCGGCAGATGTTGACGCAAACACGCTGACCTTGCTACAAAGCGGCATTCTCACGCCGCCGGAATATGCGCGGCTGTTTGAAAAAGCGACCAGCCCAACCATGCGACGCCTAATCGGCAAATCCGCTGGAGATGCTGCCCGAACTACACAGGACGCCGAAAACGCGCGGATTCTCCGCAATGTCGAATATCAAGCCATGCACACAAGCGGCGGCGAATACCTTGTTGCCTTTGACGGTTTGTGCGATATTCTGCGGCGGTCTGCAAAGAATCCAACTTTCTGTGATCGTTATAGTGAACTTGCCGCGCCGTATCTTGATGTGTTTCGTCGTTAGAGCCATAAAGACGATATTAAAAAAGAAAGCCGTCCGGGGTAAAATTCGGGCGGTTTTCGTCTACAAAGTGTCAAAAAATAGGGCTGGCTCAAACCTTTGCTCAATCCTTTTGCAAAAACAGCGCAAAACTCCAAAAATGAAAAAACTGGAAAATCGAACTTTTTGCATAAGAAAAAGCCCTATTTTCCGCAGAAAACAGGACTTTTCTGTATGGAGCTGTTACCCGGATTCGAACCGGGGACCTCATCCTTACCAAGGATGCGCTCTACCTGCTGAGCTATAACAGCATTTCGGACAGCTTTGACATTATAGCAAGCATTTCCCGCGCTGTCAACTGTTTTTTTATTTTCTCCTGACTTTTTTTGAACGGCGCCGCTTTTCCAGGAAACCGCGGTGTTCTTCGATAAACCTGTTGATATGTTAGGTGTTGTGATAATTGCGTAGCACCTGTGTCAACCTGTGTCATTGCGAGACTTGCTGTGCAAGTCCCGCAATGACGCGGTCAGGGACGCCACGACCGCTGCGCGGTCTTGCCGTAAAGACTATATCACCGTTCCTGCACCGATATCCGTCCACGCGCCGTGGAGGATCGCGGGTTTGCCGCCGACGAGGACGGTATCCAAGCCCTCGCTTTCCTGCCGCGGGTCGAGGTAGGTCGCGCGCTCGTGCAGCAGTTCCGGCTTGAAGATGTTGATATCCGCGTCCATGCCGACGTGCAGGAGCCCCTTGCTCCGTATCCGCATCGCCTCGGCGGGCAGCGCGGTGATCTTCCGCACCGCCGTCGGCAGGTCGAGCACCTTCTTTTCAAGGCAGAACCGCTCGAAAATGCGCACATAGGAGCCGTAGACGCGTGGGTGCGGCATGCCGGAGGTGGGGTAGGTCGAGTCGGAAATGACGCTGGAATACGCGTCGCGCAGGATCGTGCAGACGTCGTCCTCGCACGCCATGCGGTCGATCATCGTCACGGCGCAGCGTTCGTCCGCGAGGAGCTGACACAGGCAGTCCACCGGCTCCAGCTTGAGCAGCTCCGCCGCCTGTGCGACGGTCTTGCCGATCAAAGGCTGATACTGTGGCAGATTGAGCGCGGAGAGCATGATGTTGTCCCAACCGACCATCTGAGCGATGTTGTCAAAGTCGCGCCGGTGCGCGATCGCCTCGCGGAGCCGGTCGCGCTCGGTCTTGTCGCGCAGGCGCGCGCAGATCGCGTCCACGCCGCCCTTGAGGAAGTCCGGCGGCAGCAGGTGCAGCAATTGCGTCGAGCCCGCGTCGTAGAGATAGACGTCGCAGGAGACGTCCACGCCCTCGCCGCGCGCCCGCTCCATCAGCTCCAGCGCACGAGGGATCTTAACGTGCCAATTCCGTTTACCCATCGCTTTCAGATGGCTGATGTGCATGGGGCAGCGCAGCGCCTTGGCGACGGCGATCATCTCCGCCACGCTGTCGCAGACCCCGTCGCCCTCCTGCCGCATGTGGACGGTGATCGGAACGTCGCCGCCGCTTAACGGCTGCAGCGCGCGGATGAGTCCGTCCGTCGAATAGAAGCACTCCGGCGCGTAGCCGAGTCCGAGGGAAATGCCGTATGCGCCGTCCGCGATGCCGCGCTCGAGCTGCCGGTGCAGAGGGGTTAGATCGGCAGGCTCCGCCTCGCTGTAGCCGAAGAGGTCGGCGCGGACGGTACCCGCGCCGAGCATCATGCCGACGTTCAGCGGCAGCTTCACTTTGCGCAGGGCTGCAAGATACGCGCCGAGAGATTCCGTGGGGATATGGGGGTCGAGCTTGCCCGTGATCGGCTCGAGATAGTGCAGCAATTCTTCTCTGTGCCGGTCGCCGAACGGCACGAGGGACACGCCGCACGCGCCGTTCAGGATCGTCGTCAGACCCTGCCGCAGCTCCGCCCTGCCGAAGTTAGGACGGAAGACCTCCGCGTCGCCGTGGCGGTGGATGTCGATGAAGCCGGGCGTGACGCAGAAGCCGTCTGCGTCGATGATTTCCGCAGCTTCGCCCAAATTGTGACCGATCGCGGCGATTTTTCCGTCCTTTAGCGCGACGTCGGCGCAATAGGGCGCCGCGCCGCTGCCGTCGACGATCGTGCCGCCGCGAATCAGCGTATCAAACATAAGTATCACTTCCTCCTGCTATCATACCACCCTCCGCCGGAAAATCAAGGTCGCTTTTGCACGATAGCGGTTGATTTTTGCGAATCGGTCGGGTATAATATAGCCGATCATGTCACAGGAGGTAATACACATGGCAACGAAAATCGAAAAAACCACCATCATCGGCGACGTGCTGGACATCGCGCCGGAGACCGCTCCGCTGTTCATGGCGATCGGTATGCACTGCCTGGGCTGCCCTGCGTCCCGCGGCGAGACCGTCGAGGAAGCCTGCATGGTGCACGGCGTAGACGCCGATGCGTTCTTGGCGCAGGTCAATCGCTTCATCGAAGCGAACGAAGCGAACAAGTGAGGAAAGGGAGGCGCATGCCTCCCTTTTTGCGAGATATGAAGTTACCGATTTCTAAACGATTGCTCTGCTGCGCCGAGGCGGTGCCGCAGGGCGCGAAGGTGGCGGACGTCGGCTGCGACCACGGCTATCTCGGCATTTATCTTGTGCAGAGCGGGCGGGCGTCCTTCGTCCACGCGAGCGACCTGCGCGAAATGCCGATCCAAAAGGCCCTGCAGAACGCCCTCCGCTTCGGCACGGCGGACAAAATGCGCTTTTCCCGCGCCGACGGACTCGACGCGGTGGAGCCGAATTCCGTGGACACGGTCGTCTGCGCCGGCATGGGCGGCGATCTGATCGCGCAGATCTTAGAAGCCGCGCCGTGGGTGCGGGATAACTGCACGCTGATCCTGCAGCCGCAGTCGTCCGGCAACGACCTGCGCCGCTATCTGGGCGAGCGCGGCTACACTATTCTGAAAGAACGGCTCGTGCAGGACGGCGGCTTTCTCTACGCCGTGATGACGGCGCGCTTCGGCGGCGGAACGCCGCTCTCGCCGGGCAGACAGTACGCCTCGGACGCACTGCTGTCCTCCGGCGATCCGCTGCTCGCGCCGTATCTTTCACGCATCGAGCGCAGCCTGCAGGAGACGGTCGCGGGGATATCCAAAGGCGTGACCGACGAGGACAGAAAAAAGCTCGCCTACTACGGCGCGGCTTATGAGGAAATCGCGGCGATCCTCCGCGAGATCAACGAAAGGGGACAGGACGATGCCTGACGTAAACGATATTCTGAATTCTTTATTCTCCGTCGCGCCGGAGCGGTATAAGATGGACTGGGACAACGTCGGTCTGATGTGCGGTCACTCCGACCGTGCGGTCACGAAGCTCCTCGTCGCGCTGGACGCGACGCTGGAGGTCGCGGAGGAGGCGAAAGCGCTCGGCTGCGAGCTCGTCGTGACGCACCACCCGCTGATCTACGGCGGAACGAACACGGTCTCGGACGCGACGCTCACGGGCAAGCGCCTGCTTGCCTATCTGGAGAACGGGCTTGCCGTGATCTCCATGCACACGAATCTGGATTGCGCGCCCGGGGGCGTCAACGACGTTCTGGCGGAGCGGCTTGGGCTTACGGATATCCGGATCATGCCGAACTATGACGACGCGCCCTATCTGATCCGCTACGGCGAGGTCAGGGAACAGACGCTCGCGGACTTCGTGCCGTTCGTCAAGCAGCGCCTCGCCTGCGAGGGCGTGCGTTATGCAGACGGCGGGAAGCCGGTGCGCCGCGTCGCCGTCGGCGGCGGCTCGTGCGGCGAATTCTGCACGCAGGTCAGGGAAAAGCTCGGCTGCGATACCTTCGTCACGGCGGACGTGAAGTATCACCAGTTCGCAGACGCGCGCGAAATGGGACTGAATCTGATCGATGCGGGACACTTTGAAACGGAGAATCCCGTCTGCGCTTATCTCGTTTCCAAGCTCCGCGCGGCGTTCCCGGAGATCGCGGTCATTCCGTCCGCCGTCCACGCCGACTGCACAAAATTTGCGTAAAACGGTTGTTTTTCGGCGCGCTGTGTGCTAAAATATACTCTGCAATTCAAAACAGAAGGGAAGAACTACCATGTCGGGTCATTCCAAGTGGCATAATATTCAGAAAACCAAGGGCGCGCAGGACGCGAAGCGCGCTGCGGCGTTCACGAAGATCGCAAAGGAGATGTACGTAGCGGTCAAGGAGGGCGGCGGCTCGACCGATCCCAACTATAACTCCCGTCTGGCGACGGTCATCACCAAGGCAAAGGCCGCCAACATGCCGAACGACAACATCAAGCGCGTGCTGGAGAAGGCGGCATCCGCCGGCAGCGGCGACGCCTATGAATCCATCACCTACGAAGGCTACGGCCCGAGCGGTATCGCCGTGATCGTCGAGACCATGACCGACAGCCGTAACCGTACCGCCGGCAACGTCCGCCACCACTTTGACAAGTACGGCGGCAAGATGGGCGCGGCGGGCTGCGTGAGCTGGAACTTCAGCAAAAAGGGTGTGCTCGTCATCGACAACGAGGACGGCGACTACGAAGAAGACGACGTCATGATGGACGCGATGGACTGCGGCGCGGACGATTTCGAAGCCGAAGGCGACTGCTTCACGATCTACACCGACCCCGACGATTTCAACGCCGTCGCGGACGCAATGGGCAAGAAGGGCTATACCTTCGTCTCCGCGCAGATCGAAATGGTCCCCGGCGAGTACAAGAAGCTCGAAAACGAGGACGACATCGCCAATATGGAGAAGATGCTGGACATCTTCGACGATGACGACGACGTGCAGAACGTCTGGCATAACTGGGACAGAGACTGAGCATATAATGATGGATAAAAACGGTGCGCTCCGTTCGGAGCGCACCGTTTGTGTTATTTGTCGTCCACCGTGTCATTGCGAGCCGCCGCAGGCGGCGTGGCGATCTGTCCGTAACGACATCGGACATTTCGCCGGGATACGGCGTGCGTGCCATGCCTGCGACGCACGGATTGCCGCGCTTGACTTCGTAAAGATCGCAATGACGCGGTCGGGAGGATTGCGCATATAACGGGAGCGACGCGCGTATTGAACGCGCGTCGCTCCCGTTATTATTTCTTCTTCCGTTTTTTCAGATACCGCTCGGCAGCGGCGAGCTGGGCGGCAGTTGGGGCTTTGGCTGCCGGTTTTGCGGCAGTCTGCTTTTTTGCTGCCGATTTTGCAGACGGTTTTGCTGCGTGCGTTCGTGTCGGATGCTCTTTTTTATTCTTCGGCGCGGGCGTATTTTTGCTCTGCGCGGCGGGCTTCGACGTTTTTTCAGACTTCCCGGCAAGACTTTCGCCTTTGCGCGGACGGATCAGGCAGGTCTCGCCGTAGCCGATCAGATCGGTGCGCCCCGCCTTCTCGAGCGCCTCATGCACCAGCGCATAGTTTTTCGGATCGCGGTACTGGATCAGCGCGCGCTGCATGGCCTTTTCGTGCGGGTCGGTCGGCACGTAGACCGGCTCCATCGTGCGCGGGTCGAGCCCCGTATAGTACATGACGGTGGAGAGTGTGGATGGCGTGGGGTAGAAGTCCTGCACCTGCTCAGGCATATAGCCGAGGTCGCGGACGTACTCCGCCAGCGCCACCGCCTCCTTGAGCGTCGAGCCGGGGTGCGAGCTCATCAGATACGGCACGAGATACTGCTTCAGGCCGAGCTTTTCGTTCAGCCTTTCATACTTGTGACAGAAGCTCTGATAAATCGCGTGGCGCGGCTTGCCCATGTACTTCAAGACCTGATCGGAGACGTGCTCCGGCGCGACCTTGAGCTGACCGGAGACGTGGTGCTCGACCAATTCCCGCAGGAAGGTCGGGTCGGCGTCCGCGAGCAGATAGTCGAAGCGGATACCGCTGCGGATGAAGACCTTTTTCACGCGCGGAAGGCTGCGCAAGGCGCGCAAGAGATTTACATAATCTGTGTGATCCGCCCGCAGGTTTTTGCACGGCGAGGGGAACAGACATTGCTTTGTCGGACAGACGCCGTGGGTGAGCTGCTTGTCGCAGGCGGGGTGGCGGAAATTGGCGGTCGGGCCGCCGACGTCGTGGATATAGCCTTTGAAGTCCGGGTGCTTCGTCATTTTCTGCGCTTCTGCGAGGATGGATTCGTGGCTTCGCGTCTGCACGATGCGCCCCTGGTGGAAGGTCAGCGCACAGAACGAGCAGCCGCCGAAGCAGCCACGGTTGGAGACCAGACTGAACTGCACCTCCTTGATCGCGGGCACGCCGTCCTGGTAGGACGGGTGGCAGGCGTTCTGATAGGGCAGCGCGTAGACCGCGTCCATCTCCTCGGTGGTCAGCGGTTTCTGCGGCGGGTTTTGCACGACGAACTCTCTGCCGTAGGGCTCGATCAGCCGCTTGGCGGTAAAGGGGTCGGTGTTGATATACTGCTTGTAAAAGCTCTCTGCATAGCGGCGCTTGTTTTCGCGCAGTTCGTCGTAGGACGGCAGAACGATCGCTCCGTCGGTATCGGGCGCGGTCGTGCGGTAGACCGTCCCGTCAATAAAGGTCAGATCGCGGACGGACAGCCCGCTGTCGAGCGCGTCGGCGATCTCCACGATGCTCTTTTCGCCCATGCCGTAGGAGATCAGATCCGCCTGCGCGTCGAGCAGGATCGAACGCTTGAGCTTGTCCGACCAATAGTCGTAGTGCGCAAGGCGGCGCAGGCTCGCCTCAATGCCGCCGAGGATGATCGGGATATGCAGATGCGTCTGCCGGATCAGATTGGAATAGACGACGGCGGCGTAGTCCGGGCGCTTGCCGGTCACGCCGCCGGGCGTGTAGGCGTCCGACTTGCGGCGGCGCTTGCCGACGGAATAGTGGTTCACCATCGAATCCATATTGCCGCCGGAGACGAGATAAGCAAGCCGCGGCGTGCCGAAGATGTTGACGGAATCCCGGTCTTTCCAGTCCGGCTGCGCGCAGATCGCGACCTTGTAGCCCGCGTGCTCGAGGACGCGGCTGATGATCGCGTGACCGAAGGAGGGATGATCGACGTAGGCGTCGCCGATGACGTAGACGAAATCGGGCCGTTCCCAGCCGAGCGCGTCCATCTCGTTCCGGTCGATCGGAAGAAAGCCGCCCATTATTTCGTTCCCGTGGAGCCGAAGCCGCCCTCGCCGCGCACGGTGTCGGACAGCTCCTCCGCTTCGACGAACCGCGCGGTCAAATACGGCGTCAGGATCATCTGCGCGATGCGCTCGCCGTCCTCGACCGTCTGCGGGACGGCGCCGTGATTGTGCAGCGGGACGAAGAATTCCCCGCGGTAGTCCGAGTCGATCACGCCGACCTTATTGGCTGGCGCGAGATCACGCTTGGTCGCAAGACCGCTGCGGGCAAACACCAGACCGGCGTAGCCCTCCGGGATCTCTACGCTGATGCCGAGTGAGAGCAGCTTCGTTTCGCCCGGCGCGATCGTCACCGGCGCATCCAGGCAGGCGAACAGATCGGCTCCTGCGGAAAAGGCGGTGCCGTAGACCGGAAGCCGCGCGTTGTCTCTCAGTTTTTTTACTTTAACTTCTTGCATTTTTTCCTCCTATGGTGCGGTCGAGCAGGCTGGCGATGGCTTCGGTGTAGCGTTCCGGCGCGACGGGGAAGCTCTGCCCGTGCTTTGCGCCGGGGACGAGAAGCAGCGTCTTGTCCGCGCTTGCGCAAGCTTCATAATTGCGCTTGCTCATTTCACAGGGAACGAGGGAGTCCGCCTCACCGTGGGCAAAGAGAACGGGAAGCGTCATCGTTTTCATCGCGTCCAGCGTCGAGTATTCGTTCAGACGGAAGCCGGCGAGGCAGCGCGCCCACAGCCCGACTGCCGAAACGTAAAGCCGGGGCGGTAAGTGCATGCTGCGCGAGACGGCGGAGAAAATCTCTTTGGGACCGGTAAAGCCGCAGTCGGCAAACACGGCGCGGACGTCGCCCTCAAACGGCTCGCCGCACGCCATCAGCACGGTGCTCGCGCCCATGGAGACGCCGGCGAGCAGCATGGGAATGCCGTCCCCGAAACGCTCGGCGTGCCATTTGACCCACGTATGCACGTCCCGGCGCTCGCGGATGCCGAAGGTCATGTATTTTCCCGCGGACTTGCCCTGCGCGCGCTCGTGAACGAGCAGAAGATTCAATCCGAGCGAATGGTAATACTTCAGAGAATAGCCGAAATCAGCGACCGGACCGCCGCGCCAGCCGTGGAACAGCAGCAGCGTGCCGCGCGCGTTTTCGCACGGCAGATATGTCGCCGCCAGCTTCAGACCGTCGTAAGAGGTCACGGAAATACGCTCCGTTTCCTGCGCGTTCAGCCAGTCGCGGGCAGCAAGGATCTCGCTTTGATAGTTTCGATAGAAGGGGGAGCTGAGAGCTTTCTCAAACTGCTGTTCCGTCTTGTCGTTGCGGCCACACGCGACCCGAAACAAGAAGAACGACGCGATTAGGAAGAGCAGCAAAAGCGCGCCGAAGACGATCAGAATGACATAGATTGCGTTCATGCGGTCTCTTTCTCCTTTGACAGCCGGCGGAGCAGCGGAAAGACGAGCGGCCACACGGCTGCTGCGAAGAAGACGACCACGCAGTAGCGGATGGCGTTCGTGCCGAGCCAGGTGAAGCCGACGGCGTTGAAGAGGAGTTTCAGCCCCTCTTTGATCGCCAGCACGCCTGCAAGCCCGCCGACTGTCTTGAGGATCTGCACCCACCAGACCGCTTTTTCCTTAAACTGAATATACTTCTGGTCGAGCGGGTAGGCTATCAGAAAGCCGAGCATCGCGCCGAAGAGAGAGTAGCTGTTTTTTCTGCCCTCGTTGATGTTTGCCAGCACCTCCTCGTCCGTGCCGAGCGCGGAGAAATCGGTCAGATTGGCGTAGAGGACGAAGGCGAATGCAACCGTGATCAGGACGCCGAGCAGGACGTACATCAGCTTCGGATTCTCGGCGGTCTTGCGGACGACCGGATAGAGCGCGAAGATCAGCACGACCGCGATCAGAAAGGCGACGCCCACGTCCAGCGGCGTATGGACGCCGAGATACATGCGGGAGAACGAGGTCAGAAGCAGCAGGACGATGCAGACGATCCGCAGCCACTTCCGCTTCGTCCAGCGCGCGATGCCGCCGAGCGTACCGACGACGTTCTGCGTATGACCGGAGGGGAAGGAATAACCGCCCGCGTCCGCGCGTGCGCTTTCCACGATCGTGAACTTCGGATCCTGCACCCACGGGCGCGGGATACGGTAAACGAGCTTCAGAAACTGATTGAGCACCGTGCCGATGAAGCCGACGAAGAGCAGATAAATACCCTCGCGCTTATCAAAGCACCAGAAGACGGTCAGCGCGATGACGAGGAAGAAGACCTCGCTGCCGAGGTGGGTGAAAAGCTGCATGATGAAATCCAGCACCGGATTGCGGATGGATTCCAGCCAATAGAGCACGGACATAACAAAATCGCTCCTTTTCCTGTAATACGTCCAGTATAGCATAAGCGAAACGGTTTGCAAAGGGGAGTTGTAACGGATTCATGAATTCCCTTGCAAATTGCGAGACGGCTGTGGTATAATCAAACGCGAAAGAAACGAAAGGAGCATGCTTATGTTCTACGAAACCGACCGCGTCGTCTACGCCAAGCCGCAGCTTTTGGAGGTCATCTGCCAGCTTCGTTTTCCGACGATCCTGTCCATCAGCGCCAAGGAGCCTGCGGAATTTCAGGAGCTGATCCGCAGCGCGTTCCCGCGCTATTCCAGAAATATCGAAAAAGTCCCCCCGAAGGTGATCGGTCAGCCGGGCAATATGAAATTCGAGGAGCAGCCGGACGTGATCAACTATCAGTTCGTTTCCGGCGACGGCAAGTGGAAGGTCAATCTGACCAATTCCTTTATCGCCCTCGCGACGCCTGCCTATACCAAGTGGGAGGACTTCGCAGCGAAGCTGGACGAGGTGCTGGCGCAGTTTATCAGCGTTTACAAGCCAGCGTTCTTCGAGCGCATCGGTCTGCGCTATATCAACGCCATTTCCCGCAAAGCGCTCGATCTGGAGGGAACGCCCTTTGCCGACCTCATCGAGCCGGGCTATCTGGGCTTGATGGCGGAAGAGGACGTACAGGAGCAGAGCTTCGTCCGTATCCAGCAGGAGGGCGAGATGAATCTGGCGGGCGGCTGCCGGCTCAAGCTGCACTGCGGCCCCGGCGTTGTCAAGCGCAATAACGTCGAAGACAAGGAGATCAAGTTCATTCTCGACAACGATATCTTTATGATGAGCAAGGTGGAGATGAAGTACGCCACCGCCGCGCTCAACACCATCCACACCCACGCAGACCGCGTCTTCCGCGGCGCGATCACGAAAGAGCTGCACGAGGCGATGGAGCCGCAGCTCCTGTAAGGAGTAGTTTCTATGTTTTATTACGGCATCGACTGGAAATGGATCGTTTTGGTACTGCCCACGATCATTTTTGCGCTGTGGGCGAGCTTCCACGTGAAGCGAGTCTTCAAAAAATACGGGCAGATCCGCAATATGCGCGGTCTGACCGGCGCGCAGGCGGCGCAGACAGTGCTGTCCGCCAACGGCGTCGGCGGCGTGCGGATCGAGCGCGTTGCCGGCGATCTGACGGATCACTACGATCCGAAGGCGAACGTCATTCGTCTATCCGACAGCGTTTACGACGCGGCGACGCCCGCCGCGGTCGGCGTTGCTGCGCACGAGGCGGGGCATGCGGTGCAGTATGCGGAGAACTATGCGCCGATCAAACTCCGTGCCACCATCATCAACGTGACGAACATCGGTTCGAAGCTTGCCATGCCGCTGGTCATCATCGGCATTCTGCTGATGTCGCTCACCTCGCTTGCGCGTTATCAGAAAGTCTTTTACTATATTGCGCTGGCGGGCGTGCTGTGCTACGGCCTGTGCGTGGTGTTCCAGCTTCTGACCCTGCCGACGGAGTTCAACGCCAGCCGCCGCGCGGTCAAGGCGATCGAGGCGACCGGTATGCTGACCGCCGACGAGCAGAAGGGCGCGCGCAAGGTGCTCTCTGCCGCCGCGCTGACCTACGTTGCCGCGCTTGCGACGACCCTCGCGCAGTTCCTGCGCCTTTTGATGCTGGTCAGCGGCAGCCGCCGGAGAGATTGAATCGGCTCTCTCTCGAGAGGGAGACACGGAAAAACGACGGGACAAATCGTCCCGTCGTTTTTCTATGCCTGCGACTTCAATCCCTCCAGTGCTTCCGGCGTATCCACGTCGGTCAGCTCGGCCTTGCCGACCTCGACGGTCAGAAGCCGCTCGGGGTGGGCGCGAATGACGGTGTTGCCGCCGTGATCCTCCGTGAGCGCGAGCAGCTCGTCAAAGAACTCCCGCGGGAAAATACAGGGATTGCCGCGCTTGCCGTTATGCGCCGCGCCGACGATATAGGAAGGGTTTTCTTTCCAGCAGGCGATCACCCGCTCGACGGAGCTGCGCTCCAAAAGCGGCTGATCGGACACCATATAGAGAATCGCGTCACAGTCGCGCATCGCCTGCGTGCCGAGCGCGATCGTATGGCTGATGCCGTAGTCCGGATGCTCGTTTTTGATATGGGAGAAGCCGAATTCCTCCGAAAGCTCTGCGACCTCCGGGTACTGCGTGACGACCGTGACTGCGGAGAGCGTTTCTTTCGGTACGGTCTCCAAGGCGCGGCGAATCAGGGTTTTTCCGCCATATTCCGCGGCGAGCTTGTTGGCGCGGAAGCGGGCGGCGTTGCCTGCCGCCATGACCAGACAGCCGATTTTCGGTTCGCGCATAGGCACCATCCTTTCCTGTTACCGATAGTATAACCGATTTGCGCGGATTTTTCCACGCCGTTTTTCATTTTTTCGCGGGCGGTTGACATTTCCTGCCGGATATGCTACAGTTTGTGACGTACAAATATGAAAAGTATGATTTCGGGAGGGATCGTAACGTGGCAGGAGGAAAGCACTTGTTGGGCAAGGCGCGCGGCAAGCACATATTCGGCACGGCGAAAGTCGGCGAGCGCGGTCAGATCGTGATCCCGAAGGATGCGAGAGACCTGTTCGGCATTCAGCCGGGCGACACGCTGCTGATCCTCGGCGACGAGGACAACGGTATCATCGTCACGCGCCCCGAAGTGCTGAGCGACGCGGCGCAGCGGGTTTTCAGAAAAATGGAGGAGACGAAATGAAAGAGATGTACGCCCGCCTCGGCGTTTCGGAGCAGGTGTTTACCTGCGGCGAACGCATTTTGGAGGGCTTGAAGGAACGCTTCGCGGCGGTCGACCGCGTGGCGGAATACAATCAGGCGAAGGTGATCGCCGCGATGCAGAAAAACCGCGTCGGCTCGGCGTGCTTCGCGGCGACGACCGGCTACGGATACGACGATCTCGGGCGCGACGTTTTAGAGCGCGTCTACGCCGACGTCTTCCACACCGAGGCGGCGCTCGTCCGGCCGCAGATCACCTGCGGCACGCACGCGCTGACGGTCGCGCTGTCGGCAAATCTTCTGCCCGGCGACGAGCTGCTCTCTCCGGTGGGCAGACCCTACGACACCCTGGAGGAGGTCATCGGCATCCGAGAATCGAGCTGTTCGCTGAAGGAATACGGCGTCAGCTACGCGCAGGCGGATCTCAAGCCGGACGGCTCGTTCGATTACGACGCGATCCGCGCGGCGGTGAATGAAAAGACCAAAATGGCGACGATCCAGCGCAGCAAGGGCTATGCGACGCGCCCGACGTTTTCCGTGCAGCAGATCGGGGAGCTGATCGCCTTCCTGAAGTCCGTCAAGCCGGACATCATCTGCATGGTGGACAACTGCTACGGCGAATTCGTCGAAACGATTGAGCCGAGCAACGTCGGCGCCGATCTCACGGTCGGCAGCCTGATCAAGAATCCCGGCGGCGGTCTGGCGCCGATCGGCGGCTATATCTGCGGCAGGAGCAATCTCGTCGCGCGCTGTGCCTACCGTCTCTCCGCGCCCGGACTCGGGCAGGAGGTCGGCGCGAACCTCGGACAGATGCCCGCGTTCTATCAGGGCTTTTTCCTCGCGCCGACGGTGGTCGCCGGCGCTTTGAAGGGCGCGATCTTCGCGGCGGATTTCTACGAGCGTATGGGCTTCCGCGTCGTTCCGAACGGCGCCGAGCCGCGCCACGACATTATTCAGGCGGTGGAGCTCGGCAGCAGGGAAGCGATGGTCGCCTTCTGCAAGGGGATCCAGTCCGCCGCGCCGGTCGAGAGCTACGTCGATCCCGCGCCGTGGGCGATGCCAGGCTATGAGGACGAGGTCATCATGGCGGCTGGTACGTTCGTGCAGGGCTCGTCCATCGAGCTGTCCGCCGACGGCCCCATCCGTCCGCCCTATGCGGTCTATTTCCAGGGCGGTCTGACGTGGTATCACGCAAAGCTCGGCATTCTCCTGTCCGTCCAGAAGCTGGTCGACGCGGGACTTGCAACGATTGAGGAGGTATAACAGATGAATTGGTTTTGGTTTTCAATCATCGCGCTGTTGTGCTGGAGCGGCTCCGATCTGTTCTCCAAGATCGGCTGCTGCCGCGAGAAGGATAAGACGGCGTATCTGAAAATGGTCGTCGCGGTCGGCGTCGTCATGGGTCTGCACGCGGCGTTCATGGTCTTCTTCAAGGACGTGCCGATCACGTGGGAAGTGATATGGACGTATCTGCCGGTATCGCTGCTGTATATCGTTTCCATGGCGCTGGGCTATATCGGCCTGCGCTATATCGAGCTTTCGATCTCCTCTCCGATCTGCAATTCCTCCGGCGCGATCGTCGCGGTGATCTGCCTGCTGACCGGCGCGCTTTCGGAGCTGAGCAGAACCGAGCGGATTTCGGTCATCGGGGCGATCGCTCTGATCTGTATCGGCGTGATCGGGCTCGGCGTGGTCGAGGCGCGGGAGGACGAAACGCTCCGTCAGCGGCGGCAGGAGAAGGCAAACCGCAGATACGCCAAGAGCTGGCTCGCACTCTGCATTCCGATCGCCTATTGCCTTTTGGACGCAGCGGGAACCTATGCGGACTCCATCGTTCTGGAGAATCTGAACGAGGACTCCGCGAACGTCGCCTACGAGCTGACCTTCCTCGCCACGGGTATGGTCTGTCTGATCTATCTGCTGATCCGCCGTGAGAAGTTCTTTGTCAGGGAGGAAGCGCCCAAATATATCGGCGCCTGCTTCGAGACCGTCGGTCAGCTCTTCTACATCTACGCGCTTGCCGACGAGGAGCACGTGGCGATCTCCGCACCGATCATTTCCGCCTACTGCGCGGTAAGCGTGCTGTGGAGCCGGATCTTCCTGCGCGAGAAGCTGTCGTGGAAGCATTACCTGATGATCGGACTGGTGTTCGTCGGCATCGTCGTCCTCGGCGTTTTCGATATATGATATTTGATGTGACATGGGCTGCATAAACAGCCCATGTTTTTGTTTTTCCTGCCGAATTCAGCGCGTTAAATGAATAAATATTCGGCATTATCACGGCAAAAAAAGTGTAGACTTTTTTTCGGTGATTTGTTAAAATGTGATACAGGTATAACTGTATTCCGGTGACAAGCAACCACATAGTAATACAGGCCGCAAAATTCAAAAAAAGGAGACGAACAAATGAAACAGTTCAAGAGTGTTCTTGCAATGCTCCTGGCTTTGGTCATGATCCTGTCCTGCTTTGCTACTGTTTTCGCGGCGGACAAGACCGAAACTGAAGTCGAGGAACCTGCAAAGACCGAAAAGCAGCCTGCGACCATTCGTGAGCTCAAGGGCTACAAGAGCGAGAGCTTCCTCGCGAGCAACTCTTACCGTTATGCTGCGGACGAGACGGTTCGCGCGATCGTGATCCTCTCCGGCGATCCCGAAGCGGACGTCGCCGAAGCGGGCAGCGAGCGTGCCGCTGCTCAGCGCAACACGCTGATGAAGCAGCATGAGGCAGTACGTAAGAGCATGAGCGGCATCAAGTATGAGCTTGCATACGACTTCACCGCTCTGACCAACGGCTTCTCCTGCGACGTCGCTTACGGCGATCTGGACAAGATTGCTGCCCTCGACGGCGTAGAAGCGGTCTACATCGCGAACCACTATGCTGAGCCGGTTATGGAGAAGGCGGAAACCAGAATGGCTTCCTCCAACTACTACTTCACCGGCGTCAACGCTGCCTACAGCTACTACGGCGTAGACGGCACCGGCATGGTCATCGCGGTGCTGGATACCGGCCTGCTCACCACGCACGAGGCGTTCCAGGATCTGGACAACGTCTGCGCGAACTACGGTGTGATGACCGAGTCCGACATCAGCAAGGCTGCTGCACCCGGCAAGTACATCAACCCGAAAGTCCCCTTCACCTACGACTATGCGGAGTTTGATGACGACGTGACCGACTACAACGGCCACGGCACTCACGTTTCCGGCATCGCCACCGGCGCTGCGGTCGACCTCGAAGAAAGCGCGTATACCTTCCTCGGCGCGGCCTCCGGCGCACAGCTCGTCAACATGAAGATCTTCTACGACGACAAGAGCGGCACCAGCAGCGATATTTACTTCGCGGCTCTGGAAGACGCCTACCGCCTCGACGTTGACGTCATCAACATGTCCATCGGCGCGCAGAACGGCTTCACCTATGACTCCGAGCTCGAGACCGAGGTCTTCGGCAACATTTACGAGCGTCTGAACAACGCGGGCATCGTTACCTGCGTTTCCGCCGGCAACGAGTATTCGATGGCGCAGTACAGCCCCGTCGGGTACGTCGGACCGGAGTATCAGGACTACGGCACGGTCGCGTCTCCCTCCACCTACGAGGGCAACACCTCCGTCGCTTCTCTGGAGAACTACCTCTATCCGTCTCTTGTGATCAAGACTGACGCGGGCAGCTTCCCCTTCACCGATTCCTCCGATGATGGCCTGTGGATGGCGGCCTTCGGCGGCCAGACCGTCGAGTACGTGAACGTCCTCAACGCCGAGGCGAGCGACTTTGCCACCGGCAGCCCCGAGGATTACGACGGTGTTGACGTTTCCGGCAAGATCGCTGTTGTCAAGCGCGGCGACATCACCTTCGAGGAGAAGGTAGAGAACGCCTACAACGCAGGCGCGATCGGCTGCATCGTCGTCAACAACCAGGCGGGCACGATCTCCATGCTGATCGAGACCTTTGAGGTTCCGGCAGTTTCCGTGAACGCCGATGCTGCGACCTATCTCCTGAACGCGACCACCTACGAACTCACCACCCCGACCGAGATGGAGTACGTTGAGAATGCGAATGCGGGTCTCATGAGCGACTTCTCCAACTGGGGCACCTCCCCGATGCTCACGCTGGATCCGACCATCACCTCCGTCGGCGGCATGGTCTACTCCTCCGTGAATACCGGCGACGGCGACTATGACGTCTACAGCGGCACCTCCATGTCCTCCCCGAACTACGCCGGCACGATCGCGATCGTGATGCAGGGCCTGCGCGAGATGGGCGTGACGGACAAGAAGGAATGCGCCGATCTTGCGACCGCGCTGCTCGAGTCCTCTGCGGATATGCTGCTGGATGCGGACGGCTATCCCTACTCCCCGAGAAAGCAGGGCGCAGGCCTGGCGAACGCCGCCTCCGCGCTGACCATGTACGAGGAATCCGGCTACATCACCGAGCCGATCCAGGAGCTGGGCGACGATCCCGAGCGCACCGGCCACTACACCTTCACGGCTGAGATCAAGAACGACAGCACGTACAGTCTGTACTACATTCCGGAAGCATACCTGCTGTTTGACTACGTTGCAAACGCAGGCACCGAAGCCAATCCGTACTGGGTCAACACCCAGACCAGCGACTTTGCCTATCTCGGCAACGAGGGCTACGCGTCCGTGAGCTATGAGCTTGCCGGCTCCGACGTCACCGACGGCTTTGCCCTTGCAGTCGGCGAAACCGCCGAGATCACGGTCGACATCCAGCTCGACGACGACATCAAGGCGTACTTCGACGAGACCTTCCCGAACGGCAACTTTGTCGAGGGCTTCGTCTGCTTCAACGACGTTGAGAACGACAACGGCGAAGTCATCTACTTCGATGATGCTTACAACGCCTATAAGCTCGACGAGATCGGCGCATATCAGGTCGACGACGGGAACAACTATGTGCCCATTCTCGACGGCGAGAACAAGATCTACTACGAAGGCGATCTTGCCGACCTCAGCCCGTACACCTACTACACCACCCACGCCACCATGCTCGCCTACTACGGCGACTGGACGGACGGCGACGTGCTCGAGGCGACGGACTTCCGCGACTACATCGACGCGGAATACTTCGTGAACACCACGGTCGCTGACTCCGAGGGCAACACCTACGCCGACTACGGCTACACCGGCCTGGATCTGCTCGACTACTACACCAGCCCGAACATGGGCTACACCGCTGTTATGAACGACGGCGTGCCGCAGAGCCTGGTATGGTACCTCGGCGACAACCTCTTCGACTACGTCCCGTTCTATGACGAGCACATCAGCTTCTCCACGCTGGAGACCAACGCGGACACCCTCTATGCCAACGGCTTCTATCTTGAGCCGTATCAGCTCCGCAACTGCAAGAACCTCATTATGACCGTCTCCAACAAGGAGACCGGCGAGGTCTACTTTGTGGACAACACCCCGTACCTGTCCAAGGCATACTACGACACCGACAATGCCGCATGGTCTCCCACCGGCGCGTTCTACTGGGACGGCACCGATGCGGACGGCAACTACGTTCCCTCCGGCACGATCGTCAATATCAACTTTGACGCGATCCTGCCCTACGGCGAGACCGAAAAGGACAACATCTGGAACTTCGACTGCCTGGTCGACTACACCGCTCCCGTGATCGAGTCTGCGAAGTACGACGTGAACGCGAAGACCGTTACCGTCACCGCAAGCGACGAGAGCTATCTGGCGAACGTCGTGGTCAATGTAGTGACCACCGATCCCGAGACCGGTGATCCGACCCTTGCCGTCTTCGACGCGGCTGCGTTCTCCTCCGACGTTGCCGGCGAGTCCTTCACCGCGACCTTCGACGTTGCTCCGCTGCTTGACGCAGGCATCGAGACCGTCTTCATCGACGTGCTTGACTACGCGACCAACCTTGTGGAGATCGAGCTCGATCTGAGCTGCGCGCACGAGAACACCGAGATCCGCGACGCTGCCGAAGCGACCTGCACGACCGACGGCTACACCGGCGACACCTACTGCCTTGACTGCGGCGAACTGGTCGCAAAGGGCGAAGTGATCCCGGCGACCGGCCATACGCCCGCGGAAGCGGTCAGAGAGAACGAAGTTCCCGCGACCTACTCCAAGGCCGGTTCCTATGACGAAGTCGTTTACTGCTCCGTCTGCCAGGCAGAACTGAGCCGTGAGAAGAAGACCATTGATGCGATCGGCTACGGCAAGTGCTACGTTAAGGACTTCACCGACTGCCCGGCTGAGTGGTATCACGAAGCCATCGACTTCATGGTCGATCAGAAGCTGATGAACGGCGTCGGCAACGGCAAGTTCGACCCGAACGGCACCATGACCCGCGGCATGATCGTCACGGTTCTGTACCGCATGGCGGGCTCTCCCGAGGTCGAAGCTCCGTCCACCTTCAAGGACGTCAAGGCTGACGCGTGGTATGCAGACGCAATCGCCTGGGCACAGAAGAACGAAGTCGTTAACGGCTACTCCGCCGACAAGTTCGGCCCGAACGATCCCGTTACCCGTGAGCAGATCGCTGCGATCCTGTGGCGCTATGAGAACAAGCCCGAGGCAAAGGAAGCCGACATGACCAAGTTCTCCGACACCGCGAAGATCAGCGCGTACGCGAAGGACGCGATGGAATGGGCGGTCGGCGAAGGCATCCTGAGCGGCGACAACGGCAAGCTCAAGCCCACCGATAACGCGACCCGTGCGGAATTTGCCTGCATGATCATGCGTTATAAGGGCGGTATCTATCCTTGCGAAAACCTGAAGGATAAGTACGAATAAGCGAATATCCCAAATTCACGATTGGGGTCAGGCATTTCGCCTGACCCCAATTTTTTGCGGAGCAAAAAAAGTTGTGGACTTTTTCAAAGCGGTTTGTTAAAATGGTATACGGATAGAACTGTGTCCTGCGGCAGGGAACTGCGCAGAACGGCAGAATGATTTAAAAAAGGAGACGAACTAATGAAACAGCTCAAGTATGTTCTTATCATGCTCCTCGCTCTGGTCATGATTTTGTCCTGCGTCGCTCCCGTCTTCGCGGCGGACTGCGCGCACGCGCATACCGAAGTCCGCAACGCGGTTGCCGCCGGCTGCGAGACCGAAGGTTATTCCGGCGACACTTACTGCAAAGACTGCGGCGCACTGCTCGCAAAGGGCGCCGTGATCCCGGCGACCGGCCATCACTACGACAGCGGCGTGGTCAGCAAGCCCGCGACCTGCACGGAAGACGGCGTGAGAATCTATCTCTGCAAGGACTGCGGCAGCACGTACACTACGGTTATCAAAGCTTCCGGCCATCTGTTCGGCGAGTGGGTCGTCGTAACGCCCGCGACCGCGACGGTCAAGGGAGAAGAATCCCGCACCTGCACGTACTGCGGCTTGGTAGAGACCCGCGAGATCAAGCCGCTGAGCTATGCCAAGTGCTACGCGAAGCACTTTACCGACTGCACCGAGAAGTGGTATCACGAGGCAGTCGACTACTGCGTGGACGCCGGTCTGATGGACGGCGTCAGCACGAAGCTCTTTGCGCCGAAGGGCGCCATGACCCGCGGCATGATCGTCACGGTTCTGTACCGCATGGCGGGCAAGCCCGAGATCACCGCGCTGTCCAGCTTTAAGGACGTCGACAAGGACGCATGGTACGCCGAGCCTATCGCATGGGCGCAGGATACCGGCATCGTCCTCGGTTACTCCGCGGATCAGTTCGGCCCGAACGACTACGTTACCCGCGAGCAGATCGCCACGATCCTCTGGCGTTTTGAGGGAAGACCCGAGGGCAAGGACGCCAACATGGACAAGTTCAAGGATACCAAGAAGATCAGCACCTATGCGGAAAATGCGATGAAATGGGCGGTCGGCGAAGGCATCCTGAGCGGCGACAACCTGATGCTCAAGCCCAAGGACAACGCGACCCGTGCGGAATTTGCCTGCATGATCATGCGCTACAAGGGCGGCTCCTTCCTCTGCGAGACCATGAAAGACTGGGAAAAGGAAGAAGAGGACGATTATAAGGACGTGGACGGCACCTACCGTCTTGTGACCATCAACGGCAAGAGCGTTAAGAAGTACCTGATCGAAAAGTACGGCGATGAAGAGCACGCCAAAGAGTATTTGGAGTACTACGAGCTGACGCGTTATGAGGACATCCTTGTACTCAACCTGAAGAAGGACGGCAAGTTTACCGCCTCCTATCTGGATGAGGATTATAACGGAACCTGGAAGGTGAGCAGCGGCAAGCTGACGCTCACGGTGAGAGTCGCCTACGAAAAGGACGAGAACATGGTGCTCAACTATAACAAGGGCGAGATCACCTTCGAAGTGGACGGAGAAGAGTGGCTGCTTGCCAGATAAACCGCCCGAACGATAATGACCCCGGAGACTGTCTCCTTGTGAGACAGTCTCCGCTTTTTTTGCGGGTTGGCAATCGTCGGAAGAATGAAATCTAAGCAGAAATCCGTTTGGCTATATTGCGCGCTTTGAACTTCAATTTTTGTGCTTTTCGCTGAAAAATTCGTTCCCGTTAGCCTGCGCTATTGTAGTAACGGACGGTCTGTGCTATGATAAGTATGAGCTGTTAGTCAAGTGCGGCAGTCCGTCTGCACCGGCTGTTTTTTGCGGAGGAAACAGCGGTGCGGCAGCGGCCGCAGTTCCGACAGACCCACAAATTTTTAAGGAGGTATATCATGAAAAAAGTACTGTCTTTGCTTCTGGTACTGATGCTCCTGCTCAGCATTCTCCCCACCGCAGTATCCGCTGAAGAGCCGAAGGACATTATCATCTACTTCACGAACGATGTCCACGGCGCGTATGAGAATTATGCGTACGCCGCGGAGATCATGAAAGACGGCGACTTTATCGTAGACGCCGGCGACAATATCCAGGGCTCCGTCGCCACCTCGCTGACCGACGGTCAGTGCATGGTCGACATCATGAACGCGGTCGGCTACGACGTCGCGATCCCCGGCAACCATGAGTTTGACTTTGGCTTCGACCGCTTCATGGAAATCGTGAACGGCGAGGGCAACACCCCGTACATTTCCGCAAACGTATGGGACAAGGTCAACGACAAGTCCGTGCTTCCCGCCTACAAGATCCTTGAGGCAGGCGGCAAGAAGATCGCCTTCGTCGGCATCACCACCCCCGAAACGCTGGTAAAGTCCACCCCGACCTTCTTCCAGGATGCCGAAGGCAACTGGATCTATGACTTCTGCAACGACGAGTCCGGCGAAAAGCTGTACAAGGTCGTGCAGGACGCCATTGACGCCGCGAAGGCGGAGGGCGCCGACTACGTCATCGCGATCGGCCACCTCGGCATCGACGAGCAGTCCGAGCCGTGGACTTCCACCTCTGTCGTTGCGAATGTTTCCGGCCTCGACGCTCTGATCGACGGCCACTCCCACAGCACCTTCTCCGAGACGAAGACCGACAAGGACGGCAAGGAAGTCGTCGTCGCGCAGACCGGCACGAAGCTCGCCAACGTCGGCAAGCTGACGATCGCTGCCGACGGCACGATCGACGCTGTGCTGATCCCCGTCGTCGCTGACGAGACCGCTCCGTTTGACGCGACCGTCGCAGAAGCTGTCGCAAAGATCAAGGGCGAAATCGACGAGATCAGCAACACGGTCGTTGCGAAGACCGAGGTCGCGCTGACCACGAAGGATCCCGAGACCGGCAACCGCGCGGTCCGTAACGCGGAGACCAACCTCGGCGACCTGTGCGCCGACGCGTACCGCGACCTGCTCAAGACCGACATCGCCTTCGTCAACGGCGGCGGCGTCCGCGCTGACCTCGCGATCGGCGACGTCACCTACGGCGACATCATCAAGGTCCACCCGTTCGGCAACATGGCCTGCGCCATCGAAGTCACCGGCGAGCAGATCTGGGAGGCGCTGGAGCTCGGCGCTGCGGCATATCCCGGCGAGTCCGGCGGCTTCCTGCAGGTTTCCGGCATTGAGTACACCATCAACCAGGCCATTCCGTCCCCGGTTATCAAGGACGAGACCGGCATGTTCGCCGGCCTGAAGCCGGGCGCTTCCCACAGAGTCGTTGACGTTAAGATCGGCGGCGAGCCGCTCGATCCCGAGAAGACCTACACCCTCGGCGGCCACAACTACATGCTCAAGCAGTGCGGCGACGGCTACGCGATGTTCAAGGGCTGCAAGGTCCTGCAGGACGAGATCGCGGTCGACAACGAAGTGCTGATCCGCTACATCCGCGACACGCTGGGCGGCGTCGTTTCCGCTGACTCCATCTACGCGAACCTGCGCGGCGAAGGCCGTATTAAGGTCATCGACAACGCGGAAGTCTTCTCCGTCTTCTTCACGAACGACGTCCACGGCGCGTATGAGAACTACGCCTACGCCGCGGAGATTATGAAGGACGGCGACTTTGTCGTTGACGCAGGCGACAACATCCAGGGTTCCGTCGCGACCTCTCTGACCAAGGGCCAGTGCATGGTCGACATCATGAACGCGGTCGGCTACGACCTCGCGATCCCCGGCAACCACGAATTCGACTTCGGCTTTGACCGCTTCATGGAAATCGCGGAAGGCGAGAACACCCCGTACATTTCCGCAAACGTATGGGACAAGGTCAATGACAAGTCCGTCCTTCCCGCTTACAAGATTCTCGAAGTCGGCGAGAAGAAGGTTGCCTTCATCGGCATCACCACCCCCGAAACGCTTGTAAAGTCCACCCCGACCTTCTTCCAGAATGAGGCAGGCGAGTGGATCTATGACTTCTGCAACGACGAGTCCGGCGAGAAGCTGTACAAGGTCGTGCAGGACGCCATTGACGCCGCGAAGGCGGAAGGCGCCGACTACGTCATCGCGATCGGCCACCTCGGCATCGACGAGCAGTCCGAGCCGTGGACTTCCACCTCCGTTATCAAGAACGTGAGCGGCCTCGACGCTCTGATCGACGGCCACTCCCACAGCACCTTCACCGAAGTCAAGCCCGACAAGGACGGCAAGGACGTGACGGTCGCGCAGACCGGCACCAAGCTCGCCAACGTCGGCAAGCTGATCTTCTCCGCGGACGGCAGCATCAGCGCTGAGCTGATCCCCGTCAAGGCGGGCGAGGGCGTTCCGTATGACGAGACCGTCGCGGAAGCTGTCGCGAAGGTCAAGGCAGACATTGACGCGATCAGCGAGACGGTCGTCGCGAAGACCGAAGTCCTGCTGACCACGAAGGATCCCGACACCGGCAAGCGCGCGGTCCGTAACGCGGAGACCAACCTCGGCGACCTGTGCGCCGACGCGTACCGCGACCTGCTCGGCACCGACATCGCCTTCGTCAACGGCGGCGGCGTCCGTGCGGACATCGAGGCCGGCGACGTGACCTACGGTCAGATCATCGCGGTCCATCCGTTCGGCAACATGGCCTGCGCCATCGAGGTCACCGGCCAGCAGATCTGGGACGCGCTGGAGCTCGGCGCTGCGGCATATCCCGGCGAGTCCGGCGGCTTCCTGCAGGTCTCCGGTCTGGAGTACACCATCAACAAGGCAATCCCGACTCCGGTCATCAAGGACGATAAGGGTATGTTCGTCGGCATGAAGGAAGGCGCGCCGCACAGAGTCATCGACGTCAAGATCGGCGGCGAGCCTCTGGACGTGGCGAAGACCTACACCCTCGGCGGCCACAACTACATGCTCAAGCAGTGCGGCGACGGCTACGCGATGTTCAAGGGCTGCAAGGTCCTGCAGGACGAGATCGCGGTCGATAACGAGGTCCTGATCCGCTACATCCGCGACACCCTCAAGGGCGTCGTTGCGGCTGACTCCATCTACGCGAACCCGCGCGGCGCAGGTCGTATCAAGGTCATCGACGAGTATCCGAACCCCTTCACCGATGTGAAGGACGGCGACTACTTCTACGATGCAGTCATTTGGGCGGTCAAGAACGAAGTCACCAAGGGCACTTCCGACACCACGTTCAGCCCGGCGGACACCTGCACCAGAGCGCAGGTCGTTACCTTCCTGTGGCGCGCAAAGGGCTGCCCGGAGCCGACGCTGACCGAGAACCCGTTCAAGGACGTCAAGGAAACCGACTACTTCTACAAGGCAGTCCTGTGGGCAGTCGAGAACGAGATCACCAACGGCATCGCTGCCGACACCTTCGCTCCGAATGCCGGCTGCACCAGAGGCCAGGTCGTGACCTTCCTGTGGAGAGCAGAGGGCAAGCAGGCGCCTGAGAAGACCGAGAACCCGTTCGGCGACGTGAAGGAAGGCGACTTCTATTACGACGCAGTTCTGTGGGCAGTCGAGAAGGAGATCACGAAGGGCACTTCCGACAAGACCTTCTCCCCGAACGACACCTGCACCAGAGGTCAGATCGTGACCTTCCTGTTCCGCGATCTGGCATAAGAGTTCATCAATCCCTGCGGGGCGGCTTTCGAGCCGCCCCGCATTTTTGGTATTTCGGTTGACAAATCGAAAACCCCGTGCTATAGTAGTTAGCGAAAGCTAACTACAGGACGGGAGTTGCCGCGCAGGAGAGGACGGCGCGTTCTTTTTTGGATAAAGGTTAGCGGCGGCTAACGTCAAAACGGAGGGAAACCATGGCTATCGTACAATTTGAAAACGTGTCGAAGATCTATACCAGCGGCGACCACGAGCTGCGCGCGCTCGACCGCGTCAGCTTCACGCTGGACGAGGGGAAATTCGTCGTGATCCTCGGGCCGTCCGGCGCGGGCAAAAGCACCCTTTTGAACCTGCTCGGCGGTCTGGACAGTCCGAACGAGGGAACGATCACCATTTCCGGGCAGGATATTTCCAAGCTGACGGACAACGAGCTTGCCGACTACCGCGCTTCGACGGTCGGCTTCGTCTTCCAGTTTTACAACCTCATCCCGACGCTGACGGTCTACGAGAACGTCAAGCTCGTTACGGAGATCTCGAAGCACGCTCTCGACGCCGAGGACATGATCGGCAGAGTCGGGCTGCTCGATCACCGGAACAACTTTCCGGCGGAGCTATCCGGCGGCGAGCAGCAGCGCATTTCCATCGCCCGCGCGCTGTGCAAGAATCCGAAGATCCTGCTCTGCGACGAGCCGACCGGCGCGCTCGATTCCGAGACCGGCGTGATGGTGCTGAAGCTCCTGCTCGACATGGCGAAAAACGACGGCAAGACCATCGTGATCGTCACGCACAATCAGAACATCGCAAAAATGGCGGACGTCGTGATCCGCGTCAAGAACGGAAAGATCCGCTCGGTCGAGGAGCAGGAGAATCCGCTTTCCGCTGACGAGGTGGAGTGGTGATGCTGGTCAGAAAGCTGCTCCGCACCGCGTGGAGCTACAAGGCGCAGTTTATTTCCATGATCGTCATGATGACGCTGGGGATCGGCATTTTCCTCGGCTTCAACATGGAGTGGAAGACGATCGAATACGACGTCTCTCGCTTTTTCAGCGACACGAAATACGCCGATTACCGCCTCTATTCCGAAACTGGTTTTACAAAGGACGATCTGGAGAAGATCGCGTCCATTGCGGGTGTTGACGCGGCAACGCGGTATCTCTCCGTCAATCTGGAACTCAAGGGCGACAGCAAAAAGGCGCTCGCCCTCGACGTTTCGGAGAATGACACCGTTTCGACCTTCGTGCGCATGGACGGGGCGGAGTATGACGAAACGAGCGACGGGATATGGCTGTCCGACAAATTCGCAAGGCTGAACGACGTCGCCCTCGGCGACACGCTGACGCTGGAATATCAGGGCATGGAGATCGACGGAGAGGTCGTCGGTCTGATCAAGGCGGGCGAGCACATGATCTGCCTTGCCGACAGCAATCAGGTCATGCCGGATTTCACGACCTTCGGCTATGCGTACGTCTCTCCGGCGAAGCTGCGCACGATCCTCCGCAAAAAGCTGATCAGCGATATCGCCGATGTGCTGCGGCAGACGGGCGTTTCTGCGGAAACGGCGAAGGCGCAGGCGGAAGACGCGCTGACCGACGCAATGCTCGAGGAAGCGGAGAATCAGGCGTTCGTGCAGGTCAATCTCCGCTCCGCGCTGGATAAGGAGACGCTGGAGGATGCCGTCGGAGAGGCTCTCGGCAAAACGCTGATGGTCGTGCCGAAGGAGGATCACGTCGTCTACAAGGAGGCGATGGGCGAGGCGACGGAGGGCAAGGCGATGGGCTCGATCCTGCCCGTGCTGTTCCTGGCGATCGCCGTTCTCACGATGGTGACGACGATGCACCGCATCGCGACGAAGGAGAAGACGCAGATCGGCGTGCTGAAGGCGCTCGGTTTCAAGAATCGGACGATCCTGCTCCATTATTCGTTCTACGGTCTGTTCATCGGACTGGTCGGCGCGGCGCTCGGCGGCGTGCTCGGCTGGTTTGTCTGCAAGGCGGTCATGAGTGAAAACGGTATGATGGGCACCTACTTCGATATGCCGGACTGGACGGCGGCGACGCCGGCGTTCTGCTGGCCGGTCATCGCGGGGACGGTCGCGCTGCTCGCGCTGATCAGCTTCCTTTCGGTGCGCGCGCAGCTCAAGGGTACCGCTGCGGACGCGCTCCGGCCCTACACGCCGAAGAAGATGAAAAAGGCGGTGCTCGAAAAACTGCCGTTCTTTGAAAAGCTGAACTTTGCGACGAAATGGAATTTCCGCGACCTGATGCGCCATAAGAGCCGCTTTGCCATGACGCTCGTCGGGATCGTCGGCTGCATGATCCTGCTGGTTGGCGGTCTCGGCATGCGCGACACGATGGCGGGCTTCCTCGATCTGCTCGACAACGGCGTTTCCCATTACGCGACGAAGGTCAATCTGGTTGAGAATACCGACGCTGCAAAGGCGGCGCAGTTGATCAGCGACCTCGACGGCGACTGGGAGAGCTATTTGGGTATCAGTTTGGGCGGCGACACCGCGACGCTCGATATTGTGCACAACGACAAGGGCAGATTCAGCGTGATCGACGAGGACAACGAGCCGATCGGTCTGCGTGACGACGGCGTCTATCTGTGCCTGCGGCTCGCAGACCGGGCGAAGCCCGGGGAGTACATCGAATTCTCTCCCTACGGCGGTGAGGAGACCTACCGCGTGCAGGTCGTCGGCTACAACCGCTCGATCATGACCGAGAGCGTTACCATGACCGACCGCCTCGCCGACGAGCTGGGGATCACATACGGCGTTTCCGCCGTTTACACGGAAAAGAAATCGGGCGAGATCCCGTCCTCCGCGCTGATCTCCGGCAAGCAGGACAAGCGGCAGCTCATGGACAGCTTTTCGAGCTTCGTTGAGATCATGGACGGCATGGTGTTTATCCTCGTGATCGCCGCCGTGCTCCTCGGGATCGTGGTGCTCTACAACCTCGGCGTCATGAGCTACGTCGAGCGGTCGCGGGAGCTTGCCACCTTGAAGGTGCTCGGCTTCCGCAGCAAGAAGATCGCTCGTCTGCTGATCTCGCAGAATCTATGGCTAACTGTGATCGGCGTCGCGCTCGGTCTTCCCGCTGGACTGGGAACGCTGCAGTGGATGCTTTCCGCGCTCGCGGCGGAATACGAGCTGAAGCTGATGCTCGGGCCGCTGACCTACACCGTTTCCATTCTGCTGACCTTCGGCGTGTCCCTGCTCGTCGGCTGGATGGTCGCGCGGAAGAATAAAAAGATCGACATGGTCGAAGCGCTCAAAGACGCAGAATGAGAGATATAAAATGAACAAAATCACCGTAAAAGTCGATGGAATGATGTGCGGCATGTGCGAGGCGCATATCTGTGACACGATCCGCAGAGCGTTTCCCGACGCGAAGAAGGTCGCCGCTTCAAGAAAGCGCGGCGAAGCAACCTTCCTGACCGAGAGCGCGATCGGGGAAGAAGCCTTGAAGAAAACGATCGCCGACACCGGTTATACGTTCGTTTCCGTTACTTCGGAACCGTATAAAAAGCGCGGCCTGTTCGGTTAACAGCACACAAAACTGCCCTCGCCGCTTGCGGCGAGGGCAGTTTCTGCGAAAATGCTCTTTACAGAAGCGCGTTCTTCGGGTATACTGTATGCGATAAACTATGTAACGGAGCAAAAACGATGATTGAATTTGACGAATACAAGGTGAAACTGAACGATCTGAAGCCGAAGCTCGACGAGCTGGAGGCGGCGTTCCTGCCGCAGTCCGCGCTGGACGAGCTCGAGCGTCTGCACGCCATGGCGGAAGCGCCCGGCTTCTGGGACGACCCCGCCCGCTCGCAGAAGGCGGTCATGCGCACGAAGACGCTGGAGGGCAAGCGCGACAAGCTCAGCGCGATGAAAGCCTCCTGGGACGACCTCATGACGATCTGCGAAATGGCGCTGGAGGAGAACGACGACTCCATGCTGCCCGAGCTGACCGAGGGCTACGCGAAGCTGGAAAAGGACATGGAGGAGGCGCGTCTGGAGACCCTGCTCACGGGCGAGTACGACGGCAACAACGCCCTGTTATCCTTCCACGCCGGCGCGGGCGGCACCGAGGCGCAGGACTGGTGTTACATGCTCTACCGCATGTACACGCGCTGGGCGGAGGCGCACGGCTATACCTATAAGATCCTCGACTATCTGGACGGCGACGAGGCGGGACTCAAATCTGCGGACATTATGATCGAGGGCGCGAACGCCTACGGCTTCCTCAAGGGCGAAAACGGCGTACACCGCCTGGTGCGTATCTCCCCGTTCGACGCAGCCGGCAGACGGCATACCTCCTTCTCTGCGGTCGAGGTCATTCCTGAGATCACGGACGACGTTGAGGTCGAGATCCGTCCCGAGGACATTGAAATGCAGGTCTACCGTTCCTCCGGCGCAGGCGGTCAGCACATCAACAAGACCTCTTCGGCAGTCCGCCTGATCCATAAGCCGACCGGCATCGTCGTCTCCTGCCAGACGCAGCGCGACCAGTTCCAAAACCGCGAGACCTGTATGCGCATGCTGCGCTCGAAGCTGATCGAGATCAAGGAGCGCGAGCATTTGGAGAAGATCTCCGATATCAAGGGCGTCCAGCAGAAGATCGAATGGGGCAGCCAGATCCGTTCCTACGTTTTCATGCCCTATACGCTCGCGAAGGATACCCGCACCGGCTTTGAGAATACCAATATCAACGCGGTCATGGACGGCAATATCGACGGCTTTATCAACGCCTATCTGACCTGCCTGGCGACGGGCAACTGGGTGACAAAATAATTCGAAAAATCAAAAAAAGTGCTTGAAATCAGCAGCGTCCTGTGGTAAAATCATCAGTACTGTGTGTAAATTCGTTCGAAAGAACTTGATTCCGGCGCGCCGCCTGCCGTAAGCGCGGCATACTTTGGAGGTAATCATGGATACTTTGAGAATCGTTCTTCTGGTTATGCAGATTCTTTCCTGTGTTGCATTGACTGCGATCATCACCATGCAGGACAGCAAGGAAGGCGCTATGGGCGCGCTGACCGGAAATTCCGAGAGCTATATGGGCAAGGGCAAGGCCGCGACGAAGGACGCGAAGCTTGCGAGCATTACCAAATGGATCGCGGCAGCGTTCGTTCTGCTGACTCTGATCGTCTCCCTGCTCTACACCACCGCAAAATAATGACCAAGACAAAAGCTGCTCTGTCAATGACAGAGCAGCTTTTCAGCGTGTCGAAAAACCTTTTTCGACACGCTGACAGGCTGCCCCCAAAAAGTTCGGAAGACAAGCAACTCGCGCTCGTAGGCGTATATTGATACGGTAGAGGGCGAGTTGCGCTGTAAGTCAGAATCCTTGCGGAGCAAGCATTTTTCATCTCAAAAGATTGGAATAGTATCAATATCCGTAAACACCATAGTCAGCGCATGTTCGCAAACAGGATGGACTGATTTTGACGGTTGCGGACTTTTTTGACAGTCTGAAAGGCTGCTCTGTCAATGACAGAGCAGCCTTTTAATTTCCGTACCCGGGTAGTAGTGTGCCAGAATCGCCGTATAATCGCTGCCGCCGTCTGCCATCGCCTTCGCTCCGTACTGACTGAGACCGACGCGGTGCCCGAAGCCGTGGGTCGTGACGGTGATCGCGTCGTCCGTCGCTGCAAAGTCCATATCGGTCGACTGCACGCCGAGCGCGCTGCGCAGCGCGGTACCCTTGATCGCCGTGCCGCCGATGAAGACCGTGGCGATCCCGCCGCCCTCCGTACGCTCGATGGAGCCGATCCAGTTGACAGGGGAGCCGGAGAGATTGGCGTCCGGAGAAACAGCCGCAATTCTTTCGGCAAATTCCGCTGCGCTGAAGGTAACGGTGTCCTCGCTGCGCGGCGCGTCCTCTTCACCGGGACTGTCCACGCTCCTGAGATAGGGGATATCGCTGCCCCAGACGGCGAGCGCGGACTCTGTTTTTCCGCCGGTGCAGCAGAAAAAGGTCGCGTCGATCAGCTTGCCGTCGTAGGTGACGACCAACCCGTCCGTCGCGCGGACAGCCCGCGTGATGCGATCGATCTCGTCCGAAGTGCCGTCTGTCGTCCAGCCCTGGCAGCAGGCAAAGCTTGTACAGACGTCTGCGCCGACGTGCTTTCCGGTCTCCGCCTTGTACAGCGCGAAAGTACGCGAAGCGATCGCCTGCGCCTTGAGCGCCTCCTCCGGAAAAACTGCGGGCATCTCCGCCAGAAGCGTCGCCACCAAATAGTTTTCCAGAGACGTCTCCTCCACGCCGTCGTCCGTCAGCACGCGCAGGCTTACCATTGAATCAAACGGCTCTGCTGCTGCGGTTTCCGGCTGCGGCTGAGCGGCAGGGGATAGGCGCGGCGGTTCCGATTTCCCTTCCGCAAAAAGGAGAAATGGCGCGAAGCAAAGTAAAACGACGAAAAGAGGAACAATTATCAACCGTTTCATTAGAAATCTCCTTCGTTATCCTAAAAATTCTTGACGATTTGGTACCTCTTTGATATAATGAAGCATATTTTCGGAGGTGATCTCATGTCAGAGTCATCGGTCTTTTCGGACTTCCTTCACACTCTATGCGCCGACTACAAGATTCATAACAGCCTGACCCTTGAGGCGCGCAATAACAGCAGCATCAAGCGCGGACTGCGAAACGACGACGGAACAGGCGTGATGGTCGGCTGCACCAAGGTCGGCAACGTCCTCGGTTACCGCGTCGTCGACGGCGAACGCGAGCCGATGGAAGGCAGACTCATCTACCGCGGCTATGATCTGACCGCGCTGGTCAACGCCTATATCAGGGAAAAACGCTATGGCTTCACGGAGATCGCCTATCTGCTGCTGTTCGGCAATCTTCCGAACAGGGAACAGTACAACATGTTCCGCGCCATGCTCAACGAGAGCACCGAGCTGCCGCCGAACTTTGCGGAGGATATGATTCTCAAAAATCCGAGCCATGATATCATGAACAAGCTCGGCAGATCGGTTTTGGCGCTCTACTCCTGCGACCCCAACCCGGACGACTGCAGTGTGGAGAACATGATGCGCCAGTCGGTCGAGCTGGTCGCGCGCTTTCCAACGATCGCGGCTTACGCCTACGTCGTCAAGCGGCATTATTTCGAGAACGACAGCCTGTATCTCCACCGCCCGATCCCGGAGCTTTCCGCGGCGGAAAACTTTCTGCACCTGATTCGTCCGGATAAAAAGTACACCGAGGAAGAAGCCCGCGTGCTGGATCTCTGTCTGGTCTGCCACGCCGAGCACGGCGGCGGCAACAACTCGACCTTCTCCTGCCGCAGCGTCGCTTCTACCGGCACGGATACCTATTCCGCTATCGCGGCGGCGGTCGGCTCCCTGAAAGGCCCGAAGCACGGCGGCGCGAACCGCGCCGTCCTCAACCAGTTCGAGGAGGTCAAGCAAAACGTCCGCGACTGGAAGGACGACGACGAAGTCGAGGCGTTTGTCAAGCGCATTCTGCGCGGCGAGGTCAGCGACCACAGCGGTCTGGTCTACGGCATGGGGCATGCGATCTATACCTTGTCCGACCCGCGTACCGTGCTGCTCAAGCGCGGCGCTCGGAGACTTGCGCAGGAGAAGGGCATGCTCGACGAGCTCGAACTTATGGAGGCGATCGAGCGCGTAACGCCGAAGGCGTTTGCCGATATCACGGGCAACGAAAAGGTCATGTGTGCCAACGTCGATATGTATTCCGGCCTGGTCTATCGGATGCTGGACATTCCGAGCGACCTCTTCACACCGCTGTTCGCCATTGCCCGTATCACCGGCTGGTGCGCGCACCGCATGGAGGAGGCGTTGACCGGCGGCCGGATCTACCGACCCGCCTACAAGCCCATGCTACGCCACAGAGAGTATGTCCCGTTCGACGAACGGTAATACCCGTAATAAAGACAAAAACGGAAGAACGGACGCAATTTGCGCCCGTTCTTCCTTGTCGGTCGACAGTTTTCGGCTCCTGATTGATGCTGCATGTTTGCTCGGCGCGACCGCTTCGTCGCTTTTCGGAAATATCGAAGAAGAGTTAGAAAATGCCCGAAATCTGACGATTTCGGGCATTTTTTATGTGAAAGAGCGCGTAAAAGTACACCAAAACATAGAAAGAACGCCTAAAAGTACACCATGGGAAGGTGACAAACCGGAATCTGTCACAGCCCATGCTTACAGCTTTTTGCAGGTATTCTCTCCGAAGGACAGGCAGCCGTCACCGAACACGATCTCATCGCTGCTTTCCCGGATGCCAAAGGTATTTTCTCCGAAGGGATACAGCCTGACAGTAAAACGCCTTCCGGATTCGGTGTCGAAGATCGCTGCAAAAAGATCTCCGTTTTCCGGATAAATCTTCTCGATGAGATAGCCCGTGCCTTCCGCCTTGTATTCTCCGCAGAAGTTCCCCCAGCCGCTCCGGTCGGGATCGGCAATCGCCAGTTCTTCGGTGAGCTGAACGGGCTCCGCCTCATACCCCAGCGCGATGGTCAGCATCCCGTTGAAGAAGCCCTCGATGGCTCTTGCGTCAAATCCATCGCGGGAGCACAGAATGACCAGCACCCGGTCCGTGTCCAGAAAATGTCCGTACCAGGACAGATATCCTGGCAGATTCCCCTCGTGCCAGGCGATGCGCGCAAGCTCCGCCTGCTCGAAGATCCCCCAGCCGAAGCCGTACCCGCCGCCGCCGATCTCCCCGTTATTGAGACGCACAGGGGTATACGTCAGCTCCTGCTCTTTTTTCGTGAGGATCGTTTCGTCCCGCAGCGCACGGTGCCAGGCAAGCATGTCAAAGAGATTGCTCTTGACAAAGCCGTCGCCCTCCGAGCCGTCCAGCGAAACCACCACGTCCTTCCAGGCGGAGTCCTCGGCGGGAACCCATCCGCCGTTCTGATACGACAGTCCTTCGGCGAGGTTTTCGATGGCAAGCCCATCCCGGATGCGGTGGCAAAGGCAGGTCGAGGTCATCCCAGCGGGCTCGAACAGCTTCTTTTGCAGGAACTGCGCAAAGGGAACGCCGGAGACCTTCGCCACGATCTCGGCCAGCAAAGCGTAGCCGGTGTTGCTGTACGCCCACTGTTCGCCCGGTACGAAATCCGGCGTTGTTCCGGATTCTGTCAGGAAACGGAGAACGGCGCCGTTGTCCGGGATCGTATGTTCTGCCTTCGCTGTTTTGATAATCCAGCCAAAGCAGTCGGGCAGACCGCTGGTATGGGTCAGAAGGTGCCGGATCGTGATGCCCCGGAACGGGATCTCCGGGTAGAACTTCGTGATCTCATCTTCCAGATTCAATAGACCGTCGCGCCGCAGCAGCATGATTGCCGCTGCCGTGAACTGCTTGCTGACCGAACCGATGTCAAAAATCGAATCCTCCCGCATGGGCAGTCTGCCCTCCGGATCGCGGAATCCGACGGCACCATTCGTCACGATCTCGCCGTTCTCCGCCAGCAGCCAGGTGCCCGCAAAGACGCCCTTTTCATACGCCGCGCGAATGTAGTTTTCCACCATCGTCTTCTTTTCCATAGTCGTTTTCCTCCACATATCAGTTCCGGGAGCAGTGTCCCTTTTTCGCTTCTGCCATTATTATAACAGAGCAGTTCTGGATATTGAACACATAAGTGATATTAATAGAATTACTTTTTTCCTACTTCTGGTATGAATTATAAGCAGCTGTCAGAAACAACAAAGAAACCTCTTTTGCCGTGGTAGACAAAAGAGGTTTCTTTGATGGTGCACCTGATGCACTCAAATCAGAACCTTCTCCGGATATTTCTTCCGAATCAGTGAGAACGATTGTTTTCGTTCCGTCTTTGTAGTTGAACGTCAGCAGGATCTTGTCGTCGTAGAGATAAATCGAGTTGACGAAGATGTCGATCAGCTTCCGCCGATGTTCCAGCTTTGTCAAATCAAGTTTTCGCAGTTTCTCAAATACAAATCGGATCTGTTCCTTTGTTACGGTCGGGTGAGCAATCTCCTCTTTGGTGATGCTCAACTCGATCTCTTTTTTCTGCTGCTCGAGCTGCGTCAGCCGGTCCTTCGTGCTTTCGGTGATGATGCCCATCTGGATAGCGTTCAGCAGATTGCCGATCGCTTTCTCGGTTTCTTCCAACGTCTTGCGCATCGCCGGGAGCAGGACGTTTTCCGCGCTCTGCTTTTCCATCACCAGATCGGTCAGTTTTGCGATCAGCTCGTCGTTGAACAGCAGGCCCTTTATTTCGTTGATTACGAGGTCTTCGATCCACTTCTTGTGTACCGTCTTCTTGTCGCATTCGTGCTTGCGCGCGCTCACGCACTTGTAATACCGATGGACGTCGCCCGTGTGGCTCGTTCCGCTTTCGCCCGTCATAAAGCATTTGCACTTGCCGCAGAACAGCTTCGTCGTGAGCAAGTATTCGTCTTCGGCTTTCAGCTTCGCAGGCGCTTTCTTGACTGCTTCCATCCTGTCCTGCACCCGATAGAACAATTCTTCCGGCACGATTGCAGGGATGCCGTTCGGGATCACGACGTCCCGGAACTTGTACTCGCCGATATACCGTCTATTGTGAAGCATCCGCTCGACGGAATTGAGCGTCAGTTTCGGTGAGGCCTTCGTATGGATTCCTGCCATATTCAGCATATCCACGACCGTTTTCATAGAAGCGCCGTTTGCGTAGTCGGTAAATGCTTTCAAGACCATCGGCGCCTCGATCGGATCGAGCTGAAAGTGTTTATTTTCATCAATGACGTAAGTCTGCTGTTCATTTCCGAATTCGGATCAAAGCACATCTCAATGAACTTATCCATTTCAGGATATGCCTTTTCGAGTTTGATCTTCTCCTCATAGCTGCCGCCTCTGGGGTTGTCCGACCTGCCGCAGAGATAGTCGAGCGATACATCAAAGAAATCCGCGTACTTGATCGCGACGCTGACCGGGATCTCCGTCTGACCGGCCTCATAACGGTAGATGCACGACTGCCCGATGCCGATCGTTTTGGCAAGGCGGTTTTGCGAAAGCCCTGCTTTTTCCCGGACGCTCCGCATTCTCTCATAGACTGTACTCAATAAACCCACCTCCTGTTTCTTTCTGGCTTAAGTATACATCTTCACCTTCAAAATGTCAACCCCAATTTACATAACATAGTATGTTTTAATTCGGATAGGACGTTTCTTTGGAACGCAGGGTCCTGGAGGGTCACTTTTGCGAAAGTGTATTAACCCACTATGGTACTTTCATCCGTTGGCTGTAAAGTACCGTGGGCTCTGCGAGGCGGCTTGCGGCTGCTGCGGCAGCCGATGTCGTAAAAGCGGCACAAGTTCTGCCTTGCTTTCCCGACACGGGCAGCAAAATCTTTTGCTGCCCGCTGCCAAAAAACCGCACCGCGGTCTTTCGGCAACCGTCCTCGGAAGCGCAGCTTCCTTCGTCCTGGCGAGAGACGATCAGACGAAAAAACGTTTGCGTGTTCCGGTTTTTGTCGGAGAAACAACAGAACTCTCGAAATAATCTTTCGAGAGTTCTGTCCGAAATCGTCAAATCTTTTCAGCGCCGGAACGGCGCGCAGTCACAGAAAATAAGTATGGCCTTTCTGTGAAGTGGGTCTTAGGGCAAATCCCTAACAAGCCGCATCGGGGTGATTTTCTACCCACAGATGCCCTGCTTGCAAAGATTGAAAACGGCAAGTTTTTCTGCAGCTCCACCTGTTGCTCCAACAGTTCCTTTTGCATCGTGAGGCTTCTTCTCTGCGCCATGCCCCGGACAGCAAAAAACAGAAAGCAGTCCGCTGCAACGCTCAGCCCCATTCCGATGGACATGACAAGCACCCGGTTCGTGTTCAATTCTGACATGGAAACGAACTGCCAGCCGCCCAGCAGCACGATCTGGCTGACGGGGAAGATGCAGAACAGGATCCATTCCGTCGGCGCCAGTCGAAGTTTTCGGTTCCGCATCAGAATGACAAACAAAGCGGTAAGAAACAGGATGAGCGCCGTAAGAAGAAGCACCAAGACGAACAACAGGTTCGGCGGCAGATCCGCCATACTTCCGCTCCGGAGCTGATCATTCGGGATCAGCAGCGTTGTGCCAAGGAGATCCGCCACCAATTGCATCGCATAGCAGACTCCGCCGGTGAATAGACTCCTGTACCATTTTCCCCGGAACAGAACGATCGCGGGAACGAAATACAGAAACAGCATCACGATCAGCCGCAGGACGGACGCGGCGCGTTCTGCGTTGTCCACGGAAAACTCAAAGAATATCCCGTAGGTAAGAGATACTGCATAAACCCCCGCAAAGCTGAGTATGGTCGCAAGCCAGCCAAACCGTCGCTGCAGCAGGATGCAGAGCGCAGCGGCATAAATGCCGTACCACAGGGTATTAAAAACCGACAGTATAACCTCCGATGCCATTATATTGCTCCTTTCCGTTTCGTTGCTTCCCGTCACACTAAGACCGGCAGAATTCCGTATATGAAAGCATTATACTGTAACACGGATGGCTTTGCAACCTTTCTTTTTAGCTCAAGCAGAATGGATCAGTCTGCTTTTCGGAATCACGAATAATACAATGCATACCAAAGTTTCGCTTTCCAGCGCCTTATCTCCGACTTTGCATTGAGGAATCTTGCGCGTGACAGGAAAACCGGCTGCGTCTTTCCTTGCAGCTTGGCAAGAGGCGAAAAGCTCACCTGGTTTTCCGGGCTTCAATACAAACTTGTTGCTATATCAAACGCCCATTCTTCATTGTTTTGACCTGAATGCGCAAAAACACACGATTCAAAGCGGTGCAATATGTGTCTTCAATCGTTCATTATTATGTTGTTTCCGCAGAAACCGACAATTTGAAAATAATTATTGCAAACGTATGTTCTATATGTTATACTGTATTCAGAGGAACTCCGGCAGGTCGAAACGCCTCCAAAGCGACACTTCTCGGTACATCAAATAACGGAGGCACAATGATGAAAGAAAAAACTGCTTCCCAACGAGGTGAGGCGAAGCCGACACCTTAGACCGGAGCAAATCTGAAAACGCCGAGATTCCGCAGCACGTGCTGGAAGATCTTGCAGCGCTGTTCCTGCCGGACATCATTGCTTTCTACGAAAGTGAGGAAGGTCAGCGGGAATTTGCGGAATGGAAGCAAGCGCAAGGCCGGGAACCCGGCTAAGCGCAAAAGTGGTGGGATACGAGAATTCGTATCCCACCCGATTCTTTTCTATACTTGTTGAACAATGCCGTCAAAACAGCCGACGCGATCCTGCTGACGTTTGCTGTTTCTGAATCGCCTAATCCATTAATCGGTGTTCGTGATTGCCCTTCAGGTACTCGCGGACGCTGCCGTTGAGAACGTGGTAAGCGTACTCCTGCGGATTGTTGTAGATCAGCCAGTCCAGCTCGGACCGGTTGGCGATGCTGATGTCGTAAGCTTCCTCGACCGCTTCGCAGTCGATGGCGAGCATACTGCCGTCCGCGAATCTGGCCTCCACGCAGTTGGTGTCCATATTGTATTCGCAACTCTTGATTTTCATATCAATTTCTCCTTGTCAATTATCTTCTTTGGTCAACAAAAGAAAATATCCGAACCCGTCTCCAATCAGGAGAAGGTTCGGATATCTTGCGTCTGGTGCAAGAGCGCGATCCGTGATGCGAACCGGAAGCTCGAGACGTGCAAAGAAAGCGGCGTGGTTTTCGTTGTACGGCAGCAGTCGGCTGCGTATGCAGATCTCGAAAAAGCCGAGCATAAGCCGCGCCGGAATGCAAGCGAAAGAATACGCAAAGCGCGGAGCGGCGTTTGCCGCTCCGCGCGCAGGCTGTGTAAGAATTACGGATTCATAAAGCGGTAGAGGAACGTGACGATCTGGCTGCGCTCGCAGGAGTTTTCGGGGCCGAAATGCGTCTCGTCCATACCCTTGGTGATGTTCTTTTCGACCGCCCAGAGGACTGCGTCGTAGTAGTACGCGCCGCTCTTGACGTCGACGAACGGATTGCTCGTCATGGTGTAGGACGGCTCGCCTGCCGCACGGTACAGGAATGCCACCGCATGCTCA
>JAFROD010000024.1 GCA_017429835.1 Oscillospiraceae bacterium
TCAATATCCACAGTTAATGTTCTCCCAGATCTGCGAAGCAGTTTCCTTTGCAGGTCTGTTTGTTATGCCTGCATTCGGTTCTCACGCGCAATACAATTCGTTTGCATTTTGGGGCTTGACAACTATTTGCAGGTTTGCCAAAACAAAAAACCATATTTTTGCGCCTCAATGATTGGCGCAGCTAAAAATGGTTCTCGCAAAAAAGTTCGTAAACGCGGAGAACGAAAAAGCGGCAGTTTTCTCTTCCGCAAGCAGGGCATCCCGGGGTAGAAAAACTCCGGGATGCGTCTTGTTAGGGCATCACCCTAAGACCTTCTTTGCAGATTTTTCAAATCCGCAACCGCGCGCCTCGCCGGCGCTTTGTGAATTATTTATGCTGCCGTCCGTTGCGTGAAGGCAAAATGAAACACGTTCGGTCTCTACGCCGATTGCCATGAAACGTTTTTGCGGACGGTCTGCTTCGCAGCAAAAGAATCGCCGCGATCTCGCGCCGCCCACACAAAACTTTCATTCGCTGCTGTCGACTCTTGCATATCAAGCAAATCAAAGTTCTTGCTATTTTCCCGAAGCTATGCTACAATAGCGTTGCAGCACAATTTTATAATAATTCCAACTATGTAGGTGTGTGTTTTTTTTGGTAAAAACACACGCCCCGCTTTCATACGCCTACGTGGTTGGAAGTAAGATTGTGCTGCAGCAATCGGAGTTGTGTGTTTTTCGGGCGTACACTTCGGTGTGCGCCTTTTTTGTCGGAGGGCTGCGGCATGGATGTAAACTATTTCAAGGATATTCTTTTCGATCTGATGAATGAGAGCGATGCGCTCGACGTCGCCGACATTCAGAGCGACGACAGAGCAAACACGTTCACCGTATTGATGAAAGACGGTACATCGTTCTTGCTCCACGTCACCAAAATGGAAAACCGAACGATTGCATAGAATAAAAGAAAAACGGAGCAGGATGATTGAGGGAGAGTTGACCGAGCTGGAAGCAGAGATAAACATCGCTGCCGAGCTCATCGAGGAGTGCATCAAGGAAAACGCTCACGCTGCCCTCGATCAGGCTGAATACCAGAAACGCTACGACGGTCTGGTAGCCCGGTTCGATAAGACCAAGGCCAGACACACCGAGGTCATCGACCCGATTGCCGAGCGCACGGCCCGAAAACACCAAATCGAGACCTACCTGAAGAACCTGCGGAGCCGGGAGCCGCTGACGGATTTCCGGGAAACAGACTGGCTGGCGATGGTGGACTACATCACCGTTCACAAAAAGAACGACATCCGGGTGACCTTCAAGGACGGCACCGAGATCAAGGCATAATCCCATAGACGCAGCAACGCCTCTGAACCACATCGGATCAGAGGCGTTTTGTTATTTCTGCTCGGTTGGGCAGATCTTCGGGAGGATTTCAAGGAAGTGCTGGCCGATTTTCTCGGCATCATAGCCGTTGGCCTCGCAGATGAACCGGACAGTATCCGGCAGCAGCACATGGCCCCTACTTTCCAAATTTGATATTCAAATCATCGTTTAATGTCAGCGCAACGCCTTTTTTAATAATGCCATCTCCAATCTTATAGGTAAACTCGTCAGGAATTATCTCACTGGATAACTCATACAGCATTATTTCGACCAGTCCGGCCAGAACACAGTTTGCAACATCATTTTTTACATCGTTGCCGGTTTTGTAATCCAAACCGATATCTTCTGCAAAATGCTCTTTGATGAATTCTCGATAATTTACAGCAAACTCTCCGCCACGCTGCTCTAAAACCAACGGGATGAGATACTTTCGATTTTCTTGAAACATCTTACGCATTTCTACCATGACCTGCTGAAAGTTGCCCTTATCTCGATTCTTACTCTCAATCGTTGATATAAGCAGATTCATCATCCGTGTTTTGATCTCTGCCAGAACATCATCGACCCATTCATAATAAAAATAGAAAGTGGACTTGTGAATACCGGCTTTCTCGATGATTTTCTTTACCGTTATCCGCTCGTTGTTTATCATCAAATTCCAGTAGGCATCTTCGATCTTTGCCTTCGTGCGCTCTCTGGCTTCTTTATATTGACTCATGGAAGAAACTCCTTATGCGTAGTTTTGCTTATTATATCACAAAATCCGACTCTTAGTCTATATTTGACCAGTGCTTTTTTCTGGAATCTCAGTAAAATATAAATAGAATCTTTGAAAGGAGGAAAACGCCATGTTCGACGAAAAGGTTGCAAGCACCGCTTGTGGAACTGCAGATCCGGCTCCGGCACCTGCCTGCGGAACTGCTGATCCTAATCCGGCGCCTGCTTGTGGGTCGAAAGATCCGGAACCCGCACCTGCTTGCGGTACGAAAGATCCAGAACCCGCACCTGCTTGCGGAACCAAAGATCCGGAAGCAAAGTAAAGAAGCAAGGCGTCAATTCCGGACGAGTTGACGCCTTCGTTTTTATCAAGAGGCGTTTTTTAGTATGAAGAGTTATTTTGCGATCCAATGGCACATCACTGACGTATGCGATCAGCGGTGTAAGCATTGCTATATTTTTTCTGAAGGGCACCCTGCGCTCGTCACAATGCCCTTCGAGGATATGATTTATGTCACAAATCAGATCATCGACTTCTGCGACAGAATCAACAGAACACCATATATCTATCTCACTGGCGGCGATCCGATCCTTCACCCGGACTTCTGGAGACTGCTTGAATATTTTCATGAAAAAGAGCTGCGCTTCTGCATCATGGGGAATCCGTTCCACCTGACTGCGGACGTCTGCAAAAGAATGCATGACCTCGGCTGCGTCAAATATCAGGTCTCCCTTGATGGCTTGGAAGAAACGCACGATATGTTCCGCAAACCGGGCAGCTTCAAGGCTACACTTAAGACAATCAAACTCATTAAAGAGTCAGGAATGTGGGCAGCGGTCATGTCTACCGTTTCCAAAACAAATCATAAAGAGATCCCTGCCCTGATAGATCTGGTCGATGAACTTGGCGTTGATGTATACGCAATTGGACGTTATTGTCCGACAAGCATTGAAAAAGCGTATGATTCTGATATTCACATGACTCCACAGGAGTATAAGGCATATATGGATGAGTGCTACGAGCGTTACATGGCACACAAGGACTCAAAAACGACTTATCAGCTGAAGGATCATCTGTGGACTTTATATCAATACGAAAAAGGATTGTTTTCTCCGGATGAGGCCCTTCCTGCCAATGCCATTGTAGATGGTTGTAATTGCGGGCGTAACCACGTGACGATCCTCCCGACGGGAGCAGTCTACGCCTGTCGGAGAATGGAATCAGAGATAGGATCGGTAATGACCGAGGACCTGTATGACCTGTGGACATCATCAAGGTTTGATGAATACAGACAGTATGATAAATTTGTAAAATGCAATAAATGCAAGCTGAAGGCATACTGTCGCGGCTGTCCGTCCGTCACCTACGGATATACACATAATATGTATGACGCAGATCCGCAGTGCTGGATGGAGGTTGAAGAATGAAAGCTGTAGTCTTAAAAGATGTTGCCAACAGTGACGATATTGTCCTTGAAGAACTTGAAATGCCGAAGGCCAGAAAAGGATGGATACTCGTAAAAATAATAGCCTTTGGCATGAACCACTCGGAGCTCGTGCTTCGTGTCAATGAAATTCGTGCAGATTATATCAAGAAGCCGATCGTACCGGGGATTGAATGCGTGGGAATTGTTGAGGACTCACTTGATGACGGTTTTGAAAAGGGTGATCTGGTCTGTTCTCTGATGGGCGGACTCGGAAGGAATTTTAACGGTTCCTATGAAGAATATGCCATCTTGCCTGTACAGCAAGTGTTTCACATCTCTTCAAATCTTGATGCGGAACATCTTGCAGCAATTCCGGAGACCTTTTTTACGGCATGGGGGTCTTTGTTTGAATGCCTGAACCTGCAACCGACCGATATACTGCTTATCAGAGGTGCTACTTCTGCGCTGGGATATGCCGCCATGCAAATCGCAACAGCACTCGGATGCAAAGTGTACGGTACAACGCACAAAAGAGAGAAAATGCATCTGATCACCGACCTCGGATGTGAAGCTGTCTTTGATCCTGCAAACAAACTGCCGGACGGACTTTATGCAAATAAGATATTAGAGCTAATTGGCCCGAAGACAATCAGAAATTCTCTCAGTCATCTTTACCACGGAGGAATCGTTTGTAATACCGGAATATTAGGTGGAGAATATTATTTGAACGGATTTGATCCGATAAAGGAAATACCGAACGGATGTTATCTCACCGGTTTTTTCTCAAACTATCCCACTCAGGCTACAATAGACAAGATTTTTGCCTTTATCGACGAGCACAATATTACTCCTTTTATAGGCGCCTCCTTTAAGTTTTCAAACATAAAACGGGCCATCAAAGCTCAGGAAAAAGGTGTAGACGGAAAGATAGTCGTAGTTATGGATTGATCTCATAAACGCAGCAACGCCTCTGAACCACATCGGGTCGGGGGCGTTTTATTATTTCTGCTCGGGTGGGCAGATCTGCGGTAGAATTTCAAGGAAGTGCTGACCAATCTTCTCAGCGTCATAGCCGTTGGCCTCGCAGATGAATCGGACGGTATCCGGCAGCAGGATATGGCCTTTTGCCTTCTCAGCTTTGTATTTTTGCCACTCTTCGTATTCTTTAATTGTGATTTGCTTCATAACGGTTACCTCGACATAGTTGCTTTAATCGCGCCAAGACAGTGGATTCTAGCGTCGTTGATGTATTCGCACATATGTCACAGTCTCCCGATTGCCACACCTTGTTATATCCTGTTAAGGATTTTTCTTGCCCTTGCTTTTGCCCTTATGAGTAGCCGGGGCGTCGTTGAAATGGTGTAACAATTAATAAAGGGATTCGGTGAGCATATTGCGGAAAATCCTTTGTTTTCAACGGTTTCAGAGGATTTCATTAAAGCCCTATAATCACTGGCGGATGCCTATGATTTCGGGGATTTCAAATCCCGATTTGTCGAGATTTCTACTTTCTTTGGTATAGTTCCATTATAGTCGATGATCGGATGGATGACAAGGGCAAAATCAGCGCCTCGGGCGCTTCCACTGCAATTATCGGACGCTATGTGTCCGCAAAAACTGACACGAGAATTTTTTTGAAAAAAACCTATTGACAATGATCTCCGAGTGGATTATAATGACATCGTAATCAAACATTTGTTCGTATATAGCCGTTGTAATTCTTCAGGGAGTGATGCAATGAACAGCAAAATAATGCGCGTTTCTACTCGCTTCGGAGATTGTTCGGAACGACGGCGGATTAGATTGGTTGGTGCAGCGAATGGAAGCTAACCGCAAACCGAAGTTTCAGAGCGCACCCGTCCCGGAAAAGGTTGAGTATTTTATGAGAATCTCGACCGAGGAATGTGTTAATCTGACGGGACGGGAAGTAAAATGGCCTTACTGCCATTTTCCCTTAACGCACGTATTCAGTGACGCAAGCGGGCATCTTCGCGTGAAATGCCGGAAGTGCAAGGGCACTGCTATTGTGAATTTGGGCTATTTCTATACATCAAAATACCTTGGCAGATTGAAAGCCCTTGAACAAGACCAAAATCAATATTAGATCACATTATAGCGAGTAAGCGGAGCCGGCCTGAACAGCCGAGACTACCCAGGCACCGTATGATGGACAAGCATAGGAGACTATGCTCTGTTGTCGTGCGGTGTTTTTTACGCTCCGCCCATCATACGATGCTATAAATCAGGCTCCTTCCGCTTCGCGCGAAAGGAGCTTTTCTTATGCGTAAAACCTGGCGCTGCGACGTCGCAGCGTATCCTTGACCACCGCGTCCGTGCACCTTGACAATTTCATATTTTCACAAAACAAACCCTTATGGAGGAATGGTAATTGAACAACAACGAATTTCCCGAATGGTACGACGGCGGCAAAGTCAATGAAGTCGCTTTTTGCAAAGACTTTCTGAAACGGCACCCGATGGTCTGCGTCAACAACAGCTTTTTCACGGTGGACGGACGGATCGGCGACGAAACCGTACTGCGGAAAGCGATCTACGACGAACTCTCTCCCTGGGTGACTGCCGGCCTTGCAAAAAAGACCGACAATCTCATCGGCGTGCTTCGCTCCGAAGCATATCTTTCCGAACTGCCGGTGCAGGCAGACCGCATCCATGTAGCGAACGGCACGCTCTTTCTCGACGGCAGATTTACGGAGGAAAAGGAGATCTGCCGCAACCGCCTGCCCGTCCGGTATAACCCGGATGTTTGCTATCCCGGCGTCTGGATCTCTTTCCTCGATCAGCTTCTGGAAGTGGAGGACATCTTCACCCTGCAGGAGTTCATCGGCTACTGCCTGATCCCGACCACACGAGCGCAGAAAATGCTGATGATCATCGGCCGCGGCGGCGAGGGAAAATCCCGCATCGGCGTTGTGATACGGTCCGTCTTCGGCTCCAATATGGTCAACGGCAATCTCGCCAAGGTGGAGACCAACCGCTTCGCCCGCGCCGATCTGGAACACGCGCTCGTGATGGTGGACGACGATATGCAGATGGAAGGCCTGCCGGAAACGAATTATCTGAAAATGATCATCACCGCAGACATCCCGCTTGATCTGGAGCGCAAGAGCAAGCAAAGCTATCAGGGCGAACTCTATTCCCGGTTTTTGGGCTTCGGGAACGGCACGATCAAAGCGCTGTACGACCGGAGCAACGGCTTCTTCCGCAGGCAGATCATCCTGAGCGCGAAGCGGAAAGATCCGAACCGGAAGGACGATCCCTATCTGTCGGAAAAGCTGACCGCCGAGGCGGAAGGCATCTTCCTCTGGTGCTTCCACGGCCTGCAGCGGTTGCTGGAGCAAAACTATCAGTTTACGATCAGCGAACGCACCCGGGCAAATATGAACGAGGCGATCTCCGACGGCAACAACATCGTCGAATTCCTGCGATCCGACGGCTACTTCGAATTCAAGGCAGACGCAGAAGCCAGCTCCAAACAGCTCTATGCCGTTTATCAGAACTGGTGCGAGGATAACGCACACAAGCCGTACTCGCCGCGGAGCTTCAGCCAGTTCCTGACGGAGCATCAGGACGAATACCATCTGGAATCCACGAACAACATCCGCCTGTTCGGCGGGAAGCGCGTCCGGGGCTTCCTGGGCATCCGTCTGCCGCAGGCATAGAACAACGCCGGTTTATTAAATCATCCGTACAAGCGTACTTGCGTACCAAAAGCCGACGCAGGGCGCAGGAAGCGGTACGTTTGTACGCAAGTACGGAAGTTTTCACTTGTTCCGAATTCTCAAGATAACAGGAGGTATTATCTTTGCCGAATATTCAATTTCTCACCCCGCAGCCGGAGCGTCCGGCTTTCCCCAAAACGCAGTTCAAGGATTATCCCGACGTACTGAACGTGCTGCAGGCAGCGGAATTGCTTTCCGTCTGCAAAAACACGATCTACAAGCTGATCCGTGACGGCGAGCTGCCGTGCCGCAGGATCGGCACCGCCATCCGCATCCGCAAAAAAGATGTGCTGAAATTTCTGGTAGGCGACGAAAAAGCCAGTTGATCTCGCTTGAATTGTCCGCCGCTGCATTGTATAATAGAATTGCAACGGCGGACGATTCATCCTGTCAACAGAAAGGAGTTTATATGACAGGCAGTCTGCAAATCAAATACAACAAGTATTATATTGTTCTCAACACTTATGAAAACGGAAAACGCAAGCCGAAATGGATCTCGACCGATCTTCCCGTGAAGGGCAACAAGACTCGCGCGCAGAAACTGCTCCGCGAAACGCTCAAGGAATATGAAGAAGCTGAGGAGCTCCGCGCCGAGCAGGAGGCGAACCGCGCGACGATGCGCTTTGAAGACGCGATCAAGCTGTGGTATCAGGAAAAATGCGCCGACTTCGAACATCCCATCGACGCGGTAACGAAGCAGGGCTATGAATTGCTGATGAAGCGCCAAATCCTGCCGTATTTTCGCGACAACAGCTTCCTGCTCTGCGAGATCACGAAGAACAACCTGCAGGTCTATATCAACGAAAAGGCAAGATCCGGAAGGATGGACGGCAAGGGCGGTCTGTCGCCGCGCACTTTGAAGCTCATCAAGAACATTCTCAACCAGACGCTGCTCTACTGCGTGTCGGAGGGAATGATCCCAAACAATCCCTGCCAGTTCGTGAAGCTGCCGGCGTGCGAGCGCTTCGAGGCAAACTTCTATTCCAAGTCGCAGATCGACGAGTTTCTGGGGAAGATCAAAGACGAGCCGCTTTACCCGCTGATCCGACTGACCGCGCTGTTCGGACTGCGCCGCAGCGAGGCGCTGGGGCTTTGCTGGGACTGCGTCAACTTTGAGGCGGAGACCATTACGATCCGCCGCACGGTGTCGAAGGTCATGACGGTCGTCGCAAAGGACAAGACCAAGAACACTTCCAGCCGCCGGTCTTTCCCGATGACGCCGGACGTCAAGCAGCTGCTGCTGGATATGAAAGCGCAGCAATCGAAAGATCGGCAGTTTTTCGGCAAGGAATACCGGGACAGCGACTATGTGTTCCGCTGGCCGGACGGCAGACCTTTCTCGCCGGACTACGTGGCAGGCAAGTTTCCGAAGCTGCTCAAGGCAGCGGGGATGCCGAAGATCCGCTTCCACGAACTTCGCCACAGCGCCGCGAGCAATCTGCTGAATCTCGGCTTTTCGCTCAAGGACGTGCAGGAATGGCTCGGTCACAGCGACATTAAGACCACGGCGAACATTTACGGTCATCTCGACGCAAAGCGGAAACTGTTAATGGCGGAGGCCTTGTCCGGCTGACATCGGCACGCATCGCATTCCCGTATGAAAGGTGTTAGAAAAAGTGTTAGATATGCGCTGGGAGAGCGCTTGACGGCTTCAAGAGCACCAACTTTTTCGCGGGAAAAAGCAAAGAAAAAGCCCTGAAATCTTTTGATTTCAGAACTTTTTCGTGGTGGAGATAAGCGGGATCGAACCGCTGACCTCTTGAATGCCATTCAAGCGCTCTCCCAGCTGAGCTATACCCCCATATTCACTTGGCGCGATTTCTAACGTGCAAAAGGATTATAACAGATAAATACCGGAATTGCAACAATTATTTTTGCAATTCCGGTATTTTTTCCGAAACGTCTCATTCGTGTCGAGTAGTAAACGCGATCAATGCGCAGCACTTTCCTCCACGTACGAAACAATCCGCCACTCGTCGCCGTTCTTTTGCAGCGTCATTCTGTAAGCCGGAGTAAAGGAGTCCAAATCATTCCGACCCAGCGAAATCACATAAGCCCACGAAGGCCCCATCCAAAGCGTTACCACATCTCCGTCCTCCACACCAACACTAGGGTGAAAGTCCCATGGTCTCGTATCCCAAATATTTACTAAAGGATAAAAACAGTCCGTATCGGGATCATAGGTCACTTCCTCAAACCAGTTCGTGTGCATTTCCTCTACGGTCACGCCGGCATACTTCATCAGCACCTCATTGGCTCGGGCGCGTGAGACACAATGCGCGAACTGCGTTCTTCCGTCCTTTTCGATTTCAAAGGTATCACCGTCTTCGCTGCCGGAATCCACAGCGGAAAGGCACTCCAAAAAGGCCTGCGCCTCCAAATCCCGCACGTCGCTGTAGGTCGATGTGAGGAAGCACCCTATTTCCAGATTGCGAATCGTGAATGCTTTTATATCGTCTGAATCACGGCTCTCCTCAATCGTGTATGCGTTCGTAAAGTCTGTAAAATAATCCAGTTCCTCCGCCGTTAACAAACGACCGTTTGCGCCGTAAAGCGTTGCGGCGCATGAATCCAGAAGCCATCCGCGTAGAAACTCAAAATAGAAGTAATCGAAAGTTTCATAGCTATCTGCAGCCGCTTGAATTGACGGATAGTAAAGCCATGCCTCTGCGTTATCTGTTTCGATGTGAATAATAGAATCATATCTATAGAACGTAACGGCAATATGCGGTACGGTAAGCTGAAAGTAACCCCATCTTTCGTCTGCTGATTTGGAGCGACTCACTTTACACTCCTGCCATGGGATTAGCTTTAATTTTTCCAGATAGCGCTCGGCGTAGATTGCTGCGGCTGCGGGATAAGTGATCTCTTTCGCATCTGCCTCTGCGTGATAGGTCAGCATCGCCTCCCGCAGGTCGATCGCGTCAAGGATCGCCGGAATGTCGGAGACATTCAGCTTTGCGCGTCCGGCAGGCAGATTATTCCCCGCAAGCAGCTGCTGTGCTGTATGCTCCGTGTCGTATCCTTCCGTCGTATGTGAAATAATCCGCCAGCCGTCGCCGTCCTTTTTCAGATCCAGTCTCCATGGAAGCGACGGTCTCGACCACAGGGATACCTGATTGCCGTGCTCTATGCCGAACCACGGAACAAACGTGCCGTGACCGGCGTCGCTGGTGTAGGTATAGAAGCAATCCGTTTCCGGAACGTAGATCGCTTCGGTAAACCAGTCCGTGTTCATTTCCTCGACGGTAACGCCGGCGTACTTCATCAATACCTCATTGACGCTGGCGCGCGGTATGCGGTGGATCGGTACCATAAGCTCTTCCCGCGTAGCGAGGTGCTGATCCTTTCCCATTCTCCAATCCAGCACTCGCTGCACAAGCTGCCATTCCGCTTCGTCGATACTCTCCCCGTAACTGGCATAGGGGAAATACCACAAAAACGAATATGCGTCAATGTCCCGCACGTTTGTATAATACGAGGTAAAGAAGCAGCTGATCTCCGTCATGTGCATCGAGGTCGCGCCGGTTTCCTCGTCATACGTCTCATAGGTCGAGGCAGTCAGCTCACGGAAATAGTCCAGCTCCTCTGCCGTCAGGATGCGGGTGTTCCCGCCATAGAGCGACGCTCCCTGCGCCTCGATATACCATGCGAGCGCGTTATCATAAGGGTACCATTGCGAGCCGTCCTCATGGATGACGAGCGAGCCGGTCTGGAACCATCCCTCCGCGTTGTCGGTTTCAACGTGAAGAAGATTCTGCTGGCTCAGCCCTTTTTGATAAATCGTCACGGTCGTATGCGGCGCGGTGAGCCGAACGTAGTTTCCATTGAAATCATCCGCATCAAAACCGCCCATATTGCAGTCCTGCCATGCAAGCTGTTTCAGCTCTCCGAAATACTGCTCTGCGTTTTCCGTTGCTTCTGCCGGGAATGTGATCTCTGTCCCGTAGTAATAGGTCAGGGTTGCGCGCTGCAGGTCGATCGTATCGAGGAGCGCGGGCAGCTCGGAAGCCTCCAGCTTAGCGCGCTCGGAAGGCGCCGTTGTTTCTGCAGCTTCGGTCGGATCGTCCGTCTTCGCGCCGGTGAAGGTGCAGCCGACGGCGATGGCGATCACAAGCACGATGGCGATCAGCGTAATGACCGCCGTCTTCGGCTTTTTGACGATCAGTTTAATGCGCTCCTTAATGCCCCTGCCGCTGCCTGTCATCGTGGTCGCGGCGACGAGAATCGCGGGGCGCTTCTCGCAGGTCAGTTGAATGAGCGTCCTGCCGTATTCCGCGCGGTGCTCTTCGCCGATCCGTTTGATCGTTGCCTCGTCGCAGGCAAGCTCCGCGTCGCTGCGCGACAGGATCGCCGCGACCCATACGAGGGGGTTGTACCAATGCACCGCAAGACAGGCTCCGCGCAGGAGCGACCAGAGATGGTCGCCGTGCCTGCGGTGGGTCGCCTCGTGCTCGATCGAGTAGCGCAGGGCAGTCTCGTCCTCCGCCACCTCCGGCGTTACGTAGATTTTCGGGCGTATCAGTCCGAACAGGCAGGGCGTGTCGATTTTATCGGTCACGAATACAGGCAGCGGCGCGTGTTCGACCTCCAGAGGTTTTCTGGAACGCCGCAGCTTGCAGTAGAACTGCAGATTCGTGAGCAGCAGCCACAGCGCGACCAGCCCCGCGCCGGAAGCCCATACGATATTCAGGATTTCGTTGACCGTAAGCGGCTCTGCCGCAGCGGGCGCCTCTGCAGCGATTTCAGCAGGCGGAATTGTCGCTGTGCTTTGCGCAGGCTGAGTCTGCGGAACTGTGACGGGCAAGCTCTGCCCGACGTTTTGATCCTCCGCGTAAGGATCCTGCGGATTGTATGCAGGCGACTCATTATTATTCGCGCTGATCGGCGTTCTGCTCTCTGCCGGATACGCCGTTTGCGGCGCTTCCACAGCCGGGCGGTCGATGACGTTCTGCACGCTGAGCTCCGTGCTGCCGAAGCTGAGCGGCACGAGCAGCCGCACGAGCACCAGCGCCCACAGCGCATACTGCAGGCGCAGACTCATTTTTCCCTTCAAAACCGCACGCAGGAGAATCACGATCAAGGTCAGCGCAGTGGAGGAAATAATCCACTCAAGCATCCTTGTCCACCTCCAAGCCCTTCAGAAGCGCGTACAATTCGTCGATTTCCTTCTGGGACAGCGATTGCTTTTGCGTCATGGCGCTGACCATCAGACGGACGCTGCCCTTGTAGACTCTGCCCAAAAAGTCCTCCGTTTCCTGCAGGGCGGCGTCTTCGCGGGAGATCAGCGGACGAAACGCCTTCTTCCCTTTCTCTGCGTCGCCCAAAACCGCGCCTTTTGCCTCCAGGCGGCTCAGAAGCGTCAGCGTGGTCGAGCGGCTCCAACCGCATTTTGCGTGCATTTTCTCCGTCACTTCGCGCCCGCTCAGCGGCGCGCGCTCCCACAGGCATTCCATTACGTCCCATTCCGCCGCCGTCAGGTTTGCGTTTTGTGAGCTCATTTCGTTTCCTTCTTTCGTTGTCTACATCTGTAATCATAGTATAGCACAGCAGTCTACACTTGTCAACAGTTTCGGATAAAAAAAGATATCGCTTGCAATCCTCACGGTTTCGCAGTACAATATCAGAAAAAGTGACGGAGGTACGTTATGGAAGAAAAAGCATTGGACGCGAAAATCGAAAAAGCCTTGCCCGCCTGGTATGAAAAAACAAAGAAGCCGATCGTGCGCCTGCAGACCACGCTTGACAAGGTCAGCAAGAGCCGCATCGGCGGCGCTTTGGGCGAAGCGCCGCTTGACGAGGAGGGCAAGCCGCTGCGCCTGCTCTGCGCGATCTTCTGCAGCGAGATCCACGGCGTGCCGGACTTCCCGGAGAAGGGCGTGCTGCGCTTTTACGTGCAGGAGGAGCCGATCTACGGCATGGATTACGAGCATCCGAATCTGCAGAAGAATTGGCGCGTGATCTACGACCCCGAGGAGCCGGTCGATCTGCCCGAGCCGCACAAGGAGGTCATCACGGAGTTTGCGATCAAAGGCTGCTTCTGCCTGCAGACCTCCGAGGATATGGAGCCGCTCGCGCCGCCCGACTACCGCTTTATGGAAGATTTCCGCTGCTTCATGCTGCGCCACGGCAGACTCAAGCCGGTCGATTGGGACGAATATGACGCGATCAAAGACCGCTATCCCCTCCGCGGCAACAAGATCGGTGGCTACGTCTGGAGCACGCAGGACGACCCGCGCATGAAGGAGATTTATCGGAAATACGATACCGTCCTGCTGCAGATCGACTCCTGCTACAAGGGCGACTGCCAGATCAGCTTCGGCGACGACGGCGTCGCGCTCTTCCTGATTCCGCAGGAAAAACTAAAGGCGCGCGACTTCTCCGACGTGATGTTCTGGTGGGACTGCTATTGATGCAAGGAATCGTGACGAACAAAAACTGCACCCCGTTTTCTGAGAAAACGGGGTGCAGTTTTTACGGTTATACAATCGAAGGGACGGTTGCGGGTCGGGCTTTATCCCAGATCTCATCGACGTCAAACAGATCGTCGAGCAGCTCCGGCCCCCAGTACATGCGGTAGCCGTCGATGTTGCGGCGTCCCTGCCGGACGTAGTCGTCGCGAATCTGCACCCAGTATGGGGTAGAGCCGTCCACGTTGCAGAAGAATCGGTAGCCTGCCTGATACATTGCTTCGTACTTTGCGCCCTCGTAGGCTTCAATCCCCGCGATGTCGCTGCCGTAAGGATAGATGAAAATATCGGTATCGCCGACGATCGGCTGCACCTGATCTTCCCATTTATTCACGTCCGCGAGAATATCCTCCGCGCTGTTGTAGCCGTAACCGAAGTGCGCGTAGCTGTGGCAGGCGATCTCCCAGCCGTGATCCTTCAGGCACTGCGTCACCTCCGCCGCCTTCCGAACCTCCTCGTTGTAGGCCTCTTCGCCGAGAATGTCCTTCCACTGCGGGTGCGTCTTGTAACCGAACACGCCCTCATAGCCGGTCAGCGCGAGAATGCCCCTTGCGCCGCGGTAGGAGAAGTCCGGATGCTCCTGTACGAAATGCTCCAGGATCGGCGCCATATCGTAATCGCCCAACAGCTTTTGACCGTCCGCCGCATAGTATTCGCAGGTCGGATAGCCGTCTTCGCCGATCACGATGCGGTTGGCAAAGCCGTCGCCGCCGGCGTCGGGGAAACGGTCGCCGTCGCCGTCTACCATGTATTCATAGTAGTTCACGTCGTCCTGCGAGATCACGATCGGCTGCTTTCCGGGAGGAAGCCAGATATCGCCCTGCTTGTAAACGTCCTTGCCGTTCTCGTCCTTTTCCACCTTGACGATGTCGTGGATGCGGATCAGCACGAAATTGCGCTTGTACAGCTCTTCCAGGATGCGGTTGAACTCGGTCACGGTTGCCATGTACTGGTTGTAGCCGGTCTCCTTCGAGTCGCCGTCAAAGGCGCGGTCGGTATCCACGATCAGGCTGTGGAAGAAAATATGCGTGATCTGCGTGGTGTCCTCATAGCGCACCAGTTTTGCCTTCTCGGCAAGGTAGCGGTCGTTGGCGGCGGAGAGCTCCGGCTGTTCCTTCCAGTCCGCGCCGAATTCCTGCAGAATGGTGATCGCGGCATCATAATCGTAGCCCGCCGCAACAAAGTCGGCCCGCTTCAGGATATCCGGGATCCGTTCCTCCGGCGAAAGCGTTTCCTCCGTCGTTTCGGTCGATATGACGGCATTCTTCTCCGGCTCGTCCGAGCCGCCGACCGCATGGACGATCAGCGCGATCACGCCGATCAGGAGCGCAAGGAGCAGGATCGCGCCGCCGATGACGATCGCCCAGCCCTTCCAGTTGACGCGTTTTTTCTTCCTGCGTCTGTTTCTGTCTGCGGGACGCTGCGTGTTCCGGCGCTGCGCCGGTGCGGAAGAATGCTCCGACCGTGCGACTTGCTGCGGGCGGTTGCGCTGCGCAGGCGTCGGCTGATAGACGGGTTGTACCGGCTGCTGCGGAATCTCGCGCTCCTGCTTTTGTTCCTCCTGCTCACGGTACTGCTGCAGGATCTTCTCTACGTCCCATTCTTCAAAATCAAAGAGTTCCCGGTCTTTGTTGTTATTGTCCATTTCTTTGATCTCGCTTTCTCTGTTTTGCTGTAATTATCTCAGTCGATGTCTCTGACGACCTCTTCGGGCGGTTCGTCCAATACCTCGGGATTGCGCAGAAGCTTATGAAAATATTTCATGGCGGTGGCGTAATAGAAACCGTCGACCGTTCTCTCGTCGCAGTTCATCACGTAGTCCACGTAGCGGCGGACGACCACGCTGCCGTCCGCGTCGATCTCCTGCTTGCGGTACTTCCTGCCGACGGCGATGAACACGGGCAGGTTGCCGAAGTCGTACAGGTGGTGCAGGATGGGCGGAATGCCCAGCGAGCCCATCGAGGTAAAGATGACGGAAGCGTGGAACGGGCTGACTTCCAACAGGAACTTCGGGATCTTGCCGAAGTAGTCCATGACCTTCAGCACCCAGACCACGAATTTCAGCAGCAGTCCGGGCAGGCTCGCCAGCGCGCCGGCAACCGCGTCAAAGCTGCTGTCGAGCGGCGTGCTCTTGACTTCCTCATAGACCTTATTGAACTTCTCGTAGATTTCCTTCGTCGTGTCCGTCTGCGTCAAATGGAGCTTGATCATCGTCTCTTCTCCGTCCGTGCGCATGTCCTTCTTCATCGCCATGGTGAACTGGATGTCTTCATCGCGCTGATAGACGCGCTGACCGGAAAGGAAGCGGTTGCAGCCGGGATACTTCGCAATACTGCGCACGTAGGCGGCAAGAATGACGTGGAAAATACCGAAGTTTTCCATACCCTCCGCGCGCTTTTTATGGATATACCGCTCGACGTTGGAGATCTCAATCTTGCCGTTGATCGAGTTGGACGCGCCGTTGCGATTCGGCATGATGTAGTTCGCCACGACCGACATGCCGTCGATCGTGCGTACCCTGCGGCCGTCGCTGCGGTCGCCCCAGGTCGGATGGTACTTGCCGTCCGTAAACTGCCGCATGGCAAGCGTCGCGACAAACAGCGCGCCGACCAGCAGGAGGTTTGCGAGCTTGTCAAATACGCCGAACAGCTCCAACGCGCCGACAGAATTGATGAAATCATAGATCAGCAGCGCGAACGGCAGCAGCGTAACGATCTGCAGCACCAGCAGGCGCTTGGAGCGTCCCGTCATAAAGAAACGATAGACGAAATAGAACGCAAGATAGATGACCCAGCACGCGATCACGTAGCGCATATAGCCGAACAGCGCATAGCCGCCGCCCAAGCCGTTTGCGGCGTTGGGGTCTTCGGCGAGGCGCATGTGCCAGTCCAGCGCGATCTGCCCGAAATAGACGCATGCCCAGAAGACAGGCTTGGTCGAACGGTACAGCGTCTTCGGCCCGCGGACGATAAGGATAAACGCGAAGCCGAGCGCGCACCAGATGGGCAGCACCTTCTGGAAAAAGACGTTCCAACCGGTAAGTCGCTGTCCGAAGCACAGCGCAAGGATCTGCATGACCGCAGAACCGACCGCCATCAAAGCGGCAAGCCACGTAAACGCATTTTTTCTACTGACGAAATAACGAGTACTCTTCATTTTCTCTCCCTCCTATTGCAGATGCAGCCTTTTCATGATATCTGACACCTGCGAGATATACTCCCCATCGACGCTTTTCATAACGTCGTGGGTTTTTTCTCCCATTTTGCCGCGGAAGAGGATACGCAGCAATCTCGCGATCCACGCGACCGGCAGGAACACCGGACAGCGCAGCAGGCGCGGATACATCGGGCGCATGATGCGCAGCGGCGGGAAAACGTGCGTAATGAACAATCTCGCTTTCAGGCCGCACAGTGAGCCAGACCGGCGGAATCTGTTTGCCTGGATCGTCATTTCCGTGCCGTAAATACCGGAGTTCAGCAGGTAATTTGTCAATTCTTTATCCTGCTCGGTCAGATTTCCGTCCTCGAACCATTTTTTCAGGAGTTCCCGCATCTGCTCCGTAAAGTACAGAAGATCCATTTCCTCGAGTTTTTTCTCCGCTGCCGCGAAATCGCACAGGTCGCCCGCTTCGCGCTCATAGACGTAGAGATCGAGCAGCGGACGCAGCCCGCAGCCGTAGCGCGTAAAGTGCTTCACCAAATGCGCGATCATGTAAAGATAGAAGTCCTCCTCTGTCAGGAAGCACTCCGTAGAGCCGTCCTGCGCCGGGATCACGTGATCCCAGACGGACGCGAAATAACCGTGGAAGGACAGTCTGTCGTCAAACAGAAATCGGTGCATCTCAACGGCAACCAGCGGCGCTAACGTGAAATTCAGCGTCGTGCCGTTGTCCTTTTCATACTGATACCCCAACGACTGCATCACTGCAAGAATCGTATCATCCGGTGCGTCCGTGAGAATATCAATGTCACAACTGCTGCGCATCTCCGGCGAGGGATAGAACGCGCGCATTCTGCTGCCCTTCAGCAGGACGAAGCGGATCTTTTCCTTCTTCAGCGCACTGCAAAGGCGAAGCAGCTCCTGCTCCTGCCGCAGATACTGGAAGGTGCAGACCTCCGCGTACTCGCCGATCGGACGCAGTTCCTCCGCGCTGTAGCTTTCGTCCTTCTGAAGTCCGCAGTATACGATATTCGCGATCGCTTGCTTTTTTGCCAAAGCAAGCATTTTCTGAACGTCGGCTTTCTCCTCTTGCGGAAGGACTTTTTTCCCGTTGAGGCAAAGGTTTATCGCATTGATAAACGCATAACTGTTATTCACTTTGCCCACTCCTTCCGATTATACTTTCCTCCAGACCGTCCGGTTGACGATGCCCGTGTAGGACTGGATCAGCTTGACCACCTTCGTTGATACGTTGCGGTCGGTATAGTCCGGCGTCGGAACGCCCCAATCTCCGTTTTCATTCATTGCAACCGCCGTTTCGACTGCCTGCAAGACCTGATCGGTCGTAATGCCTGCCAGGACGAAATTGCCCTTATCCAGTGCTTCCGGACGCTCGGTGCTGGTTCGGATGCAGACCGCCGGGAAGGGTTTTCCCTCGGAGAGGAAAAAGCTGGATTCCTCCGGCAGCGTGCCGCTGTCGGAAACGACGGCAAAGGCGTTCATCTGCAGGTGGTTATAGTCGTGGAAGCCGAGCGGCTTGTTCTGCCGCACGCGCGGGTCAAAGACGAATTTGCGTTCGGCGATGAATTTCGCGCTGCGCGGATGGCAGGAATACAGGATCGGCATATCGTACCGCTCTGCCAGCGCGTTGACTGCGTTCATCAGGGAGAAGAAGTTTTCCTCCGTGTCGATGTTTTCCTCGCGGTGCGCGGAAAGGAGGACGTACTTCCCTCTTTGCAAGCCCAGCCGCTCCAAAACGTCCGACGCCTCGATTTTCGCAAGATTGCTCTCGAGCACCTCCGCCATCGGCGAGCCGACCACGTAGGTGCGTTCCTTTGCCGTGCCCTCGGCGTTCAGATATCTGCGGGCATGCTCGGAATAACAGAGATTCACGTCGGCGATATGGTCGACGATCCTGCGGTTCGTCTCCTCCGGCAAGCACTCGTCAAAGCAGCGGTTGCCCGCTTCCATGTGGAAGATCGGAATGTGCAGGCGCTTTGCGGCAATTGCGGAAAGGCAGGAATTCGTATCGCCCAGGATCAGCAGCGCGTCCGGTTTTTCGCGTGCCATCAACGCGTAGGATTTTGCGATGATATTGCCGATGGTCTCGCCCAAGTCCTTGCCCACGGCGTCCAGATAGAAGTCCGGCGCGCGGAGCCCCAGGTCTTCAAAGAAGATCTGATTGAGTTCATAGTCGTAATTCTGACCGGTATGCACCAGAAGCTGATTGAAATAGACGTCGCATTTTTTAATCACCGCGGACAGGCGGATGATCTCCGGTCGCGTTCCGACGACGGTCATCAGTCTCAGTTTTTTCATATCATACCTCCAGAAAATAGGTGTCTGGTTTGTCGGGGTCGAAGCACTCGCTCGCCCACATAAAGGTCACCATATCGGTATCGCCCAGATTCTCGATATTGTGCGTATAGCCCGTCGGGATATCCACGACCTCGAGCTTGTCACCGCTGACGCGGTATTCGATGATCTCGTCGCCGTCGATCCTGCGGAAACGGATCACACCTTCGCCGCTGACGACCAGGAACTTCTCGTTTTTCGTGTGGTGCCAGTGGTTTCCCTTGACGATGCCGGGCTTGGAAATATTCACGCTGAACTGCCCGCGATCCGCCGTTCGGAGAATTTCGGTGAAGCTGCCGCGCGCGTCTTCATGGCTGCACAGCGGATAGGAAAACTCGGTTTCCGGGAGATAAGACAGATAGGTCGCGTAGAGCTTTCTCGTCAGCGCGTCCCCCATATCCGGCAGGGAGTATTCCTGCCGCGCAGCGCGAAAGCTGCCGAGGACAGCCGCCAGTTCGCCGAGCGAAATCTCATGTACGGTCGGCACGCAGCAGAAGTCGCCCGCGCGGTGCTCCTTCCCCTGCAGCGCGGCGATCAGCTCCGCTACGACGTCGTCGATGTAGGCAAGCCGCAGCACCGTATCCGGATTGTCGATTCGGATTTGCAGACCGTGTGCAATGTTGTGGCTGAAGGTCGCCACGACCGAATTGTAATTTGGTCTGCACCACTTGCCGAAGAGGTTTGGAAAGCGGTAGATCAGCGTTTTTGCGCCGGTTTTCGCACCGTACTGCCGCATGCGCTCCTCCCCTGCCAGCTTGCTCCTGCCGTAGGGGTTGTCCAGCGCCGCCTGCGTGGAGGAGCTGATCATGATCGGGCAGGCGTTGCCGTATGCTTCCAACTTCGTCAGCAGCACGTCGGTGAAGCCGAAATTGCCCTCCATGAACTCCGCGGCATCCTTTGGGCGGTTGACGCCCGCAAGATGAAATACAAAATTGCAGTCGCGGCACCATGCGTCCAGACGCTCCGGCGCGGTGTCAACGTCATATTCAAAAACCGTGATGTCCGCCGGAATCCCGAAGGACTTGTCCTTCCCTTCGGCGATATTCTTCAGCGTCGCGCAAAGGTTCTTCCCGACGAAGCCCTTTGCTCCGGTCACAAGTACGTTCATGCGTTATCTTCCTTTTATTCTGTTCCCGGCGGCACAGTCTTCCGCTATACCGGCAGGAAATGATCGTAGTTCTTTTTTCTGATGATGCGATACGAGGTATTCTGATCCGTAAGGTTGAATCTCGGCAAGGAATAACGGCGTGCTGCCGCGAGCAGAGTGGTCTGCCCGCCACCTGCGGAAAAGGCCGCATCATAGAGCTTGTGCTTTTTCATCAGATCCAGCGTCGTTCGGTTGAACTGACCGTGGGAGTACGCAAACACCCGGATCTCTTTTCCCGTGATCTCCTGCAGAATACGCTTGGATTCTGCAAGCTCCCGAAGCTGCGCTTGTGCGGGCAGTTCCGTAAGGATTGCGTGCGAAGTGCCGTGCGATCCGATGGTCACCAGCGGATCAGCCGCCAGTTCCCGCAGCGCTTGCGTGGAAAGATAGCCGTCTGTGTCAAGGTAATCCGTCACGATAAAAACCGTGAACGGAATATTTCTCTTTTTCAACTCCGGATATGCCACCCGATAAACATCGTAAAGACCGTCATCAAAGGTAAGCGTACAGGGGCTGCGCCACGCAAAGCGGGAATTGCAATAGGTTTCCATCGAAATGAACGGAATTCTTGTATCCAAGAAATCAGTTAACGCGCTTTTTGTAAGAATACAGTTGCTTCTTATGTTCAGTTTGCCGTCGTCAATGTGATGCAGCATAATGACCGTAGAAGACGGCAGACGCGAAAAGCATTTTTTTATTATTTGCTTGATTCTGCCCATAGCGTTCACCCTCAACAAACTATACCCGATGGAGCAGCTTTTTGATCCTGTACCTCAGCCGTTCGACGCGCCAATGCTTCATATAGACCTTTTTCGCAGCCTTTTTCAGCTTTCCCGGGCGGTAGACGGTAAAAAACCGTTCTCTGCGTTTCCACCCCTCCGAATAATCCTTCGGCGCAAACGCGTAATCGGAATACCGATTGTCGATCTCGTGCAGCTCAAAATCCCGCATTGCCTCGACCGCCCTGCGCCCCTTCTCAGTGTGCGCGACGATCAGAGAGAATCCCTTCCCGTCGTCTATGGAAGGGTCGAGCTCCCGGTAGCCCCAGAAGTCCGCCATGGTGATATCGGACTGGTGCGTTTCGCGATATCTGCAGGCATAGCAAGAACGGCGCAGCAGGGCGTTGGCAGTCAGGAAGCCCTTGTAATAGGCGTCCAAATAGAACGGCGTCATCGTCTTTCCGGCAGTCGTTTCAAGCAAAAGCTGCTTGTCGTCCTTGCCCCAGGCGAATCCCTGCGGCCGGAACTCCAGGCGAAGGAGCTTTTCGTTCCTCCGCAGTTTCGTCTTCAGGTCATCCCGGAAGATCCCCGCAGACGGCACGCCGTGGCAGACGAAATCGCACAGCAGGAGGTTTTCCTGTTCTCCCAGCGCCTGCCGCACGCCGGCGGTCTGGCAGGGCGTGCCGCAGAACAGCACCCTTCGCCCCCGCTTGAGGTCTTCTCTGACGGCGGCGATGGTCGTGCCCATATCGCTTTCGATATACTTGCTTTTCTGCAGCTCGGACAGCGAGACCCGATCCGTTGACGTATGGCGAAGCAGCAAGGCGTCATAATCAAACGCCGCGCCGTACACGCTGCCGCCGGCTTCCAGCACCGGCTCTGCCAGCGTCGCAAATGCGCCGCCGGAGGAGCCTCCGTTTCGGATGCTTTCGTCTTTGGAATAGCCGTAATAGCTGTGCTTTTCGGATTGTATCTCCTGCCCGTTGAGGCAGTGGCACACTTGCTCGCAACGATCGCAGCGGCTGCACTTTTCGTGGTCAACGCGCGGGTAGTAGAAGCCCTCCGCATCCAGTGAGAGCGTGATACATTGCCGCGGGCATTCCGATACGCAAGCGCCGCAGGCAGTACAGGCATTCGGCAGTTCTTCAATTCTCATGTCTGTGCCACCTCCGAACGATTCGCCTTACGCAAGCGCTTCTTCGATAAACTGCTTTGACCGCTCGACAAGCGCGCCGATCGTTGCGGATACTTCCGTATAATCAACGTGCTCGTCTCCCGTGCCGCCGTTGAGACAGGCACATTGCGCACATCCTGCCCGCTCCATCAGATTCACGGCTCTTTCCGCCAGCTTCGGGTTATGATCAGTGAAGAGAAACTGCTTCTCGAAAACCAGTGAAAACGCAACGCCGTGAAAGGAATCCGTTGCCACGTATTCTGCATTTTTGTATAAATCCAACAGCTCCAACGGTCCCACGTCGCGGAGTACCGTATCCGCGCGCCACGTTAAGAAGCCGTCCGTAACAACGACAAGCCGCAGCTCACGTTTTTTGGAGGCACGGCGCGCTGCTTCGTCACTTTCCTTTCCGCCCATCAGACGGTAGTAGAGCATATACGGCTCGCTGCCGACAGGACGCGGCACAGCCGCTTCGCTCCAAAACGCCTTGTCTTCCAGGAAGACCGGATCAAGCGTTTCGACAGGCTCCTTGTTCGTCAGCGCTTGTACGATCGAAACGCCGCTCTTTTCTCTGACAGAGATGCTTTGAAATCCGGCAAGGGCCGCTGCGGTCTCCTGCCTTTTTTCTTCCGGAATCGCCTTGACTCCAAAGCTCGCCGCATAAGCGATCCGTTTGATTTCCTCTCCGCCGAAGTTCAGGCAGAACGCTTCCCGCTCCTCTGCGATGCGGTTTGGATTGAACACCTGATCGCTGCCGGTAACGTAGCAATCCGCTTCGGGCGGATCTGCCCGCAACTCCTCCAGCGACTCGTAGCGTCTGGTCAGATCAAAACGCCGCGCAATAAATCTTTCAAATTTGGCATATTTGCGTTTCTTTTGACCGGTCAACAGAAGATTCAACAAATAGTGCGGAACCGCCTTCATTCTGGCAGGCTTTGAGTTCAGCGGATAAATCGAGCGCAGATGCGGCGTGTTGAAGTCAATCACTTTGACGTCAGGCGAATACTGCTTCAGGAAGGTCATCAGCGAATACGCCTGCAGCACTGCGCCGTAATTCTTTGGGGTGTGAAAAGTGATCATCCGAATGCGTTTTTCCTTCATATTGCACTCCTAATCCGCTGTCGTTGAAACTGCCTGCAAAAACGCAGCTATAGCGCTATCGCTCTTTTTGCTACTTCTTCATAGGAAAACTCATCTTTGAACGCCATCGCTCTGCGTTTCATCTTGCGGACTCTTTCCGGGTCGGTATACAGGCTCTGCAGTACCGACGCAGCGGAATCAACCGTGACCTCTTTCATCAGGATCGCGTTTCCGCCGTTGCTGACGTGGCGCATACCTTCCCATTCCTTGAATACGCAGGGTATCCCGCAGCCGCACGCCTGCTCCCAAAGGACAGAATGCGTTCCGGGGAAGAAAGCGAGATCCGCCGCAAGGAAATAGTTATACACCTCGCTTGCCCCCAGCCAGCCGACGTTTCGGATATGCCGGTCGTCGGTAAGGGCTTCGATCTCATCTCTGATCTCTTCTGCTACGTTACCGAAGACAATCAGCTTCAGTTTCTCTGCGTTCAGTTTCCTGACCGCCTGCATCAACAGATGGATATTCTTCTTTCGGTCGATCTTCCCGCCGCTGACGACGACGAAATCATCCTCCGCGAGATCCAGCTCAGAGCGGATTCTCGCCCGAATCGCCGCCTGATGCGCAAAGTCAATCTTCCGGTTGTCCGCGCCCATGACCAACAGGTCGATTTTCTCCGGCGGAACGTCGTAGACCTTCTCCATATACTCGCAGCGCCAGGGCGTCGTACCCCAAAATTTTATTACGGGCTTCTTAAGCTTTCCTATGATCGGTTGCCAGATCATGCGCATAAACGCCCGCTTCTTTGCGGTATCGACCGGAGAATTGAAATAGTCTGCGTGCTGGTCGGCAAAAGCTCTTACTTCCCTATGCCGCCGCAGATACCTTGCGATCGGGATATCGGCGGCAGAGGTCAGCCCGTGAATGAAGATGACGTCGGGCTTCACCCGGTCGATCGCCTCATAGACGCCGTCGTAGCGGTTGAGCTGCAGTTCCTTGCCGAAAACGCGCAGCTCGTTCCGTTCCAGCTTGATCACGCGGACGCCATCGTCATTGTCGTATTCCTTCAAGCCGGCATACTTCGGATCGCCCAAACGGCTGTTGGGAAAGTCGGAAGTCAGGATCGTTACGTCGTTTCCAAACAGCTTGTGATATTTTGGCAGCAGGTTTTCCTGGTAGCCCAGTCCTTCCACGTAAAAGCACGCCAGCACAATATGCAGTATTTTCATAAGCAATTACAGCTCGCTCTGCCCGGCGAGGAACGCGTCAACGTCTGAAAAATCGGCGCGCAGCTCCTGCAGGCGCTCGTCCGGCCAGTCCCACCAGGCAATTCTTTGCAGACGTTCTGCCGTGTCGGCGTCAAAGCGTTTGCGGATCTCCTTTGCAGGGACGCCGCCGACAACGGTATAGGGCGGAACGTCCATCGTCACGACCGCGCCGGCAGCAATCACAGCGCCGTCACCGACGGAAATGCCGCCGACCAAAAGGGCGCCGGCGCCAATCCAAACGTCGTTCCCGATCACCGCAGGCGTCGTTGTTTCATCAAAAAGCGTTTCAGATACGAAGCTCGTCCCACACTGCTTTGCGCAGGAATAGAACGCCGGATGCGTGGAGACCCAAGTTCTGGTGGGATGTGTGCCGCTTACCGTCACAACGCGGTTGCCGACGGAGCAAAACTTCCCGATATCGGCGTTGATGCGGCACTCCTCTCCGAGATAGGAATACCTGCCGAGCCGTCCGCTGAATACGCTGCCCGCCCCGATCCGGTTATAACCGCCGAATGCAGCGGTTCCGGACACGTTGGCGCGTTTCCCGATCCGGACGGTCGGATTCTTCAGACAGATCAGTTTTCTCTTAATAAAGTTACGCATAATCCGTATCTCCCTTAGCTGTATCTGCTGTACGCCTTGATATACTTTGATTTTTTCTTTTGCGATCTCGCATCAGCACCAGCCGGCTGCGCATGTTCCATCTCCAGCGAATTGACGCATGCGCCGATCAGTACGAATAAGGCGGCATTGTGCGCCAGGTAACTGCCGCTGAGCATCAGCTTTACAACGCTGGAAGAGAACAGTGCCAGAACCAGCAGTCGCAAGGCGTCGTTTTTCGTTCTGAAGCCCTTGAAGAACAGCACGCAGAGCGTGACAACGATCACAGTCCCGAGCAGGAGACCCCACTGCGCGATCAACTCGATGATCAAGTTGTGCGCATAATGGTTTTCGCCAATCGTCCGATCCCCGTACAGTCCTCTGCCAAAGAGGGTAAAGCTTTCTATGATCCTTAGCTGGATATCTCCTCTGCCGGAATCGCTGGAAAACTCTCCCTCTATCAAAAGCTCGAGCGTGCGGCTTGAAACTCCGATTGAATCCATGGAGTCCTTCAGTGAGGTCAGAATCTGCTGCCACAGTATCAGAATGATTACCCCTCCGGTTAACAGAAAACACGCCAGGAAGATTTTCTTTCCCACAGAAGCTTTGCTGATCAGAAAATAGCTGATCATGCTGAAGAACACGCAAGCCAGGGGGCCTCTTGCGCCGGCAAGAAATATCATAATGCCTCCGACAATTGCCGCGATCAAAGGCAGACCCTTTTTCTTTTCAAAATAATAGATAAACGAAAGAATCGTAGCAAAGACAAGATTGTATGAGAAGCTCATATACTCCGGCTGCGAATCTCTTAGAAGCATTATGACAAACGAGCCGACGGAGCAGAATACAACGATCAGCGAGAATCGCTGGCAAGTTTCAAACATTTGGTCGTAATCCGTAACGTATCTCATAAAAACGTACGCAGGAATAGAATACACGAACAAAAGGTACGCCGGATTTCCCGCAAAATCAGTCCATTGGGTAAACATGAAGTCTTTGTTTCCTTCGGCGAACGTATAGGAAAGCGCGAAGGCGACCAAAAATCCGATCGACACGATCAGCACGTCGAGCTTGAGCTGAAAATGAAGCTGCCGCAGGCTTGCCAGAAGCATTCCTGCCAAAACGGCATAGCAAACCAGAGTATCCAGCGAAAAGCCTGCACCGAAGATCAGTCGGCAAAGCTGATTGACAAAGTGGGTGATCGGTGCAAAACAGATCATCGTGCAAATCGTTATCATCAGAACCTTCTGATTCTGCTCTTTATGTCGTTCAATGTTCAGCTCGATCATCTCCTTTCGTCAAAGAATCAAAATACTGCGTCTGCGTCGTTGGAAACCCTTTCTGATCAGAAGAGCAGCCCTATAAACACGCGCAAACGTATCTTTATGAACTGTACCTTCTGTAGGTTTTAATGTACTTTGATTTCTTTTTCGGAACTTCCCTGTTCTCCGCGACCGGCAACGCGTCTTCCAGCTCCAGAGAGTTGACGCATGCGGCGATCAGCACAAAGAAGGAGGCGTTGTGCGCCAGATAGCTTCCGCTGAACATCAGCTTTACAACACTGGAGGAGAAAAGCACCATTATCAGCAACTGCAGACTGGTATTCTTCGTCCGGAAGCCTTTGATAAACAGTCCGCACAGAATCGTGAGGAGCCCCGCTCCGATCAGATAACCCCATTGCGCGATCAATTCGATGATCAGGTTATGCGCATAATGGTCGTCGCCTAGCGCACGGTCGCCGTAGAGCCCGCTGCCGATCAAGGAGAAGCCATCTATGATTTTTTTTTGGATTTCTCCTCTGCTGGAATCACTGAAGATTTCTCCCTCCATGAGCAAGTCGATCGTTCTGCTTGAAATGCCGATCGAATCCACGGAATCCTTCAGCGCGCTTAGGATCGGCTGCCACATCAGCATGACGATCATGGTGCCGACTATGATGAAACAAACCAAAAAGACCTTCTTCTTCGCGGAGGCTTTACTTATCAGGAAATAGGCTGCCAAGCTGAACACGACACATGCCAGCGGGCCTCTCGCCCCAGCAAAGAAGATCAGGATCGTACCTGTGAGCGCGGTGATCAACGGCATGACTTTCCTTTTCTCAAAGTAATAGACCAACGAAATGATGGTCGGAAACACGAGATTATAGGAAAAGCTCATATACTCCGGCTGACTGTCTCTGAGGAACATCAAGACAAACGAGCCAAGCGAGCAGAAAACAACGATCTCCGAGAAAACGTGGCAAATCTCAAACATCCGATCAAAGTCCGTAACATATCTCATATAGACATAGGCGGGAAGAGAGTATACGAACAGCAGATACATCGGGTTGCCTGCAAAATCCGTCCATTGGGTGAACATATAGAGTTTATTGTTATGAATGAAGGAATAGGAAAGCACAAAAGAAAGCACAAACAGGAGCAGGACAGCCATCACGTCGGTTTTGACTTTAAAATGCAACTGCCTCAGGCTCGCCAGGAGCATTCCTGCCAGGATCGAATAACAAACCAGAGTATCCAGCGTGAAGCCTGCTCCGATGATCAGCCTGAACAACTGATTGATGAAATGGACGATCGGCGTAAAGCAGATCATAGTGCAGATCGTAATGATCAAAACGGTCTGATTTCTTTCTTTATGCTTCATTGTCAGCTCGATCGTCTCCTTTCCTGTGGATTACGGCAACGCGGTGTCTACGCTCTTGGAAAGCGCACGTTCCAGTATGCGGCGAATGCTCTCTCCGCCGTGGTGTCGGAAACTTGATTCTATCTCCGCAGCGGGAATCACTTTGCCGCGGTTTCCTTCAATAAACGCTTGCAGATTCTTTTCTGCGTCCTCTGCATTAGATATATGCAGCGCGGCAGGGTGCTTCGAAAGGAGCTCTCTGCTCTGCCCGCTGCCGAAGCTGATGATCGGACGGCACGCGGCAATATACTCGAACAGCTTGCTTGGCAGGAATTCAGGCAGACTGTTTTCAATATTGATCAAGCAATCTGCACTTCTGTATATTTCCCCGATCTTTTCATGAGAAACCGGCGCGTGCAGCAGGATCCTGCTGTCGAGCGCGGCGTATTTTCTCACCGTATCTTCACAGCCGGTACTGTACAGGTGCAATCGGATATCCGGATCGGACACCGCATGGAACGCCGCCAGCATCGGCTCCGGATTTCTGATTTTCGGATAGAATCTTCCGGCATACACGCAATGAATATATGCGTTTGAGAATTCGCTGTTTTGAGTCGGCGCTTCGGAAACCTTCGGCAGCAGGTAGGGCAGCCTGCGGCAATCGTCTGCGCAGCAGCGGAGGTCTTCTCTTGCGTTGTAGACTTCCTCGGACAGCAGCAGAACGTCTGCACAGGCACAGACGCTGCGCTCGAAGGCCGCCAGCCGCTCTTTCCCGTAAAACAGCGGACGGACGCGTCCCGCGGCGGCATAGGGATCGACTGTATACGCGCACCAACGCAAAGTCGGATGCTCTTGTTTAAAGGCTTTTGCGGCAGCGTGTGCCGCAAAAGGAGAACAGACGGAGAACACTGCGTCCAGCGGCTGCCTGCGGTGTAATTGATTTAACACTTCGAGCGCCTGCTTGCGGAACCACGCAAGATTGCCGAGCGCGGCGGTCTTCATCTGCGCTCCGCCGATCACGTGGGCAGCGGTTCTGGTCAACGTCGATCCGCGGCGTTCAAGCTGCATCCGCTTCCCCAACAGGGCATGCACGCGGATTCCGTTTTCCTCCGCCTGTTTCGGCGCATCGCAGGAGCTGATGCAGATGACGTCGATATCGTAGCTGTCCGTCAAAAGAGAAAGATATCTCTTCGTACACAGTCCCGTCGGTGAAGGAGACGGATAATAGACGCCGCACAGAACGGCAAGGTGTTTTTTCATTGTTAAACGATCCTTTTCAGATGGCGGATGATCCCGCTCATGCCGCCGCTTCCGTATACGCTTCTTCTCCAGTCTTTATCCGGAAAAAGCGTATCCTTCAGTCCAGCGGCAGCCGAGCGGTCGTGGCTGGCGATCTCGATCCGCATGACGCGCGCTCTGGACGGCTCCGGCAGCAAAACGCCGTGTTTTTCGTCGTAAACCAGCTTTAAGAGCTGTTTGATCTTCGGCTCCTGCGCAATCGGCAGCGCCGTTCCGGCGATTCGGTTGGAAAGATACGCGGCAGAATACAGTCTGCGCTCCGTATGATCCCGCTTTGCCTGTGCGGCGATGCGCGCCCACTCCGCGTCCGTCAGTCCGTCTGCGGCGTTGACAATGTCGCGATACAAGCGGATCGCCGGCGCGCGGCAGAACGAATGGAGCGAAATATGAAGCAGGCAGATATACAGCAGCGCATCCCGCTGCGGCAGGAGAATCGCCGTATCGCGGTAGGTGCGAAGCTGCGCCCAGTTCGTAAAATCGTCCGTCTTAACGGTACAGGGCTGCGTCAGTCTTGACAGCGGGAACACTTCAAAGCTAAAGTGGAAATCCTGCGGCAGGCGTTCCGGGTGTTCAAAATTCGCAGAAATGAACAGCGCACCTGTGAACCGTTCCTCGCAGCGGTAACCGAGCGAGGTCATCACCCGTTTGACCGCGGGATACTCTTCCGCATCTACGTAGTTGTCCACGTCGCCTGACGCAAACAGCGCCGTATCGCCGCACGCCGCAAGCATCGCGCCGAAGTTTTCAGTTACGAAGAGTTTTCTGCACCCGGCGGCAGTCAGCGCGGCGTAAACGCGATCCAACTCTGCAATGATCTGCCGGTTGCGTTCCGCATAGCGGTCATAAATCGGCTGCCAGGTCTGCGGAGCAACCTTGAGAACGAGCATGAGCTTTGCCAAAAACGGAAGCATCTTCGCTTGCGTTGCCTTGGCAAGCAGCGTTTCTTCGCCCAATTCCCGTGCCAGACGTATCAGTTCCTGCTTTTCTTCCTGTGCAAGGTCTTCGCGGACAGAGGCGTTCGCAAGTTTGGAAAACTGTATGAAGTTACCGTCCGTCTTCACGCGATCCCAACCTCCGTTACGGCATTCTTCAGGTCTTTCAAATAGTTATCGTAGATGTCTCCGCCCCAGTCCTGCGGCAGCTCCATCATGTCCTCCAGATAAAAGAGGATATCCTCCAGCATGACGACGCCTTTTACAACTGCGGGGACTGCTCTGTCCGTTTTCGCAGTACGATCCGCTTGGTAGGCTTTCTCAGCCTGCGAGCGCAGGAACTGCCGCCATTGGTGCGGTCTGCGAAGAGCGTACGCCAAAACTGCGCTATCGTACCACACGCTGCGCTCCCCTGCCGTCTCCCAGTCGTAGAGAATCGTCTTTCCGTTCGGATCGACCCAGACGTTTCCCGTTTGCAGGTCGCCGTGACTCATGGCGACAGGGAGTTCTTTGGGAAGCAGGTTTTCAATGCTTCCGATTCTCTCCAAGAGCCGCAGCGTATCGTCCGCCATTTTGACGTGCTTTTTTTCTTTTGCCGCCAAACAGAGGGCAGTAATCCGCTCCGTCAGGGTGCGAAGATATGCGCGAGCGTCCGCTCTGCGCACGGTATCGTCCGCGAGTTTCCGAACGGCGGCAAAGGCGTCCGCAACGCCCTTCCGGTACATTGCATCGTCCGTGACACGCGCCAGCGGATGCCCTTTCAGGATCGGCTCGACAAACCACTTCTCTCCCCACCGTTCCATCGGCAGGAGAAAGTCATATTGATGATGCAGCCGAAACTGCAGTTGATTCTTGAAAAACTTGTCGGAGAAGCCGTCTTTGATCCTGCAGCCGACGGTTCCGCTCTTGTAGTCGAAAAAGCGGATGGAACGATTATTCGGCGCAATGACCAGGTCGTGTCCCGCGATGCAACCCGGCTCCAGGCGAAACCGATAGGACGAGAACAGGCGACCCGTGTGCAGCATTGCAAAGACATACGCTTTTACCGCAAGGTTTTTCAGTTTACTTCCCCGTGTATTCCACTCACTGTAAAAGAATGCCTGCGCCCGCTTGGAAATCTTCGGCGGACAGAGGGCGGACAGCCGCGGCTTTATCACGAGGTTCGCGTGCTTTTCCTGCCGTGCCAGCGTTACTTCCGCGTGCTCCGCTTCTTTGAAGTACGCCTCCACGGTGGAAGAAAGCAGCCCGAAGAAGTCTTCCCGATCAAGCATGGAGGATAGATCCATCAGACGTCCCCTCCTTTTTCCAGACCGAGCGCCTGAAGCACCTGTTTATGCAGCTCCTCGCGCGGGAGAAGCCCGTCCATAACGTTCGTCCAACAGCCTTTTTCCGCATAGGCGCGGTAGACTGCGATCTTCTGCTTTTTTATTTCGATATCTTCAATTCCAGCGGCGTTTTTCTGTTGATCCCGCGCAAGGGAAACCTCTGCGGGAACGAAGAATACGAAAGACACCTTCGGCTTTGCAGCGAGCCGGCGAACCAGCTTCCACAGTACGGATTTATCCAGATCGACGTGCGGAAAGTCAAATTGCAGTTCCACCGCCGTGTCCCAGAGATAGCGGTCGCAGAAGACGTAGCGATGCGTCAGGTTCAGCAGGCGGTAGTGGATCGACCAGTACCAGCACAGATCCAGCATCGACACGCGGTACAGGAACTTTTCTTTTTTCGGGTTTGCAAAGAATGCCTCGCGGTATTCCCGCTTGCCGGCGTCGTCCATTTTGCCGTCGCGGCGGACGAGCCTTTTCAGGAAAACAACAAGCGGCGTTCCTCGCGCCTTGCTCCATTTTGTAACGGAGCGCAGGCGCTTTTTGTCGCAATATGCGCGCAGCAGATCCAACTGCGTGCTCTTTCCGGCACTGTCAATACCGCTGAAACTAACGATCATATCAAATCTTCCTCAGAATACGATAGCCGAGCCGCGGACATGCGGCCAGCACGGCAGCGGGCACCCGAAACCGGAGTTTGCCGCTCCAAACCTGACCGCGAATGGCGCCTCTGCCGCCACAGGCCTTAAAAAGGGTCAGAAAGTCAGAGCAGGAGAGCATGCGCGCCGCGCCGTGAAGCAGCGCAAACACAGAGTGCGGACGAAGCTGTTTGGCGATTTTCGGCGTCAGCCGGTTGGAGATCTGCGACAGCATGCGGTCAAGTCCGCCGATCGCCGTCATGATCTTCGGGATATCCGAGCCTGTCATAGTCGAATTATCATGCAGGACGTACCGGTACAGCGCAACGGGATCATGCAGAACCGGATCCCGGTTGAATGCAAGGCACTTCCAGATAAACTGCACGTCCTCCGAATAACGTACCGTCTCGTCAAACAGGATGCCGTTGTCCTTCAAAAAGCTTCTGCGCAGCAAAAGCGTCGGAAGCAGGAAACGGATCTCGCGGTCAAAAAACGCCTGCTGCGCTTCCTGCGCAGTCAAACGGCGTGTTTTCAGCCCGCGTGCTGTATCGAACGCTCCGTCTGATCCTTTGCAAACGGAGAAGCCCGTAGAGAGAATGCTGGAATCGGGTGAATCCTTCAGCATACGCTCGTAGTTCGAGAGGAAATCCGGCGACAGCACATCGTCGGAATCGACTGTCGCCACCCACTCGCCCGACGCAGCCTGCAGACCGGTATTGCGCGCCGCAGACACGCCGCGGTTTTCGGTATGGATGATCTGATAGCGCACATCGCCTTGCCGGAGGATTGCTTCTGCCAGCTCCGCAGACCGATCCGGCGAACCGTCGTCAACCAGAATGATCTCAAAATCGCGGCAGGTCTGCGCGCAGAGCGAGCGGATGCAGGCTTCAATATACGCTTCCGTTCGATAAACGGGTACGATAACAGAGATCATTTCAAAACTCCCAGCACCGTATCGCAGCAGGCGGACGCGGTATAGTTGTTTTCCAGATACTTTCTTGCGGCCCGTCCCATCTGTTCCAGATCGGCTGCTGAAAAAGCGGCAAGCAGCTTTGCAAAATCCTCCGGATCCGCGCTGCTGCAGGCAAAGCCGAAGCCGTTTGCCTCCGCGATCGCGCCCATGTCCGTTGCAGCGTCGCTGCAGACCAAGACCGGCATACTGTTTTCCATATAGGACAGAATCCTTGACGGGTAATTTGGGATCGTAAAGCGCGGGTCAAGAAAAACCATGCCGACGTCGCAGCCGGCTGCGATCTCATCGTACTCCTGCTTTGGCAGCAAGGGAGAGCGGACGACGTTTTCAGGCTTCTCCTGCGCGATATAGTCATCGAGCGGCAGGGCGTCTGTTCCGCTGCCGCAAATGAGGAAAAACGCGTCCTTGCGGTTTTTGCATTTTCGCAGGCATTCGATCAGCGCGGGGATACCCTGCGGTCTTCCAAGGTTGCCGCCGAACAGATAGACGACGGCTGTTTCCGGAATATGATACTTCTCCCGCAGCGCGGTTTTTGCCGCATGTCGGTCTTTGACTGCGCACGGGATAATGCCGTTGGGACAGATCTCCGCCTTATCTGCCGGAATCTCCGGATTGCGGGCGAGCAAATACTCCACGTTTGCAGGCGACATGCAGCCGATTCTGTCCGAGACGCGGTAGAGCAGCTTTTCCTGCCTTCTGAAGTATTTATATATCATACTGCCCGCAGAGAACATGCCGAGATCGACCGCGTTTTGCGGGAAAATGTCCTTCAGCATCAGATAGGTCGGGCAGTGGAAGAGCTTTTTCAGTTTTTTGACCGGCGCGGCGAGCGTGATCGGCGGGGTGGAGTAAAGGATCAGATCAAACTTCTCTTTGCCGAGATGTTTGCGGATCGCGCGGTAGTAGCAGCCGCTCATCGTGACGGTTGAGATCCCCTTCTCGATCAGGGAAACGCCTGCGGTATTTCCCGTCTGCACGGTCAGGAGCGTGTACGTCGGGAAGTCGGTGCGTGCCGTCTTGATTCCCATGCTTTTCTGCCGCGGCGTAACGATAAAGGGGCGATGACCCCGCGCGATCAGTTCAAGCATCAGATCGGAATATATGTTGTGCATGTGAACGTCGGTAAAGACGTTCATCGTCAAAAAAAGAATGTTCATAGACAGCCCTGATTCAAAAGAATTACGCTCTGTAGAGCGGGAAGAAATCCGGATCGTCGGGAAGCCCGCCGGTCTGTTTGATACGTTCGGCAGTCAACCGGTCATAGGCGTCCCGGTCAAAGATCATCGTGCCGACGTAGAACGGAACGGGATCCGCGTTCGTAAAGCTCCGCTTATAACGGAAAATACCGTCGTTGACCCGATAGCCGCCCCCCAGGACGAAGCCCTTTTTGCCCGTATCCACGCACAGCTTGATCACTTCATCTTTCAGATAATCGTTCGGACGCATATAATAGAAATCCGCGTCCGTGCCGCCGAGGAAGGAATAGACGTACTCCTCGGAGATCAGCACAAGCTCTGTGGAGATGATCACGCCGTCCTTCAGTACGTGGAAAAACAGGTAGTTATACGGAATATACGAGGCGATTTTTTCAAAAAAGCCTCTTGGGAAATAGTAGTACTCTCTCGCCTCGTTGCGGTTCATGGTGTCGTAATAGATGCGCATGAAATCGTCGATATGATCCATATTCTGCTCGATCATGATCTCCAGCCCGTATTCGCGGGCCTTTTTTACGTTTTTGCGCACCTTATGCTCGTATTCCATCCACAAGGTCTCATACGGGCGATCCGTCGGGACGATAATATTGTCCTTGACGTACCGCGTCTTGCCGTAATAGAGTCTGCGGACGTCCGTGTTATCCGTCAGATGAAAACGGACGAATTCACAGACGATGCCGCGCTGTCGGCAGTAGTCGGCAAATGCCGCGGCAAACGACTGCATCAGCTTTTCCTTGTCCGTGCTTTCCAGAATAATCGGGCCGCCGTAGCCGTAGGGCGTCGAGATGTCGAAGAGCGTCCTGCCGTCGAGCCGTGCGGGGATTTCGCGAAGCAGGAACGTATGCCGAACCTCGCCGTATTCGTTTTTGAATGCAAACACCTCGCTCGGGCCGTCGGTCTCTTCAAAGACGCGGGCATAGGCAGGGCTGAAGCAAATATCAGACATGAATCAAGAATCTCCCTATTTCTGCTGCAATTCTCCGCATATCCTCCGGCGTGTACCGCTGATCGCAGACCGCAGAGATTTCAATATCAAAGAGCGGCGTGCGGCTGCCGCGGAAGGTATGGTCGTCCGTCCGCGGCCAATGCCGCGGGAAGTAAAAGCCGCGCTGCACCAGACGGCAGTGAAGCGCGTCGCGCAGCTCCGGCGCGGTCGTCAGCGGAACGACAAGCGGGCAGTCGTCTTGCTGTACGATCGGATACAGGCATCTCACCTGTTCCGAGCCGAGATCATTGATTGACTGCGTCAGAAGCAGCGCGTTTTCTCTGCGTCTGCAGCGGAGCAGATCGGCGTCGAGGTACGATAGCTGCGCGATCGACCGAGCGTCTGCGGCTTTTCCGCGGTAGTGCCGTTCCAGATAGGTTTCCGCATCGGAAAACATCTGGAGGAACGTCTGCTTTTCGTCCGATTCTTCGCAGATATAGGCGCGCTTCAAATCAAAGGCGCGATTGCGAAGCTCGGTGTAACCCGGGCAGTCTTCCAGGGGCGGTACGGTCATCGACCCCTGCGTTTTCAGGCAGAAGCCAAGGTTGATATCCGTCCATTTACGGACGCTGCCGCAGATATAATCCGCCGGGAATGAAAACGCACGGTACTCCTCCATCAGAAGCGAATGCGTCGCGTCGAAGATGACCGTCTTTCCGCAGGCTCGCAGTTTCTCGGCAAAGGAACGGAGCGCAGGGCTGCCGAAACCGAAATACTCCATGAGCAGAACGACACTGCAGTCTGTTTCCGCAGGAAGATCAACTCCAATCCCGCCCGCGTCGGCAAACACCTCGAAAAATTCGACGGAAATGCCGTGCGCAAAAAAAGGTTCGATCATCGTTTGACAGCAATATGACGGCAGCAGCGCCTTCTTCACCCTTTCGGATCGCAGAATGTCTGAAAGGACACAGTCCAGCGCCGTTCTTCCGCTCAGTACAAGGTGCAGCCCGTCAAGCTCCGGAAGGATACGTCGACCGCTTCCACCCGGCTGACAGCCCGTCCAGAATTCACTGCCGATCTCCTGTCTCATCTTTGATCCGATTTCAGGCGGGAGTAGGACTTCAGATCGACGTAGGCGCCGTTTTTGAATATGCGAGAGCGCAGAACGCCGTCCAACCGGTAGCCGCACTTTACGAACAGCTTTTCAGAAGCGGTGTTATAAGACACAATATCCGCGTAAAGGCACTGCAGACGCATTTCGTCAAACGCGTAAGCCGTCAGTGCGTTTACCGCGTCGGTGCCGTAGCCCTTCCCCCTTGCAGTTTCGTCCAGCTTCAGGTGGATCTGCGCGGTGCCGTTTTTCTGATCAACGTCGCTCAGTATCACCGTGCCAAGTCCGATTTCCGGCTGATCGCGCAGCGCGATAATGCAGCGAAGTGTGTTCGGAGCGTTTTTCTGCTGCTCTGTCCAGCTCTCCTGCGCATGGCAGGAAACGGGGAAGGAGCTCCCGCCGAGCATGCGCTCGGTAGCAGGGTCGTTGATCAGCCGCAGCAGCAGGGCGTTGTCGGTTTTTTCAATGGCGCGAAGAAGGACGCGTTCTCCATAGATATTCATACGGACTCGTACTCCTTTTCCGATTGTTGTTTTCTGTACGTATCGAAGTCCGGCAGACTGTCGACGCCGCGCACGCCGATGCCGGATCGGTCGAGGGTCACTGCCACCGTCCGGAACAGGATCCTCACGTCCTGCCCGAAGGAAACGGACGAAACGTATTGCAGATCATAAGCGAAACGATCCTCCCACGTCGTCTCGTTGCGCCCGTTGATCTGCGCCAGTCCGGTCAGGCCGGGGCGTACGGAGTGCCGCAGCCGCTCCTGCTCGGTATAGTACGGCAGATACTGCACCGCCAGCGGGCGCGGGCCGACGAAGGACATTTGGCCGGCGACGATGTTCAGAAGCTCCGGCAGCTCGTCGGCGGAAGTCGCGCGCAGGAAATGCCCGTAGCGCGTCAGGCGCTGCGCGTCCGGCAGGAGATTCCCTTCCGCGTCGTGCGCGTCCGTCATGCTGCGGAATTTTATCAGGCGGAAGATCCTCTCGTTCCTGCCGGGGCGCGGCTGCGTGAAGAAGGGATTTCCCTTGAACTTGACCGTTCCGATGACCGTCAGCGCCAGCAGCAGCGGTGAAAGTATTATCAGCCCTGTCAGGGACAGGAAAAAATCAAGAATTCGTTTTATGTATTTTGCGTACATATCGCATGATTCCTTCAAAACATGGCTTTGATGATTTCAATGACCTCGTCCTGCTCCTCCGGCGTCATCTTGATGTCGCTGGGCAGGCACAGTCCGCGGGCGAAGATATCCTCGCCGACGTTCACGCCCGGCAGGGTGATGTAGTCGCAGTCGGAGAACACCGGCTGCATGTGCATCGGCTTCCAGATCGGGCGGGAGTCGATATTCTCCTCGTTCAGCCGCGCCATGATGTCGAACGGCTTGACCGAACAGCCGTGGTCTATGAGAATGCAAGAGAGCCAATAGTTCGGCTCGGAATCCGGCAGGTGCGGATTCATCTGCAGGGGCAGACCCGCAAAGGCGGCGCAGTAACGCTCATAGATTCTCTTTTTCAGCGCGCGATGCTCGTCCAGATGCAGGAGCTGTCCTCTGCCAATGCCGGCGACGATATTGCTCATGCGGTAGTTGTAGCCGATCTCGCTGTGCTGATAGTACGGCGCGGGATCCTTCGACTGCGTCGCCCAGAAGCGCGCCTTCTTCACGGCGGTTTCATCGTCGGAGACGAGCATGCCGCCGCCGGAGGTGGTGATGATCTTGTTGCCGTTGAAGCTCAACGCATTGTACGTGCCGAAGGTGCCGGTCTGTCTGCCGCGGTAGGATGCGGACAGAGACTCCGCCGCGTCCTCGATCAGGATCGCGTGACGACGGTCGCAGATCGCGCGGATCTCGTCCAGCTTTGCCGGCGTCCCGTAGAGGTTGACGGCAATCACGATCCGCGCCTGCGGATACTTTTCAAACGCCAGTTCCAGCGCGCGCGGATCCAAGTTCCACGTCTCGTACTCCGAGTCGATGAAGACCTGCCTGCCGCCCTCATAGGAGACGGGATTGACTGAGCCTGAGAAGGTCAGATCGGAGCAGAGCACCGGCTCGCCGCGTTTCAGTCCGCAGAGCTTCAGCGCAAGGTGGAGCGCCGCCGTGCAGGACGACAGCGCTGCAGCATGGCCGCAGCCGGTATAGTCGCAGATCTCCTGCTCGAAACAATCTACGTTCTTTCCCAAAGGCGCGATCCAGTTCGTATCGAACGCCTCTTGAATATATTTCATTTCCTCTCCGTGCATCGTCGGAGAAGAGAGCAGAATTCTCTTATTACGCATAGAGAATATCCTCCGTGAGTCCAAAATGGCGAAAAAATCACATAAAGTGACATATAATGACCCAATATACTATGATAAGATATATCTTATCACTCTGAGAGTCATAAGTCAAGAAATATATCCTTGTCTATTGTGTGCGGCAGCCGCGCGAGCCACAAGATATAGTAGTTTTTTTGCTGTCCTCCGACAGTGATGCATTTTTTGGGAAAAATGCGGAAAACTGCTGTCAAAAAATAGCGAAAATCCATTGACAATTGCGGGCTTTCCCTATATATTGCAATATAGAGTATTATGCGATTTATCGCGTCGTACTACTTGAAAAGAAATGGGGGAGGATACATGTCCCAAGAGCTGATCCGCTTGACAAACCTTGTGATGGAATTTGACGGGGAACGCGTATTGGACTCGATCAATCTTTACATCAACGACAAGGAATTTCTCACTTTGCTCGGCCCGAGCGGTTGCGGCAAGACCACCACACTTCGTGTCATCGGAGGCTTTTTGACGCCGACATCCGGCGATGTTCTGTTCGACGGGAAACGAATCAACGACGTTCCCGCATACAAACGTAAGATCAACACGGTCTTCCAGCGCTACGCCCTGTTCCCGCATCTTGACGTCTATGACAATATCGCCTTCGGTCTTCGCATTGCGAAGCTGGACGAGAAGGAGATCGACGAACGGGTCACGGAAATGCTGGAGATCGTTTCACTGAAGGGCTTTGAAAACCGCAAGGTCACTTCCCTCTCCGGCGGTCAGCAGCAGCGCGTGGCGATCGCGCGCGCGCTGGTCAACCGACCGAAGGTGCTGCTTCTGGACGAGCCGCTCGGCGCGCTGGATCTGCGTCTGCGCAAGGATATGCAGAACGAGCTCAAGCGCATCCAGCAGGCGATGGGCATCACCTTCATCTACGTCACGCACGATCAGGAGGAAGCGCTCACCATGTCCGATACCATCGTCGTCATGGACAAGGGCAAGATCCAGCAGATCGGCAAGCCGGAGGATATATACAACGAGCCGAAGAACGCCTTTGTCGCAGACTTCATCGGCGAATCCAACATTCTTGACGGCGTCATGCTCGAAGACTGCAAGGTCAGATTCTTCGGCAGGACTTTTGCCTGCGTGGACAAGGGCTTTGAGAAGAACGAGCCGGTCGACGTCGTCATTCGTCCGGAGGACATCGACATCGTCGAGGCGGACGCCGGTCATCTGTGCGGCACCGTCACCTCCGTCACCTTCAAGGGCGTTCACTACGACACCATTGTCGATTTCAAGGGCTTCAAGTGGCTCATCCAGACGACGGATTACTGCCCCGAAGGCTCTTATATCGGCATCCGTCTGAATCCGGAAGACATCCACATCATGCGCAAGAGCGAGTATTCCGGCATGTTCGGCGACTACAGCTCGTATTCCGCGGAATACGACGAGATCGCCGACGCGGAGGGCAGCGAAGATGAAGCGTAAATGGCTGTCCGGACCGTACGTCCTGTGGATGGTGCTGTTTACCCTGATCCCGCTCGGCGTGGTGCTCTATTTCGCCCTCACCGATGCGGCGACGGGGAAATTCACCCTCTCGAATCTGGCGAAGATCGCTGACTACTGGCCGATCTTTCTGCGCTCGATCTGGCTGAGCATCATTGCGACGCTGATCTGCCTGCTGATCGGCTATCCGGTAGCGTATTTCATCGCCCACTGCAAGCCGACCACGCAGCGCCTGCTGCAGATGATGATCATGCTTCCGATGTGCATCAGCTTCCTGCTGCGCACGCTGGCATGGGTCGCCCTTCTGGACGACACCGGCATCATCAACAATTTCCTGACCTCCATCGGTCTGTCTCCCCTGCCGCTGATCCGCAACAACGGCGCGGTCATACTGGGCATGGTGTATAACTACCTGCCCTACATGATCCTGCCTTTGTTTACGGTTCTGATGAAGATCGATCCGCGTCTGATCGAGGCGGCGGAAGACCTGGGCTGCAACAGCCGTCAGGTCTTCTCCAGAGTCATTCTCCCGCTGTCCGTCCCCGGCATCGTCTCCGGCATCACGATGGTCTTCGTCCCAGCCGTTTCCACCTTCTACATCTCGCAGAAGCTCGGCTCTCCGGGCACCATTCTGATCGGTGACGTGATCGAATCCCAGTTCAAGGCCGCCTATAACCCCAATTTCGGCGCCGCCCTGTCCCTCGTTCTGATGGTACTGATCTTCGTCTGTGTCGGAGTCATGAACCGCTTTACGAACGACGATGAAGAAAGCATGGTGACGTTATGAGAAGAACCAACCGTATTTTTACCATTCTCGTCTTCATTTTCCTGTATATCCCGATGATCGTTCTGGCGGTCGCGTCCTTCAACAAGGGCAAGGATATCGCCGTTTTTCAGGGCTTCACGCTGAATCAGTACAAGGAGCTGTTCCGTGACGACAATCTGCTGCGGCTGCTCGGCAACTCCGTCATCATCGCCGTCCTTTCCATGACGATCGCCACCGTGCTCGGCACGGTCGCCGCCGTCGGCATCCATTCCATGCGCGGCAAGCTCCGCTCTGCGGTCATGGGGCTGACCAATATTCCGATGACCAACCCCGATATCGTTACCGGCGTCTCCCTCGCGCTGCTGTTCGCCTTCGTCGGCGTTCTGCTCCGGATCAACGCCGTGCTCGGTTTCTGGACGCTGCTGATCGCGCATATCACCTTCAGCCTGCCGTACGTCATTCTGAACGTCATGCCGAAGCTCGCGCAGATGGATCCCAACCTGACGGAAGCCGCGCTCGACCTCGGCTGCACGCCCGTGCAGGCGTTCTTCAAGGTCGTGCTGCATGAAATCATGCCCGGCATCGTCTCCGGCGCGCTGATGGCGTTCACGATGTCGCTGGACGATTTCGTCATTTCCTATTTCGTCACCGGCTCCGGCTTTGTCACCCTGCCGGTCGAGATCTACAGCTACACCAAGAAACCGATCCAGCCGAAGGTCTACGCGATGTTCACGCTGATGTTCGTCGCGATCCTGCTGCTGATGGTCACGATGAATCTCCTGCAGGCGCGCGATAACTCCCGCCGCAAGAAGCTGCGCAAAAGGGAGGCATACAGATGAAACGACTGCTTTCTCTGCTCTTGATCGCGATCCTGCTCGTAAACGCGCTGCCCGCTGCTGTTTTTGCCGCGGAAGAGACCGTGACGATCAACATCTACAACTGGGGACAGTATATCTCCGACGGCACGGACGACTGCATCGACGTGATCAGTGAATTTGAAGCCGCTTATCCCAACATCAAGGTCAACTACATGACCTTCGACAGCAATGAGAGTATGTACACCAAGCTCAAGGCGGGCGGCTCGACGTTTGACATCATCATTCCCTCGGACTACATGGTGCAGAAGCTGATCGAGGAAGATATGCTGGAGCAGCTCGACTTCTCGAATATCCCGAACTTCGAGTATATCGACGACAGCTTTAAGAATCTCGCCTACGATCCCGAGAATCTTTATTCCGTTCCCTATACCTGGGGCTGCGTCGGCGTGATCTACAACACGAAGTACGTCGACCCCGAGGATATCGGAAGCTGGGATCTGCTGTGGAACGCGAAGTATGCCGGAAAGATCCTGATGTTCGACAATCCGCGCGACGCTTTTGCAATCGCGGAGGCAAAGCTCGGCTACAGCATCAACACGGAGGACTCCACGCTGCTGACGCTGGCAGCGAACGAGCTGCGCGCACAGAAGCCGCTGGTGCAGGCGTACGTCATGGACCAGATCTTTGACAAAATGGAGCGCGGCGAGGCGTGGATCGCCCCTTATTATGCCGGCGATTATCTGCTCATGGTAGAAGAGAATCCCGATCTTGCCTTCTACTTCCCTGAGGAAGGCTTCAACCGCTTCGTCGACGCGATCTGCGTCCCGAAGGGCGCGGAGCATAAGGACGCCGCCGAGGCTTTCATCAACTTCCTGCTCGATCCGGAGATCTGCGCGCAGAATCTCGAATATCTCGGTTATTCCGCGCCGAGCAGCGCTGCCAAGGAACTCATGGATCCGGAGCTCGCAGATAACCCGATCGCCTACCCGGACGAGGAAACGCTTGCCAACGGCTCCTTCTTCAGCGCCCTCTCCCAGCGCGGCACGCAGGAGATGGACAGCCTGTGGACGATGGTCAAGACCGCCGATACCGCAACGACGGTTTATTTGATTATGACGATCGCGGCGATCGCTCTGGTCGTCTTCCTCTGGATCTTCTTCAAGGTGCGCAAGCGCAAACGCAAGGCGCGCCGCTGCGCGAAATGGAAAACCGCATAAAGAAAAAACTGCTGTGGAATCATCCACAGCAGTTTTTTCACGTTCTCAGTACTCTACCTTTTCCTCCAGCGGCAGCTCCAAAAGCTCCGGGTGCTGCAGCAGGTGCTTGATCAGCCGCAGGGTCTTGGAATAATAATAGCCGTCCGCGAGGCGCTCGTCGATGGTCAGACCGAGATCGACCGTCTCGCGCATTTCCGCGTTACCGTTCTCGTCGAAGCGCGGCGTCATCTTCTTCTCGCCGATTAGGCAGAACAGTGAAGTCGTGCCCCAGTTGGTCAGGTGGTGATAGCCGCACTTGAGCTTGATCGAGCCGACGTTGGAAAGCACGCAGGAGGAATAGTACGGGTCGCCCTCGTTCAGCGATTTCGGGGCTTTGCCGCGCTGCTCCAGCCACATCACGACATGCACCAGCCACTTTGATAGAAATCGCGGCATTTTGTTGAAAAAGTCCATGTTGTCGGTCGCAGCGTCGCCCTCCGTGCCGCGGCATTTCGAGACCTGATCGCGAATGAAGTCGTGCACCGTCTCGATCGTGTCGGTCGGCTTGGTGTGAATAAACGCCAACGCCTCGTCCGACTCGTCCTCAAAGGTCTTTTTGATCGTAAACGCCGCGCTGACCTCGTTGCGCTGGTACATGTTGCCGTTGCAGATAAAGCGGTTCATCTTCGGGCGCAAATAAAGCGTCTTTGCCATCGCGGTCAGGATCACGTGGAACAGAGTGTACTTAAAATCGGGACTGTCGGCATTCTTTTTGGCAAGATAGGCGTTAATATTCTCCAGATCGATGCGCTCGGATAAGTAAGCCTCGTTGTCGCAGCGGTTCGGGAAAATGATCGGCATGATAAAGTGCATGGAGTCCAGATCGCGCAGGAGTTTGCCGTCCCTGCGGTCGCCAAAGCGTCGTTTTTCTTTCTTTTCCAAGGTTTTCCCCTCCTCTTGCCCTTCATTATACACGTTCAAAAGACATTTGTCCACAAATAATTCCCCATTTCTTCCATTCTTGTCAAAACACCGAAAGCGTGCTATAATAATGTATTAGAGAGCATAAAAGGAGGGATCGCATGAAAAAGCAGTGGAGCGCGATTCTGATCGCCGCAGTCTTGATTCTTGCGTTGGCGCTCTATTTCGGCGTATTCCAGAATGCAGAGCAGACCGCGCCGACAGAGCAATCCACGGAAGAGACCCAGGAATTCACGTTCGAATCCGAGGAGCCGACACAAGAAACGCCCGCGATTGACGAATTCGGCACCTACTCCTCCATGGAGGACGTCGCGCTGTATATCTTAACCTACAGTAAGCTGCCGCAGAACTTCATTACGAAAAGCGAAGCCAGAAAGCTCGGCTGGGAGAGCGGCTCTCTCGAGCCTTACGCGCCCGGCAAGTGCATCGGCGGCGACCGTTTCGGCAACTACGAAGGTCTGCTTCCCGAAGCGCCCGACCGCACCTATACGGAATGCGATATCGACACGCTCGGCGCAGATTCCCGCGGCGCAAAACGCATCGTCTTCTCCAACGACGGTCTGATCTACTACACGGACGATCATTACGAGAGCTTTACCCTGATTTGCGGAGGCGAGAAACCATGATCGAGCTGAAGCTGGACGCGGTCAACGCGGCGACCCGCTCCGCGCTGCACGACGTTTTCGCGCAGACCCTTTCCCTGCCGGAGTGGTACGGCAGGAATCTCGACGCACTGCACGACTGCCTGACGGAGCAGTGCGAGGACGTGCGTATCACCGTCGCCGCGGAAGAACTGATCGGCACGCTGGGCGAGCGTTACGTTCGGCAGCTTCTGCGCCTGCTGCGCGACTGCGCGGAGGAAAACCCGCACGTCACGCTGGGATAGCTGCATAAGAACAGCAAACGCTTTCGACGATCCTGTCGAAAGCGTTTGCTGCTTTTTGTCCTGACGGGCAAAGCATATTTCGTGTCGCGAAACGCGATACGTCAGCCTTTGTCTGAAACGATATGATATTCGTTTCCTCCCGCGCGCATCGCGTCCCAGGCATATCGCTGCGGTGCGCTTCTTCACGAAGCGAACCGCAAACTCAATACTGCATCAGCGGGGCGGAGCCGTCGTCCTCGGCGTTTTCCACCGCCTGGATCTCCGCCTCGTAGCTGTAGCTGTCGCTGACCTTGACCTTGACCACGTCGCCGACCGACGCGCCGAGCACCGCCTTTCCCAAAGGCGATTCCATGCTGATAAAGCCGGCGTCCGGATCGACGCGCACGACACTACAGATCTGGATCGTCATCGTCTCGTCGTCCTCCGGCAGATACAGGGTCACGCGGTCATAGAGCTTGACCTTACCGAGCTGCGACGGATCGTTTTCTTCTCCGTCGTCGATGATACGCGCGGTCTTGATCATATTCTCCAGATAGCGCATACGGCTGTCGTTGCGCCGCTGCGCCTGCTTTGCGGCCTTGTACTCATAGTTTTCGCTCAGATCGCCGAATTCACGGGTGCGCTTGACCTCCTCGATGATCTTCGGACGCTGATTCAGGCGGCGGTCTTCCAACTCCGCTTCCATCAGGGCGATGTCCTTTTTGGTTAGTTTGTCATACATAGAATAGCCTCTTTCATAACTCAGGACGGCAGTGCTCAAAGATGGGCAGCGCGCCGTTCTTTTTTGATTCGTTTACCGCCTGCACCGTGCGCAGCGTCCAACTGAATTCCTGCACGCCCCAGACGCGTCGGCTCACGGCCGCGCCGAGACAGGCTCTGTCCTCGAATCTATATGCGACGAAATGCGGCAGGGTCAGCGCGTTCATGCAAAGGTGGGTCAGCAGGAGCGCCGTTATCGGGCTTAAGCCGCTGCGTTCCTTGATAAAATTCGCTGCAAGCTGCCCGCGAACGATGGCAGGGCGGCGCTTTTTCAGCCACAGCAGGACGCGCGGGTCGAAGGATTCGATGCAGAACTGCAGCTTTGGAAAGCGGTCGAGCAGCTCGCAGACCCGCTGCGTCAATTCGGCGTGGTTCTTGTTGAACGCTTTGATCTCGATCACGAGCGGCGTTCTGCCCTCGAAGATCGGCAGGACTTCCTCCAGATACGGGATCTTTTCGTCCGTTCCCTGCAGGCGCAGGCAGTCCAGCTCCTGTGCCGTGCAGTCTGCGATATTCCGGTCGACGCCCGCCGTGCGCTTCAACGACTCGTCGTGCATGACGACCAAACGCCCGTCCTTGCTCAGATGCACGTCCAGCTCCGCGCCGTAGCCGTATTCCGCAGCGAGCCGGAAGGCGCGCAGGGAGTTTTCCGGCAGTCCGCGCTCGATATCATGCAGACCGCGATGGGCGTAGGAATACGCCGCGAGACCGTAAAAGCCCCGCTTTTTCCGCTTGCCGATCGGCAGGAGCAGGATCAAAACTGCCAGTAACAGCAGCAGGCAAAGCAGAATAATCAGTACGGTTTTCATCGTCAATCGTCAACGTCCAGAGCTTCCAGCCCGCGCTTTGCCGTCGGCTTGTTGTCACCGTGCATGACGAAGAGCATCGTCACGAACGCCAGCGCGACAAAGACCGTCGCATAGGGGAAGAGCACGGTCAGTCCGAGCTTATCCATCAGCAGGCCGGACAGCCACGGCGTGACCGCCTGCGCCGCCATGGACGCCGCGTAGTAGATGCCGGTATACTTGCCGACGTTGCTGCCGCGGCTCATCTCGACGACCATCGGGAAGGAGTTGACGTTGATCGTCGCCCAGCCGACGCCCGCCAGAACGAACATCGCGTTCATCAGCCAGCCGGGGCTGCCCGCGTCCAGGAAACCTGCGGCAAGGAAGGCGGTCGTCAGCATTACGACGCCCGCGAGGATCGTCTTCTTGCGGCCGATCTTCGAGGAAATGATGCCGACCGGCAGATACGAAACGATCGCCGCAGCCTGCGCGATGATCATGGTCAGGTTATAGTCCTTGCCGAGGATACGCGTGGCGTAAACCGAGTACTTCGAGGTCACGGCGTTATAGCCCATGAACCACAGCACGATGGACGCCAGCAGGAACACCAGAGAACGTCGTTCCGCCTTGGAGAGCTTGCGGCTGCCGGAGCCGTCGTCGTCCTCGTCCTCAATGCCGAGACGCTTGCTCTCCTGCTGCATCTCCTCGGCAAACTGCGGCTCGCGCACCTTCCAGCGGAAGATCACGAGCGCCAGCAGCATAATGCCTGCGATCACGCCGAAAAACGGCAGATAGTTCATCATTGCGTTGCGTACCGAACTCGTAGCGAAGAAGATTCCCAGTCCCAGCACGACGATACCGCCGAAGCTGCCCATGAGATTGATGATCGCGTTCGCCTTGGAGCGCAGCGGCTTGATCGTCACGTCCGGCATGAGCGCCACCGCAGGGCTGCGGAAGGTAGACATCGCGACCAGCGCAACGAGCAGCAGCACCACGAACAGGATCAGCGGCGTCGGATTGCCCGCCGTGACCTCCCACGCGTAGGCGTCCCGCGCCGGCACGACGTAGTTCGTATACTGTGGATTCGTAACGGGCTTGTTCAAAGAGCGCGTGACCATGCCCCAGTCCGCCTTATCCTTCTGTAATTGGGCGGTCAGCGATTCCGGATAGACCGAAACGGGCTCCTTGCCCGCGTCGGTGGTATAGAGCGTTTCGCCGTCCCAGTAGAGCTGCGCCGTGATCTGTACGAACTCGTCCTCGGTGAATTTCTCGTTCAGCACGAAGCTCTTGTCGTCCTCTGCGCGGCCGAGGGTATCGGGGTACTTCAGCGTCTTGCCGCCCTCCTGCTCATAGAGCAGATGGAGCGCGGCTGGATCGTCGACCTGCGCCACGGCGTCGAGGTTCTTGCGCTGCATATTGTCCGTTAGGGCAAGCGACGTCAGCGCGAACGCCGCGATGATCGTGCCGATCAGGATAAACGGCGTGCGCCGCCCGAGGCTGGACTTGTGCCGGTCGGAAATCGCGCCGAACAGCGGCAGCATGAACAGCGCCAGGATGTTGTCCAACGCCATGATCAGACCCGAAGCGGCCTGCGACATGCCGAATTTGTTGGTCAGGATCAGCGGGATCGTGTTGTCGTATGCCTGCCAGAACGCGCAGATCAGGAAAAAGGCAAACCCGACGTAGATCGTGCGTTTGTAATTCAGCTTCATGATGTTCTCTCTCCTATCAAGTCATTGAGCAGTGCGCGGATATCTTCGTAAATATGGGTCGGTTTTTCGGAACTCCGTTCCACGTCTTTGAGGGTGCTTTCGCCGGACAGCACCAGCGCGGCGTCGATGCCGGCGCGGACGCCGCAGGCGATATCCGTATAAACGCGGTCGCCGATCAGCAGAGTCTCTTCCCTGGAAAAGCCGTATTTCTCCATGGCGAGCAGCGCCATGTCAGGCTCCGGCTTGCCGATAAAGACGGGTCTCCTGCCGGTCGCGCGGAAGAGCATTTCGCACACGGAGCCGCAGTCCGGCACGTAGCCGTACCACGTCGGGCAGACCCAGTCCGGATTGGCGGCGATGAAATCCACGCCGCGATTGAGGAGAATGCAGGCGTCTTCCAGCTTCTGAAAGGTCAGCTCCGTGTCGAAGCCGCAGATCAGCGCGTCCACCGCCGCGTCCCGATCCTGCGTGGTGCGGAAGCCCGCGTCCGCGAGCTGCTTGCGGAAGGACGCCGTTCCGAAGGCGTACAGGAGCTTTTCCCGGTAGCCTCGCGCGTTCAGCCAGACGATCAGCGCGTCGACGGAAGTCAAATAATCGTCCGCCGTCGTCGGGATCCCCAGCCGCTGCATTTTCTCAATATACGCCTCTACGGAGCGGGAGGAATTGTTCGTCAGAAACAGGTACCTGCCGCCGATCTTTCGCACATGATTCAGAAAATCGACCGTACCGTCAAAGAGCTGCTCGTCCAGATAGATCGTGCCGTCCATATCCAGCAGGAAGAGCTTTTTTCCGGTCAGAGGTGGATTGTGCATGCAAGTCCTCCCTTCGTGTGGTCTACTGCCATTATACTCTGCAAAACCGCACTTCGCAAGGGATAATTTGAAAGAAAAGACCTCCGAAAACCGGAGGTCTTTTCTTGATCATTCGGTTATGGCGCCCAGACGAACCAGATATACAAATAACCGGTCAGGACGGCGACCAGCGTGAACGGCAGTCCGATCCGGAAGAACTGCCGGTTCTTCACCTCGTAGCCGTTCTTGCGCAGAATGCCGATTGCGGCGATGTTCGCCGACGCGCCGATCGGCGTGATATTGCCGCCCAGCGTCGCGCCGGTCAGCAGGCCGAAGTACAGCACGTAGGGTTCCTTGAGTCCCATCGCTCCCGCGACGCTGGCAAGCACGGGCAGCATCGTTGCGACGTAGGGAATGTTGTCGATGAACGCCGACAGCAGAACGGATACCCAGACGATGATCGTGTAGATCGCGAACAGGTTGCCGCCGCCGAGCAGTACCATCTTTTCCGCAATCAGGTCGAGTACGCCCGCGTTTTCCACGCCCTTGATGATGATAAACAAAGACGCAAGCAGCAGCAGGGTGCGGTAGTCGACGTCGCGGAAGGACGCGGCGACTTTGGAAAATCCTTTATTGCGGAGGAACGAATACAGCGCAGTCACGGCGAAAACCGCCACGCAGATGATGCCGTTGGTCGTTTCCGGCTTATTGGGCAGGAAGGAGGCGACGATCAAAAGCACGACGTTCAAGGTCAGCAGAAGGGACGGGACGACGTCCTCAACCTTGGTGGAAACGGAAATATTCACCTTCTGCCGCTGCTTGCGGAAGAGGATCATGATGACCGGCACCGTCGCAAGCGCGCCGAGCTCCACCGCCCAGAAGATGCTCATTCTCCCCTGGAAGAAGAAAAAATCCATGAAATTCATCTTGGCTGCGCCGCCAAGCATGATGGAGGTCGTGTCGCCGACCAGCGTCGCGGCGCCCTGCAGGTTGGACGAAACGGAGATACAGATCAGCATGTCCACAGGCGAAATCTTGAGCTGCTTTGCCACGGCAAGTCCGATCGGCGCGATCATCAGCACGGTCGCCACGTTGTCCATGAACGCGGAAATGAAGCCGGAGAACAGAGAGAGCAGCACCACGACCCACATGGTATTCGGCGCGATGCGCAGGAGCTTCTCCGCCATGACGTCCGGCATTTTCGACTCAATGAAGAAATAGACCGTTCCCATCGTGCCGAACAGCATCATCAGGACGTTCCAGTCGACGGCTTCTCCGGCCGCCTCCTTCAGCGCCGCAAGCACGCCGCCGTCTACGGAAACGCCGCCCCAGACGAGGAAGAACACTGCGGACGCCGCCGCCACCCAATGCCGCACCTTCGGCAGGGCGATCATCAGAACGTAAGTCACCGCAAAGGCGATCACAGGCACTAACATAGAATCTCTCCCAAGCAAAAAAATAGAGACTTCAGCACCGCGTGCTAAAAGTCTCGTTCCTGAAAAGCAGGCGCATGACCACCGGCTTGCGCCGGGCGATTGTTGACCATGCGAGATAACTACTCCCCTTTAGTACCCCCATTATATTGGAGCCGCCCGGGTTTGTCAACCCAAAAATTTCCGCCCTGCTCGGCGCAGGGCGGAAGCAAGAGGCTCAATGATGATAAATCGTCTTGTCGAGGGCGAAAACGCGCTGGCTGAACTTCCCTTCCGGTACGGACGCGAGGGTCTCGCGGTAAATCTCCATACGGCTGTCGATCAGGTCGATCAGCGACAGCAGCTCGCTTTCCGCGCACTGCGGGCGCACGACCGCGCCGAATTCCGGCTCGCCGTGGTGCGAGAGGATCAGATGCTGCAGGAGGACGGATTTCTCCTCCGGTATATGCAGCTCCTTCGCAACTTCCGCGATCTCCTGCGCGCCCATCGCCAGATGACCGAGCAGTTTCCCCTTGGTCGAATACTCCGTGACCAGCCCCAGCTCCGAGAAGGAGAACTCCTCCTCCTTGGCAAAATCGTGCAGGAGCGCGCCTGCCAACAGAAGGTCGCGGTCGACCGTATCGGCGTAGAGCTCGGCGAGCTGATCGGCGATCTTCATCATGTTTCCCGTGTGCATCAGCAGTCCGTTCAGAAAGCTGTGGTGCACACTTTTCGCGGCGGGAATGGAGCGGAAGGAATCCATGTGCCGCGCAAGCATTTCCGTACAGATCGCGCGGTAGTCGTCGTCCTGCAGGGAGGCTACCATCGTCTCCACGGAGGAAAGCATTTCCTCCGCGTCCATCGGCGCGACCGGAACGATCTCGGAAAGCTCGTACGGATCCGATTCCTGCGCCAGACGAATGCGCTCAACGGAGAGCTGCGACGTGCCGCGAAATGCCTGTACCGTTCCGCGAATCTTGACGACGCGCCCCTCGTCTGCCGCGCCGATCGGGCCGGGATAGTTCCAGACCTTCGTTTCGATCGCACCGGAAACGTCGGAAAGCACCGCGTTGAGATACATACTGCCGCTGGTCGAAGTCTTGATCGCAGCGGATTTGAGCAGATAGAAGCCCTCCACCGCGTCGCCCGGCGTCATATCGACGATTCGCTTGTTATACTCCATACCGTATCCTCCTATCTGCCGCAGACCCAGTAGTCCTGCGGCGACTGCTGAAACTTCAAAAGCTGTTCCCTGAACGCCAGACTGCAGGCGGACGCTCTGCCGGCATGCATAATCAGCGGGTCGATGCGCCGCTTTTTCGCGGGAATGACGCGCCAGTCGCCGTCCTCTCCCGGCCGTTCTGCGGTCAGGATCTCCCGATAGCCGCAATAGACTTCCCATCTATGCGCGAATTCCTCGTCCGCCTTCAGGCGCGTAAGCACCTCGGGCTCCGTGGTATACAGATCGCGCTCGGTCAGGATTCCCTTTCGGATCGCGTCGCCGAGCAGCTCCGCAAGCATCTGCATGGCGTAGCGGTCTTCGTCGGACACGTAGACCTTCGAACAGCACAGCGCGCCCTCCGCGAAAGCCAGCGCCTTTGACGCGGTGCGGAAGGTCAGCTCCGGCGCGCCGTCCTCGTTTTTGCCGACAAAGAGATCGTCATACAGCGTTTGCATCGTTTGAAGATCGGAAAAGCCGAACTGCACGAGGTTGCCGAGCGTATACTCGAGGCGGTCTGCGGAAAGCCGCGGGGCGTCGTTGTCCGCGACGGGATAACGGTGGTAGTCGCACACGTCAGCCGTCTTCAGTCCGAGGGAGCGCAACACGCCCCGGATCTCCGGCGAGCCGTCGATCAGCTCCGTCGTTCCGTCCTCCGTCGATTCCTGTGTCAGATGATCGCCGCGCAGAAAATCGACGACGTGGGAAAAGGCGGGCGTGGCGACGTCGTGGAACAGTCCCGCAAGCGCCTGCACAGGCGACTGCGTAAAATGCCAGACGATCAGACCGACGCCGAGGCTGTGATCATAGCGGGAGTACTTGGTGCAGCGGTCAAATTGCGGAAAGGCGGTGTACTCGCAGCCGCAGTTCATTCCGACCTCCCTGAGCCGCCGCATTGGGGGCGTATCTGCCGCTTTTTGCAGAAAATCCGGGATCTCCGGATGGTATATCCTGTAAACTTCCATTTCGCTTCAGTTAGAGCAAGTGTCTGCCTGCAAGCAGGCAGACACTTGAACTGTCAATCAGTTACTCAGCGGGTGACCGTGCCGGACGCGGTGACCTGCTCCAGCGGCGTGCCGCTGTAGGTGCCGCGGAAATCCCACGCCACGTCGACGCTTGCAGAGTCGCCGGACATCTCCATCGTGCAGCTTGCAAGCAGATGGGTCGTCTTGCTGCCCGACCACGTGACGTCCGCGCTGTCGAAAGACTTGGTCACGCCGCCCAGCGTGATGTGGATGCCGTCAATGCGCGAGCCGACGTTGATGCTGAAAGAGCTGATGGAAACGTCAAAGCGAACCATCTTCGTGCCGTCGGAGGAGGAATAGGTCGTCCAGTCGACGATCAGCTCTAGACCCGTGCCAGTGCTGGAAGTAAACTGACCGGAGTTCGTCTTTTCGCCGTCGATCGGCGCTGCCGTCTCGGTCGGTTCCTCGGTCGCTTCCGTCGGCTCGGTCGGCGCCTGGGTCGGCTCCGTCTGCTCGGTTTTCTCGGTCGCCTTCGTTTCCGGTGCGTCGGTCTGCGTCGGCTCTTCCGTCTGCTCGGACGGTTCCGTCGCTTCCGTGTGAGTCTCGGTCTGTACGGTACTGATCTCCGTCGATTCGTTTGCCGCTTTCTTTTCGCGGATCATAAAAAATGCCAACAGTCCGATAAGAATTGCCAGCACAACTGCCAGCGCAATAATGATCTTATTCATGGTGCCTCCTTAGGTATTTCTCTATTGCGTTTATTATACAACGAAATCCCGCGAATTTCCACCACATTTTGCAAATTTCTTTCAAAGATTGCACATGGCAGATTTTTTCGTCGAAATACGGAAAATCATCTCGCAAAAGCGTTGAAAATGCGTTATAATAATAAAAACGAACGCGGAGGCAACCGTCTATGGGAAAATTCGAAAAGAAGAAGCGCAGGCACTGGCTTTGGATCGTTCCGCTCGCCGTGATCGTCGCTGCGGCGGTCTTTTGCTTCGTGATCAACCGCTGGCAAGTCACGGTCGCGCTGAACGGCAAGGAGGAAGTGACGGTCGAATGCGGCACGCAGTACATTGACGAGGGCGCGGTCGCCTGCTTCGGCGGAACGATTTTTCCTGCCGATCTCAAGACGCTTGACGTTACGGCGGAGAATCGCGTCGACGCGATGAAGCCCGGCGATTATTCCATCGTCTACCGTGCGGAATACCTGATGTTCCGCAGCAGTGCGGAGCGCACCGTGCATATCGTCGATACGACGCTGCCGGAGCTGACGCTGTTGGGCGATACGGTCTGCTACGACCTGCCGGAGCTCCCCTTCGTCGAACCGGGCTACGCCGCAAGAGACAACGTCGACGGCGACATCACCGACCGCGTCACCTGCGAGGAGATCGACGGAAAGCTGGTCTATACCGTTTCCGATTCCTCCGGCAACACCGTACAGGCAACCCGCAGGATCTTCCATGAGGACAGTCTTGCGCCGGAGATTATCCTGGAAGGCGGCGATGAAGTCGATCTGAACGCCGGCATTCCTTACGAAGAACCAGGCTTCTCCTGCATAGACAACTGCGCGGGCGATATCACCGACCGTGTCACCGTCAGCGGCGAAGTAGACTGCTACCACAAGGGCGTTTACGAGATCACCTATACCGCCGAGGACGATTATCACAACGTCGCCATGGTCACGCGCACCGTCAACGTCGTGCCCGTGCCGCAGCCGGACAAGGTCGACCCCGGGGACAAGGTCATCTATCTGACCTTTGACGACGGCCCGAGCCCCTACACCAAACAGCTTCTGGACGTTCTGGACGCTTACAACGTCAAGGCGACCTTCTTCGTCGTGAACACCGCCTATTCCGACCTGATCGCGGAGGAATTCGCCCGCGGACACAGCATTGGCATTCATACTGCCAGTCACAATTACGACAAAATCTATGCCAGTGAGGAAGCCTACTTTGAAGACCTGCAAATCATGCAGGATCTGATCGTCAGCCTGACCGGTCAGCGCACCACGCTGGTACGCTTCCCGGGCGGCAGCTCCAACACCGTCAGCAAATTCAACCCCGGCATCATGACGACGCTTGCCGCCGATCTGACGGATATGGGTTACCAGTATTTTGACTGGAACGTCAGCAGCGGCGATGCCGGCGAGACGACTGAGACGCAGCGGGTCTTCGAGAACGTGATCAACGGCGTCCAGTGGCAGAACGTCTCCATCGTCCTGCAGCACGACATCAAGGATTTCAGCGTTGCGGCAGTCGAGCAGATCATCATTTGGGGACTGAACAACGGCTATACCTTCCTGCCCCTCGATTCCACCAGTCCGACCTCTCACCACCGCATTGCGAACTGAGCATAAAAACGGCGGCTCCGCGGAGCCGCCGTTTTTTTACGCTTTCGGTACGTTTTTTGTTGCGATCAGGGCGACGCCCGTGCCGGCAACGTCCGGCAGAATGACGTCCCCGATCGCCGCCGGCGCATGGACGCAGACCCGCTTGATCTCCTCCATGCAGGCGGCAATCTTGTCTTTTGGAATATCGGTCTGCGTGCGGACGGAAAGGCGGCTGACCGCGCCGCCGCGGATCGCCACGGTGGAAGTCACCGTGCGTTTCGGACACAAGACTTCATTCTTGGCGTACGTCTCGCCGCGCGGACAGGTGTTGCCCTCCACGCGAAGATTTCCGTCCTCTTCAAACACGCGCAGGCTGCAGCCGAGCGGGCAGCCGATACAGGTCAGCTCTCTCATATCACTCCACCTCCGTGCAAATGCGGATCGACTGAAGCGGCTCTTTGAGCTCGCTTTTCTTCAGAATGACCTGCTCCATTTCGCCGGGCGCGAGTACCCGCTTTTTGATCCGACGAATGCGCTCGCCGTTGCAGTATACGCAGATATAGCGGTCGCGGTAGACGTCTGCCACGCGGAAACGCACCGTAACGGCGTCCGCCATGTGTTCCGGATCGAGCTTTTGCGGCACGGTATAGCGCACGCCGTTATCCGCCGTGATATCCACCGTCCTGCCCGCAGCAGGCTGCGACAGAACGTATGCCGCCGCGTTTTTGCCTGCAAGCGCCGCCTCCTCGGAAACGTAGTCCACGAGGTCGTGCACGTGCAGGACGTTGCCGCAGGCGAAGACGCCCTCGCAGTCGGTCTGCAGGCGGTCGTCGACCTCCGGGCCGTTCGTCACGCGGCTCATCGTTACGTCAAGCGCACGCGTCAGCTCGTTTTCCGGCAGCAGGCCGACTGAAAGCAGCAGCGTATCGCAGGCGTAGTACTCCTCCGTTCCCGCGATCGGGCGGCGGTTCTCATCGACCCGCGCGAGCGTCACCCCCGTCAGGCGTTCCTTGCCGTGGATCTCCACGACCGTATGGCTCAGCTTCAGCGGGATGCCGAAGTCGTCCAGGCATTGCACGATATTCCGCTTCAAGCCGCCGGAATACGGCATCAGCTCCGCGACGACCTTGACCTTCGCGCCCTCGAGCGTCATGCGGCGCGCCATGATGAGTCCGATATCGCCCGAGCCGAGGATCACGACCTCCTTGCCGACCTGATAGCCCTCGATGTTCATCAGGCGCTGCGCCGTTCCCGCGGAGAATATGCCGGCGGGACGGCTGCCCGGGATATTCAGCGCGCCGCGCGGGCGCTCGCGGCAGCCCATTGCCAGAATCAGCGCCTTTGCCTGCACCTGCACGAGACCCTCCTCGCGGCTGACGTAGGTGACAAGCTTTTCTTTTGAAATCGAAATCACCGTCGCGCCGAGACGGTACGGGATATTTTCCTCTTTTACCTGCGCGATAAAGCGCGCGGCGTATTCCGGGCCGGTCAACTCCTCCTTGAAGGTGTGCAGACCGAAGCCGTTATGGATGCACTGGTTCAGAATGCCGCCGAGCACGTGATCGCGCTCCAGAATCAGGATATCCTGCACGCCGGCGCGGCGTGCGCTCACTGCCGCGGCAAGTCCCGCAGGGCCGCCGCCGATCACGATCAAATCATGTATTTTCATTTCCGTCCCTCCATCGTGCCGGTCAGCAGCTCCGAGCCGGAAACGTTTTTGCAGATCTCCTCCATCGGGCGGTGCAGCTCCCGCGACAGGATCTCCATCAGGCGCGGCGTACAGAAGCCCGCCTGGCAACGGCCCATGCCGGCGCGGACGCGCCGTTTGACGCCGTCCAGCGAGACTGCGCCGACGGGTCTGCGGATCGCCTCGACGATCTCGCCTTCGCTGATCTGTTCACAGCGGCAGACGATGCTGCCGTAAAGCGGATTGACCGCGATCAGCGCCTTCCGTTCCTCCGCAGGCAGCTCCGCGAGGCGCGGGATCGCCTTGCGCGTGGGAACGAAGTCCGCTTTTTCTTCCGCGCCGAGCTTCTTTGCGATCAAATCCGCGAGATAGCAGCCGATCGCAGGCGCAGAGGTCAGACCGGGCGATTCGATGCCCGCCGCCTCAAAGAAGTTTTCTGCGTCCGGCGTCTCGCCAATGATGAAGTCTCCGCCGTCTTCGTGCGCGCGCAGCCCCGAGAACGAGGTAATCACCGACCGCGTTGGCAGGTCGCGGACGCTCAGCGCGGCGGTCTTCGTCAGATAGGAAAGCTCTGCGGCAGTCGTCGGCGTCTGCTCCTTATCCTCGACGTCGGTCGCCGTCGGGCCGATCAGCAGATTGCCGTGTGCCGTCGGCGTGACCAGAACGCCCTTGCCGAGCGCGCTCGGAAGCTGGAACACGGTACAGGAAACGTAGCCGCCCACTTCCTTGTCCAGCAGGCAGTAATCGCCCTTGCGGGCCGTGATATGCATTGGGAGCTTGCTGACCATGCGGTGGATCTCATCGGCATGGACGCCCGCTGCGTTGACGACGCAGTTTGCGCCGATCAGCGCATGATCGGTGGTGATAAGATAGCCGTCTTCCTCGCGCGAAATACCGGTCACGGTCTCATTTCTGCGAAATTCCACGCCGTTGGCGCAGGCGTTCTCCGCCAGCGCGATCGTCAGCTCGAACGGGCAGATGATCCCGCCGGTCGGCGCATACAGCGCGGCGACCGCATTCCCGCTCAGATTCGGCTCCTTCCGGCGCGCTTCGTCGCCGGTCAGGATCGCAAGTCCCTCCACGCCGTTTGCAACGCCGCGCTCATACAACTCGTGCAGCGCGGGCAGTCCTTCCTCGGACAGACACAGCACCAAAGAACCGTTGCGCTTGAAGCGGATATCCAGCTCTTCCGCAAGCTTCGGCATCATACGGCTGCCCAGCAGATTCATCTTCGCTTTCATCGTCCCCGGCTTCGCGTCGAAGCCGGCGTGGACGATGCCGCTGTTCGCCTTCGACGTGCCGGAGCAAACGTCCTCGCCTTTTTCGATCAGGCAAATCCGCAGGGCTCGGCGCGACAGCTCTCTTGCGACCGCGCAGCCGATCACGCCGCCGCCGATCACGACGACGTCATAGTCTTTCCGCATTTACCTGCCTCCCTTCGTCATGTATAGTATTATTATACCGCATTTGTTCGTTTTCGCAAGAACGGATTTTGCATTTACGGATAGCGCGTCAAGAAAAAATGATATATAATAGCTGCAGAAACCGAAAGGAGCCGACGCTATGAACCGCTGCGCATGGGTCAATCCGAAGAATCCGCTGTATATCCGCTATCACGACGAGGAATGGGGCGTTCCCCTGCACGACGACGGGGCGCTGTACGAGCTTCTGATTTTGGAGTCCTTTCAGGCGGGGCTGTCGTGGGAGTGCGTCCTGAACAAGCGCGAGGCGTTTCAGCAAGCGTTCGACGGCTTTGATATTCAAAAGGTCAGCGCCTACGGCGATGAAAAGATTGAGGCGCTCATGCAGGATCCCGCCATCATCCGCAACCGCCGGAAGATCGCCGCCGCGATCGAAAACAGCAGGGTGTTTTTGGATATCCAACAGGAATTCGGCTCGTTCGACGCGTACCTGCGGAGCTTCACGGGCGGGAAGACCTATTACGAGGAATACACGCTCCGCACGACCTCTCCCCTGTCCGACGCCATTTCGGAGGACTTGAAGCGCCGCGGGATGCGCTTCGTCGGCTCCACGACCCTCTACGCTTTTCTGCAGTCCGCCGGCGTGATCGACGCGCACGGGCCGGAATGTGACAAACATTGCAAAGCAGGGAGCTGATCACAGCTGCACCTGTCAAGCAAAAGTAGACAATAAAAAAGTATAATTACGGAAAGCCCAGTTCGGTCTTGTACTGAACTGGGCTTTTGTAGCCCAAGGCAGCATGAAGGCGCTGGTTGTTGAAGTAAGAGACATAGTGATCAA
>JAFROD010000022.1 GCA_017429835.1 Oscillospiraceae bacterium
CGAGGCCGCTGGTTCGAGACCAGTCACTCGGACCAATCGTCAAAGCCGCCCGAATGCGGCGGCATTGTTGATTATTCGGAATAATGACTGGGCTCGAAAGGCGGCTCTTGGCGACAGTCCGGTGGACTGTTGCAACCGCCGTGGCTTTGCCGCAGCAAAGCGAGACCAGTCACTCGGACCAATCGTCAAAGCCGCCCGAATGCGGCGGCATTGTTGATTATTCGGAATAATGACTGGGCTCGAAAGGCGGCTCTTGGCGACAGTCCGGTGGACTGTTGCTGAGCCCGCGGGAAAGTCCAGCAACCCGGACCAAGAAACGGAGAGCGCTTTTGCGCTCTCCGTTTCTTGTGTCATCGTATTTATGCTGCGGGACTGCCGCAACGCCGTTCCGTTTTACGCTATTTCTCCGCGTCCTTCGGCGGCTCGATCTTCCCGTTCTCATGCTCAAAGGCGTCGATCGCGCGGCGAATCAGCCAGAGGACTTCGCCGTTGATGGAGCGTCCTTCGTAAGCCGCAAAAGACTTCAGTTTATAATGCAGCTCTTCGTCAATATGGATGCCGAGATGCTTCGTTTTCTGTTCCGTTTTCCTCGCCCTCCTGATCAGTTTTTGTACTTGTATTGATTTTAATTCAAGTACATGTTATGATTGGAAAAACGTACTTAAAATAAGTACATAATATTTGGAGGGATTATGGAGCAAAAAGCGTATTTTGTATTACGACCGCGCCGCATTGACGAGATGCAAACTGCGGCAGAGGGTGAATGGCGGGCGTATCAAGTCGTTTCGACCATCCGCCTGCGCCGAATCGATTATGACAATTTTGCTGCCGATCTGCTGGCAGATCGGGCGTTTTTGGACAATGACTCCGGCTGCGCAGACGACGGCAGGATCCTCCGCTGCATGCGCGTGACCTGCCGCGACAGGAACACGATCCTTGTCCTGCCAGACGGCAACGGACATGTTGCTATGGCAGCTATGGAGACCACATCTTCCCGCAATGCTTGACATGCTCTCCGCGCGCGGGGTATAATGGAAAAAACAGATCAAGGAGGTATTCCCATGAAATTCGGATCATTTATCGGCGGCCTGGTCGTCGGCGCGCTGGTCGCAAGCTCGATTCCCTACGAGATCAAGCGGGACGAGGAGAACGGCATCGTTGAGATGCGCAGCCTGCTGTGGGCGTGGAAAAAGACGCCCGGCGAGGATAAGGACAACTATGCGTTCGCGATCCCGCCCTCCGGTCTGGATGTGCAGCCGGAGGAGAAAGCTGAGTCCGTCGCGGAGGAGATCGCGGAAGAACTCGCCGAGGCCGTTGCGGAAGCGGTCGAAGAGCCCGCTGAGCCCGCCGCGGACGCGACCGAAGCTCCCGACGAGCCCACTGCGGAATAACGGCTGCGGCCTTTGCGCCGCATTTCAAAAAGAGAGAAAGAGAAGAAAGAATGAAAAAGAACTGGCAGAAAACCCTCGCGACGGCGGTCGCCGCCGTCGCGGTATTGACCCTATGCGTCCTGGCGGCGGTCTTCGGCACATTCGAGCTGTCGCAGAATCAGACTGCCACGCTGAAGATCCTGCTGATCGTCTGCGGGTGCGCCGCCGCGTACTGTTTTATCGTCGGCGAGCTGGCGAACAACTTTTCCCAAATGGACAAGCTGTGGAGCCTTTTGCCCATCGCCTACACCTGGATCGTCGCCGTCCGCGGCGGCATGCGCCTGCGGCTGGTGCTCTACGCGCTCCTCGTCACGGTTTGGGGCATCCGTCTGACGATTAACTTTGCGCGCAAGGGCGCGTACAGTTGGAAATTCTGGGACGGCGTGGAGGACTACCGCTGGGCGGTCGTGCGGAACAATTCGATCCTCCGCCACCGTCCGCTGTGGACGCTGTTCGACCTGTTTTTCATCAGCATTTATCAGAACGCGCTGGTGCTGGCGATCTGCCTGCCCGCGCTGGCGAGCATGGACTCGGCGGCGCCGTTTGGCGCGATCGACGCGCTCGCGCTCTGCTTTGCCGCCTGTTTCCTGACGCTCGAGACCGTCGCCGACGAGCAGCAATGGCGTTTCCACAAGACCAAGAAGAAGCTGCTCTCCGGGCAGCCGGAGCTGAGCGAGCTGGAACGACCCTACGATCTGGGCTTCAATACGACCGGGCTCTGGGGCAGAATGCGCCACCCGAACTATCTCGGCGAACAGGGGGTCTGGCTGTCTCTGTACTTCGTGACGGTAGGCGCAAAGGCGACGAACTGCTGCGTCTTTCATTGGTCGATGATCGGACCGCTGCTGCTGATTATGCTGTTTATGGGCAGCTCGTCTTTGTGCGAGTCGATCACGGCGAAGAAGTATCCGCAGTATCCGTCCTATGTCCGGCAGGTATTCAAATATCTGCCCTTCCGCAGATTCCGCCGCGGGGATTGAGCGAAAGCGTCAAATCTGCACTTACGCAGCATCCGTTCCCGACAGGGAACGGATGCTGTTTTGTCGCAGCGCTTGGGCAATCTGTGTGTTTTTTGGAGAATGGTATTGACATTTACCTTACGTCAAATTGTAAACTCGGGAGGAAAGGTGGGAGAAAAATGAGAATCAAAGAAGTATGTGAACAGACCGGTCTGACGGATCGCGCCGTTCGCTTTTACACAGAGGAGGGACTGATCGCACCGCGCTATTCCGTGAACTATCTCGGGCGAAAGACCTTTTCCTTTTCCGAGGACGACGTTCGCGCCCTGAGGGAAATCCTCGTTCTGCGCAACACCGGCTTTTCAGTGGAGGAGATCCTGACCATGCAGCGCGAGCCGGAGAGAATCACGGCGCTTGCAGCAGCGCTCTCCGCACGGACCGAGGCGGCTTATGCTAAGAATCAATATGTTCTGGATTCGCTGGCGCGGCTGGAGCTTTCGCAGATCCGTTCCGTTTCGGAATTGGCGGAGGCTCTGACAACAGCGGGACCCGTGCAGGGTCAGGAGCCGGCAGAAGACCGGGGAACCTGGGGACAGCGGGCGCTATCCTTCTGCAAAAGCGCGCTCTTTGCGCTTGCAATCTGGCTGCCGCTCCTAATCGCCGTTTTCGGGGTGGTGATGAGCTTTCGACACTATTTGTACCCTGTTTTTTACGGCAAAGCAATCGTCTGTATGCTCTTGCTGCTTCTGCCGAGCGCGTTGTTGTTTACCGTTCAAAAGCTGCGGCTTTCCGAAAAGATCAAACGCAGGTTTCAAATCATCCTGCTAATCCTGTGCGTCATCAGTATTCCGCTGCTGCAGTTCTGGGCAGTTTTTGCCGTTGACCGCTCGCAAACGGAGAATCAGTTTCATTACCGCGTATTTGATTCCCGCTGCGAAGCAAACTTCGACGATGCCTTTCAAAGCTTTTTCCCGATGGAGATAGCGTGGTTTGAAAGGGAACGGTACCACTACCGTTATGACAATACCGTGTTTGGAGATTCCTGCGACGTTTTTGTACAGCGGAAGATGACCGATGCGGAGTTTGATGAAGAAATTGCGCGCGTCAGCGTACTGTTTTCGGAGGATCGCCCTGCGTGGGACGACTCTGTACTGCGAGAGTATCGAGACGGTGCCTATACCTGTCTGCTGCGATTCTGTGGGCAGTCGCCGGTCTCCGAGGCTGAAACGGAAAGGATTTATAATGACGCATATTATCTGTTTGCCTACGATTCGGAGACGAACACCGTTCTGTATTTTTATTTCAACAGCGTTATCGGCGGCGTGGAATCGTCGTATTATTGCTCCGGAGCATGGCGCTGAAGATACGGCGCCGCACACAAAAAGCGGAAAGCGCGAACGCGCTTTCCGTCCTTTTACACTTTCACCGCTTTTCCGCAATGCGCTCGTTCATCTGCTTTGCGTCCTTGCGGATGCGGACGCAGATGAGGACCCAGAGCAGGAATGCGACCGCGATCTGCGCAAGCGCTGCCAGCAGGCAAGGAAGCCGTCTTCCGCTTGATTACCGCGATTCGTTCCTTGTCGTAAACCGCGACGAAGTCGCTTTCCTGCCAAAGGCCCTCCGCCGCCGACAGAACGGTGCCGTCGATCTCCCGGCAATAGATAACGGCGTAGGGCGCCGCGGCTTCCGGCGTTTGATTGATTTCAGCTTTCATAGGCAGCTTCCTTTCGACAAGCAGAGCATAGCCTACAATGCGCGTTTTGTCATCGGTTTTCGGCTGAGTGGTCGAAAACGGCGGGTGAAATGCAGAACGGGCGGGATAAAACAAGCAGAAATGCCGAAGGTTTTTTGGCATTTCTGCTTTTCCATAGAGAACAAAACACTTGCAACGGCTTTCGGAATGCTATATAATCATTTTGAAGAACCAGAGCGACGTGATATGGATGGTTGTGCTATGAAACGCTATATCGTGAACACGCGGGACAAAAAGCCGAAGCTGTACAATCTGCTGATCCTGACGGCTGCGGTCGCGGTCGTGATCGGACTGCTTCTGCTGTTCCGCCCGCCGCACGCGACCCCAATCATCTGCATACTTGCCGCGGCGTTCTGCCTGGCGGCGGCGGTCATCCTGCTGTATTCATGGCGTGAGCAGATTCGCTACAACCCGTATTCCTATAATACGATCATCTATTTCGGCTTCGCGCTGTACGCGCTCTACGTGATGGGCGCCTATATCGCCCTGGCGAATCGGGTCATACGCTATCCGGACGTCTATGGCGGCAGCGAGATCATCCGGTCGCTTTTGGGCTCGGCGAGGAACTACATGTACTATTCCTTTCCGTTTATCCTGATCTTTTCCGTCGCGCTGTGCGTTTCCAATATTTCTCTGATCGTGCACGAGGGGAAACGGCTCGTCAATTTCCTCGGCATCCTGCTCGCGTTCCTTCTCGTGGGAGGGATCGTCTGCCTTTTCATTTACGATTTTTCGGCGTCGGGCAGCATGACGGAGGTCATGATCCACGATCTGATTACCTATACGGCGGCCGCGGTCTATCTGTACTTCGAGTGCATGCTGATCGGGACGATCGTCGCGGGTGCCTTCGCCGCGAAGTACGAGCCGGAGAAAAACGTCGATTTTCTGATCGTCCTCGGCTGCGGGCTCAAAAAGGACGGCACGCTCACGCCGCTGCTGCAGGGACGCGCGGATCGCGCGATCGGCTTCTATGAGCGGCAGAAGGACGAAACGGGCAAGGAGCTGACGTTCATCACTTCCGGCGGGCAGGGCGCGGACGAGATCGTTTCGGAAAGCCGCGCCATGAAGCGGTATCTGACGGAGCGCGGGATCCCGGCGGAGCGCATCCTGGAAGAAGACCGCTCCGTCAATACCTTTGAGAATATGAGGTTTTCAAAAGAGCTCATTCAGAAAATCGACCCGAACGGCAAGGTCGCCTTTTCCACGACGAACTACCACGTCTTCCGCAGCGGGATTTTCGCCCGCCGCGTGAAAATGCGCGCGGTCGGCATGGGCGCGGAAACGAAGTGGTACTTCTGGCCGAACGCCGCGGTGCGCGAATTTGCGGGACTGCTTTCCAAGCACAGAGTCAAGCAGTCGCTCATCCTCGGCGGCATGGTGACCGTCAATATCGTGCTGACACTATTGTCATATTTAATTTTTGTATAACATCTCAGGAGAGGGGTTACCGATATGAACATCCATCTGAAAGGACGAATCGACTCCACCAACGCAGCGCAGACCGAGCAGGATATCCTTGCGCAGCTACAAAACGGCGACGGCGGCCCGCTCGTCGTCGATATGCAGGAGCTGGAGTATATCTCCAGCGCGGGGCTTCGGGTGATTCTGCGCCTGAAGAAGGAACACCCGGATCTCAAGCTCGTCAACGTGAATTCCGAGGTCTATGAAATTCTGGACATGACCGGCTTTACACAGATGATGTCCGTCGAGAAGGCGTACCGCGTCGTGTCGGTCGAGGGCTGCGAGGAGATCGGGCGCGGCGCGAACGGCACGATCTACCGCATTGACCGCGACAACGTCGTCAAGGTCTACAACAACGCCGACGCGCTCGCCGATATTCAGCACGAGCGCGAAGTGGCAAAGCTCGCGCTGATCCTCGGCATTCCGACGGCGATCTCCTATGACGTCGTCAAGGTCGGCGACAGCTACGGCTCCGTATTTGAGCTGCTGAACGCCAAGTCCTTCTCCAAGATCATCGCGAGAGAGCCGGAAAAGCTCGACTGGTGCGTTAAGGAATTCGTCGCCATGCTGAAACGGATCCACGGGACGCTCGTTCCTGCGGGCAAGCTGCCGGACATGAAGGAGACGGCGCTCAAGTGGGCGCGCTTCATGCAGGACTATTTGCCGGAAGCGGCGGGAAAGAAGCTTCTCGCGCTGATCGACGCCGTTCCGCACGACGACCACATGATCCACGGAGACTATCACACGAAGAATCTGGAGCTGACGGATAACGAAGTCCTGCTGATCGACATGGACACGCTGGCGGTCGGCCACCCGATCTTCGAGCTGGGCAGCATCTACAACTCCTTCGTCGGCTACTCCGAGTACGACTCCGAGGTCATTCGAAAATTCCAGGGTTTCGATCAGACGACGGGCAGATCCTTCTGGAGAAAGTCGCTCGCCGCCTATCTTGGCACGGATGACGAAGCAAAGCTCGACGAGGTCGCGGACAAGGCGAGGATCGTCGGCTATACCCGCATGATCCGCCGCTCCATCCGCCGCAAGGGACTGGAAACGGAAGCCGGCAGAGCGGAGATCGCGCTTTGGAAGGGCGAGCTCCTGGAGCTGCTGGACAAGTACGACACGCTCCTGTTCGGCGCATAGGCGTCCGCCCGCAGAGAGGAAGCAGGGAAAGGAAGCGTGAACGAGTGAACGAATACGGTAAAATCGACTTTCATACGCACTCCAATGTCTCCGACGGAACGGACAGCCCGCTCGAGCTGCTTTCCCGCGTGAAGGAAGCGGGGATCAAGTGGTTCTCCCTGACCGATCACGACGCGATCAAAGGCTGCGAGGTCATTCTGGCAGCGCTGCAAAACGCAGACGGGGGAATGCCGTTCTTCTTCACCGGCGCGGAATTCTCCTGCAAGGACGAGCAGGGGAAATACCATATTCTCGGCTACGGCTACGATCCGGCAGGGGCGTCGATCCGCGCTGTCGTGGAGCACGGACACGCCCTGCGGATGGAAAAATCCCGCGCGCGGCTGGATTTCATTCAGAAGGAATACGGCTTCACTTTCCCGCAGGAGGAGATCGACGCAGTCCTTGCCATGGACAATCCCGGCAAGCCGCACATCGGCAATCTGATGGTCAAATACGGCTATGCCGAGACGAAAAAGCAGGCGATCAAGGAGTATATTGACAAGCTGCGCTTCGGCGACGCCTACGTCCGTCCGGAGGAGGCGATCGCAGGCGTCCTCGGCGCGGGCGGCATTCCGGTGCTGGCGCACCCGTGCTTCGGCGACGGCGATCAGCTCATCGTCGGCGAGGAGATGGAGACACGGCTGAAGCGCCTGCTCGAAATGGGCTTGCAGGGAATGGAAGTCTTCTATTCCGGCTTCACGCCGAAGCTGCGGCACGCGATGTTCGCACTGGCGGAGAAATATGACCTCTATATGACCGCCGGCAGTGACTACCACGGCGGCAACAAGCTCGTCGCCCTCGGCGACACGGGCATGACCGAAAACACGCCCGTTCCCGACGGTATGCAGCGGTTTATCAACGATTTGCTCAGAAAAGGGGAGCCGTTATGAAAGAATTATTATCCAAGCTGATCGACTACGGCGTTGCCATCGGCGGGAAGCTCCTGCTGGCGATCGTCGTGCTGATCGTCGGTCATTTCATCATCAAGGGCGTCAAAAAGGCGATGGCGAAGGCGGATAAGATCTCGAAGCTCGACAAGACCGTGCAGAGCTTCCTAAAAAACCTCGTCACCATTCTGCTGTATGTCATTCTGCTCATCACCGTGATCGGCATTCTCGGTATCCCGATGACCTCGGTCGTCACGGTGCTCGCATCCTGCGGCCTGGCGGTCGGCCTTGCGCTGCAAGGCGCGCTGAGCAATTTTGCGGGCGGAATCATGATTCTGATCTTCAAGCCGTTCCGCGTCGGCGACTATATTGAAGCCTCGGGCGCGGAGGGAACGGTGCGCGATATCAGCGTGTTCTATACCACCCTCATCACGATCGACAACAAGCGGATCACCGTGCCGAACGGCGATCTGATGAACGCCAACGTCACCAATTTCAGCGCGGAGCCGACCCGACGGATCGACCTGCCGTTCAAGCTGACGAACGACTGCGATCCCGATCTGGCGCACCGCGTTCTGCTGCAGGCGGCGGAGAATACGGATAAAGTCCTGGCGGAGCCTGCGCCATTTGCGCGCATGACGGCGGTGGACGACGACACCTATATTTTCACCGTCCGCGCATGGGTCAACAACGAGGACTATTGGGACGTGTACTATACGCTGCTTGAAAACTGCAGCGACGCGCTGGCGCAGAACGGCATCGACGATCCGGAGGAGCGCATCGCCGTCCGCCTTGTGAAGGACGAATAAAGGTTCAGCGCCCCTTTGCCGGCTCTGCCGACAGAGGGACGCTCTTTTTTTGTCCGACCGCAAGTTTTTCTTTACAATGGAAAATAGTTTGATTATAATGGTAAAAACTATTTTCAGGCGGCAGAAAGGCGGCAAGGTTATGGAACTTGCATACCAGAAGCGGTCGCAGGAGGAACTGCTGCGGGAGCTGACGGAAGTACGAGAACGGTACGAAATGTTGAAGGCGAAGGGCATGCAGCTCAATATGGCGCGCGGCAAGCCGGGCAGGGAGCAGCTCGATCTGGTCTCCGACATTCTGCGCGTGCTGACCGAGCCGGAGGACTGCGTATCGGACGGCGTGGACGCCCGCAACTACGGCGAGCTCAGCGGTCTGCCTGCGGCGAAACGGCTGTTCGCGGATATCCTCGGCTGCAGGCCGGAGGAGTGCTTCATCGGCGGCAGTGCGTCCTTGCAGCTCATGTACGATACGATCTCCAAGGCGTTCACCCATGGACTTCTCCATTCCGGGCAGCCGTGGTGCAGACTTGCGCGCGTCAAGTGGCTCTGCCCCGCGCCCGGCTACGACCGCCATTTCAGGATCACGCAGTCCTTCGGCTGCGAGATGATCACCGTCCCGATGACGCCGACCGGCCCGGATATGGACGTGGTCGAGGCGTTGGTGCGCGATCCCGCGGTCAAGGGGATCTGGTGCGTGCCGAAGTACTCGAATCCCGACGGCATCATCTATTCGAACGAGACCGTGCGGCGGCTCGCGAGCCTGAAGCCTGCTGCGCCGGACTTTGCGCTGATGTGGGACAACGCCTACTGTATCCACGAATTCGACGGCGATTTCGAGCCGTTCGCGGATATTCTGACCCTTTGCCGCGAGGCGGGCAATCCCGACATGGTATATGAATTCGCCTCCACCTCGAAGATCACCTTCCCGGGCGCTGGCATATCGGTCATGGCGACCTCGGTCGATAATCTGCACCACATGGAAAAGCTGACGGGCGTACAGATCATTTCCTACGATAAGGTCAATCAGCTCCGCCACGTCAAGTATCTGCAGAACAGAGAGCACACGCTGGCGCTCATGCGGAAGCACGCGGCGATCATACGCCCGAAATTCCGCTGCGTCCTGCGGCATTTGGAGGATCAGATCGCGCCGCTGGAGCTGGCAAGCTGGCAGAAGCCGAAGGGCGGCTATTTCGTCTCGGTCAACACCCTGCCGGGGCTTGCCAAGCGGACGCTTGCGCTGTGCGAGGAAGCGGGCGTGACGATGACTGCCGCCGGCGCGACCTTCCCCTACGGCGTCGACCCCACGGACTCCAATATCCGCATTGCGCCGACGCTGCCGCCCGTGGCGGAATTAGAGCAGGCGATGGAGGTCTTCTGCGTCTGCCTGCGTCTGGCTGCGCTGGAGAAGCTCGTTCAAGAATAAGAAAAGACCCGCTGCACAGGCAGCGGGTCTTTTCGTTTACAATACGCCCTCGAAACGACGTTCGAATTCGGCTGCGGCAAAGTCCTTCACCGCGCCGCAGTATGCATCATAGGCGGCGAGTAGCCGTTCGGCCTCCTGCGAAAGAACCGCACCTCCTCCGTTTTTGCCGCCGGTGGTGGATACCAATAACTTGAAGCCGAGCTCGGCTTCCGCGCTCTTGATGACTTTCCATGCCTTCGAGTACGCCATCGTCATGGAGATCGCTGCGGCGCGCAGGGACTTTTCCTGCTGCACGCGGCGCAGCAGCTCCGCCACGCCCGGCCCGAAACATTTGTCCGTTCCGAAGATACGGATGGAAAGCACCGGTCTGAATATCTTGTCCATACTGTAATTATAGCACCCGACGCCGCCTTCGTCAATAATCGTGGTTGACGATGCGCAGCCGGTGTGCTATTCTATTCGTAGAATAACGAAAACAGGAGGGACGCGTCCGATGGCGGAGTTTGCGAAAGAACTGAATATCCGTCCGGGCGTGACGGCGATCATCGGCGGCGGCGGCAAGACGACCCTGCTGTACCGTCTGGCGTGGGAGCTGTCGAACGGGCATTCCGTGATCGTCGCGACCTCGACGCACGTTTTTCCGCCGGAGGATATCCCATGCGTTTTGCGCACGGGACGGGTGAACGGCGTGCTCTGCGTCGGAACGCCGTGTGAGAACGGCAAGCTGACCGCGCCGGAGCAGCCGTTCGAGGAGCTTGCGCAGCTTGCGGACTACGTGCTGGTCGAAGCGGACGGCGCGGCGCGCCGCCCCCTGAAGGCGCACGACATGCACGAACCGGTCATTCCGAAAAACGCGAATCAGGTGATCTGCGTGGTCGGCGCGTCCGGCATCGGGAAGCCGGTCGAAGAGGTCGTCCACCGACCCGCGCTGTTTACCGCCCTTTCCGGGCAGTCTCTTGCGACGCCCGAAGCGGTCGCGGCAGTTTTGACGAAGGAAGCCCTGCACGACCGCGTGCTCATCAATCAGGCCGATACGCCGCAGCGGGTCGCAGCGGCAAAGGAGCTGGCGGCGCTGATGACCTGTCCGGTCACGATCGCGTCGCTGCAAAAAGGAGAGATATTATGCTCGTATTGATTCGCGGCGCCGGCGATCTGGCGTCCGGCATCGCTATGCGCCTGCACCACGCCAAAATGCGGGTCGTGATGACCGACCTGCCCAAGCCGACGGCGATCCGCCGGACGGTCTGCTTTTCGCAGGCGATCCTGTTCGGCACGGCGACCGTCGAAGACGTGACAGCGGAGCGTGCCGATACGCCGCAGGCGGCGCTTGAGATCCTGAAAAAGGGGAGTATCCCCGTCCTCGCCGACCCCGAGGCGGCTTGCATTGCGGAATTGAAGCCGGACGCCGTGGTCGACGCGATCCTCGCAAAGCGCAACCTCGGCACGCGCATCACGGACGCGCCGTGCGTGATCGGCGTCGGGCCGGGCTTCACGGCGGGCGTGGACTGCCACGCCTGCGTGGAGACGATGCGCGGACACACCCTCGGCAGGGTCATCACGGAAGGCTCGCCCATTCCGAACACTGCCGTTCCGGGACTGATCGGCGGCTTTGCCGGAGAGCGCGTGCTGCGCGCGCCGGCGGACGGCGTATTCCGCGCGACCCGTCAGATCGGCGATCTCGTCCAACAGGGGGACGCGGCGGGCTTTGTCGGCGACGAGCCGATGCTCTGCCAAATCTCGGGCGTCCTGCGCGGTCTGCTTGCCGACGGCACGCCGGTGCACAAGGGCATGAAGGCGGGCGACGTCGATCCGCGCGGCGAGGTATCCTACTGCTATCAGGTTTCCGATAAGGCGCTCGCGATCGGCGGCGGCGTATTGGAAGCAATCCTAAGATTCTCGGAGGTATTGACATGGAAGACATCAAACTGACAAAGCTTGCAAAGTGCGCCGGCTGCGGCGCGAAGGTCGGCGCGGGCGTGCTGGCGAAGCTGCTCGACGGTATCAAGGTACATCACGACCCGAATCTGCTCGTCGGCTTCGACAAATCCGACGACGCCTCGGTCTATAAGATCTCGGACGACCTTGCGCTGGTGCAGACGGTGGACTTTTTCCCGCCGATCGACGACGATCCCTACACCTTCGGACAGATCGCGGCGACCAACGCCCTCTCGGACGTCTACGCGATGGGCGGCGAGCCGAAGCTCGCGCTGAACATCATGGCGATTCCGGACAGCCTGCCGAAGGAGGCCGTCCACGCGCTGCTGCGCGGCGGCTACGACAAGGTCTATGAGGCGGGCGCGATCATCACGGGCGGCCACAGCATTCTGGACGACGAGCCGAAGTACGGCCTTGCCGTCACGGGCTTCGTCCATCCGGACAAGATGCTCAAGAACTGCGGCGCGCAGGCGGGCGACGTGCTCTTTCTGACCAAGCCGCTCGGCATCGGCATTCTGACCTCGGCGGCAAAGGTCGATCTCGTCTCCGCTGAAACGCTGGCGTTTGCCAAAAAGCTGATGACGACGCTGAACAAGGGCGCGCGCGACGTAATGGTGAAGTACCGCGTCCATGCCTGCACCGACGTGACCGGCTTCAGCCTGCTCGGGCACGGTCTGGAGATGGCGCAGGGCAGCAATATGGAGCTGGAGATCGACACGGCGGCGATCGACCTGATCGAGGATTCGAAGGAATTTGCGAAAATGGGCATTTTGCCTGCGGGCATGTACCGCAACCGCGCCTTCGCGGAAAGCCACGTTGACGCAGGCGACGTGCCGCTCTATATTCAGGATATGCTCTACGACCCGCAGACCTCCGGCGGCCTGCTGATCGCTGCGCACCCCGACGACGCGGACGCGATGTTTGAGGAACTCAAAACGGCGGCGCCGTCCGCACAGCGGATCGGAACGGTGCGTCCCTACCGCGGCGGGAAATATATCTTCCTGAAATAAGCGAATATTTGACAATTCCGCAAAATTCGGGCTATGAAAACCGCGCCGATTGTGATATAATGACAAAAACTGCCGAAATCGGCACGGGAGGAATCATGATGTATCAGGGCAAGGTCGATCTGCATCTGCATCTGGACGGCTCGCTGTCGGAATCCGTGATCACGGAGCTGCTGGCGCGCGACGGGCGGACGATGCCGCTCAAGGAGATCCACGACGCGATCCGCGTGCCGGATCACTGTGCCAGTCTGGTGGAGTACTTAAAACGCTTCGAGCTGCCGACGCAGGTCTTGCAGACGGAATACGCGATGGAGCTTGCCGCGTATGATCTGGTGTCGCGTCTTGCGGAGTTGGGCTTGATCTATGCGGAGATCCGCTTTGCCCCGCAGCTTCATACGCGCCGCGGTCTGACGCAGGAGGCGGTGCTGAAAAGCACGATCCGCGGTGTCCGGCAGGCGCAGGAGGACTTCCCGACCATCCGTGCCGGGCTGGTGCTTTGCTCCATGATCGGCGGCAAGGGGAATGATGAGACCGCGCGTCTTGCCATGCAGTACGTCGGAAACGGCGTTGCAGGCGCCGATCTTGCCGGCGCGGAGGGCATGGTGCCGATCGAGGAATACTACGATCTGTTCCATGAGCTGCAGCGCGAAAACGTACCGTTTACCATTCACGCCGGCGAGTGCGGCGACCCGGAGAACGTCCGCAAGGCGATCGAGCTCGGCGCAAGGCGCGTCGGCCACGGCTGCGGCGCGATCAAGAGCGAAGCGGTCATGGATCTGCTCGTCCGGACGCAGACCGTCGTGGAGGCGTGCGTTGTCAGCAACCTGCAGACCAAGGCGGTGCTGGACGCGAAAGATCACCCGATCCGCCCGTTCTTCGACCGCGGCATCGCGGTGACGGTCAACACCGACAACATGTCCTGCTCCAATACGACCCTGCAGCGGGAGCACGAGGTCATTGCCGGGGCAATGCACTTCACGGACGCGGAATTCCTGCAGATGGACAAAAACGCGATCAACGGAGCGTTCATTCCGGAGAATGAAAAGAAAGAACTGCTGAAAAAGCTTGCCTGATTTGCGGAAAGGAGCAAACGAGATGAAACACTATCACGCGCCTGAACTCTTATTTGAGGCGCTTCACGTCAGAGACGTTCTTTCGACCAGCGGCGGCCCTACCACGGCGCACGATCCGACGAGAGCGACCGACCCGACGAGAGCAACCGACCCGACCGAGCCGACGAAAGCGACCTCCTCCGGCGGCGGCATTGTCCTGCCGGAAGACACCTTCGACTGAGAATACTTGCAAAACGGCTGCCGTTAATGGCGGCCGTTTTGTTATTATTGCATAAGAAACCGCACGAAAAATCTACGAATCCGACCATACATAATTTGCCATTTCCACCGGATCTATGATAAAATAAATTGAATAAGTATAAACGGAGGCAAGGTTATGAAACGCAGTTTGCACAGAAGGGTGCTTGCGGTTGTGCTGCTGTTGGCGATCGTTTTTGCGATGCTGCCGGTTTCGGCGATCGCATTGGAGGCTTCGACGGTCGTCGTTGCATGGGAGTACAACGACAAGACGGCGGAAAAGGTTGACGTTCCGGCGACGACGGGTACGGGTTACCTGTCCCATTCCTCCGGCGACGCCCTTGCCGCCAACTCCACGGGCTATTTTTCCCACAACAAGTGGAATACCCCCAATTCCTACTGGCAGCTTTCCGGCATTGACACGAGCGGCAAGAGTCATCTGGTGCTCGAGCTGCGCGTGCAGGGCTCCGCGACCGGCCCGAAGAACTGGAACGTGATCTATTCCACCGACGCGGGCGACAACTGGCAGACGGCAGGCTCCTACTCCATTGCGAATGCGAGCACGACGGAAAAGCCCTCCATTGAATTCCCGGAGGACGCGATCAGTGAGAACCTGATCATTCGTCTGACGCCTGCGGACAGCGTGCCGATCAGCAGCGCCTATACGACGGTGGGCGGCAACGGCACGAATAAGATCTCCTTTATCCGCCTCTACGTCATGGAGTCCGGCTATCAGACGCTCGCCGCCTTCCATTTTACCGTAGACGATCATCCCGACACCTTCCCCACGCCCGCAACGGAGGGCTGGGGCTATCTGAATACCACTGCCTCCGGTGAAGTCAAGCTCGTCAGCGAAAAAGACGAGAAGCTCATGGCAATGAGCGTAAAAAAGTGGGGCGTCGGTCACAACTGGTGCATGGTCTTCAACACCACCGACTGCACCGACCTCGTTCTGGAGGCGGACGTCCTGTCCTCCGGCACCGGCCCTGCGGACTGGGCGGTGGAATACTCCGCAGACCTCGGCGAAAACTGGACTTGGGTGCAGAGCTACCATCTGGCGAACAGCACCACGAAGCTGCAGCACCAGACGATCCACCTGCCCGCCGAAGCGCAGAGCGCGAATCTGCTCGTCCGCTTCCGCGTGGACAGCGATACCGCCCTGAACGGCGGCAGTATCAACAAGACCCAGTGCACCAGCCGGATCAACCACGTGACGCTGACCGGACTTCCCGGCGAAAACCATACCGCCAATCCAGCCGCCCCCACCTGGCCGGACGGCTACGGAGACACCGCCTCGGACGCGATCCCGTCGGACGCCTTCGTCGGCTGGAACTTCGAGGAGGCGAAATCCCTGCCCGCCGGCGCGGTCAAGGGCTGGGGCTGGCTTGCAAACTCCATCACGACCGGCCCTGCCTACACCGGCGGCGGCCTGGCGATCAAGGGCTGGGAGGTCGGCGCCTGCTGGCTGCTGATCGCCAACACCACGGGCTATTCCGGCATGAAGCTGACGGCGAAGCTCGGCTCCTCCTCGACCGGCCCGAGAGATTTCGCCCTCGAGTATTCGACCAATAACGGCGCGACCTGGACGCGGGCGGGCGGGGAGATCCGCCTGACCTCCGCGCTCGAAAACTACACCTTTACCGTGCCTGACGACGCGCAGGCGGCGAACTGCATGTTCCGCCTGATCGTGACGAGCAACCAGAGCGTCAAGGCGACCGACGCGACGCCTGCGACGATCGCTTCCGGCGGCAACAGCAAGATCAACATGGTCTATATGACCGGCTCAATGTCGGGAACGCATACGGCTGACCCCGCAGTTCCGACCTATCCTGCAGACTTCAAGCCCGCGCAGGAGGACATCGACGAGGGCTTCATCAACGCCGACGTGGTCGGCGACCCGATCGCGGCGTGGAAATTCGAGGACGCATCGATCCTGCCTGCGAACGCGACGACCGGCTGGGGCACCTTGTCGCATATCACGAGCGCCTATTGCTCCTACGTTTCCAAGGCGCTCAGTCAGACCGGCTGGACGACCGGTTCCTACTGGCAGGTGGTCGCCAATACCTCCGGCTGCACGTCGATGACCTTCCAGCTCCGAACGGGCTCGTCCTCGACCGGCCCGAAGAATCTGTCTCTGCGCTACTCGACCGACCTCGGCGAGACCTGGGTGGAATTCGCGCAGCTCACGATCACCGGCTCGCTGAAAAACTACATCGTCGATCTGCCCGACGCCGCGGAGAGCACGAATCTCGTGATCCGCGTCGTCGTTGCCGACGATGAATCCATCAAGGGAGACGTGATCAAGAACGGCGGCAGCAACAAGATCAACAACGTCGCCATCTTCGGCCTGACCGGCGCGGGACATCAGAGCGATCCTGCCGAGGCGCAGTACCCCGCCGATTGGAGCTGGCCGCAGACCTACAACGCCGACGACGTGTTCGTGCCGAACAATGACGCCTCCGCAGGCGTGACCGATTTTACTTACAACGAAGACGACCGCCGCGTCATCGCCTCCTGGGGCGGCAACGCAAACTATGCCGGCGACCTCAAGGTCTACGGTGACCTGATCACTGCGAACGACCGCATGGACGGGCAGGCGGTGATGACCGTCAACGTCGGCGGCACGGACATCACGCCGGGCTTCTCCACCTCCTCAACGAACTCCACGAACTACTATCTCGGCAGCAAGAGCCCCTGCATGGGCTCCGGCATGACGACGGTGGACGAGAACGGCGACGGCGTGCCGGATACCGAGGTGGACGAGGACGGCAACACCGTCGAGATCCTGATCCCGACCGAAGACTACCTGCAGATGAAGGTCTCCACGGCGAAATATACCAAGCTCGGTCTGTCCTTCCGTCTGCGCGTTTCCAACGCGGGCCCGAGCGGTTTCACCGCCCGCTACTCCACGGACGGCGAGGACTGGATCAACTTCGGCAGCGGGCACTACAGCTACGCCTACACGGGCTACGGCTACGGCGGCGCGACTTACGACGTTTCCGGCGAGGGCGATATCGTCGGCGGCTTTATTCCGATGGACGTCGGCGGCAGCTACGTGTCTGTCGAGCTGAACGTCCCGAAGGGCTGCGAAAACGCCGAGACCCTCTATATCCGGCTCTACGCCTCCCGCATCCGCCAGACCCCGACGGTCAACGCGGCGGGCGAGACCGTGACTGCGGTCAGCAAGATCTCCTCCGTCCGTATCGACACGGTAGAGCTGACCGGCTGCCCGATGATCCATCCGCAGATCTCCGACTGGGTGCGCAGCGATCTGCCGAGCAGCGTTCCTGCCGGACAGCAGCTCGTTCTTCACTGCGGTACGGACGACGCGACGATCTACTATTCTCTCGACTGCGGCAGAACGGTTCTGACCTATGACCCGAACGACCCGCCGGTGCTGGATACCTTCCCCGCGCTGGTCAAGGTGTGGTCGGACAGCCCGCACACCGAATACGACTCCGTCAAGACCTATTATTACTTCGCGCAGGCGCAGGTCACGCCCGTCAAGGCGAAGCCGAACGGCGGCGCAGTGCCGGTCGGCACGGAGATCAAATTCACCTGCGCGACGGAGGGCGCGGTCATTCGGTATTCCTTCGACGGCGGCGAGAACTGGGACGTCTACGATCCGGCGCATAAGCCGGTGCTGACCGAAGCGCTGCTGGAGAACGACTGCACCGTGATGGTCATGGGCACGAAGGAGGGCTACGTCAACAGCCCAATCTCCGTTCTGACGTTCACGCGGCGGCTGAACGAATACTATAATCTCTACTTCGGTCAGCTCCACAGCCACACTAACCTCTCCGACGGCGCGGGCTCCTGCGAGGAAGCCTTCTACCATGCCGCAAACGAGGTGGATCATCTGGATTTCCTCGCCGTCACCGACCACTCCAACGCCTTCGACAACGATCTTGCCGCTTCCGTGCACGACGGCTCGATGTCCTCCAAGTGGGTCTACGGCCACGAGCTGGCGGACAAATATACGCGGGAGGACTTCGTGGGGCTGTACGGCTATGAAATGACCTGGTCGAACGGACTCGGACATATCAACACCTACAACACTGCAGGCTTCCAAAGCCGGACGCAGACGGAGTTCGCCTCCTACGCGACTGCGCTGAGCAACTACTATGCCGCGCTCAAGAGCGACGCAAACTCCCTGAGTCAGTTCAACCATCCCGGCACGACCTTCGGCACCTTCGAGGACTACGCCTATTACGACGAGGTCATCGACGAACTCATCACCATCATCGAGGTCGGCAACGGCGAGGGCACGATCGGCTCCTCCGGCTATTTCCCGTCCTATCAGGAATATACCCGCGCGCTCGACCTCGGCTGGCACGTCGCGCCGACCAACAACCAGGACAACCACAAGGGTCACTGGGGCGACTCCAATACGGCGCGCACCGTCGTCATGGCGGACAGCCTGACGAGGAACAACATCTACGACGCGATCCGCAACCGCCGCGTCTACGCGACGGAAGACTACGATTTCAGCATTTACTACACGCTGGACAACTACGAAATGGGCACGATCCTCTCGAGCGAGGACGTGGAGGACACCGTCCGCCTCAAGGCGGTCATCTCCGACCCGACCGACACCGGCTCCGTCAAGGTGGACGTCATGGTCAACGGCGGCATCGTCGCGGCGACCAAGTCCGTTCCGGTTCGGGAATCCACCGTGGAATTCGACCTCAGCGCGAGCTATTCCTACTACTATCTGCGCCTGACGCAGGCGGACGGCAACATCGCCGTGACCGCGCCGGTCTGGATCGGCGAGGTGGAAGCCATCGGCATCAAGGACGTCACGACCGACGCCGATATCCCGATCCAGAACGAACAAATGCAGATCACGCTGAACCTCTACAACGACGAAGACCTCGATCTGACGATCGACTCCATCGTCTTTACCGTGGGCGGTCAGACCGTCCATACGGTCGATCTGGCGGCGAACGGTCTGACCGCGCTGGCGGCGCACAGCACTGCGTCCTACACCTTCCCGTTCACCTACGGCGGCATCGGCACGATGATCCTGAACGCGACGGTCAACGGCGTTTACAACGGTGTGGACAAGCAGTACAACGGCGTTCTGCAGATGGAATTCCTGCCTGACGCCATGATCTCCAACGTCATCATCGACGGCACGCATTATAACGACTACGTAACGGGCAACTATTCCGGCAACGTGACGAAGGTCGTACAGCTCGGCGCGGACAACTTCGCCCGCGTCCGCGTGGAGACCGGCAGGATCACAAAGGATATGCTGGACGACTGCCGGCTGCTGATCATCACCTCTCCGGCGAAACGCTCGATGTCCGGCTACTATACGAGCCACTTTGAGGATTCCTTCGTTTCCATGGTCGCGGACTTCGTCGCGGGCGGCGGCTCCGTCGTCCTGTGCGGCAGCGCGGACTTCAACGATTCCACCGCCTGCCAGACGCATACGGAGATGAACAAGCTCCTTGCCGCGATCGGCTCGACCGTCCGGCTCCGCTCGGATGAGGTCGGCGAGCTGCGCGACAACGGCACGGTCAACTACGCGCCAGAGCTGAAAAACTTTGACATCACCTCGAAATGGATGGCAGGCGCGAGAGCGGATATGGGCTTCGAGGTCTATTCCGCCTGCTCCGTCAACATCGGCAATAACGCGGAGACGACCGCGGTCTATCCCGCGCAGAAGCTCGTCTGGGGCAACGCGGAAACCTTCTCGCTGGACACCAAGACCGACGCCGGTGTTTCCGTCAACTCCGAAGAACTGCTCTACGTCCAGCAGCCCGGCGACGTGATCGAGACCGTCGTGCAGGATACCAAGGCGGGCGGCCATATCTTCGTCTCCGGCGGCGTTTTCCTGTCCGACTTCAACATGGAGACCGATGAAAACGAGCTGAAGCTCAACGGCGTTCTGATGCAGAATATCCTTGCCGGCACCGGCGCGCCGCTGCCCGTGACCCCGATCGCGGACATGCGGCAGGGAAGTATGGGCGAGGTCTTCTGCATCGAGGGCTGGGTCACCAACGGCACCGCCAACGATAAGACCAAATTCTTTGATACGATCTACGTGCAGGACGAAACCGGCGGCGTTACGGTCTACCCGTACTCCGTTGAAGGACTGCAGATCGGCACGAAGGTGCGGATCGTCGGCTATAAGGACGCCTATCAGGACGATATTGAGATCCAGGTACTGCGCTGCACGATCCTTGACGGCGAAAACCTGAACGTGATCGAGCCGAAGAGCGTCAAGTGCGAAGACGCGATGAACTATCATAAGAACGGCGGTCAGCTCCTCAAGACGCAGGGCGTGATCATCGAGGCGCTCTATCTGGGCGACGCGGTCACGCAGCTCCGTCTGAAGGACGAAACCGGCGTCGCCATGGTCTTCATCGACGGCTATATCTACTCCGGCACGACGGGCCGCAACGACCTTGCCGACTTCTGCACCGAGGGCGCGGTCGTCAGCGCAGTCGGTCTGTGCTTCATGCACCCCGAAGCGGGCAGCGACGTTTCGACCTGCTGCCTGCGCGTGCGCGACTGCGACGAGGTCGTGCTGATCGCCGAGGAGTGCGAACACGACTTCACAGAGACCGTCACCGCGCCGACCTGCACAGCGGGCGGCTATACTACCTATACCTGTGCGATCTGCGGTTATTCCTACGTCGGCAGCGAGATCGACCCGCTCGGACATTTGTGGGACGACGGCGTCGTGACGGTCGAGCCGACGACAAGCACGTCGGGCGTGAGGACGTTTACCTGCACGCGCTGCGGCGCGACGAAGACGGAACCGATCCCGCCGATCGAGGAGCCGCCATGCGCGCACGACAACCCCTATACAGAGCATAAGGAACCGACCTGCCTTGACGCGGGCTACGATCGGGTGATATGCGACGACTGCGGCGAGCTGCTTTCCGAGACCGTTCTGCCCGCCCTCGGACATGCGTGGAACGCAGGCGTCGTGACGGTCGGGCCGACGGCGACGGAGCCGGGCGTGAAGACCTTTACCTGCACGCGCTGCGGCGCGACGAAGACGGAGGAAATCCCGCCGACAGGGGAGCAGCCCTGCACGCATGAGGACACCTATCCCGAGCACAAGGAGCCGACCTGCACGGAAGCGGGCTATGACAGGCTGATCTGCGATCTGTGCGGCGAGCTGCTTTCCGAAACGATCCTGCCTGCCCTCGGTCACGACTGGCGCACGATCGTGACGCCGCCGACCTGTACGGAGCAAGGCTATACCACGCATATCTGTTCCCGCTGCGGCGCGTCGTACGTCGACAGCTACACCGACGCGCTCGGTTATGACTGGATGGTGAAGGACGGCGCGTTCAAGGTGCTGTTGATCGGCAACAGCTATTCAGAGGACGCCGCAAACTGCGGACAGGGCATGACGACGAGCCGCCTCTATTCCATGCTGAAAAACGCCTGGCCGGACAAGGAGATCGTAGTCGGCCTCCTGTACAGCGGCGGAAAGACGATGGCGTGGCACTATGACAAGGCGCTGCGCGGCGTGGCGGCGGAATCCCTGCGCGTCGTCGACGACGATCATACCGAATGGTACACGGTCGCCGAAACCATCACCGCGGCAGACGCGCTGGAGTGGACGGATTGGGACGTCGTTACTCTGCAGCCCTACGGCAATGAGATCATCACCGGCGTCGGCGGATCGCACGCCACGGACGAAACGAGCTACAGCTATTCTTTGGAGGAATCGTTCGGCTACTTCCTCCATTTGATCGGTCAAACCGCTCCCTCTGCGCAAGTCTACCTGTATGCGCATTGGTCTTCTGCGACCTCTGCCGCGCTGAACGTCAGTGCCGAGGCGTTCCTGAAGACGATTCCCACGCTGATGGAAACGACCTATACCGGTAAGCTGCGCGAGACGCCGGGACAGGGCGCCTATACGGAAACAGGGGAGCGATTCGCGGGCGTGATCCCCGGAGGAACTGCCATCCAAAACGCGCGCAACACCTATCTGGGCTGTATTCAGTATCACGTCGGCGTCACGCCGATCAACACCTCGACCGACCCGGTCAACGGTTTGCTGCGGGACAACGGTCACGTCGCCATGAATCAGGGACGCTATCTGCTGGCGCTGACCTTTGCGCTTTCCATGACAAACCGTGACGCGGATACGCTCTGCGCCGGTGTTCCGCTTGCCTATCCGGGTACGCCCGTCGGTACGCTTCCGGCGGATTATCTGAGAATCGTCAAAGCTTCTGCAATCAATGCCGTCGCGCATCCGACGGTGATCACGGACGCTTCGCTGGACGACGATATTGATCCCGCAATTCGAGCGCGGGATCTTCTGGAACGGTCGGCAGAGAATCTGACGGTTTGTGCGGCGGATGACGCTGCGCCCGCGCTGAACGGGAAGATAAACGAACAGCTTGCGGGCCTGCGTAAGACCTGGCCGGAGCTCTCTGCGGAAGTGAACGGCGTCAGCGTAGGCGAAGACGGCGCGTACACCGCGACCGTGACGCTCTGCTTCGGCTATACCACCGCGACCGCCTCCCTGCGCGGCTCCGCCGTCTTGAGCGGTCACGACTGGAACGCGCCGACCTACGTTTGGGCGGCGGACAACAGCAGCGTCACCGCGAGCCGCGACTGCAGGAACGACGCGAGCCACGTTGAGACGGAAACCGTTACTACGGTCGTCCGTACCGTCGAGGCAGGCTGCACCGCTGCCGGCGAAACGACCTACACCGCGACCTTCAACAATCCTGCCTTTGCGACGCAGACGAGAACCGTTGCGATCGACCCGCTCGGTCACGTACCCGGCACGCCTGCCAAAGAGAACGAGGTCTATCCGACCTGCACGGCAGCCGGCGGCTACGATTTGGTCACTCGCTGCACGGTATGCGGAGAGGAGCTGTCCAGAGCGCATACGGAGGTTCCCGCGTTCGGTCACGATCTTGTCGATCACGCGGCAAAGGCGCCGACCTGCACCGAGGTCGGCTGGAACGCCTGGCAGGAATGCCGCCGCTGCGATTACAGCACCTACGCGGAGATGCCCGCGCTCGGTCACAGTTGGGACGAGGGCAAGGTCACGACGCCCGCCACGGCGACGACCGACGGCGTGAAGACCTTTACCTGCACGCGCTGCGGCGCGACGAGAACGGAGACCATTCCCGCAACGGGCGAGCTGCCCTGCGCGCACGAGCACGCCCGTCCGGAACGCAAAGAGCCGACCTGCCTTGACGCGGGCTATGAGCGCATGATCTGCGACGACTGCGGCGAGGTGCTTTCCGAAACGATCCTGCCCGCGCTCGGTCACGATCTTGTCGATCACGCGGCAAAGGCGCCGACCTGCCTGGCGTCCGGCTGGAACGCCTATCAGACCTGCAGCCGCTGCGATTACACGACCTACGCGGCGATCGCCGCGCTCGGTCACGAATGGGACGAGGGCAAGGTCACGACGCCCGCGACGAAGGCGAACGATCCCGTCTACACCTTCACCTGCCTGCGCTGCGGTGAAACGAAGACGGAGACCGTGCCGTGTCCGTCCAGGCAGTTCAAGGATCTCGACCCGACCCTCTGGTATCACGAAGGCACGGATTTCGCCATCGCGAACGGTCTGATGAACGGCGTCGGCGACCGTATCTTCGACCCGAACGGCACGCTGAACCGTGCGATGCTGGTCACGATCCTCTACCGTTGGGAGGGCAGCCCGTCCGTCAGGGGACTGACGAATCCGTTTAAGGACGTTCCCGCGGGACAGTGGTACACCGACGCGGTCATCTGGGCAGCGGACAACGGCATCGTCAAGGGCATGAGCCCGACCTCGTTTGCGCCGACGGCCGCCATCACCCGCGAGCAGATCGCGGCGATCCTCTACCGCTACGCCGGCAGCGAAGCGGTCACCGGCAGCCTGAGTAAGTATCCGGACGCGAATAAAGTCAGCGGCTACGCCGTGGACGCGATGCTCTGGGCGGTTCACGAGGGCGTGATCAACGGCACCCTCGAGCACGGCGTCGTTATCCTCGACCCGACCGGCAACGCGACCCGCGCGCAGTGTGCGACCATGCTGAGCCGTTTTCTGACGAAGGAATAATCTGAAACCGTCCTGCCCGAAGCGGCGCTTCGGGCAGGAACTGCAGGACTTATGAAACGAAAGAGATTTGACAAAAAAGAATTGCTGACGCGCGTGCTGATCGGCGCGCTCGGCTTTGCGCTGTTGCTCGGCTTGCGGCTCTACGCCGTGCGGGGGCGGTCGGTCTACGAGATCACACGGACGAGCGGCATCGAATACGAAACCGCGCTGGTGCTCGACGTGCTCGAGGACGATACGCAGCCCAATCCGGATGCGGAGAACACGCTCGTCGGCACGCAGAAGCTGTTTCTGGAGATCACGAGCGGTCGCTATACCGCCGATCAGGTGGAGGTCACCAACTATCTCAGCCCCTATTTCAGCATTCATGCGGAGAAGGGAATGACGCTCTCGGTGCGTATCCTCACGACGGGAGACAATCAGTATGACGTTTCCGTCTACAACTTCGAGCGCACGCCGTGGCTGCTGATTTTCGTTGCGATCTTCCTGCTCGTGCTGATCCTCGTCGGCGGCAGGCAGGGGATCAGCGCGGTCTTCGGACTGCTGTTCACGATGGGCGGCGTGATCTTCGCCCTGCTGCCGCTTCTTGTGCAGCGCGGCTGGCCGCCCGTGCCGACCACGCTGCTGATCGTGGCGCTGACCATGTTCGTCAGCTACGTCTTTATCGGCGGCCTGCACACGAAATCCATGGTCGCTGCGATGGGCAGCTTCGGCGGCGTCCTGCTGGCAGGGCTCTTCGCCTTCATTGCCGGACGGATCGTGCACATTTCGGGACTGAACATGGACGAAGCGGAAAGCCTGCTCCTGACCGCGTCCGACGGCGGACTGAAGGTCAAAGGACTGCTGATCTGCGGCGTTCTGATCGCGGCGGAGGGCGCGATCATGGACATCTCCATGAGCGTCGCGTCTGCGGTGGACGAGCTGCATGCCGTCAATCCGCAGCTTACCGCGAAGGAGCTGTTCCGCTCCGGCATGCACATCGGCAGAGACGCGATGGGCACGATGGCGAACACGCTCGTGCTTGCCGTTGCCGGAACGGGGCTGAACACCATGCTGCTGATCTATGCCTACGACGCGTCGTTCAAACAGCTCATGAACGCGGAATTTTTGTCTATCGAGCTGATCCGCGCGATCGCGGGCAGTCTCGGCATGATCCTCGCCGTGCCGCTGGTCGCCTTCCTGAGCGCACATATTCTGAAGAAAAAGCAGACCGCCTGACGGTCTGCTTTTCACTTGCAATTCCGCACCGTATCATTTATAATGACGGTAGGGAAAACCTCACTTTTCGGAAAAGGAGACATTACCATGAAAAAACTTGTCAGCGTTCTGCTCTGCATCTGCATCCTGTGCTCTCTCTTCGCGATGACCGCCTCCGCGGTCGACATCATCTCGGATGTGATGCTGCTCTATTCCGGCAAATACGCCGTCGGCGAGCGGATCAAGGATCTCGGCCTCAGCACCTACCATCTCTCAAGCTGCACGATCAAGAGCGTGAATATCCGCTTTAATACCGGCGACGGCTGGCAGATGGTCGATCTGGAAAAGCATCCGTACTTCGAGGCGAATACGTATTACCGCTACGAGCTGTGGATCTATTCGACCGACGAGCATGAGATCTTTGACGGAAAGAACCTTCCGACGATGTCCGTGCCTGAGGGCTGCTCTGTCTCCGGCCTCTGCGTCTGGGAGGACGGCTCGCTCTACCTCAATCTTGACTTCGGCATGCCGAAGTCCGCACCGCTGCCCTTCAAAGATGTCAAGACCACCGACTGGTTCTATAAGGACGTCGAGTTCGTCTATAACAACAAGATGATGAACGGCGTCGGAAACGACCTGTTCGACCCGAACGGCACCTGCACCAGAGCCATGGTCGTGACCGTGCTGTTCCGCCTGCTCGGCGAGCCGGGCGGCGTCGTACCCTGCCCGTTTACGGACGTGCCGGACGATGAGTGGTACTCGCAGGCGGTCAGGTGGGCTGCCCACGTCAAGGTCGTCAACGGTATGACTGCCACGACCTTCGAGCCGAACACGCCCGTCACCCGCGAGCAGCTCGCAGCGATCCTCTACCGCTTTGCAGATTCCCTCGGCCGCGACGTTTCCGAGGGCGTGATGCTTGCGGGCTTCACGGATAACGCCAAAATCTCCGACTGGGCGCAAACGCCGCTGAGCTGGGCGTTCGCCAAGGGCATCATCACCGGCGTCGACGAGGCGAACGGCAAGTTCCTCTATCCGCAGGACAACGCCAGCCGCTGCCAGATCGCCGCGATCCTCCACCGCTTCTACGAGGCGTACAAACCCTTCCCGGGATAAGGGAAGTGAATCGCCGCAAGACGGACGGTTTCGCATGCCGGCGGCAGCATAATTGCCCCTGCTACCTGATATGGTTGAGAATACCGGAGGATTCGCTATGCCGATTGAACAGGAATTCAGAATAGACAAAAAGCATCGCCGCGCCTTTCGCGACATTTGTACCTCGCTGCTTTTCTATATTATAACGCTGGGCAGCAGCGTGTTTGGACTGTTTATGGCTTACGTGGCGGAGCATCCGATCATTTCATTGGTTTGCTGCCTTGCTTCTTTAGCACCGTGCATCTTTGCGATCGTTGACTTGATCCGAATTGCAAGAATTGGAATGAAAAAAAGCGTATTTCGGTATTCATTCAACGAAACAGAGGCCGTTCGCTATATGCAAGACGGGAAGAAAACCGTTTATCCGTACTTGACGATGACTGTGGTGCAGGAAAGCGAGAGCTTTCTCAAACTTGCATCAAAAAAGTACGCTGCCATTTTGAAAAAGGACGAACTGACGCCTGAGGCACTGAACGAAGCCTGCGCAGCGATTAAGGCGGCAAATCCGAAGATCAGGTGGCAGAATGTTCGCGGCAGAAATCTGATCTGCACAATTCTTACAGCGATTATAACGGCTGCAGTGCTTGTGTACAGCATGTTCTGCGTGCTTCCGATTGCGGACGGTTTTGCCTCTGCCCCGCCTCCTGACGTTGCCGCTGTTAAGCATTATACGGAAACCTATTCGATCGGCATAGAGGGTTGCTGGAGCTCACAAAAGTACGAAAGCAAAGATGGCAGAGAGGCGCTGCTGTATGTCGGCAATTTTCTTCATGCAGATTGCCCGACAGAGCTGTATTATATGTCTTTCTCAGATAGGGAATGGCAGATTCGCGGGCTTTCCGCTTCGGAAATCTCACTGGAATTCCAAACGGACGCCGCGCGTGTTCGCGTGATACAAATTGATACATATACCCTCATAGAAGTCTGTTGTTCTGAGAATTTGGAATGCCGCACGGAAGCGTTGTATCCACAGCAGTGGTGGACAATACAGGAGTGCAATGATGGGGTGTTTGATAAGATCAAACTACGGGAATGCCCGAATGGCATTCAAATGGATTCAGTACTCTATCTGGGCGATGAAGCTTATCCCATCGGAGAGATGCTTGCCGAAGAGCAACAACGGTAACTGCGAAACGAATCAACCCACATTCATATAATCGGGGAAACATAGGGGGGACTGATCATGTATACATGTCACACAAAAAGCGATAAGGCGTTTGCCAAGTCAATACACAAGCTGCGGCTGAAAAACGACCGCTCGATCCGGTACGTTTGGTGCGCGGCGTTGCCGCTCTCGCTATATCTGCTCGTCCTATGTATTTTGGGTCGCTTCTATCTGACCCTGCCGTTCGCCGTGCTGCTGTTCGTGACGTCGTGCTGGAATATCATAAAGATCATCAAAATGAATCGGAGCGACGCCGAGGAGCGAAATCGCGACACCGTTTTCTCGGAAAGCGGGATCGAACATACCGTTTTGGAAAGCGGAGCACAGTACCGCTATTCGTATGATCAGATCACTGCAGCGGCATTTTCGGACGAAGCTGCACTCTTGTATTGCGATAACAGCCTGATTGCGATTTCCGCGCAAGGCGTAGAAGACGGGAAATATCCCGAACTCAGAGCGTTTCTGGAGAAGTTGACAGCCGAGCGAACGCGGCAATATAAACGGAAAAATCTTCTGTTTGCGCTGCCGCTCGCGGCGGTCTTGCTGGCCGTTGCCACGATTTGCTCCATTACGTTTTTCAAGCCGAATACTCCTCCTATTATTGAAGCGGAACGCTCCGATAAGGGTGCAGGATATGCGGTGCGCGAGTATGTGCTGCAAGTGGAGCACGCGCAAGAGACACCCATTTTCGGTTATATCTGCTACTATTCCGAAGACGGTGTTGCGGTCGTTTATATGAGCAGCAGTCTTCCCGATACGCCGCTGTATTATGCAAGTTATGTAACAGGCGGCTGGCAGGTCAAACGGCTGCCTGCGCCGTGCAAAACAACAGAGCTGGAGAGCGGAGAGACAATCTACACATATCAAACGGACATCGGCACATTCGTGGAAGTGCGGAATTGTTCGAGGAGAATACTGATCGAAGAAACGCCGAAAGATACGGCGAAGGCGAATTATCAACCGCAAACGGGGTATGGCCACTTTTTCCGCGTTCCCGATGATTCGGAATACTGCCTCACGGTATCGGGGCAGACGCTTACTGCAGACCAGCTTTGCCCGTAATGCGGATAACGCGCATTGAACGCATTTTGGTGCACCAGACAGTATTGCTGTATTCTGTGTGACGCGGAGATGGGATCATTCCTTTGCGTCATACCGATAGACGGTTCCGTTAATAAAACGAGGCCGCCCGAACGGGCGACCTCGTTTTTCACGCACCGACTTCATGGCGATCAAATCGTATACCAAATCCGAGCCTTGCGAGCGAGTCCGATTCGAAAAGGGAAGAGGACACAGCGGCGTTTGCTCCCGCCCGTCAAGCGACGGATGGCTTTTTGACGAAACGATCCATTACGGCGGCGGTCAGCCATCGTCTTTTCTGAACCTGCTTTTTCGTGCGTTCGGTTGCTTTTCAGACCGGGTGAGAACTCCGAAGAACCGAGAGATACGCGACCGCTGCTGCTCTGCATGGCGGAAAAGACCGAGCTATCGTATCAATTTTCTACGTTTTTGCAAAAAGACGATACTATTACTGCGTTTTTCGACGCCTTTTTTCTGTCCGACGGACAGTTGCGATTGATTTTTGATTCTTTTTGCGATATAAATAATATGTGCAGCGTGAGAGCGTTTGATTTTCCTCCCGCGCGAAGAAACGAAAGGAGCAAACAGCAAATGTCACTCATCTATCTTATACTTGCTGTCATTGTTCTCGCCATCTGCTACATTGCCTTCAATTTCATACGCGTCAAGCGCATGAGCGAAGGTACTGCGGAGCTGACGGAAATGGCAGGCATCATCCGCAGCGGCGCGTCCGCATTCATGATTACCGAGTTTAAAACAATCGCGATCGTGGTCGCCGTCATCGCTCTGGCATTCAGTCTTTTCGTCGAAAAAACCAGCGGCATCACCTTCCTGGTCGGCGCAATGATGTCCAGCGCCGTCTGCGTTCTTGGCATGCGCTCTGCGACCTATGCAAACGTTCGCACCGCAAACAAGGCGCGCGAAACCAAGTCGATCGGCGAGGCGGTCAAGGTCGCGCTTTGCGGCGGCTCCATCTCCGGACTTGCCGTGCAGGCCTTCGGCATGCTGGGTCTGGTCTCGATCCTGATGATCGCTCCGGTCAACGGAGAAACGCTGCAGGAGACCGGACACGGTCTCATCAACGTGGGTCTTACCGGTATCACCCCGTGCCTGATCCGCGTGACCACCTATTCGCTCGGCTGTTCCGTCGTCGCGATGTTCAACCGCGTGGCAGGCGGCAACTACACCAAGGCTGCGGATATTTCTTCCGATATCCTTGCGAAGATCCGTCACGATCTGCCCGAGGACGACTCCCGCGTTCCCAACGTCGTTGCCGACTTCATCGGCGACAACGTCAACGACATCGCCGGCAACTGCTCCGATCTGCTGGAGTCCTTTGTCGCAACGATGGCTGCCGCAGTGATGATCGCCGGCATGCTGTTCCGGTCCGACGCCGCGCTGCTCTATAACGCGTCTGCGTTCCCGATCGTTCTGGCGGGCGGCGGTCTGCTGAGCTGCCTGATCGGTCTGGGGATTGCCGCGGTCAAGAAAATGAGCGACAACCCCTCCAGAGAACTCAACCTTGCGACCTGGGTTTCCGCCGGCGCGACGCTTCTCGTCGGTCTGGCAGCAAGCTGGTTCTTTTTCAAAAAGGGCGATCCCAGCCTGCCCGAAGCGTTCCGTATCGGCTGGCTCTCCCCGTGGGTCGCCGCGGTGCTCGGTATCCTCTCCGGCGTTGCGATCGGCGTGATCACCGAATACTACACCTCCACCGACTTTAAGCCGACCAGAAAGCTGGCGGAGATCGCCGAGGAGGGCGAGGCGTTCGTCGTCACGAAGGGCGACGCCATCGGCTCGCGCTCGTGCCTCCTGCCCGTGCTGCTGATCGCGATCTCGCTGATCGTCGCAGGCTTCCTGTGCGGTATCTACGGCGTCGCTCTGGCTTCTCTCGGCATGCTGGCTTTCGTCGGCGCGACGGTTTCCATCGACGCCTTCGGGCCGATCGCCGACAACGCGGGCGGTCTGGCGGAATCCTGCCACCTCGACGCGGACGTGCGCGTGATCACCGACAAGCTCGACGCCGTCGGCAACACCACCGCCGCCATCGGCAAGGGCTTTGCCATCGGTTCTGCAGCCTTTGCAACGGTCTCCCTGATCGTCGCCTACGTTTCGAGCTATTCCGCCGAGCTGGATCTGAACTTTGCCAGCTTCTGGGTCATCGCCGGCGGCATTCTGGGCGGCGCGCTGATCGAGTATTTCGCGGCACTGCTCACGGATAACACCATCGAATCCGCAAAGATCATGGCGGACGACGGCGACAAGCTGCTGTCGATACCCGGCGTGCTCGAAGGCAAGGTCAAGCCGGATTACAACCGGATGATCCAGACCGCTACCAAGCAGGCGCTGAAAAAGATGCTGCTTCCCTCGGTGCTGGCGCTGCTCATTCCGGTCGCGGGCGGCCTGCTGTTCGGCGTCGAATTCGTCGGCGGCCTGCTCATCGGCGCGACGATCGTTGCCATCCCCAGAGCCATCTTCATGGGCAACTCCGGCGGCGCGTTCGACAACGCAAAGAAATACATCGAATCCGGCGCGATCAAGGGCCACGGCAAGGGCTCCGCTGCGCATAAGGCGGCTGTGACCGGCGATACCATCGGCGATACCCGCAAGGACGTCGTCGGCGTTGCGCTCGACATCTTCATCAAGAGCATGTCCACCGTTGCCAACACGCTGGTTTCCGTGTTCAACAGCATTACCTTCATTCACTTCAAATAATCTGCTTCATCAAAACAGCATGGCGTCCTCCGTTTCCGATAAGGCGGAGGACGCCATGCTGTTTATTCCGGAAAATGTGAAATATTGCGACCTGGTTTGAGAGACGTTGCACTGAAGCGCGTTTGCCGGAACCGGCATTGTGCAAAGGAATAACCGCAGCTCACGTTTCCGGTCTTCTTGCTTGGATTACGCCTCGCTCGCCGCAGCGTACGCCGCCGCGGAAGCGCCGTAGTTGTACAGCGCCTGCACGAGCGCCGCGAGGGCCGCCGTGCCGTCCGCCTGCTTGGACTGGATATAGGCGTTGACGGTGTAGGACAGCTCGTTGCCGACCTGCTCCTCGTCCCGCTCGAAGACCGCCGTCACG
>JAFROD010000028.1 GCA_017429835.1 Oscillospiraceae bacterium
CTGCCGGCGCGGACATAGCGCGTCAGCGCGGCATAGTTCTCAAAGCCCGGAAAAGAGACGCCCAGCGCCGCCATCAGCGCATCGCCGTAGCAGGCGCCGACCGTCACCTGCGGCGTTGAGATCTCCTTGCCGAGAATGTCGGCGATGATCTGCATCCACAGCGGATTCTGCGCGCCGCCGCCTACGGCGATGATCCGGTCGATACGCGCCTCGGGATGGGATTCCATGATACGGATCTGCTGATTGACAGAATAGCCGACCGCCTCCAGCGCGCTGCGGTAGAGATGCGCACGCGTATGCTGCAGCGTCAGGCCGAAGAGCATGCCGCGGGCGTCGGGGTCGTTGATCGGCGTCCGCTCCCCGGCAAAGTAGGGCAGCGTGATCAGCCCCTCGCTGCCGGGCGGGATCTCCGCAACGCCCTCCAACATGCGCTGATAGGCGTTTTCTCCGCCCGTGCGCTCGGCGGCAAGGGCGTCCGGAAACAGCTCGTCGCGGAACCATTTGGTCAGGCTGCCCGCCGTGTTGGTTCCGGCCGAGATATCGCATAAGCCGGGGACGATGAACTCCTCGCGCCAGAGCCGCTCGTCGTCGATCAGGCTGTCTGTGCCGAGGATCATGTAGACTGACGAGCCCAGCTGCAGCATCATTTTCCCGCTCTCCACGACGCCGCAGCTGATCGCCTCGGCGCCCGAATCGTCCGTTCCGGTGATGACCGGCGTCCCCTCGGCAAGCCCCGTCTCGGCGGCGGCCTCGGCCGTCACGGTGCCTGCGACCTCCGCCGCCTCGAGGATTTCGGCAAGCTGGTCCGGTCGGCAGACCGGCGCGCAGTACTCCGGAACCGGCTTGCGTGTCTGCGGATCATACAGCGGATTGAAGCTGGCCAGGCCGAGGAAACGGTCCACGACATAGCGGCCTGTCAGCTTGGCGGTAATGTAGCTCGATCCCGTGAGAAACTTGTGCGTCCTGGCGTAGACCTCCGGCTCCCTGCGCTTGATCCACAGGATCTTCGGCATCACGTCGCTGGAGCAGAGCGGACGGCCGTACCATTTCAGGATCTGCTCCTCCCCGTAGAGCGCGGTCAGTTCAGCCATCTCATCCGTGGCCCGCGCGTCGATGCCGTAGAGGATCGCTTTGCGAAGCGGGCGGCAATGTTCGTCCACCGGAACGCAATCTGCGCCGAGCGCGCTGATCCCGACGGCCTTGACGTCCTTCGCGTCCACGCCGCTCTTGCGCAGCAGTTCCCGACTGATCGTACAGAAATCACCCCACCAGTCGCGCTCGGCGTCATGCTCGTAGTAACCGGGCTGGGGATTTTCCATGCTGTGCTCCGTGCTGTGCAGGGCGAGAATCTCGCCCTGCTCGTCGATGAGAGCGCCCTTGCTGGAATTGGTGCCGGTATCAATGCCGACAAAATACGCTTTTCCCATCGCGCCGCCCTCACAGCGTCTCACGGAAACGATAAACCACTGCCATGAACTCCCGCACGCGCTCAAGATCGACACGGACATTTTCATGGCGGCTGTTTTCCAGCTTACCGTTTTCCTTGAAGTAGGTCCCCACGACGGCCGCGTCCCCTGCCTGCAGCTTACGGACGATGGTGTCCGGCCGGCAGCCGGTGTTGCACAGGACGACGACCTCGGGATTTGCGGCCTTGACCGACGCGATCAGCTCCTCGTCCACATCCATGCCCGCCGCGTTGGCCGAGATACACAGCCCGTCCGGGGCGGCCTTGGACATCGTAGACGCCGCGATATCCGCCAG
>JAFROD010000001.1 GCA_017429835.1 Oscillospiraceae bacterium
ATCGTAGATCTTGTTGTTGGTCGGGGTGATCGCCTGCGGAACGAGATACCAGTTGTTGTCGGTTTCGTCCTTGATCGCCATGCCGTGGCCCGGGTTGTAGATGACGACCTGATCGCCGCCCTTGATCGCGGAGGACAGGACAAAGCTGCCGTCGCCGACCGGCTCGGTCGGGGTGGTGGGCGCCGTCGTCGGCTCCGTCGGAGCCGTCGTCGGTTCGGTCGGCTGCGGAGTGGAGCCGTTCAAACGGAAAATCATGTATTCATACGCGCCGCCGCCCCCGCCGATGCCGTAGGTGGTGAAGGCGCCGCCGTAGAATTCAAGATACTGATTATAGTTGCCGTTGTAGGCGGCGTTGACGCAATGGAGGTGGACGATGCCGCCGCTGACTGCCTCGAATTCCCATTGGGCGTAATCGGTCTCCGTTCCGCTCATGGCAAGACTGTTGCCGGTCTGCCCGTAGGTCATGAACTTGCCGTCCGCGTCGAGGAAGCGGAACTTGCCGTCGCTGCCTTTCTTGACGCGGAAGATCGCCGTCGCGTCGTTCGTGCCGATCTGCTTGTCGCCGCTGTTGACGTCGCCGGAGGGCGCCAGCTTGCTGCCCGAGGCGACGGAGCTGACGAGCTGACCGCCCGCGACGTGGAAGATCATGATCTGGTCGCCGTCGGAGAGGGTAGAAGGATCGTCGACCAGCGTGCCGATATAGGCGCCCGTCGCGGTACCGCCGCCGCCGATCTCGCCGGTGTAGACGAGCGACCAGCTCGACGGCGCGGGGCTGACGCCGCCCTTTGCCGCGGTTTCCGCGGTGATGAATTCGCCGATCAGATCGGGCACGGAGCCGACGCTGTCATCTACCTGCGACCAGATCGCGTCCGCCGTGGAAAGCGCCGCGAACGGGCCGTTGCCGAGGTGGTAGTTGTTGATCGCCATGATGTAGGTTTTGGTCAGTTCAAAGGCTCTGCCGTCGGCGAACTTGCTGATGACGACGCGGTTGCCGGCCGGCTGGGACATATCGTAGACGAAGTCCAGACCGTAGAAGATCGGATTCGTAAAGTCGTCGCCCTTCGTGCCGTAGACGGGCGAGCCGCTCATGGTGTTGACGGACAGACGCTCGGAGGCGACGAACTCCATGATGTCTTTGATCTGCTGACCCGTCAGCGGGACCAGATAGAGGGTGTTATCGTATTTATAGAGCTTGTAGATATCCTTCATGGACATCTCGCCGGCGGAGACCTTGTAGTTGCCGCTGACGACCATGGAGGTCGCGGAGAAGTCGACGGTCAGATGATCCAGGCCGGTCTTCGCCAGCAGCGTGTTGACCTCGTCCGCCGTGCGGTATTTCTGCGTGAGGTAGTAGTTGCCGCGGTCGATCTGCGCGCGGTTGATCAGATCCATCGCGTCGCTCTGCGCGAGGTAATAGTTGGAAACCGTATTCCACGTGCCGACGAGCTTGCCGACGCTGCGGTTGACGTTGACCTCCGCCGCCTCCGCGTAGGGACGGATCTTTTCCTTCAGCGCGGCGTCGGGGGAATAGCTGCTCAGGGCGATATCCCGGTTTTCTTTGACATAGATGCCGTTTTCGTTGATGCCGAAGGTGGTACAGGTCAGATTGCTGCCGCCGCCGTTGACCACAAGGACGTCGTTGCCGTTCTTGTCCTTGTAGGTGTTGCCGGAGTAGCTCGAGGAGTGGTCGTGACCCGCGATCACGAGGTCGATGTCCGTGTTGTTGGCGATCATGGACAGCACCTGGTTTTCGGAGTTCGAGCCGAAGACGATGTCGTCCGGCGCGACGGCAGCGCCCAGACCGGAGTGGTAGGCGATGATGATCGCGTCTGCGCCCTTTGCCTTGACCTCTTTGATGTACTTATCGGCTTCCCAAGCGATCGAATTGTGGACGTTGTCCGGATGGGTGAAGACGATGCCGGGATAGTTGTCGGAGACGTCCCAGCGCGGGCAGTCGGTGTTTTCGAAGCCGATGATCGCGATCTTATAGGTCTTTCCGCCCACGGTGATCTGCTTGAACAGATAGGGCGTAAAGACGTTCGTGCCTGCAGCGTGGGCGCCGTCGGTGCCGTCATAGTACAGGTTGGCGCAGAGCGTGGAGACGCCATTCTGCGTCAGATAGGAACGGGTGGTTTCCATGACGTCCCAGCTGTAGTTGAATTCGTGGTTGCCGATGACGGCATAGTCATACTTGATCTCCGCCAGGCACAGCGCCATCGGATTCGGATCGGTCGTCTCGCCGGCCTTGAGCTGGGTCAGGTGGTAGCCGGAGACCGGCGTACCCTGGTAGAGATCGCCGTTGTCGATCAGAATGACGTTGGACTTCGAGCTGCGGATGGACGCAACCGCCGAAGAAACATTCAGCATGGTATTGCTGACGTTGCCGCCGGTCAGCAGGTTGACGTCCCAGCAGCGGCCGTGCATATCGGTGGTGGAGAGGATCGTAAACTCGCCGACGTCCGCCGCGCTCGCGCTCACCGGGATCAGGCAGAGCAGCAGCGCCAACATGCAGACGAGAGCAAGTCCCCGCTTCAGAAGATGGTTCATAAAAGTGCCTCCTTCAGCTATGATAGTTTTACTATTATATTTTAGCTTATTTCCCCGCGCAAGGCAAGAAAGGAAGCGCGCGGTTTCGGAAATTAGGCAAAGTAGACAATTACCGCCCTCCGCAGCGGTAAAAATGCACGGCACTAAGGAACAATTTTGTCGTTTTGCACAAAAACAATTTAGGGGATACCCAATACACTGTCATTTATGATATAATAATATAACTCTGTGAAAGCGAGGAAGAAATATGACGACAGATCAACTGACCGCCCTTCTGACGGCAGACCCTGCCGCGGTGATCGAGAGCGACAGGCGGTTTTATTATAAGCAGGTCATGCAGGCGGTGGACATCATCTCCGCCAATGCGAGCAAGCGTCCGGTCATCTTGCTGTCCGGGCCGTCCGGCTCCGGAAAGACGACGACCGCGCTGCTGATCGAGCGCGAACTGGATCGGCGCGGCATGGAAACGCACACCTTGTCGATGGACGAATACTTCTCCCCGCTGACGGCGGAGGAAAAGGAGCTGCTGAAGCAGAACAAGCTGGATCTGGAGAAGCCGACCCGCGTGGATATCCCGTTCTTCCAGGAGCAGCTCGGTCAGATCCTGAACGGCGAGGAGATCCTGCTGCCTCGCTATGATTTCCACGAAAGCAAACGCTATTTCGACGGCAGAAAGCTGCACCGCAAGCACGGCGAGCTCGTCATTATGGAGGGTATCCACGCCCTCAATCCGGACGTGACCGGCTACGCCAATCAGACGACGAGAATCTACGTCAGCGTCCGCACCCGCATTACCACGAAGGACGGCACGGTACTGCACCCGTCGAAGATCCGTCTGGCGCGCAGACTGCTGCGTGACCGCACCGGCAGAGGCCGCGCGCTGACCGAGACCATCGGCATGCGCGAGCGGGTCGACATCGGCGAGCGGAAGTACATCATGCCGTTCAAGCAGAACGCGCACTGCAGCATCGATTCGTTCTTTTCCACCGAGATGAGCGTCTACCGCGGCTATTTGCTGGACGATCTGGAGGCGCTCCTGCCGGACTATCCCGATCTTGCCGATCTGGTGCAGGTGCTGCGGGAGATCCCCTCGGTTTCGGAGGAATTTGTACCGCGCGACTCGCTCCTGCGCGAATTCATCGGCGGCAGCGAGCTGGATTATTGACAGACAGAGAGGATCGAAAGATGAAGAAATACGTCGTTGCTTTGGATCAGGGTACGACTTCCAGCCGTGCCATCATCTTTGACCGCGCGCAGAACATCATCAGCATGGCGCAGCGGGAATTCACGCAGATTTATCCGCGCTCGGGCTGGGTCGAGCACGACCCGATGGAGATCTATTCCAGTCAATACGGCGTTATGATGGAGGCGATCACGCACAGCGGCATCGACCCGCAGGAGATCGCCGCGATCGGCATCACCAACCAGCGCGAGACCACGGTCGTCTGGGAAAAGGCGACCGGCAAGCCAATCTACAACGCGATCGTCTGGCAGTGCCGCCGCACGGCGGAGATCTGCGACGATCTGCGTGAAAAAGGCTTCGAGCCGTACATTCGTGAGAAGACGGGTCTGGTGCTGGACGCCTATTTTTCCGCGACGAAGATCAAATGGATCCTCGATCACGTCGAGGGCGCGCGCGAGCGCGCGAAGCGCGGCGAGCTGCTGTTCGGCACGGTGGACACCTGGATCCTCTGGAAGCTGACCGGCGGCAAAGTGCACGCCACGGACTACACCAACGCCTCGAGAACCATGCTCTTTGACATCCACAAGCTCTGTTGGGACGAGAAGCTCGCCGCCGCGCTGGATATCCCGCTGTGCATGCTGCCGGAGGTGCGCGACAGCAGCGGCTTTTTCGGCACCTGCAACGTGCAGGGCTGCGAGATCCCGATCGCGGGCATCGCTGGCGATCAGCAGGCTGCGCTGTTCGGGCAGTGCTGCTTCGACCGCGGCGACGCGAAGAATACATACGGCACGGGCTGCTTCCTGCTGATGAACACCGGCGAGGAGGCGTGCACGAGCCGCCACGGCCTCGTCACGACGATCGCCGCCGGTCTGAACGGCAAAATCACCTACGCCCTTGAAGGCAGCGTTTTTGTCGGCGGCGCGGTGATCCAGTGGCTGCGCGACGAGATGCGCTTCCTGCGCGAATCGTGCGACGCGGAGTATTATTCCAAGAAGGTTCCCTCGACCGAGGGCGTGTATTTCGTCCCTGCCTTTGCCGGACTCGGCGCGCCGCACTGGGATATGTACGCCCGCGGCGCGATCGTCGGCATCACCCGCGGCACGAAGCCGGAGCATATCATCCGCGCCGCGCAGGAGTCCATCGCCTATCAGAGCATGGAGCTCGTGGAGGCGATGGAGAAGGACACCGGCGCGGAGCTGCATGCGCTCAAGGTGGACGGCGGCGCGAGCCGCGACGCCTTCCTGATGCAGTTCCAGGCGGACATTCTCAACAAGGCCGTCCAGCGACCCGTGGTGCGCGAAACGACCGCACTCGGCGCGGCGTATCTGGCGGGACTTGCCGCCGGCTTGTGGGAGAGTCAGGACGAGATCCGCAGCCTGTGGAAGTGCGACGTCAGCTTCACGCCGAAGATGAGCGAGGCGAAGCGGCAGGCGGGAAAACGCGGCTGGGCAAAGGCGGTCACCCGCAGTCTCGATTGGGAGGATCACGGCTGAATCCTTGAAAATCAGCCTGTTTCAGCGATTCAACCGGCGGTTGAGTTCCGAAATCACGGAGAATTAACCGCCGGATGATTGCTTTTTCCGTCACGATATGACATATTGAAGACACAAAGCTTCAAGGAGGGAACGATATGAATTACGGAACACTCGGCGACCGCATCAAGTATCACCGCAAGCGGCTCGGCATGACGCAGGAGCAGTTGGCTGAACGCATGCGCGTAAGCGCGCAGGCGGTCAGCAAGTGGGAAAACAATCTGAGCTGTCCCGATATCTCGGTGCTGCCGGAGCTTGCCGGCGTATTCGGGATCAGCGTGGACGAGCTGCTCGGCAGAGGCGCCGCCCGCGAGGCGGAGATCGTCGAGCCGGAAGAGGAGAATGATTCCCATTATACCTGGAACTGGAAATACGAAGCGAAGCGCGGCGGTATTCTGTTCGCGTTCTGGATCCTGACGGTCGGCGTGCTGCTTCTGCTGCGCAACGTCGTTCCGGGAATGGATATTTCCTGGTGGACGATCCTGTGGACGACAGCGCTGATCTACATCGGCATATCCGGCCTGATCGGTCATTTCTCGCTGTTCTGCCTCGTGATGACGCTCGGCGGTCTGTATTTCCTGTTGTCTGAGTACAAGGTCATCGCGCTCAATCTCGGCTGGAGCGTTGTGATCCCCGCCGTGCTGATCCTTTGGGGCATCAGCCTGCTGCTCGACGTCTTCCTCGGCAACAAGCCGTGGAAGCGGAAAAAGGCCGCAATGCACAAATTCAAGGACGGATTCCGGTCAGATGGGAAAAAGCATCACCTTGAATACAGTTGCCTTGACGGGGTGCTGAAATGCTCCATGAGCTTCGGCGAAGATCGCGTGCCGGTCGTGACGCCGCTGCTGAAGGAGGGTACGATCGAGAGCAGCTTCGGCGATTTCACCGTGGACTTCTCCGGCTGCGAGGCGGTCGCGTCCTATTGCGAGGTGGAGGCGGAAAACAGCTTCGGCAGTCTGAAGCTGCTGATCCCCGAGAAATTCCGCGTGGAGCTGGAGCAGAACGCGTCCTTTGCCGCCTCGCCGGAGGTCAAGGGAACGCCCGCCGCCGTGACGCAGGGCACGATCCATCTCAGAGCCGATCTGAGCTTCGGCTCCCTGCAGATTTGCTATATCTGATTCGTTATCAACGAAAAAAACCGTGGCTCTGCCAGGCAGAGCCACGGTCGTTTTTGTTTTTATCGTTCTTCCGCGCGGTCGGAGGGAAGCCTTGCCGCCGCAAAGATCACGAGCAGCAGACCGGACAGGAAAAGGATCAGATCGAGCAAACCCAGCGCAATATCGTAGCCGGACTCGAGGAAGAACGCGTTATATAGGAAAAGCGCGACGCTTATCAGAATCAGGCAGACGCCGAAAAAGATCTTCAAAATCTGTCGAAAGTATTTCCAGTCCATTGATTTCGCCTCCGTTCGAGCTTATTATACGAATTTGCCTGTGACTTGTCAACCTCCGTCTGCGGCGATTTTTGGGGATTGCAAACGACGCGGTTTTTCTATATAATTATAAGTTAGAGTATTATTGAAATGAGACTGACACTATGACATCTTTGAAAGAAAACAAAATGGGCGTGATGCCCGTCGGGCGGCTGCTGTTTACGATGGCGCTGCCGATGGCGCTGTCCATGCTCGTGCAGGCGCTTTACAACGTCGTCGACAGCATTTTCGTCTCCCGTATTTCCGAAGCGGACAACGACGCGCTGACTGCCGTTTCGCTCGCCTTCCCCGTGCAGAATATCATGATCGGCGTCGCCTCCGGCATCGCCGTCGGCGTGAACGCGCTGCTCTCTCGCGGTCTCGGCGAGCAAAACCGCGACCAGGTCAACCGCAGCGCCCTCAACGGCATGTTCCTCTCCTTTGTCAGCATGGTGCTGTTCGTGCTGTTCGGCATCTTCGGTGCGGGCGTCTATATGCGCTCCATCACGCCGAACGCGCGGACGGTCGCCTATGGCACGGACTATATCCGTATCATCAGCATCGTCTCCTTCGGCATCTTCGGCGAGGTATTGTTTGAGCGTCTGCTGCAGTCCACCGGACGCACCGCCTATACCATGCTCACGCAGGGCGTGGGCGCGATCATCAATATCATTCTTGATCCGATCCTGATCTTCGGTTGGTTCGGACTGCCGCGGCTGGAGGTCAAAGGCGCCGCGATCGCGACCGTGACCGGTCAGATCGTCGCCTTCACGCTCGCCGTGATCCTGAATCTCAAGAAGAATCCCGAGGTGCAGATTTCCCTGCGCGGCTTCCGTCCCGACGGAAAGATGATCTGCAGGATCCTCGGCATCGGCGTTCCCTCGATGATCATGGTTGCCATCGGCTCGCTGATGAACTACGCCTTCAATCTGGTGCTCGGCAGCTTTAACCGGATCTCTGCCGGTCTCGGCGAGGTCGGCAAAACCGTTTTCGGCGCGTATTTCAAGCTGCAGAGTTTCGTCTTCATGCCCGTCTTCGGCATCAACAACGCCGTGCTGGCGATCGCCGCCTATAACTACGGCGCGAAAAAACCGAAGCGCATCACGCAGGTCATCCGCTGCGGCGTTCTGGGCGCAGCCACGTTAATGCTGATCGGCATCGCGGTCTTCCAGCTCCTGCCGGAGACCCTGCTCGGCTTCTTCCAGCCCGACGAGGAGATGCTGCGCGTCGGCGTGCCCGCGCTGCGGATCATGTGCCTGCCGTTCGTGTTCGCGGGGCCGTGCATTATCTTCGGCGGCGTGTTCCAGGCGCTCGGCAAGAGCCTTTACAGCATGTTCGTCTCGATCGCGCGTCAGCTCGTCGTTCTGCTTCCGGCGGCGTATCTGCTGTCGCTGGCGGGGAATATCGACCTCGTGTGGCTGTCGTTTCCGATCGCCGAGATCATGTCGCTGCTGGTTTCCGCGGTCATGATGATCCTCGTCTACAGGAAGATCATCAAGCCGCTCTATCAATCTTCCGCGGTTTCCGCAAAGGAGGAAGAAGCATGATTACCGTTCTGAAGCAAGGCACCTCGCAGGCGCAGATGGAGCATCTGATCGCCTGGCTGAAGGAGCAGAATCTGGACGTCCATATCTCTCACGGGCAGGACTACACCATTCTCGGTCTGATCGGCGATACGAGCAAGATCGACATGGAGCTGCTGGGCAGCTTGGACATCGTCGAATCGGTCAAGCGCGTTTCCGAGCCGTTCAAGCAGTGCTCCCGCCAGTTCCACCCCGAGGACACCGTCGTTTCCGTCGGCAAAGCGCAGATCGGCGGCGGGAATTTCTGCCTGATCGCAGGGCCCTGCTCCGTGGAAACGGAGGAGCAGATCATCGAGGTCGCGGAAAAGGTCAAGGCGGCTGGCGCGGATATCCTGCGCGGCGGCGCATTCAAGCCCCGCACCTCTCCTTACGATTTTCAGGGGCTCGGCGCGGACGGGATCGCGCTGCTGCTGGAGGCAAAAAAGGCGACGGGGCTTCCCATCGTCACGGAGATCATGGGAACGCACTATCTCGATCTGTTCGCCGACGTGGATATCATTCAGGTCGGCGCGCGGAATATGCAGAATTTCGATCTTCTGAAGGAATTGGGCAAGACAGACAAGCCCATTCTGCTCAAGCGCGGTCTTGCCAACACGCTGAAGGAGTTTCTGATGAGCGCGGAATATATCATGTCCGAGGGCAATCAGAACATCATTCTCTGCGAGCGCGGCATCCGCACCTTTGACAACTATTCGCGCAACACCCTCGATCTGACCGTCGTGCCCATGCTGCACGAGCTGTCGCACCTGCCTGTCATCGTCGATCCGAGCCACGCGACGGGCAAGGTGCGTCTCGTGCCGCCGATGGCGCTGGCGGCGGTCGCCTGCGGCGCGGACGGCGTGATGGTCGAGGTGCACAACGACCCCCTCCACGCGCTGTGCGACGGCGCGCAGTCGCTGCGCCCGGAGCAGTTCGCCGCCCTTGCGGAAAAAATGCGCGCGGTCAGAAAGGCAGCGGCGCAATGACGGTCGGCGTCGTCGGACTGGGGCTGATCGGCGGCTCCATGGCAAAGGCGTATATGGAAGCGGGACACCGCGTTCTGGCGTTTGATCTCGACGCAAGCGTAACCGGTTTTGCGGTGATGGCGGGCGCGGCGGACGCCGAACTGACGAAAGAGAATCTTGCGTCCTGCGAGCTGATCCTGCTGGCGATCTATCCTGCCGCCGCCGCGAAATATCTGGAGGATAACGCGCCGTATATCGGCAAAACCGCCGTCGTGATCGACTGCTGCGGCATCAAGCGCGAGATCTGCGAGGCGGGCTTCCGTATTGCAAAACAGTACGGCTTTCTGTTCGTCGGCGGGCATCCGATGGCGGGTACGCATTTTTCCGGCTTCAAGTACAGCCGCGCGACCCTCTTCAAGGGCGCGCCGATGGTGCTCGTACCGCCCGTGCTGGACGATATGCAGATGATCGACCGCGTGCGCGGTCTGCTCGCCGCGCCGGGATTCGGCAGTTTTTCCGTCACCACGGCGGACAGGCACGACCGGATGATCGCCTTTACCTCGCAGCTTGCCCACGTCGTTTCCAACGCTTACGTCAAGAGTCCGACCGCGGGGCGGCACAAGGGCTTCTCCGCCGGCAGCTACAAAGACTTGACCCGTGTGGCGTGGCTTAACGCGCCGATGTGGACGGAGCTGTTTCTGGAAAACCGCGACTACCTCACAGAGGAGATCGACGGCTTGACCGCGGAACTGCGGAAGTACCGCGACGCCCTCGCGGCGGGTGACAGGGAAACGCTCTGCGCCCTGCTGGAAGAAGGAAAGAAACGCAAGGAGGAAGTCGGATGAACGTCGTCCGTGTGGAAGCTTCGCGCGCTTATGAAGTGAAGATCGGGCGCGGACTGCTGGAGACGATCGGCGGCGAGGCGGCGAAGATCACCGGCGGGCAGGCGCTCGTCGTAAGCGACGAGACTGTCGCGCCGCTCTACCTTGCGAAGGCCGTCGGCAGTCTGCGGCAGGCGGGTCTGACCGTCTCGTCCGTGTCCGTTCCGGCAGGTGAAGCCTCGAAGAGTCCGGAATATTATGTAAACCTATTGAATATCCTCGCCGCCAAGCGTCTGACGCGTTCCGACGCGGTGATCGCCCTCGGAGGCGGCGTGGTCGGCGATCTGGCGGGGTTTGCCGCCGCGACTTACTTGCGCGGCATTCCCGTGATACAGATTCCGACGACCCTCCTGGCGATGGTCGATTCCTCCGTCGGCGGAAAGACGGCGATCGACCTGCCCGCAGGGAAGAATCTCGTCGGCGCGTTCCATCAGCCGTCGTTGGTGCTGTGCGACCCCGACGTGCTGACCACCCTGCCGGAGGACGTGTTCCGCGACGGCTGCGCGGAGGTCATCAAGACCGCCGTGCTGTTTGACCGCGATTTATTTGACCATCTTCGCGCCGACGGCACGGACTTTGACCGCGAGGAGGTCATTTCCCGCTGTGTCGCGCACAAGCGCGACGTGGTAGCCCGCGACGAATTCGATACCGGCGAACGGCAGCTTCTCAACCTCGGACACACGGTCGGTCACGCGGTGGAAGCGTGCAGTCATTTCACCGTTTCCCACGGCAAGGCTGTCGCGATCGGTACCGCGATCATGGCGCGGGCGTTCAGCGCAGACGCGGACGAGATCGTTTCCGTCCTCCGCGCCTTCGGTCTGCCCACGGAAACGGAGTTTACGCCGGATGAGCTGGCGAACGCCGCTCTTGCGGACAAGAAGCGCAGCGGCGATACCCTCGCTCTCGTCGTGCCAGAGCGGATCGGCAAGCCGAGAATAGCGAAAATACCGGTCGGCGAGCTGCCGACCGTCATCAAGGCAGGATTCTGACATGGAACTGACGCTTACGCCCCGCCCGATCAGCGGCAGGATCAAGGCGATCGCCTCGAAATCGCATGCGCACCGTCTGATGATCTGCGCCGCGCTGGCTGACCGCGCAACGAAGATCGTCTGCGCGGAGCCCTCGCAGGATATGGATGCGACCGCCCGCGCGCTTGCGGCGCTCGGCGCGGATTTCTCCTATCTGAACGGGGCGTATACCGTCTATCCGATGGAAATGCCGCACGGCGACGGCGAGCTGGACTGCGGCGAAAGCGGCTCGACCCTGCGGTTTTTGCTGCCGGTCGTCGGCGCGCTGGGGATCGGCGCGACCTTCCGCCTTCACGGAAGGCTGGCGGAGCGACCGCTCTCGCCCTTATGGGAGGCGATGGAGGCGCACGGCTGCCGTTTGTCCCGCCCGAGCGCGGACACGGTGCGCTGTGAAGGAAGACTCGACGGCGGCCGCTGGGAAATCGCCGGAAACGTCTCGTCACAGTTCATCAGCGGGTTGCTTCTGGCGCTGCCGCTGACCGGAGAAGAATCCGATATTATGTTAACTACACCACTCGAATCCACCGGCTACGTCGACCTCACCGTGCAGGCGATCCGGCAGTTCGGCGTCCATGCCGAACGCACCGAAACCGGTTGGCATATCCCGCAGGGCTGGGGCTATACCTCCTGCGGCAGGGCGGCAGTCGAGGGCGACTGGTCGAACGCCGCGTTCTGGCTGTGCGCCGGCGCGATCTCCGACGCCGTCACGGTCGAGGGGCTCCCGATGACTTCCGCGCAGGGCGACCGCGCGATCCTCTCAGTTCTGGAAAGCTTCGGCGCGAAGGTCGAGGTCTGCGGCGACTGCGTTACCGTCACGCCGGGCGATCTGCACGGGATCGAGCTGGATGCGCGGAATATCCCCGACCTTGTCCCGCCGATCGCGCTGGTCGCCGCCTGCGCCAAAGGAACGACGCGCATTTTCGGCGCGGAGCGCCTGCGCCTGAAGGAGAGCGACCGTCTGCAAAGCGTTGCCGATACGCTCTCCGCGCTCGGCGCGGAGATTGAAATCACGACGGACGGACTGCTGATCCACGGCAGTCGGCTGACCGGCGGCACGGTGAGCAGTCACAACGACCACCGCATCGCCATGATGGCGGCGATCGCTGCCTGCGCCTGCACGCGCCCGATCTGCTTGCGCGGCGCGGAGTCGGTCGGCAAGTCCTATCCCCGTTTCTGGGAGGACTACAAGCTTTTGAATCGTGCAAAGGAGGGAATCTTATGAGCAGTACGTTCGGGAGCGTCTTGCGCCTGACGATCTTCGGACAGTCGCACGCTCCGGCGGTCGGAATGGTGCTGGACGGTTTTCCCGCCGGCTTTGCGCCCGATTTTGACGAATTGAACGCGTTTCTTTCCCGCCGCGCTCCGGGACAGTCGCCCTACGCCACGGCGCGCGTGGAAGCAGACGAACCGGAATTCCTCTCCGGCTTTTCCGGCGGGCGTACCTGCGGCGCGCCGATCGCGGCGATCCTACGCAATACGGACGTACGCGGAAAAGATTATGTAAACCTCGAAGACGTCCCCCGTCCCTCCCACGCGGACTGGACGGCGTATGCAAAATACGGCGAATCCGCCGACCGTTCCGGCGGCGGCCACTTCTCCGGCAGATTGACCGCGCCGCTGTGTATCGCGGGCGGGCTCTGCCTGCAATGGTTATCCGCGCAGGGCGTCCGGATCGGCGCGCATATTCAGCGCGTCGGCGCAGTCTGCGACGCGTCGTTCGACCCGACTGATCCGACCTTCCCTGCGATCGCGCCGCTGACCGTGCTGGACGGCGCGGCGGGCGCAAAAATGGCTGCGGAGATCGAGAAAGCGAAGGCGGACGGCGACAGCGTCGGCGGCAGCATCGAATGCGCCGTGACGGGTCTGCCCGCGGGGTTGGGCGAGCCGATGTTCGACGGCATGGAAAACCGTCTGGCACAGATTCTGTTCGGCATTCCCGCCGTCAAGGGCGTGGAATTCGGGAGCGGCTTCGCCTGCGCGAATCTGCGCGGCAGCGAGCACAACGACGCGTTTTACTATGACGAAAACGGCGCCGTCCGCACCCACACCAATCACGCCGGCGGCGTCCTCGGCGGAATCACGACCGGCATGCCGCTCGTGTTCCGCGTAGCAATCAAACCCACGCCGTCCATCGCAAAGGAGCAGGAGAGTATCCGCTTTTCCGGCGGCAGCGCGGCGTTGACCGTGCAGGGACGGCACGATCCGTGCATCGTTCCGCGCGCCGTGCCGTGCGTGGAAGCGGCGGCGGCGGTCGCCGTGCTCGACGCCCTGCTGGAGGGCAAGAAATGGAGCTGAAGGACTATCGCGGGCAGATCGACGAGATCGACCGCGAGCTCGTGCGGCTCTTTGAAGCGCGCATGGGGCTCGCCGCGGAGATCGCCGCGTACAAGCGGGCGCACGATCTGCCGATCCTGCAGCCGGAGCGAGAGCGGGAAAAGCTCGAAACACTGACGGCGCAGGTCGGAGACGACCTGAAGGAGCCGCTTCGCAGGCTCTATGCAACGGTATTCGAGCTCAGCCGCGATCATCAGGCGTCCGCGCTGCGCTGCGGGCTGCTGGGTGAACGCCTTGCGCACAGTTATTCGCCGCAGCTCCACGCCATGCTCGGCAGCTACGGCTATGAACTGTTTGAGATCGCGCCGGCGCAGCTCGGCGACTTTCTGCAAAGCGGCGGCTTCGACGCGCTGAACGTGACGATCCCCTACAAGCAGCGCGTGCTGCCGTACTGCGCGGAGTTGTCCGAAACGGCGCGAAGGATCGGCAGCGTCAATACGATCCTGCGCCGCGCGGACGGCACGCTCTATGGCGACAACACCGATTACGACGGCTTTCTGTGGCTGCTGGAGCGGAACGGCGGCGTCCGTCCCGGCGCGCATGCGATCGTGCTCGGTGACGGCGGCGCGTCCAAGACCGTGCAGACCGTGCTCCGCCGTCTCGGTGCGCAGGTCACGGTGCTGTCCCGCCGCGGAGAACACAGTTTCGACACGCTGAAAGAGCACGCCGACGCCGTGCTGCTCGTCAACGCGACGCCCGTCGGTATGTACCCGAACAACGCCGAACGGCTGATCGAACTTGCCGACCTGCCAGACTGCCGCTGCGTCCTCGACCTCGTCTACAATCCGGCGCGGACGCGCCTGCTGCTGGACGCGGAGGAGCGCGGCATCCGCTGCGAAAACGGGCTTGCCATGCTGGTCGGTCAGGCAGCACGCGCCGCAGAGCTGTTCACGAGAACGATCATTCCCGACAGCCGGCGCGAGGAGATATTATGTAAACTAAACGGGCAGATGCAGAACCTCGTTCTGATCGGCATGCCCGGCTGCGGCAAGAGCGCGGTCGGCAGATTGCTTGCAGACCGGCTGCGCCGTCCGTTCTACGACGCGGACACGGAGATCGAGCGGGAGCTCGGCTGCGATATTCCGACCTTTTTCGCGCAGCACGGCGAGGACGCCTTCCGCAAAGCGGAAACGAAGGTGCTGGAACGGCTCGGCAAGGAATCCGGCTGTGTGATCGCGACCGGCGGCGGCTGCGTGACGCGGGAGGAAAACTACCCGCTCCTGCACCAAAACGGAAAAATCGTCTGGCTGCGCAGACCGCTCGACCGCCTGCCGACGGACGGCAGACCGATCAGTCAGAGCGTCGATCTGACGGCGCTTTACGCTGCCCGTCAGCCGTTATATGAACGCTTCTGCGATTTCGCGGCGGACAACTGCGGCATGCCGGAGGAAACGGTCGAGACGATTCTGCAGGGAGGTACACGATGAAGCTTCTGGTACTCAACGGACCCAATCTGAACATGCTCGGCATCCGCGAGCCGGAGATCTACGGCAGGCAGTCCTATCGCGAGCTGGAGAACTATATCCGCAAAGCGGCGGAAGACCTCGGCTGCGAGGTCGAGATCCGGCAGAGCAACCACGAGGGCGTCCTCGTGGACTGGATCCAGGAGGCGCTCGGACGGTTTGACGGTATCGTCATCAATCCCGCCGCCTACACGCACACCTCCGTTGCCATTCTCGACGCTTTGAAAGCGGTCAGCCTGCCCGCGGTGGAGGTGCATCTTTCCGACGTTGACGCGCGCGAGCCGTTCCGCAGGGTCTCTTACGCGGGGCTTGCCTGCCGCAAGACCTACCAAGGGCACGGCTTCGCGGGCTACCGTATGGCGATGGAATTCCTGTGCGCCTGCGCCGGATCGCAGTAAATGATTATTTTCAAGAAAAAACAGCGCTCCGTTCTTGCAGGACGGAGCGTTCTGTTGTATAATTAAACAGGGAGATAATCTGACTTATTTCACGCAGCGCAAACAAGAGGTATGACGATATGGCGACGTTTTTTGTGAACGGCACGGAGGTCACGGCAGCCAAAAAGCAAAAGCTGCTGCGATTCCTGCGCGACGAATTGCATATCACGTCCGCGAAGGACGGCTGCAGCGAGGGCGCATGCGGCGCCTGCACCGTTCTGATCGAGGGCGAGCCCTGCCGCGCCTGCGTGCCTGATACGGATCGCCTGGACGGCAAGCACGTTCTGACCGTGGAGGGTCTTTCCGATTTCGAGAAGGCAGCCTTTACCTTTGCGTTCGGCGAAGCCGGCGCCGTGCAGTGCGGCTTCTGCATTCCCGGCATGGTGCTGTGCGCCAAGAGCCTGCTGGACAAGCGCCCCGACCCGACCGAGGAGCAGATCCGTTTTGCCATTCGCAACAATTACTGCCGCTGCACGGGCTACGTCAAGATCGTCGCCGCCATCAAGCTGGCGGGCGAGATCCTGCGCGACGGAAAAATCCCGCTGCCGTCCGTGACCGATTGGAAGATCGGCTCGCGGGTGCAGCGTCTGGACGTGGAGGAAAAGGTCCTCGGCTACGGCAAATATCCCGATGATTTCTACCCGGACGGCTTGTGCTACGCCTCCGCCGTCCGCAGCAAATACGCCCGCGCCCGCCTTACCTCGATCGACGCGTCGCTGGCGAAGAAGCTGCCGGGCGTGATCGCCGTTCTGACGGCGGAGGACATTCCCGGCGAGAATAAGATCGGTCACATCACGCACGATCAGTACACCTTGATCCCCGTCGGCGGAATGACGCATTACCTCGGCGACGCGGTCGCGCTCGTCGTGGCGGAGAATCAGGAAACGCTGGAAAAAGCCAAGAAGCTCGTCAAGGTCGGCTACGACCCGCTGCCCCCGATCCACAGCATTGAGGAAGCCTCCGCGCCGAACGCGCCGCCGGTCTTCGAGGAAATGGATTCCAACGTGCAGGCGTACCGCCACGTCAGCCGCGGCAATGCCGACGAAGCGATCCGAAGCGCGAAATACGTCCTGTCGGAGCATTTTGAAACGCCGTGGACGGAGCATGCGTTCCTGGAGCCGGAATGCGCCGTTTCCTACATCGACGGGGACGGCGACGTGATGATCGTCTCCTCCGATCAGTCCCCGCACACCACGCTGCGCGAATGCCGGCTGCTGCTCGGCACGGATCGGGTGAAGGTTCAGAACGCGCTGGTCGGCGGCGGCTTCGGCGGCAAGGAAGACATGTCCGTCCAGCACCACGCTGCGCTCGCCGCCTGGTGCGTGCGCCGTCCCGTTAAGGTGAAGTTGTCGCGCGCGGAATCCCTGCTCGTTCATCCGAAACGCCATCATTTTGAGATGGACTTCACGATGGGCTGCGACGAGAACGGGAAGATCCTCGGGGTGAAAGCGATCTGCAAGTCCGATACGGGCGCGTTCGCCTCGCTCGGCGCACCGGTGCTGGAGCGCGCCTGCACCCACGCCGCAGGGCCCTACGCTTATGAGAATTTCGAGGTGGAAGGAACCTCCTACTATACCAACAATCCGCCTGCCGGCGCGTTCCGCGGCTTCGGCGTGACGCAGACCTGCTTTGCGGTGGAGACCATGCTCAATCAGATGGCGGATCTGGTCGGCATTTCCCCGTGGGAGATCCGGCATCGCAACGCCATCCGTCCGGGCGGCGTCCTGCCGAATGGGCAGATCGTCGACGACTCCACCGGCCTGGTCGAAACGCTGGAAGCGATCAAGCCGTACTACGACGAGGCGGTCGCCGCGGGCAAGCCCGTCGGACTCGCCTGCGCGATGAAGAACGCCGGCGTCGGCGTGGGACTTCCCGACTGGGGACGCTGCAAGCTGATCGTCAAAGAGGACGGGAAGGTGCATATCCATACCGGCGCGTCCTGCATCGGGCAGGGACTCGGCACCGTCCTGGTGCAGATGGTCGTCACCGCGACCGGTCTGCGCCGTGAGGACGTCGTCTATGAGCGTCCCGATACGCATATTGCACCGGACTCCGGCGATACCTCCGGTTCGCGGCAGACCCTCGTGACCGGCGAGGCGTGCCTGCGCGCCTGCCGGAAGCTCGTGGATAAAAAGGGCGACCGTCCGCTGACGGACTTGATCGGCGAGGAATTCTACGGCGAATACTACGCCAAGACCGATCCCTTGGGCGCGGACGTGCCGAATCCCGTTTCGCACGTTGCCTACGGATATGCAACGCAGGTCTGCGTGCTGGACCCGAAGACCGGTCAGATCGAAACGATCCTCGCCGCGCACGACGTCGGCAAGGCGATCAATCCGCTCTCCTGCGAGGGACAGATCGAAGGCGGCGTGGTCATGGGCATGGGCTTCGCGCTGCGCGAGCAATATCCCATCGACAGCGACTGCAAACCGATCGAGAAGTTCGGCGAGCTCGGACTGTTCCGCGCCCACGAAACGCCTGTCATTCGGGCGATCATCGTGGACAAGCCGGGGCTGAACGTCGCCTGCGGCGCGATCGGCATCGGCGAGATCACTTCGATCCCGACCGCGCCTGCCATTGCAGACGCCTATTTCCGTCTTGACGGCGAGCGGCGTTTCAGCCTGCCGCTGACGAACACGCCTTACGAGCGCAGATAAGGAGGGAAAAAGCATGATCGTCAAAAAGAGATTTCCCTCCAAGGTCGCCTGCGTCCACTGCAACGGCGGCTGCCGCGCCAAAAAGTCCCCCGAGGGCTACGACCTGTGCAAATACGGCTGCACCGGCTGCGGCAACTGCATCGCCGCCTGCAAATTCGGTGCGATCCGCCTGAATTCCTACGGCGTCGCCGAGGTCGATGAAAGCAAATGCGTCGGTTGCGGTGCCTGTTATCTGAACTGTCCGCAGCGCATCATTCATTTGCGGCTGGAGGATAATCCTATCGTCGTCCTCTGCTCCAACAAGGACGCGCGCTGCAGAGACGTCTGCGAGGTGAGCTGTGTCGGCTGCGGGCTGTGCGAAAAGGTCTGTCCTGCCGGTGCGATCAAGGTCTCGGAGAATCGTGCCTTTATCTACGCCGAAAAATGCCTGTCCTGCGGCGCCTGCGCCATGGCGTGTCCGCGCGGCGTGATCCGCGACAAGCGCGGCATTCTGACGCGCAAAATATAATTCTTACAGTACAATCGCCTGCGAGCGGATTCGACCTCCGCCCGCAGGCTGTTTTTTCGTTATTTTCACTCAAAAAAATGGCTTTTCCCTCTTCCTTTTTTTTAATCAGTATGATAAAATAATAGTTACCCTAATAAAAGGAGAACTATGAATGATGAAACGCTTTTCTACACGGGTACTCTCTTTCATAATGGTGCTCGCGCTCTGCGCCGGCATGCTCGCCGGGTTTGCGAGCGCGGCAGGCAGCACGGTCAACACCGGAACGCGGCATACGGTATGCAGGCAGTTGAGCAGCCAGGCTAACGCCTACTATACCGGAAACTACACCTGGGAAAAACTCTCCGCACTGAGCGGAACTGCGACCAACAGCTCCGTTACGGCATGCGGGAGCCCGCTTTTCAACGCGCTCCATACGCTCATGTCGAGCACGCTGACGAAAACGGTGACATACAGCAGCCTGACGTCTTATTGGAAAGACACAGACCGTTCCGGCGGTTCGTCCAATGCAAGCCTGTTCTATTCCGATGCTATCAGCTCCAACTATAACCGTGAGCATGTTTGGCCGAAGAGCCGCGGAAACTTCTACGAGTCCGGCGCCGGCAGCGATCTGCACCATCTGCGCCCGACCGACAGCACGATCAATTCCACCCGCAGCAACCACACCTTCGGCAATGTGAAGCAACTCTGCAGCAGCTACAGCACGAAGGACTACAACGGCCGTACCGTTCTGTGGTACAACGGCAGTTATTCCGGCAGCAACTGCAACGGTCTCGTTGAGGTCAACGACAACATCAAGGGCGATGTGGCGCGGATTCTTCTCTACGTCTATGTTACCTACGGCAACAGCGGTGGCGATAATTTGAATCTCTTTACAAGGACGTCGTCCTCCGGCAGCGGCAACAGCGCCAATGACGGAAACAAGGTCATTTATGATCTGGACACCCTGCTCCAGTGGTGCGAAATCGACCCGGTCGACACTTGGGAAATGAGCCGCAATGACTGCGTGCAGAACGTTCAGGGCAACCGCAACGTCTTCATCGACTATCCTGAGTTTGCTTGGCTGCTCTTCGGTCGCAGCCTGCCCGGCGAATACGTTACGCCCTCCGGCAACGCGATGAACGGCGTTACTCCGACCGAGCCGACGACCGCTCCGACGGAGCCCACCACGGCGCCGACTGAGCCGACGACGGCTCCCACGCAGCCGACCACCGCGCCGAGCGGCAACGAGTACGTTCTGACCACCTCCCTCAAGGACGGCGATCAGGTCATC
>JAFROD010000029.1 GCA_017429835.1 Oscillospiraceae bacterium
GAATCGAGAGCCGGACCTATGATCAGGACGGAGCAATGCTGGAATACTGCCGGGTCATGATCCGACCGGACCGGGTCATGCTGATCAGCCGGATGGAAACCCGACTTGCCGAGTGACGCGCATGCCGCGGCGGTGAATGGAAAGGCGGTGTAAGGTGCTTTGAACGAGAAAAAAGTGAATTATCACTCCCCGCTCTATCTTCAACTGCGGGAAGTTATCCGCAGCAAAATCGAGAGCGGCGAGTATCCGCCCGGCACACCGATTCCCTCCGAGAACGCTCTGGCGGAGACCTACGGGATTCACCGCCTCTCCGTACGCTCCGCGATCTCAGCGCTGATCTACGAGGGTTTGCTGAAAAGTGTGCAGGGAAAGGGCGTGTACGTCACGAGCAGGAAGGACGAGCGTGATTTGGAGACCATCGGCGGCTTCAAGCAGACGATGGAGCAGCTCGGCCACAAGAGCTCGGCCAAGATACTCATCAAGGCAACGCGAGAAGCCGGCCCCTATTATGCAAGTCTGCTGAAAATCGATCCCCACGACAGCGTGTACTATATCAAGCGCGTTCTCTGCAGCGACGGCGAACCCTACTCGCTCGAAGAGCTGTATATCCCAACGACCGTACTGGAAAACCTTCCGCAGGTGGATCTCAATGTTTTTTCCATGTATCAGATCTATGAATTCTACGGCATCCGCATCTCCCGCGTGTGGGAGCGGCTGGAACTGGAGGAGCTTGACCCCATGGAGGCGCGTCTGCTGGACATCGACAGTTCCTTTGCCGTGATGAAGTTCCAGGGTCTGAGCTATGATCAGCACGGCCGGATCGTGGAATACGCCCGCACTTATACCAGAGGCGATAAGTGCAACTTCAGCGTCCATTACCAAAGAGAAGGATAATTGAATCACGATCGCAGGATCATAACGCCGCACGGCGGGCTTCGGCTCGCCGTGCGGAATTTTATATAATTGTTGTTATTTTTTGTACCAATTTAACAATTCGTGTCCGATCGGGCTTTTCGAAGGCGAATGCTCTGCCTCGGGCGAGCCAAACGAAGTGCTCGGAAAGAGCGAAAATATGCCATATTTTGCTGCTCCACAGGCCTTGCGATTGCCGCGCCTGTGTTCCGCCAAAGTGGTACAAAGTTATTGACAAGTTATATGGAAAATGCTATAGTCAATTTAGCGTGAGAAACCGCTGAATACTATGGTTCTGCTTTGACGGAGCCGTGAAAAAGGAGAGAACGCCATGAAAACCTGGAAGAAGATCCTGCCGCTTTTGCTGGCTTTGCTGATGCTGGCGGGCTGCGGCGCTCCTGCCGCGCAGGAAACGGTTCCTGTTCCCGCGGCCCCTGCAGACGCCGCGTCTGCCGATACCGCAGAGGACGGCGACTACAAGGTGTTGAATGTCGGCCGTATGGCTGAGCTGTTCGACATGGATTCCACGATCGCCACGGAGGCCGACTGCTTGGAGGTTATCTCCGCGATCATCGAACCGCTCTTCGTCACTGCTGCGGACGGCACGCCGGTCAACGCGCTGTGCGCATCCTATGAGACGAACGAGGAATCTACTGAGTATGTGTTCCACATTCGTGAGGACGCCAACTGGATGAACGGCGTACCCGTCACGGCGGACGACTTTGTTTTCGCATGGCGCCGTCTGGTCGATCCCGTGACTGCCTCCGAATACAGCTTCATGATGGAAGTGGCGGCC
>JAFROD010000025.1 GCA_017429835.1 Oscillospiraceae bacterium
CTCCTGAATCAGTATGTTTCCTTCTTCAACTACCGACGACGACACGCCGCTTTGGGCTACAAAAGCCCAGTTCAGTACAGGACCGAACTGGGCTTTCCATGACTTTTCTTTTTCCCTGTCTACTTTTCCTTGACAGGTGCAGTACGCGAAAAAGCGTACCCCGTTTTTTCTATTTTCTGCCCTTCGGGCGGCCGCCGGTCGTGATGCCGAAGCGCCGGCGGACGGCTTCCAGCTCCGTGAGCTGGGCTTCCGTCAGCAGACGCACCTCGCCGAGCGCGCGGATATGCTCGTACATAATTATGGTATGCTCCAGGCACTCCATGCGGAACAGCGCCTGCATGACGTCCGCGCCCCAGGTGACCGCGCCGTGATGCTCCAAAAAACAGCCGTTGAATTCTTTGCAGTATTTCGCGGCGTTTTCGGCGAGCTGCGGCGAGCCGGTCACGGCGTAGGGCGCGCAGGGGATCACGCCGAGCTGCACGGCGGTCTCCAGAGAAATGGCAATGTCAAAATCCCTGCCCTGTGTCGCAAAGGCGGTGGCGGCGGGGGAATGCGCGTGGACGACGCCGCCGAGATCGGGATTCTCCCGATAGATCGCAAGGTGCATGGCGATCTCGCTGGAGACCTTCCACGTACCCTCGATCACCGCGCCGTCCGGCGCGAGGCGCACGAGCATGTCGTCGGTCATAAAGCCCTTGGAGACGCCGGTGGGCGTCGCCCAGACCGTGCCGTCCTCCATGCGGGCGGAGATGTTGCCGTCGTTGGCGGCGACGTAGGCGCGCTGATAGAGCCGGCGTCCGGCTTCCAGAATGGCGTCCTTCGCCTCGCGGGCGGAGCAGTATCTCATTTGTCCATCGCCTCCGGGAAGAGCCTGCGGAAGTTCTCCTCAAACGGCGCGCGGACGATGCCGCGCTCGGTCACGATGCCCGCAAGCAGGCTGTGATCGGTGACGTCGAAGGCGGGATTGTAGCATTCCACCTCCGGCAGCGCCATCGGTTTTGCGTAGTGCAGCGCCTTGATCTCCTCGGGATCGCGCAGCTCGATGGGGATATGATCCCCGTCGGGGCAGTTGAAGTCGATCGTCGTCGACGGGCCGAGAGAATAGACGGGAATGCCGTAGTAATTCGCAAGCACTGCCAGTCCCGACGAGCCGATCTTGTTGGCGACGTCGCCGTTGCGGGCGATCCGGTCGCAGCCGAAGAAGACCGCCTGCACCTTGCCCTGCTTCATGACGATGGACGCCATGTTGTCGCAGATCAGCGTGCAGGGAACGCCCGCCTTGGTCAGTTCATAACTGGTCAGGCGCGCGCCCTGCAAAAGAGGTCTCGTTTCGTCGACCCAGACGTGAATGTTCACGCCCTTTTCTTTTGCAAGGTAGAACGGCCCCTGCGCCGTGCCGTAGCGGCTTGTCGCAAGCGGCCCCGCGTTGCAGTGGGTGATGACGCCGTCGCCGTCCTTGAGGAGGGAAAGTCCGTACTCGGAGATTTTGCGGCACATCGCCATGTCCTCTTCGTGGATTGCCTTTGCCTCCGCGATCAGTGCGGCGAGCAGGGTTTCCCGCGGCGCGTCACTGTGCGCCAGAACGACGCCGTCCATGCGCCGCAGCATGCAGCCGAGGTTGACGGCGGTGGGACGCGAGGAATTGAGATAATCCGACAGGCGGGAATACTCCGCGTAGAAGCCGTCAAAATCCGTCGCCGCAATGCCCTTGGACAGGACTGCCATCGCGTAGGCGGCGAAAATGCCGATGCACGGCGCGCCGCGCACGCGCAGCTTGTAGATCGCTTCCCACATTTCGTCCGCGGTCGTCAGGGTCAGATACTTCGTCTCATTGGGCAGAAGCGTCTGATCGAGGACGACGATGCTGCGCTCGTCGTCCCCCAGACGGACGTTGACCGCGTGGGTCACGGACTGTACGCTCATGGCTTACAGCGCCTTGCCGATGGCGGTGATGCTCTCCTTGACGAGCTGGCGGAAGTACGGCGCGACGCGGTTGGCGGTCTCGGCGACCTCCTTGTGATCCAGCGGCACGGGGGAGATGCCCGCGGCAAGATTGGTGATGCAGGAGATGCCGCACACGCGCATGCCGGCGTGGCAGGCGGCAGCCGCTTCGCAGGCGGTGGACATGCCGACGCTGTCAGCGCCCAGCAGAGCCGCCATGCGGATCTCGGCGGGAGTCTCGTAAGTCGGGCCGGTGAACTGCAGATAGACGCCTTCCTGCACGCCGATGTTCAGACGGGCGGCGGTGTCCTTGATGGTCTGGCACAGCGCCGGGTCGTAGCAATGGCTCATGTCCGGGAAGCGCGGGCCGAATTCGTCGATGTTCGGGCCGATCAGCGGGTTCGGGAAGAAGCTCATGATGTGGTCGCGGATGATCATGAAGTCGCCGACGTGGAAGTTCTTGTTGATACCGCCGGCGGCGTTCGTCAGGAACAGCACCTTCGCGCCCATCAGCCGCATCAGGCGGGTGGGAAGCAGGACGTCCTGAATGGGATAGCCCTCGTAGTAGTGGACGCGGCCCTGCATGATGACGACCTTAACGTCGTTGATGTAGCCGAAGACGAAGCGACCCTTGTGGCCTGCGACGGTGGAGACGGGGAAGCCTTCGATGTCATGGTAGTCCACGGTGGCGACCGCGTCGATCTCATCGGCGAGCGCGCCGAGGCCGGAGCCGAGGATCAGGGCGACGTCGGGAACGAAGTCGGTCTTTTCGCGTACGCACGCGAGACAGCGCTGCAGTTTTTCGTAGGGTGTCATGGTGGTTTCCTCCTGTATTGTAAAATTATTTCCTCTTTAATATTTCCAGCGCAGCGGAAAATTCTTCCGGCAGCGCACAGGAAACGGTGATCTCCTCGCCGGTGCGCGGGTGGAGAAAGGTCAGCTCCCTGGCGTGGAGGCATTGCGAGGTCAGACCCAGCTCCGGCTTTTTCACGCCGTAGAGCGGGTCGCCTGCGATGGGGTGGTTGATATACGCAAGATGGACGCGGATCTGGTGCGTCCTGCCGGTCTCGAGCCGGCAGCGCAGATGGGTGTACTGCCCGTAGCGGGCGACGACCTCCCAGTGCGTCACGGCGGCGCGGCTGTTCTTCTCCGTGACCGCCATGCGCTTGCGGTCGGTCGGACAGCGGCCGATCGGGGCGTCGACCGTGCCGGAATCCTCTTTGAAGCCGCCGCGCACGATGCATTCGTAGGTGCGCCGCAGCGTGTGATCCTTGAGCTGCGCGGCGAGCGACTGATGGGCGAAGTCGTTTTTCGCCACGATCAGAAGGCCGCTCGTGTCCATGTCGATCCGGTGGACGATGCCCGGGCGCTTTTCGCCGTTGATACCGGAGAGAGAATCGCCGCAGTGGTGCAGCAGGGCGTTGACGAGGGTGCCGTCCGCATGCCCCGCGGCGGGGTGGACGACCAGTCCCTTGGGCTTGTTGACCACCAGCACGTCGTCGTCCTCATAGACGACCTCGAGCGGGATATCCTGCGCCTCGATCGGCGCCTCTTTCACCTCCGGCAGGGTCACCTCATACAACCTGCCGGCTTCGGTCTTCCCGTTTTTCTTCACCTCCGCGCCCGCGCAGGTGACCGCGCCCTGCTCCAGAAGCTTCTGCACCGCGCTGCGCGTCAGCTCCGGAAGCTCGCGCGCAAGGAACACGTCCACGCGCTCCCCGCTCGATTGTGCCATAACCTGCATATCCACGTCCTCCCAATTTATTAGTATAGCACGGATTTTTGCTCCCGTCAAAGAAAAAATCCGCATTTCTTCGACGTTTTGCCGAAAAATGCGTCAGATCGCTCGTTCGAGCTGTGCATAATGACGTGCAAAGAGCCTTCCCGCAACAGGGAAGGCTCTTTGCAGCACAAGGAAATCTCTTTACGTAACAGGCGTGTGATCGGTATCGTTTTTCCTCTCCCTGTCGAAGAAGAGGATATACACCAGCAGCGCGAAGCAGCCGACGGTGATGAAGCAGTCGGCGACGTTGAATACGGGGAACTTCACGAAATCAAATTCGATCATATCCGTGACCGTGCCGCAGGCGAGACGGTCGATCATGTTGCCGATGCCGCCGCCGGCGATGAAGGCAAGGCAGACCCATTCGAACTTTTTGGTCAGCCATTTGCGCCAGATCAGCACGGCGAGCACACCGAGAAACAGTACCATCACGAGGACGAACAGCCAGATCTGACCGCTGAGAATGCCCCAGATCGCGCCGCTGTTCTTGGTGTGCGTGATGTGGAAAATGCCGAGGATACTGGGAAGATCCTCGTGCAGCGGGACGTGCGCCACGGTCAGCGCCTTCGTCCACTGGTCGAGACCGACGATCGCGGCGGCGATCGCCGCTAAAATTCCGTAAAACATCAAATCACCTGAAATTTCTTGCTTTCCGCCACTGCGAGCTGATCGCAGCGGTTGTTTTTTTCGTTTTCGGCGTGGCCCTTGACCCAGTGCCACGTGACGGCGTGCGTTTCCAAAAGCGGCAGAAGAGCCTCCCACAGATCGACGTTCAGCGCGGGCTTCCTGTCCGCCTTGCGCCAGCCGCTGGCGCGCCAGGCGTAGACCCAGCCCTTATCCACCGCGTCGAAGACGTATTTGGAGTCGGTGTAGAGCTCGATCTCGCACGGTTCTTTGAGCGCCTGCAGGGCGAAGATCACGCCCGACAGCTCCATGCGGTTGTTGGTCGTGTTCGGCTCCCCGCCGGAGAACTCTTTTTCATGCCCGTTCCATTCGAGGATCGCGCCCCAGCCGCCCGGTCCGGGATTGCCGGAGCAGGCGCCGTCGGTGTAGATCGTCACGTGTTTCATTCGTCCATCTTCAGAACCGCCATGAACGCCTCCGACGGGACGGACACCGTGCCGAAGGTCCTCATGCGCTTCTTTCCTTCCTTCTGCTTTTCCAGCAGCTTCTTCTTTCGCGTGATATCGCCGCCGTAGCACTTGGCAAGGACATCCTTGCGAAGCGCCTTTACCGTCTCGCGCGCAATGATCTTCCCGCCGATGGCAGCCTGGATCGGCACCTCGAAAAGCTGGCGCGGGATGTTGTCCTTGAGCTTTTCGCAGATCTTCCTGGCCCGCCCGTAGGCCTTGTCCTTGTGGACGATAAAGCTCAGCGCGTCCACCTGCTCGCCGTTCAAGAGCAGGTCCACCTTCACCAGCTCGCTGGGGCGGTACTCCAGAAATTCATAATCCAGCGACGCGTAGCCCTTTGTTCTGGCTTTCAGCGTGTCGAAAAAGTCATAGATGATCTCGTTCAGCGGCATATAATAGTGCAGCTCGGCCCGTGTCTGATCCAAATAGGTCATATCCCGAAATTCCCCGCGCCGCTGCTGGCACAGCTCCATGATCGAGCCCACGTATTCCTTGGGCAGCATGATGGTCGCCTTGACCATCGGCTCCTCGATGTGGTCGTACTGCGTTATAAATCAGGTGCGTATGGACCTTAATATCCGCGATATGCTTATAATGCTTTTCCTCGCGCTTTTCCCGATAACTGCGGCAGTCGTTATCATCACCGCGAGAAAGCACAGGA
>JAFROD010000023.1 GCA_017429835.1 Oscillospiraceae bacterium
CAGTTTATCCTCTTTGCTCCATTTCCGGTGTGCTTGCCCTTTCTTGCTCATGTTTTCATCTCCTCTCTTCTCTAATTCTACAACAAAAAAATGAAAGTAGGCACTTTTTTAGTGTCTACTTTCATCTTACCAGGTGCAGCATCTCCTCGGGAGATGCCGTGTTTTTTAGCCTATGAAGCAAACGTATGTTCAAATATTCGGTTTTCCGGCAGAAAACACCGAAAAAAATCATAAAAATTGCACAGAAAATGCGAAAAAGTGATTGCATTTTTCTTCTCTTGATTGTATACTAACAGCGTAGTGGAGCAAAATGGATTAAAAATGAGTAAAATGGAGCGAGGTGAAGGGAATGTACGGTAAATATCAGCATGCGTTGGACGCGAAGGGAAGACTGTTCGTTCCCTCGAAGCTCAGGGAAGAACTCGGCGCGGCGTTCTACGTCGCGAAGGCGCCGGACGCCTGCCTGACGGTCTATCCGGAGGCGGAATGGCAGAAGGTGCTTGACCACTGCAACGAGCTGCCTTCCTCCAAGGCGCGCGCCATGCGCTTCTTCTTTGCGAACGTCGCCAAGTGCGAGCCGGACAAGCAGGGCAGATTCCTGCTGCCCGAATCTTTCCGCGACTACGCCGGCATCAAGCAGGACGTAATCTTCCTCGGTCAGGCGGGACGCGCGGAGATCTGGTCGGCGGAACGCTACGCGGCAGAAGAGGAGAAGTACCTCACGCCCGAGGCGATCGCGACCGTCATGGAAGAGCTTGGATTCTGATGGAATTTTCACATAAATCCGTCCTGTTGGACGAGTGCATCGAAAACCTGGCGATAAAACCGGACGGCGTCTACTTAGACGGCACGCTCGGCGGCGCGGGACATGCCTGCGAGATCGTAAAGCGGCTCACAACCGGAAAACTCATCGGCGTTGACCGCGATCCCGTCGCCCTGCACGCGGCGGGGGAGCGGCTCGCGCCTTATCTGGATCGCGTGACGACGGTCCATTCCAATTTTTCCGAGCTCGACCGAATTCTGGACGATCTCGGCGTCGAGGCGGTCGACGGCATGCTCTTTGATCTGGGCGTGTCCTCGCCGCAGCTCGACGACGCGCAGCGTGGCTTTTCCTACATGGCGGACGCGCCGCTGGACATGCGCATGAACCGCGAGGACGTGCTGACTGCCTACGACGTGGTCAACACGTGGGGGCAGGAAGACCTGCGCAGAATTCTTTACGAATACGGCGAGGAGCGGTACGCGCCGCAGATCGCCGCGAATATCGTTAAAAGACGCGAAATCGCGCCGATCGAAACGACCTTGCAGCTCGTAGACGTGATCCGCGGGGCAATGCCGCCGCAGGCGCTGCGGGAAAAGCAGCATCCGGCAAAACGGAGCTTTCAGGCGATCCGTATTGCGGTCAACGACGAGCTCGGCGCGGTCAGTAAGCTGATGAAGACGGCGTTTCGCCGCCTGAAGCCCGGCGGACGACTGTGTGTGATCACCTTCCATTCGCTGGAAGACCGCATCGTGAAAAACGAAATGCAGCAGGCGGCGAGGGGCTGCACGTGCCCGCCGGAATTCCCGGTCTGCGTCTGCGGCAAAAAGCCGATCATCCGTATGATCACAAAAAAACCGATCCTCTCAAGCGAAGAGGAATTGAACGATAATCCCCGCGCCCGGAGTGCCAAGCTGCGGGTCGCGGAAAAAATCTGATTCTGAGAAAAGGGGGCAATTCCGGTGGCAGAGCAATACCGCATGAACGGGTCTGCTGCGCTGAGCATCTATACGCAGGAAAGCACCGCGCGGCCGCTGGAACGTCCCCAAAAGCTGCCCGACGCGCCGGCGCAGAAAAAGCCGAAGGAAAAGCTGCGCCTGGTCGTCTCACCCTTCACGATCCTGGGCGGGGCGGTCGCGGTTCTGATGCTGCTGCTCGTTGTTTTCAGCTTCGTGCGTATGTTCGAGGAGCAGAGCAGGGTCAGCACGCTGCAGGAAACGCGCGCGTCGCTGACGAAGGAGCACGAGCGCCTGACGGCGACTTACGAGCAATCCTTGGATCTGAAACAGGTGGAACAGCGCGCCCGACAGCTCGGGATGCGCGAAGTCCAGCCGTCGCAGATCCGCGAAATAGAAATTGCAGCCGGCGATACCACGCAGGTTTTCAGCGCACCGGAAGAACGCAATATTTTCGAGCAGGTCTTTGAGGCATTCCGGAGCTTGTTCCGCGACGCGGTGGAATACTTCTCATAGCCTGCGACATATAGTAAACAAGCAGAGCATGGGCGGTGAACCAAATAGCCGCCCATGTTTTTGGACTATATTCCGGGGCGGGGAAATGCATGAAGCACACGGCGGCCAGTTTGAAGGGGAAGCGTATCCGCAAACAGCAGAGCGTTTCCGACACCTACGTACGCAGAGGAATCCTTACGCTGCTGCTCGTTTTGGGCATTGCGGCCTTTGCGGTGGCAGCGGGCAGACTGGTCAAGCTGATGCTGATCGATCACGCGTATTATCAGTCCAAGGCGATCAGCAACCAAACGCGCTCAACCAGTGTGACGGCGAGCCGCGGCACGATTTACGACCGGAATATGGAAGTGCTGGCGGCGTCCGTCAGCGTGGAAAATATCTTTCTTGATCCGCTGGAGCTGTACCAGAATAAGGTCGATATCGACTTTCTTGCGAGCAATCTCGCAAGAATTCTGGATTTGGACGAAGCGTACGTCAAAAAGCAGGCGGCGGACACCTCTATGCGCTACAAGGTGCTGCGCCGCAAACAGCCGCAGGAGGTCTGCGACGCGGTGCGGCAGTTCGTCAGCGACAACGGGATCGTCGGCGTCCACCTGGAGCCAGATTCCCTGCGTTACTATCCGAATCACGAGCTGGCGTCCCAGCTTCTCGGCTTTACCAACGTAGAGAACAAGGGCTCGGAGGGGTTGGAAGCTTACTATAACAGCGCTTTGGAGGGGACTGCCGGCGCAGTCATCACGACCAAGGGCAATAACGAGACGGAAATGCTGTATTCCTATGAAACCTATTACGAAGCGACGGACGGAGACAGCATGGTGCTGACGATCGACCTGACGGTACAGCGCGCGCTGGAAAAGCAGATGCGCGACGCGATCGACCGTTACGACGTAAAGAACGGCGCGTTCGGCATCGTCATGGACGCGAAAACCGGCGAGATCGTTGCCATGTCCACGCTCGGCGGCTACGACCCCAACAAGTATCTTACGATATTCGACCCGCTGAAGGACGCGCAGCTCGAAGCGCTGTATGACGCCGCCATGGAGCTGCCGGAGAACTCAGCGGAGCGTCAGCAGGCGATCGACGATTATAACAACGCCGTTGCGACGGAGCGTCTGCGCCAGTGGCGCAATCGCTGCGTTTCCGACGGCTACGAGCCGGGCTCGACCTTCAAGCTCATCACGCTTGCTGCGGGTCTGGACTGCGGCGCGGTGAGCCTGCGCGACACCTTCTACTGCGGCGGAAGAGAGCAGTTCGAGGGGCGTTCCCAGCCGCTCAACTGCTGGCGGCATCAGGGGCACGGCTCGGAAACGACGGCGCAGGCGCTGCAGAACTCCTGCAACCTCGCCTTTGCACATATCGGTCTGAAGATCGGCGGCGAAACGCTCTACGATTACTGCAAGGCGTTCGGGCTGATGGAGCGGACGGGAATCGACCTGCCCGGCGAATCGGGCGGTATTTTTCATACGAGAGAACGCCTTGCCGACCAAAATACCTACGGCACGAGCTACTTGATCGCGACCTCCTTCGGTCAGACGATCAAGCCGACGCCGATCCAGCTCGTCCGCGCGGTCTGCGCGATCGTCAACGGCGGCTATTTGCTCAAGCCCTACGTCGTTTCGCAGGTGCTGGATGAAAACGGAGAGATCGTCCGTCAGCAGGAGCGAACGGTCGTCCGGCAGGTCATCTCCGAGGAGACCTCCGCGATGATGCGCGAACTGATCGAGTCGGTCGTCACCGAGGGCACGGCGAAGAACGCGAAGGTAGCGGGATTCCGTATCGGCGGCAAGACCGGCACGGCGGAAAAGACCGACCAGCGCGAGGAAAACGGTCAGCTCACGAACGACAAGATCGTATCCTTCGTCGGCATCGCGCCGATGCAGGATCCGCGCTACGTGATCCTGATCGCGCTGGACACGCCGAGCCCCACAAGCGGAATCTATATTTCCGGCGGCGTCATGGCGGCTCCGACCGTCGCCGCCGTATTTGAGGATATTCTGCCCTATCTCGGGATCGAACCCGAGTATGAAGACGGCGACCTCAGCCGTATCGGCGTCCGCATGCCAGACGTCAGAGAAATGACACGGAGCGAAGCCGCGGCGGCGTTGAAAGCCGTCTCACTCGACTGCCGCGTGATCGGCTCCGGCAACCGCGTGGTCAGCCAAATCCCCGCAGCGGGCAAGGAAGTGCCGGGGCGTTCCACGGTGCTTCTCTATACCGACGACTCCATGCCGACCGGACGCGTAAGCGTGCCGAATCTGCTCGGGAAAACGGTGGAGGAAGCAACGCGTGCGCTGAACGACGCAGGCTTGTACCTGCAGGCAAAGGGCACGGATTCGATTCAAGGACACGTCGTGGTGACTGCGCAGGATATCCCGCCCGGCACGCAGGTCGAGCGCGGGACGACCGTGACGGTGCTGTTTGCCGATACGACGGATATGGACTAAGGAGAAAAACATGAAACTACAATCGCTGCTGAACGACGTTGAAATACTGGAAACCAACGCGCCGATGGAGTTGGAGATCAGCGGCGTTCGCTACTCTTCCCGCGACGTGCAGCCGGGCGACCTGTTCGTCGCCGTACCCGGTTACGCGACGGACGGACATAAGTACATTCCCGACGCCGTCCAAAGGGGCGCCGCCGTGGTGCTCTGCGAGCGGGATATGCCGACCGACGCGCCGTGGGTGCGGGTGAACTCCTCCCGCGTAGCCCTCTCCAGGCTCGGCGCGAACTGGTACGGCGACCCCTCGGAAAAGATGCAGGTGATCGGCGTGACCGGCACGAACGGCAAAACCTCCGTGACCTATCTTCTGAAGGCGTTGCTGGAGCGTGCGCTCGGCGCGAAGGTCGGGCTGATCGGCACGATCTGCAACCTGATCGGCGACGAAGTCCTGCCGACCGAGCGCACGACGCCGGAAAGCTTTGAATTGCAGGGCCTGCTTGCGAGAATGCAGGAAGCCGGCTGCACGCACGTCGTGATGGAGGTGTCCTCCCACGCATTGTACCTGCACCGCGCGGCGAATATTCATTTCCGCGTCGGCGCGTTCACCAATCTGACCGAGGATCATCTGGACTTCCACGGAACGATGGAGAATTATGCCAAGGCGAAGGCGATCCTGTTCCGCAACTGCGACTGCGGCGTGTTCAACGCCGACGATCCCGCGAGCGAAACGATGATTGACGGATCGACCTGCAGCGTGTATACTGTCGGAGTTAAGACAGGCGCCGATCTGCGCGCGGAGGCTATCGAGCTCGCTGCGGATCACGTCGCGATGGACGTCTGTGAGGGAGCGCAGCGGGCGCACGTCCGCATCGGCATTCCCGGCCGCTTCACGGTCAGCAACGCCCTGATCGCGCTGGGGATCGCCCGCCGGCTCGATATACCGCTCGACCGCGCAGCGCATGCGATCAGCCTGGCAAAACCGGTCAAGGGACGCATTGAGATCGTTCCGACCCCGGGCAAGGACTATACCGTCCTCATTGACTATGCCCATACGCCGGACGGACTGGAAAAGGTGCTCCGCTCCGTGCGCGATTTCTGCAGAGGCAGACTGATTCTGGTCTTCGGCTGCGGCGGCGACCGCGACCGTACGAAGCGCCCTGTTATGGGTCGGATCGCGGTGCAGCTTGCCGATCTCGTCGTCGTGACCTCGGATAATCCCAGAACGGAGGCGCCGATGGCGATCATCGACGAGATCCTTGCCGGTATGCAGAATACCAAAACGCCTTTTGAGGTGGAGGAAAACCGCCGTAAGGCGATCCGTCTCGCCATGCGCCTTGCGCGGAAGGACGACGTGATCGTGCTTGCGGGCAAAGGGCACGAAACCTATCAAATCATCGGAACGGAAAAAACGCATTTGGACGAACGCGAGGAGGTGGCGGCCGCGCTATGCGAAACGGAAGAATAACGCTCGCGCAGGCGGCGCAGTGGTGCGGCGGAACGGTCGCGCCGGAATATGCCGAAATCGCGTTCAGCGGCGCGAATTTTGATACCAGAAGATTGCAGAAAGGCGAGCTGTTCGTCGCCATCATCGGCACGGCAAGAGATGGACACGACTTCGCCGCAGACGCGATCGAAAAGGGCGCGGCGGCAGTGCTGGCAAGCAAACCGCTGGCTCCCGAAATCCCCGCCATCTACGTTGAAGATACGGTCAAAGCTTTGCAGGACGTTGCGCGGCATTGGCGCGAACACCTGCATATCAAAGCCGTCGGCGTCACCGGAAGCGTCGGAAAGACGACGACCAAGGGCATGATCGCCTCCGTACTGGAAACGGCGTTCGTGACGCTGCGGACGGAGGAAAACTTCAATAACGGCATCGGACTTCCCGTAACGCTGCTCGGCGTGGACGAGGCTTGCGAGGCTGCGGTGCTGGAAATGGGCATGAACCATTTTGGAGAAATCTCCCTGCTGACGCGTATCGCCCAGCCGGACATCGCCGTCATCACCAACGTCGGCACGATGCACATTGAGTATCTCGGCTCCCGCGAGGGCATTCTCAAGGCGAAGCTGGAGATCCTGGAGGGCCTGCGTCCCGGCGGCATTGCGATCTTCAACGGCGACAACGACCTGCTGTCAGGCGTCGCGGCGCAGTATCACGCGCTGACGTTCGGCCTGGGAAAGCAGAACGACGTCTATGCCGAAGAGATCCGAACGCGCGGCGATCAGACCGATTTCATCGCGGTCGGCTTCGGAAAGCGGATACCGATCACCCTGCACACGGTCGGCGAGCACTGCGTCGTTGACGCGCTCGCCGCAGTTGCGGTGGGACTGTGCTGCAGCCTGATGCCGGAGCAGATCCAAGAGGGGCTGGAGAATTTCCGCAACCACGGCATGCGGCAGAAGCTCTACGATTTGGGCAGTATTCATATCATGGAAGACTGCTACAATGCCGGCCCGGAATCCATGCGGGCGGCGTTCAAAGTCCTTGCTTGCGCAAAAGGGCGCAGGATCGCGGTGCTCGGCGGCATGCTGGAGCTCGGCAGCTTCGCGCCGCGGGAGCATTATCTCGTCGGCAAAGAGGCTGCCAAGGCGGCTGACCTGCTTTTCGCCTACGGAGAGAACAGCGAGGAATACGTCCGCGGCGCGTTGGAAGAGGGCATGCAATACGCCCGAAAATTCGACACGCATGAAAAACTGACCGCCGCTTTGCAGGCGGCGCTGCTGCCCGGCGACACCGTGTTGTTCAAAGGAAGCCGCGGCATGAAAATGGAGCGCGTGCTCCAACACCTTGATACAAGCGAAATCGGAGGGAAAGAGAATGGATAGAACGCTTTTGACGGTACTGATCTCCGTCGCGGCGGGCTTCGTGCTCGCGCTGCTGCTCGGCAAGGTCCTGCTTCCCGCGCTGCGCGCGCTGAAGGCGGGACAGTCGATCAAGGAGATCGGCCCGAAGTGGCACAACAGCAAGGCGGGCACGCCGACCATGGGCGGCCTGATGTTCATTGCCGCGTCCCTTCTGTGCGTGCTGACCGGCTGGTTTGCGATGCGCGAGGGCGACTACCGCCATCTATTGGTGCTTGCGCTTGCGCTGATGTTCGGTCTGATCGGCTTCTACGACGATTTCATCAAGGTGAAAAAGAAGAGAAACCTCGGACTGACCGGCACGCAGAAGCTTCTGCTGCAGGTGCTTGCCGCCGCGATCTTCCTCGCTGCGATGCATTTTACCGGCAATCTGAAATATGATCTATATATCCCCTTCGTCAAAGAGCCGGTCGCCCACGTGCCGACCGTGCTGTATCTGGCAGTCGCGGTCTTTATCATCGTCGGCTGCGTGAACGCGGTCAATCTGACCGACGGCATCGACGGTCTGGCGTCCGGCGTGACGATGCCGGTCATGGCGTTCTTCGTCATCGTTTCCATGAGCATGAAGAAGGCGGGGCTCGCAACTTTCCCGGCGGCGCTGCTCGGCGGGTTGGGAGGCTTCCTTTGCTACAACTTCCATCCGGCAAAGGTCTTTATGGGCGACACCGGTTCGCTGTTTCTCGGCGGCGCGGTGGTCGGCATGGCGTTCGCGCTGGATATGCCGCTCGTCCTGCTCTTCGTCGGACTGATCTACATCATCGAGACCCTGTCCGATATCATTCAGGTCAGCTATTTCAAGCTGACCCACGGAAAGCGGATCTTCAAAATGGCGCCGATCCACCATCACTTTGAGATGTGCGGTTGGTCGGAAGAGAAGATCTGGATCGTTTTCGTTCTCGTCACCGTGATCATGTGCGTGATCGCATATTTCGGCGTTCGTATCTGGTTCTGATATTTCTGTAAGGAGGTACGGCATTGACCCGAAGCGGGAAGTCAAATACGGAAGAACTCACAAGCCGCGCTGCGGTCACGGATCTCGGCGTTATCGACCTGCCGTATTTGCTTCTCACGCTATTGCTTGTCGCAATCGGTCTGATCATGCTGTATTCTGCCAGCTACGCGCGGGCGTACTACGTCACCGGAAACCCTGCCAGCTATTTTACCGCGCAGCTCGTTTTTGCGGCGGCGGGGATCGCGGTACTGCTCGCGGTCAGCCGCGTGCCGTACGACTGGTATCGAAAGCTCTCACGCGTGATCTACGGCGTGACGGTGCTGCTGCTTGCGGCGGTCTTGATCGCGGGAACGAACGTCAACGGCGCGACCCGCTGGATCAACCTCGGTTTTACACAGTTCCAGCCATCGGAGGTCGCGAAATTCTCTCTGATCCTGTCGCTGTCCGTCATCATGACGCGCTTTCAGAAGGAGATTCGCTCGTTCCGTATCTTCCTGCTCTGCGCGGCGGCGATGCTCGTCATTGCGATCCTGCTCGTGTTAGAGCCGCATTTTTCCGCCACGATCATCGTTGCGTCGCTCTGCTTCTGCATGATGGCGATCGGCGGCGTCAATCTGAAATACCTCGGTATCGTCGCCGCACTGGGCGCGGCGGTGCTGCTGTTCCTGCTGCTTCGCGGCGGCTATACCGGCGACCGGATCAGCGCGTGGCGCGATCCAGAGGCCGATCCCCTGGATACGGGTCTGCAGATTTTGCAGTCCGAATACGCCATCGGCTCGGGCGGTCTGCTCGGACTCGGCTTCGGCAAAAGCCGCCAGAAATACCTGTATCTGCCGGAGGAGCACAACGATTATATTTTTTCCATCGTCTGCGAGGAGCTCGGCTTCATCGGAGCGATCGCGATCCTGCTGCTGTTCGCCCTGCTGATCATCCGCGGCTTTTGGATCGCTCTCCACGCGAGAGACCGCTTTTCCATGCTGCTCGCCGCGGGGCTGACGACCCTGCTCGCTATTCAGGTTCTGCTGAACGTGGCGGTCGTGACCAATCTTTTGCCCTCGACGGGCATCTCACTTCCGTTCTTTTCATCGGGCGGAACGGCGCTTATCATGCAGCTTGCCGAGTGCGGCATCGTGCTGAATATCTCCCGCAGCATTTCCCAGAGTCCGAAGTAAAGGAGTCTTTCCATGAAGGTCGTATTCACCTGCGGCGGCACCGGAGGACATATCAATCCGGCAATCGCAGTCGCGAAGATACTGAAAGAGCGAAAGCCCGACTGCGAAATCCTGTTTGTCGGCGCAGACGACGGCATGGAAACGGAGCTCGTGCCGCGCGAAGGCTTCCGCATAGAAACGGTGCGGATCTCCAACTATCTGCGCAGCCTGAAGCCGACGGCGCTGTGGCACAACGCCAAAGCGGTGTTTATCATACGACAGGCGCTGCGCAGGGCGAATCAGATCATCAGGGATTTTCAGCCCGACGTCATTCTCGGCACGGGCGGCTATGCGAGCTACCCGATGCTGCGGCAGGGCGTCAAGAACGGGATCCCGACCGCCCTGCATGAGGCGAACGCCGTGCCGGGGCTGGCAACAAAGCTGGTCTGTGACAAGGTTGACAAAATCCTGGTCAGCTTTGCCGAGAGCAAATCGCAGTACAAAAACGCGGATCGCGTCATTGCCGTGGGCATGCCGGTGCGCGAAGAATTCGTCTATACCAAGCGCGAGAACGCGCGCAAGGAGCTGGGGCTGGACGACAAACCGCTCGTCGTATCGGCATGGGGCAGCCTCGGCGCAAGAGAGATGAACAAAAAGATCGCACAGTTCATGAAACTGGAGTGTGCGGAGGAGCAATTCCATCACGTCCATGCGACCGGCTCGTTCGGCTGGCGGTGGATGCCCGAATACGTGAAGAATCTCGGTGTTGACCTGAGCGCGCACCCTCTGGTGCAGATGCAGGAATACATCTACAATATGCCGACGGTCATGGCGGCGGCGGACGTCTTTATCAGCCGCGCAGGATCGTCGACGCTCAACGAGATCGCCGCAGCGGGAACGCCGTGTATCATCGTTCCGTCACCGAATGTGACGAACAATCATCAGGAGAAAAACGCGCGCATTCTGGAGCAGCGCGGCGCGGCAGTCGTCATCCGCGAGGCGGACTGTGACGGCGAGGTGCTCTACCGCACGACCAAGGAGCTGCTTGCCGATCCGGAACGCTGCAAAAAAATGCGCAGCGCGCTGCGGGAGATCGCGGTGATCGACTCGGCGGAGCGTATCTATCAGATCATCTTAGACCTGGCAAAATCACGCTGAACGCCTCCCGGGCATAGAATGGTGCAAATTTCCGTTACGGAGGTTTGCACATGGGAGCGTATCAGATCATCGGCGGCAGACCGCTGGAGGGCGCGGTGCAGATTCACGGCGCAAAGAACAGCGTGCTGCCCGTTCTCGCCGCAACGATCGTCGGCGGCGGAGAATACACGATTCACAATTGTCCGGAGATCTCCGACGTCGATACCGCGCTGGATATCCTGCGGGTGCTCGGCTGTACGGCGGAGCGCGACGGCGCACGGGTGTGTGTCGATACGTCTGCGGCAGAGAATCGGGAGATTCCGGAAGAACTCATGAAGAAAATGCGGGCGGCAATCCTCTTCCTGGGCGCGCTGCTTGCCCGCTTCGGAACCGCGACCATTTCCGCGCCCGGCGGCTGCGTCCTCGGGGAGCGGCCGATCAACCTGCATCTGCTTGGACTGCGCCTGATGGGTGCGGATTATGAATATGACCGTGAAACGCTGCGCTGCAGAGCAAGCACACTGCGCGGCTGCACGGTCGCGCTCCCGTTTCCGAGCGTGGGCGCGACGGAAAACCTGATCCTGGCGGCGCTTGCCTGCGAGGGCGAAGTCACGATCTGCAACGCGGCGAAAGAACCGGAGATCGCTGATTTGATCGGCTTCCTTCGCGCCTGCGGCGCAAAGATCGCCGGTACGGGAACCTCCGTCCTGCAGATCGTCGGCGGCGCTGCGCTGCACGGCACGGAATACGGCGTCATGCCGGATCGCATGGAGGCTGCGACCTATCTCGCAGCCGCGGCGGCAACACGCGGCAGACTCGTCCTGCAGGGGGCGAATCCCGCGCACCTGCAGGCGGTAATTGAGATTCTGGAGCGCGGCGGCTGTGAGATCGCGCAGCAGCAGGACGAAATCATTGTCCGCTGCGACCGTCTGCGCGCCGTCAGTCCGATCGTCACCGCGCCGTACGACGGCTTTCCGACGGACGCACAGGCGCCGGTCATGGCGGCGATGGCGACTGCGGAGGGCGTCAGTGTTTTCGAAGAAACGATATTCTCCGACCGCTTTCGCCATGTTCCCGCGCTGCGCGCGATGGGCGCGAGGATTTACGCCACGGAGCGTCACGCCGTCGTCACTGGCGTAAGACGTCTCCACGGGGCTTCCGTAGAAGCGACCGATCTGCGCGGCGGCGCGGCAATGGTGATCGCGGCGCTCAGCGCGGAAGGGGAAAGCAGAATTACAAAGACGGAACACATGGAACGGGGCTACGCTTCGTTCGCCCAAGCATTGCGATCCTGCGGGGCGCAGATTGAGAGCATATAAGGAACGGAACTATGGAACAAGAGAACAGAAGAAAACCGAATCGCCGTCCTGCGGCAAACGGCAAAAAGAAACGCACGTCTCCCGCCGCCCGTATCGCCAATCAGCGGCGCAGACAGCGCGCTGCGGAGGAAGCGCAGCAGGCGCAACAGGCGCAGGAGCAAAAGCGGCGCGAAAAAGCCAAGGCTGCGAAGGAAGCCAAGCGCAGGCGCGAGGCGCGAAAGGAACGCTCCTCCCGCGCCGCCGCAGAAGCGCAGCGCAGACGCGACGAGCGCAAGGAACGCACCCGTCTGGACGGCATGCGCAACAAGCAGAAGCGGCAGGCAAAGCACAGTACCCGACGCCGTATCAGTCCGGAAGTCTGGAAACGGCTCATTATCATGGGCGGCATAGCAGTCGCGCTTGTGCTGAGCATGATCATCTTCTTCCGCGTCCGCAATATCGAGGTGCAGGGCAATCACTATTACACTGCTGAAGAAATCATCGAAGCGGCGGGGATCGCGAGCGGCGACAACCTTCTGACCCTGTCGCGCGCGGAGATTGCGGGAAGAGTGATCGAAAAGACGGAATACGTCAAGAACGTGCGCGTCACGCGAAAGCTGCCGGATACCGTGGTCATCACGGTGACGGAGGACGAGACGACTTTCGCGATCACGGATCAGGGCGGGAAGTACTACCTGATTACGGCAGCCGGCAAGGCGACGAAGCAGGTCGAGGAGTATGATGCAAGAAAGCACGTTCTTATCCAGGATGTCGTCATTCAGCCGCCGGTGATCGGCAAACAAGTCCATATTGCCGAGAGCCCGGACAGCGCGGTCAGCCCGCAGGAGCAGCTTGACGCGCTGACGCTGCTGCTGCACGAGATCGAAGAAGCGAAGCTGGAAAAGGATCTTACCGCCGTCTGCGTGCCGTCTGCGTTCAATCTGACGGTATGGTACGAAGACCGCTTTGAGGTTTGGCTCGGCACGACGGACGATCTGGCATATAAGCTGGAATATCTGAAAGTCGTCGTTCAGGAGCAGAAGGAGTACGCGACAGCCATCATTGACCTGACCTTCAGCAGCGGTCAGGAAGCGCACGTGATACCGAGAGAGGAATAAATCCGCAAAAAATGTAAATAATTTTCCGAAAAATGAGAAAATCTATTGACCTAAGCGCAATTTGACTGTAGAATATAAGGGTATAAATCTGAAAGAATTGTCTTTATCCATAATCAGTATACATAGGAGGAGATTTATAATGTCCGAAGTTTACGCAGATAAGGTAGTTAATATTAAAGTCATCGGTGTCGGCGGCGCAGGCAACAACGTCGTCAACCGCATGATCACGAGCAAGATCAGCGGCGTTGAGTATATCGTCATCAACACCGACCGTCAGGATCTGAATAAGTCCAAGTGCGAGAACAAGCTGCAGATCGGCGAGAAGCTGACCGGCGGCATGGGCGCGGGCTCCAAGCCGGAGATCGGCAAGAAGTCCGCCGAAGAGAGCAGAGCTGCGATCTCCAAGGTTCTCGAAGGCACCGATATGGTATTCATCACCGCCGGCATGGGCGGCGGCACCGGCACCGGCGCGGCTCCCATCATTGCGGATCTGGCGCATGAGGCCGGTATCCTCACCGTCGGCGTCGTGACCAAGCCCTTCAAGTTCGAGGGCGCCAACCGCATGAAGCAGGCGGAAGCGGGCATTGCCGCTCTGGCGGAAAAGGTCGATTCCCTGATCATCATTCCGAACGACCGCCTGAAGTACGTCACCGATCAGAAGATCACCTTCGCCAATGCGTTCGGCATTGCGGACGACGTTCTGAAGCAGGCTGTCAGCTCCATCTCCGAGCTGGTCGGCTACTCTGACCGCGTTATCATCAACCTCGACTTCGCCGACGTCTCCGCGATCATGAAGAACGCAGGCCGCGCGCACATGGGCGTCGGCACTGCTTCCGGACGCGAGAAGGCGGAACAGGCAGCGATGGCAGCGGTTGCGAGTCCGCTGCTCGAGACTTCGATCAACGGCGCAACCGGCGTTCTGATCAACGTGACCGGCTCTGCCGATCTCGGACTGGACGACGTCGAGACGGCTGCCAATATCGTGATGGAAGCTGCGAATCCCGAAGCAAATATCATCTTCGGCGCGACCTTCAACGAGGACTTCGAGGACGAAATGCGCGTTACCGTGATTGCGACCGGTTTTGACGAAAAGAAGAAGCCGGAAAACAAGGGCGTTTTCTCCGCCGCCGGCGCTGCAAGACCTGCCGTTGCCGAGACGATCGTGACCGATCCCGCTGCGGGCATCGACGACATTGACGAGATCTTCAAGATTTTCAATAAATAATCTAACAGGAACGGGCTGCCGAACGGCAGCCCGATTTTTTTGCTTTTTAACTTTACTTTCATGAAAGAAAGTGCTATAATAGTGCTGACCAAAACTCGGAGGGAATACCATGAACAACCAGAATAAGCGTTCTGACCCGAACAGCGAGCTCTATCAAGCTATTTTGACGCTTCACACGCCGGAAGAGCTTCACAGATTCTTCCTTGACCTTTGCACGCAGTCCGAGCTGAGCGCAATCGAGCAGCGTTACGAGGTCGCCAAAATGCGATACAACGGTATGATCTATAACGATATCCTCAATAAGACGAACGTCAGCTCTGCGACCGTCAGCCGCGTCAACCGCAGCCTTCTCAACGGCGAAGGGATGTACGAGGTCGTCTTCGGCCGTTTGAAGGAGCAGAAATGAGCGCCTATTCGTCGCTCGCCGCCTCTTATGACGGCCTGACAACTGACGTCCCTTACGAAACCATACTGGACTTTCTGGAGACGATATTGCGGCAGTCGGGCAAACGGCCGGAAACGGCGCTCGATCTTGCCTGCGGTACCGGCTCCATGTCTTTGCTTCTGGCAAAGCGCGGCTATCGGGTGATCGCGTCGGACGTTTCCGAGGAAATGCTGACGGTCGCCGCGCAGAAAGCGGGCGATCTGGCAAAGCCTCCGTTCTTTATCTGCCAGCCGATGCAGCGGCTGCGCCTGCCGGAGCCGGTCGACGCGGTGTTCTGTCTGCTCGACAGTCTGAACTATCTGGACGAGCCGGGCGACTGCCGAAAAACCTTTGCGCGCGTGTTCAAAGCCCTGAAGCCCGGCGGCGTCTTCCTGTTCGATATCAATACGCCGGAAAAGCTGCGCGGTCTGGACGGGCAGGTCTTCCTCGACGAGAACGAGGAAAGCTACTGCGTCTGGCGCGCGGAATTTGACGAAGCGGAGAATTGCTGCTATTACGGCATCGACCTGTTCCAAAGGGACGGGGATCGCTGGAAGCGCAGCTTTGAGCAGCACTGCGAATACGCCTATGAGCCGCAGGAGCTTGCGCAGTGGCTCGCGGAAGCGGGCTTCGTGCGCGTGGAGCAGTACGGCGACTGCCGCATGGACGCGCCTGCGGCAGGGGAGCAGCGCATCTATTTTGCTGCGTACAAGGTGTGAACTCAATGCAGGACTATATCGTTCGCGCCATGACGGCGGACGGGTATATCAAGGCGATGGCGATCCGCTCGACGAATCTCGTGGAGCGCGCGCGGAACATCCACAAAACCACGCCGACAGCGACGGCGGCGCTCGGGCGCGTTCTGACGGCGGCGTCGATGATGGGTAACGTCCAGAAGGTCGAAAACGGCGCGCTGACGCTGCAGATCAAGGGCGGCGGCCCGCTGGGGACGCTCCTTGCAACCTCCGACGCGGTCGGCAACGTGCGCGGTTACGTGCACAATCCGTCGATCACCCTGCTCGAAAAATACGCGGGCAAGCTGGACGTCGGCGCGGCGGTCGGCACGGACGGCATGCTGACGGTCATTCGCGACTTGCAGATGAAGGAGCCTTATATCGGCTCGGTCGCGCTGGTGTCCGGCGAGATCGCGGACGACGTGACGGCGTACTTCGCCCAGAGCGAGCAGACGCCGACCGCCTGTGCGCTCGGCGTTCTCGTGAACACCGATCAGAGCGTCAAGACGGCGGGCGGCTATCTCATTCAGCTTCTGCCCGGCGCGCCGGACGAGGCGATCGACAAGCTGGAAGCCGGCATCCAAAAGGCAGGCGCGGTGACTCCGATGCTCGCGGACGGAATGACGCCGGAGGATATCCTGCGGCGCGTGATGCCTGAATTCGAGTTGGAATTCCTGGAGACCACGCCGGTCGAATACAAATGCTACTGCAGCCGCGAGCGCGTGACCGCGACGCTGATCGCCATCGGCAAAAAGGACCTGCAGGAGATCGCCGACGAGGGTGAGCCGATCACGATCGAATGTCAGTTCTGCGATACGAAGTACCGGTTCACGCCCGAGGAGATCCGGGCGCTGCTGGAGACGCTGTGAGGATTGTGCGGAGGGGAAAATCGCCCCTCTGCACCGCCGAAAGAAAAACCAAAAAATACAAAAATAGTGCTTGACAATCGAATGGGCTGTGTGTATAATAACAACCGTCGCTGATATGCGGCAGTTCGGGAGCATAGCTCAGCTGGGAGAGCACATGCCTTACAAGCATGGGGTCACAGGTTCGAGCCCTGTTGTTCCCACCATCATTTGGCCCGGTGGTGCAGTCGGTTAGCACGCCAGCCTGTCACGCTGGAGGTCGACGGTTCGAGTCCGTTCCGGGTCGCCATAGTAACGCATCTGAGCCGAGATTTTCTCGGCTCAACATGCCTCTGTAGCTCAGTAGGTAGAGCAGCGGACTGAAAATCCGCGTGTCGTTGGTTCAACTCCGACCGGAGGCACCATTATTAACGTGAGGTTCTTCGGAACGAAGAACCGCATGCGGGTGTAGCTCATCTGGTAGAGCGCCACCTTGCCAAGGTGGAGGTAGCGAGTTCGAGCCTCGTCACCCGCTCCAAAAAAATAAGGAACGCCCTGCGTTCCTTGTTTCATATCCGGTGCCGTGGCCAAGTGGTAAGGCAAAGGTCTGCAAAACCTTCACTCCCCAGTTCAAATCTGGGCGGCACCTCCAGAAAAAAGCACTTGCGAAAGCATGTGCTTTTTTCAGCGATATGAATTCCTTTCGGATTCTCGGTATTCCTTCGGCGCGCTATACTGCCCGTGGGTCTTCTTCGTTATGCAAAAAACCAGCGCCCGGCTTCGCAAGAAAGCAGGGCGCTATTTTTCTGCTCTGCCGATGAAATAATCTGCAGAAACGCCGTAGAAATCGCAAAGCTTGATCAAATCGTCGATTTTAAGCTCTGCTCGTCCGCTCTCGATATGGCTGTATCCCTGCTGGGATTTGTGGATGATTCCTGCGATCTGCTGCTGTGTCAGATCGCGGTCTTCTCTGAGCTCGCGCATTCGGTCACGGTAGTTCATCAAGCACCACTCCTTGTTGTTATCCTAACAGACTCAAATCTTGAGTATTGACTTCTACTCAAATATTGAGTAGAATACGTTTGAGCAGGTATCCATTCGCTGCTTTTCCAGCCGTTGAACTGCGGCGACTCGGGACGTCATTTCGCTCAGAATGAGGAGGAGAACAGATATGAAGAAAGAGAACAGGCTGACGATGGCTAAGGTTGCAAACAAATCCAAAACGACGCTCTATATTATCCTTGCCGCGGTTTTCGGGGTGCTTTTGATCGGCGCCGTCGGCGCTTTCTTTGCACCGGCGAACAGAAGCGGCTCGCATGATCCCACGCTGCTCGCGGTCGGCGCGTTTTTTGCCGCAGTTTTGGCGTTCTGCATTTTCAAGATCAGAAAGCTCAACGCGCGGAAACGCGGAATGACACGTTACAGAGACTACATCGCCCGTCTTTCCGACGATCCGGAAAAATCCCTCGTCACGCTTTCCCAAAAGACGGGAGTACCGCTCGCGGACATCGAAGCGGATATCGCCATGCTGCTGAAGCTCGGACTCATTCAGAATGCGTACTTGGATCAGGAGAAGAAAACGCTTGTCTTCCCGAAATACGAGCTTGGCGAAAGAATCCCCGACGCGGTCATGGTCAACGTGAAATGCGAATGCTGCTGCGGAAGCACGGAGATCCCGGCGAATACGGTCGGAAGCTGCCAATACTGCGGCTCTCCCATTTCGGCAAAATAACGACCTCGGCGATAAACCGATACGAAAGGCGCAGGAGTGAATTCTCCTGCGCTTTTCGTATCTTCCCATTGCGAACGGACGCGCTTTGTGCTATCATTGGAAAAAACGTCGAAAGGAGGAACGGAAGATGCGTGAACAGAATTCGTTTGCGAAGGGCGTCAGGGACGGATTGCCGATCTGCTTCGGCTATCTGTCGGTCGCCTTCGCGTTCGGCATTTTCGCTCTGTCACACGGGCTGACGGTGGTTGAGTCCGTGCTGATGTCAATGACGAACGTCACTTCGGCGGGGCAGCTCGCTGCCGTGCCGATCATCGCTACCGGCGGAACGCTGATCGAGCTGGCGGTCTCTCAGCTCGTCATCAATCTGCGTTATGCGCTGATGTCCGTTTCTCTTTCGCAGAAGCTGGGACCGTCCGTGCGGCTGATCGACCGATTTCTGATCTCTTTCGTCAACACGGACGAGGTCTTCGCCGTCGCTTCCTCGCAGAATGGTGCCGTCGGCAGGAAATACATGTACGGACTGATCCTGATGCCGTTTCTCGGCTGGAGTGCAGGCACGCTGATCGGTGCGGCGGCAGGGGAGTTTTTGCCGGAGATCGTGATCTCCGCCCTCGGCATCGCGATCTACGGCATGTTCATCGCGATCGTTCTGCCGAAGGCGAAGGGCCACCGTCCGACGGCGGCTTGCGTGGGAATCGCGATCGTTCTGAGCTGCGTCTTCACCTACGTTCCCGTTCTCAAGGAGATCCCAAGAGGCTTCACCGTCATTCTCTGCGCCGTCGTCGCAGCGGCGGTTATGGCGATCCTTGCGCCGGTGGGGGAGGAGGAAGACCATGCATAGCTTCTTCCTCTATCTTGCCGTGATGGCAGGCGTGACCTATCTCGTTCGCATGCTGCCGCTGGTGCTGCTCCGCAGAAAGCTCAAAAACCGTTTCCTTCTGTCCTTCCTGTACTATATCCCTTACGCCGTTCTGACGGTCATGACGATCCCGGCGATCTTCTATGCCGTCGGGAGCTGGTACGCAGCCGCGGCGGGCTTCGTCGTCGCGGTGCTCCTGTCCCTGCGCGAACGCAGCCTGGTCGTTGTTGCCGCCTGTTCCTGCCTTGCCGTCTTTGCCGTCGAGCTACTCCAAAAACTGTGAAGGAAATTGTGTCGAAAAGTGTTGAAATCCAAAAATGCTTGGGTTATAATGAAGTCGGGAAACCAAAAAAATAACAGGAGGCATTCATATTATGGGTAAATTTGCTGTTCGCAACACTGCTACCGGCATTAAGTTCAATCTGAAGGCCGGCAACGGCGAAATCATCGCGACTTCCGAGGTCTACACCACTGAGGCTGCCTGCAAGAAGGGCATCGCAAGCGTCAAGAGAAATGCGCCGATCGCTCCGGTCGAGAATCAGACGGTGGAAGGCTACAAGGTCGAAAAGCACCCGAAGTTTGAGGTCTACAAGGACAAGGCGGGCGAATTCCGCTTCCGTCTGAAGGCGACCAACGGTCAGATCATCGCTGTCGGCGAGGGCTACAAGGCGCTGGCTGGCTGCCTCAACGGCATTGAGTCCGTGAAAAAGAACGCGCCGGAAGCGCCCATCGTGAAGGAGTAATCCATGGACATCAAGGCAAAGATCACCGAGATCGTTGACAAGATCAAGAAGGATCCCTCCCTGGCGGAAGAATTCACGAAGAATCCGGAAAAAGCGATCGAAGGCGTCATCGGCGTTGATATTCCCGACGGAGCGCTGGATACCGTCGTAAGCGGCGTCAAAGCGAAGCTCGCAGGCGACAAGCTCTCCGGTGCGGCAGACGCCCTGAAAAAGCTGTTCTGATTGGAATTAAAAAATGCTGCCGTGCAGACGGCAGCATTTTTTGTGTTGACATTTAACCGGAAACTTGTTATATATGTGTAGGTATTTTTTTATAGGAGGGCAAAAATGAAAGGATGGCGCAACGTACGGGATGTTTCCCTTATCATTTTTGCTGCATTGCTTTTAGCGTTCAGCTACCATATCTTTATCTTTCCTAATGAATTCGCGCCGGCGGGACTTCCCGGCTTTGCGACGATGCTGCAGTATATGCTCGATTTCAAGGTCGGCTACATGATGTTTATCATCAACGTGCCGCTCGTCATCATCGTCTATCTGACGGTCGGCCATAAATACGCGATCCGCTCGGCAGTTTTCGCTGCCTGTTTTGCCGGTATGCTGCTCGTGCTGGATCACGTCGATCTGTCCCTGTTCATCTATGACACAGGCAACAGCGCGATTCTCGCGCCGATCGCCGGAGGCGTCGTCAGCGGCTTCTGTTACGGTATCGTCATGCGGCGCAACAGCAGCACCGGAGGCACCGATCTGGTCGCCGCGCTCGTGCAGCATAAATGGCCGGAATACAACATCCTCTGGATCATCTTTACGATCAACGCTGCGGTCGCGGCTGCTTCCTATTTTGTTTACGGCTTTAAGATCGAGCCGGTCATTCTCTGCGTGATCTATTGCTTCATCTCCAGCGAGGTCAGCGACATCATTCTCAAGGGTTTCAAGGAAGCGGTCAAGTTCGAGATCGTGACCGATCAGCCGGAGGAGATGGCAAAGGCGCTGATGGAGAATCTGCACCACGGCGTGACGGAGCTCCCCGCGATCGGCGGTTATACGCACAGCGACAAGACGTTGCTGATCTGCGTGGTCAACAAGCGGCAGATCGTCCGCTTCCAGAAGGTCATCAACAAATTCCCCGGCTCCTTCGCCTACCTTTCCAGCGTCAAGGAGACCATGGGCAATTTCAAAAGAAGCAGATAAACTCATACTGACAGAACGCCGCCGGGTCGTTTCGACCCGGCGGCGCGCTGCGTATTCCGGCACGCACTGCCGTGTGCGTCATTGCGGGTCTGTGTCAGCGGCCGCGGCAATCCGTGCGTATCGACTTCGGACGCTTCATCGTGATACGATACACCTGCCATGCCTGCGAGAAACAGATTGCCACGCTTGACTTCGTCAAGCTCGCAATGACACGAAAGAGGGTTCGCTGTGATTCGCGCAGAGAAAACCCGACGTTCGCAGGAGGCGAACGTCGGGTTTCTGATATCCTCTATAGGCTCAGCAGGGCGGAGGCGACACCGAAGTAGACGAGAAGGGAAAGGGCGTCGACGATCGTCGTGATGAACGGACTTGCCATGACCGCCGGGTCGAAGCCGAGCTTCTTTGCCAGCATCGGCAGGCTGCAGCCGATGACCTTCGCGATCAGCACGGTCAGCGCCATCGTGACGCAGACGACGAGGGCGACCAGCCAGTTGACGTCGCTGTTGCCGAGAATGAGATGATCGACCAGCATGATCTTGCCGAAGCAGACCACGGAAAGGGACACGCCGCAGAGTACCGCGGTGCGGATCTCTTTCCAGATAATGCTGGGCAGGTCGGCAAACTCGACCTCGCCGAGGGACAGTGCGCGGATGATCGTGACGGAGGACTGCGAGCCGGAATTGCCGCCCGTGTCCATCAGCATCGGGATAAAGGCGGTCAGCACGACCACCTTTGCAAGCGCGTCCTCAAAACCGGTGATGATCAGACCGGTGAAGGTGGCGGAGACCATCAGGAGCATCAGCCAGGGGATACGGTGGCGGAACAGATCGAAGACCGTCGAACGCAGATACGTCTTGTCCGACGGCGTCATGCCGCCCATGATCTCGATATCCTCGGTGACCTCGTCCTGCATGACGTCCATTGCGTCGTCGAAGGTGATGATACCGACCATGCGGTTTTCCGCGTCCACCACGGGCAGAGCGAGGAAGTTGTATTTCGAGAACATCTGCGCGACTTCTTCCTGGTCGGTCATGGTGTTGACCGAGATGACGTTGGTCTCCATGATCTCCTCGATCGTGGTCTCGTCGTCCTGCGCCAGAAGCAAGTCCTTTACCGTGACCAGACCGATCAGAGTGCGGTCGCGGGTCACGTAGCAGGTGTAGATCGTTTCCTTGTCCACGCCGGTGCGGCGGATGCGAAGAATGGATTCCTCCACCGTCATACTGGGGCGCAGGGAAACGTATTCAGTTGTCATGATCGAGCCGGCGGAGTTCTCCGGATAGCGCAGGATCTCGTTGATCTCCTTGCGCATTTGGGGATCCGCCTGCGACAGGATACGCCGCACCACGTTGGCGGGCATTTCCTCGACCAGATCGACCGCATCGTCAACGTACAGCTCGTCCAAAACTTCGCGCAGCTCCACGTCGGAGAAGCCGCGGATCAGCAGCTCCTGCGCTTCGGGCTCCATTTCAACGAAGGTTTCCGCCGCCAGCTCTTTCGGCAGCAGACGGAACAAAAGCGGAAGCCGCTCCACTTCCAGTTCGTCAAACACGGAGGCGATATCGGACGGGTTCATCGTGATCAGAATATCGCGGATCGTCGGGTATTTCTTTTCCTCCAAAAGCCGCTCCAGCGTGCTTTCGACGGTGACGCTATGTTCTGCCATCGGTTCTATCCTCCTGCATCATGGTTTTTGCACAGATTCGGAAGCCGGCGGCGGCAGACGTTTATCGGAACAGGGAACGGCTCTCACGGACGCAGAGCCCTCCCCGCGGACTTCGGCCTACCGCTGCGCCGTTGGTACTCCCAGCATCCATGTCGTTCCCTCCTTTAAAGTCAATTTCGGTGTAAAGCCTTACCAGTTTATGATATTCTAAAATGATAAAAAAGTCAAGCGCGGAAGACGGAAAAGTGTGATGCGACCGCGCAAATTCACCACATTTTTCAATGAAATGGGCGTACAATACAACCAAACACCGCTAAAATGACATTCTAAAAGGAAAACACAACATTTCTATCAGTTTTCCAATCAAACTGTTGCAATTTTTGTGCAAAGTGGTATAATACATAATAAAGAAATATGCTCCCGAAATATGACCAAAGGAGGCAGAGATGGAACAGAATCTACTCAATGCGGTGAAGCGCTTTTCCGACGGCGACGAGCTGCACGCCTACGCCTTTCTCGGCTGCCACAAGGCGCAGCAGGACGGCAAAGACGGCTACGTGTTCCGGGTCTGGGCACCCAATGCGCACGGCGTCAGCGTAACGGGCGACTGGAACTTCTGGAACGAAGAGGACATGCCGATGACCTGGGTGAAGAACGGAGTATGGGAGGCCTTTTCCCCGTTTGCACAGGAGGGACAGGCCTATAAATTCTGCATTCGCAGACCGGACGGCAGCCGCGTGTACAAATCCGATCCCTACGGCTTCCGCATGATGGATCGGCCCGATACCTCCAGCCGCGTCTGCACGCTGGAGGGCTATGCGTGGGGCGACGCCGCCTATCGCAGACAGCAGGGCAAAAAGAAGCTCCTTGACAGTCCGATGAATATTTACGAGATGCATTTCGGCTCGTGGAAACGCAAGGAGGACGGAAGCTGCTTCAATTACGAAGAGCTTGCCGACGAGCTGATCCCGTATCTTAAGGATATGGGCTACACGCACATCGAACTGATGCCGCTGTCCGAATACCCCTACGATCCTTCGTGGGGCTATCAGGTGACCGGCTACTACGCGCCGACGGCCCGCTACGGCGCGCCGCAGCAGTTCATGAGATTTGTAGACCGCTGCCATCAGGCGGGGATCGGCGTGCTGCTCGACTGGGTGCCGGCGCATTTCCCGAAGGACGAAAACGGACTCTACGAATTTGACGGCACCTGCTGCTACGAGCTGTCCGATCCCATGATGAACGAGCATCCGGACTGGACGACGCGCATCTTCGATTTCGGCAAGGGCGAGGTGCAGTCCTTCCTGATCTCCAACGCGGTCTACTGGCTGGAGATGTACCACGTCGACGGCCTGCGCGTAGACGCGGTCGCTGCGATGCTGTATCTTGACTACGGCAGGAGAGAGTACCATCCCAACCGCTACGGCGGCAAGGAGAACCTGGAGGCGATCGCCTTCCTGCGCAAGCTCAACCGCGCGGTCTTCTCCGTCCGCCGCAACGCCATCACCGCCGCGGAGGAATCCACCGCCTTCCCGATGGTGACGAAACCCGACTACGACGGCGGTCTCGGCTTCCTGTTCAAGTGGAACATGGGCTGGATGAACGACATGCTCCGGTATATGTCGCTCGACCCGCTGTTCCGTAAGGGAAGTCACAACAATCTGACCTTCTCGATGACATACGCGTATTCGGAGAATTTCATCTTGCCTTTGTCGCATGATGAGGTGGTGCACGGCAAGTGCTCCCTCATCAACAAGATGCCGGGCAGCTACGATGAGAAATTCAACAATCTGCGCACTTTCTACGGTTACATGATCGGCCATCCCGGCAAGAAACTGAGCTTTATGGGCAACGAATTCGCTCAGTTTATCGAATGGAAATACGATCAGGGGTTGGACTGGCTGCTGCTCGGCTACGAACGGCACGCCCAGATGCGCGAATACGTGCGCGACCTGAACCATTTTTATCTGGATCACAGCAGCCTGTGGAACAACGATTCCGACTGGAACGGCTTTAAGTGGATCTCTGCGGACGACCGCGACAACAGCGTGGTTGCGTTCCGCCGCATCGACCGCCGCGGCAGAGAGCTGATCTGCGTCTGCAATTTCTGTCCGGTCAAGCGCGAGCATTACCGCCTCGGTCTTCCGAAGGCGGGAGAGTACGTCCCGGTCTTCAACAGTGACGACGTCAAATACGGCGGCACGGGAACGGAGCTTCCCAACGTCGCCGCGGAAAAGATCCCCATGCACGGTCTGCCGTTCTCCGGCGAGTTTACGCTCGCCCCGATGTCGGCGACCTACTATCAACGCAGACCCGCGACGAAAAAAACTACAACAGACAAGGAGAGATGAGCATGAACTTTCTGAAAAAGCATTGTGTTGCCATGCTTCTGGCCGGCGGCCAGGGCAGCCGTCTTCTGGTATTGACGGAAAACACCGCGAAACCGGCAGTTCCCTTCGGCGGTAAATACCGCATCATTGACTTCCCTCTGTCCAACTGCGTCAACTCCGGCATTGATACGGTCGGTATCCTGACCCAGTATCAGCCCCTGGAACTGAACGAGTATATCGGCAACGGTCAGCCGTGGCGTCTGAACCGCTCCCACGGCGGCGTGCAAGTCCTGCCGCCCTATGCCAAGAGCAAAAAGTCCGAATGGTACAAGGGTACGGCGAACGCGATCTATCAGAATATCCCCTTTATCGAACGCTACGATCCGGACTACGTCCTGATCCTCTCCGGCGACCACATCTATAAGATGGACTACGCCGCCATGCTCCGCTTTGCCGAACAGAAGGACGCCGACTGCACCATCGCCGTGCGCACGGTGCCGCTGGCGGAGGCAAGCCGCTTCGGCATTATGAACACGAACGAGGACGGCTCGATCTACGAATTCGAAGAGAAGCCGAAGCATCCGAAGAGCACGAACGCGTCCATGGGCATTTATATCTTCAAGTGGAGCGTCCTGCGCGAATTCCTGATCGCGGACGAGGAAGACCCCAACTCCGAAAACGACTTCGGCAAAAACGTCATTCCCGCTCTGCTGAACTCCGGTCATAAGCTCTTCGCTTACAAGTTCGAAGGCTACTGGAAGGACGTCGGCACGATCAACTCCCTCTGGGAAGCGAACATGGAGCTGCTCGGCACCGAGCCGGAATTTGACCTCAGCAGTGAGAAGGGCGGCAGAATCTACGCAAGAAACTACGCCATGCCCGCCAGCTTTATTGCGAAGTCCTCGAGCAACAGCGACAGCCTCATCGGCGAGGGCAGCGGCATCTACGGCAGCGTGAAGCACTGCGTCATCTCCACCGGCTGCACGGTCGAAGACGGCGCGGTCGTGGAGGACAGCGTCATCATGCCGAACGTCGTGATCGAGTCCGGCGCGATCATCCGCCACGCGATCATCGGCGAGGACTGCCATATCTGCCGCGGCGCCGTGATCGGCGGCAGCTTCGCGGAAGGCGAAGCCAAGAAGATCGCCGTGGTCGGCAAGGCGAAGACGATTGAAGCCAACAAAACGATCGCCCCCGGCGAAGTATGCTGAAATAAGGAAAGGGAGGGTTCACATCATGAGTACAATGGGTATCATCTTTGCGAATATCTATGACAGCTCCCTCGGGGAACTGACCAACAAGCGCACCATGGCGTCTCTGCCTTACGGCGGTCGCTACCGTCAGATCGACTTTTCCCTGTCCAATATGACCAACTCCGGCATCCGTCATATCGGCGTCATCACCAAGTACAACTATCAATCCCTGATGAACCACATCGGCTCCGGTCAGGAGTGGGATCTGGAGCTGGAAGAGGGCGGCCTTGAATTCCTGTCCCCGTACGCGACGGATCATAACGCGAGTTACCGCGGCAAGCTGGAAGCACTGAGCTCCGCCATGAGCTTCCTCACGTACGCCAAAGAGGAGTACGTCATCCTCGTAGACAGCGGCGTGCTGTGCGCGATTGATTTCAATGAGCTGATCGAGAACCACATCGCCTCCGGCGCGGACGTGACGGTCTGCGTCAAGAAGGGCATCGCAAACGGCGAGAAGCTCCTGGATATGGCGGTCAAGGTCGACAAGAAGAACGTGATTACGGACCTCGCCGTGGACTACGCCGCGGACGAGAGCTACCTGGCGTCGATGGGCATTTTCGTCATGCGCCGCGACCGCCTGATCCGCGAGGTGACGGAGGCCGTCGCGCACAACCGCTTCCGCTTCGAGCGCGATATGGTGCTGCACGGCTATACCAACGGCAGCCTGACGATCAACGCCTATTCGTTCCAGGGCGTCGCGCTGTTCAATGAAAGCACGGCGGAATTCTTCCACAACAATCTGGCGCTGCTGGATCGGAGCGTCCGCGATGGCATCTTCCGCCGCCCGGGCAGAACGATCTACACCAAGGTCCGTAACGAGATCCCGTCTTACTACGGCGAAAGCTCCGAGATCGACGACTGCATGGTCGCTGACGGCTGTGTGCTCGAGGGAACGGCGATACATTCGATCCTGTTCCGCGGCGTGAAGCTCGGCAAAAACGCGGTCGTGAAGGACAGCATTATCATGTCCGACGCGGCCATCGGCGAAGGCGCGGAGCTGGAATACGTCATCTTGGACAAGGACGTCGTAGTCGGCGCAGGCAAGAAACTCTGCGGCACCTATGAGCACCCGCTCATTCTCAAAAGAGGAGAAATCGTATGAAAATTGCAATGGTAGCTTCCGAGGCGGCTCCGTTCGTCAAAACGGGCGGTCTGGGAGACGTAATGCAGGCGCTGCCTGCGGAACTGGCAAAGATCAAGGGCAACGAACTCTGCCTGTTTTTGCCGTATTATAAAAAAATCAAGCAGAATCCGAACATCGAGGTCGAATCCGTCGGCTCGTTTTCCATGGAGCTTTCGTGGCGCGAGAGCTACGTCGGTATTTTCCGTCTGAAGAGCCGCAAAAAGAAGCTGCAGGTCTACTTCATCGACAACGACTACTATTTCGGCGCGCGCGGCACGATCTACGGCGACTTTGACGACGGAGAACGCTTCGCCTATTTTTCCAAGGCGGTCATGGCTGCGCTGTACTATCTGGACTTCAAGCCCGATATTCTGCACTGCCACGACTGGCAGTCCGCGATGGCGCTGGTCTACTGCCGCGCCCTGTACGGCCAATGGTGTCCCTACGTCAAGACGGTCTTCACGATCCACAACGTCGAGTATCAGGGGTGGGCGGACGCCGGCTTCTTCAGCAACACGCTGGGACTTCCGGAGGAATACCTCGGTCACCTGACCTTCGACGGCGCGATCAACATGATGAAGGGCGCCATCGAGGTCGCAGATATCGTCACCACCGTTTCCAAGACCTACGCCGAGGAGCTGCGCTACCCGTACTTTGCCCACCGTCTGGACGGCGTGCTGCGCGAGAAGTGGCTCTGGGGCATCACCAACGGCATCGACACCACGGTCTTCAACCCCGAGACCGATCCCGCGCTCAAGCAGAACTACAGTGCGAAGAAGATGGAAGGCAAGTGGGACAACAAGCGTGCGCTGCGCGAGGAGCTCGGTCTGCGGACGGATACGGACGCGCCGATCCTCGCCATGGTCACGCGTCTTGCCGGTCATAAGGGCATCGACCTGCTGTGCTACATCGCCAACCGTCTGATGGAGCGAGAGATCCAGCTCGTGATCGTCGGCACGGGTGAAAAGCAGTACGAATACGCGCTCAGCTCGATCGCAAAGCAGCATCCGGGCAAAGCGTCCGTGCAGCTCGCCTTCGACCCGGCGCTCGCGTCGCGCGTCTATGCCGGCGCGGATATGTACCTCATGCCGTCGAAGTCGGAACCCTGTGGACTGTCGCAGCTCATCGCAATGCACTACGGCACGGTTCCCGTCGTCGCCAGCACCGGCGGTCTGCGCGATACCGTCCTGCCGTACAACGCGGAGACGGGCGAGGGCAGAGGCTTTACGTTCCAGAGCTACAACGCCGATGATTTCCTCGGCGCGATCGACCGTGCGGTCGGCCTGTACTACAACGACCGCGACCGCTGGAACGCGCTCGCCAAGCACGACATGGAGATCGACTTCAGTTGGCGCGTACCCGCCGCCGAATATATGCAGCTCTATACCGAGCTGAGAAGCAAATAATCTATACATAAGAGAAACACTTTAGGAGGCCCCATGAACAAGCAAAAACCCAAGGAAGCAATCAAGCTGCGCGAAGTGGCTCAGAATGAAAACGTCATGAAGGAACTGGAAGACTGCATGCGCCGTATTTTCGGCTGCGGTCTGAATGAAGCGACGGAAAAGCAGGTCTACCGCGCACTGTGTTTGATGATCCGTGAAAAGCTGACGGAACTGAACGGCACGTTTAACGATGAAGTGGCGCAGAAGGAACAGAAGGAAGTCTATTATATGTCGATGGAATTCCTCGTCGGCACCAGCCTGCGCAACAACCTGTTCAATCTCGGCATTGAGAAGGACGTGCGCGAAGGCCTGAAGCAGAACGGCTTTGATATCGACGCGATCTACGCGCTTGAGCCGGACGCGGGTCTCGGCAACGGCGGTCTCGGCAGGCTCGCATCGTGCTATATGGACGCTGCGACCGGACTCGGCTATCCCGTCACCGGCTACTCCATCCGCTATGAGTTCGGCATCTTCCGTCAGAAGATCGTCGACGGTTGGCAGATGGAATTCCCCGACAACTGGCTCGAGATGGGTGACGTCTGGCTGCGTTCCCGCGAGGACGACGCGGTCGAAGTCCGTTTCGGCGGCGAAGTGCACGAGTGGATGGACAACGGCAAGCTCAAGATCGCGCAGACCGGCTACAATTCCGTCACGGCAGTGCCGCACGACCTCTTTATCTCCGGCTACGACAGCAAGGCAGTCAACCGTCTGATCCTCTGGAGCGCAAAGCTTCCGCAGAGCTTTGATATGGCGGCGTTCTCCCGCGGCGATTACGTCCGCGCGCTGGAACAGAATGCTATGGCGGAGACGATCTCCAAGGTGCTCTATCCCGCCGACGATCATATTCAGGGCAAGCGTCTGCGTCTGAAGCAGCAGTACCTGCTGGTCTCCGCTTCCATGCAGAGCATTCTGAAAAAGCACCTGAAGAGATATCATACGTTCGACAACCTGCCCGATAAGGTCGCCATCCACATCAACGATACCCATCCGGCGCTGTGTGTGCCGGAACTGATGCGTATTCTGATCGACGAGTACGAATACGGCTGGGATCAGGCGTGGGACATCACCTGCAGAACGCTGTCCTACACCAACCACACCGTCATGAGCGAGGCACTCGAGCGCTGGAACGTCGATCTGTTCCGCGAGCAGCTTCCGCGCGTCTACTCCATCTGCGCGGAGATCAACCGCCGCCTGATCGAGGAGCTTTGCAGCATCTATCCCGGCGACTGGGGCAAGATCAACTACATGGCGGTCATCGCAGACAACGAGATCCGCATGGCGAACCTCTGCCTTGCCGCCTGCCATAAGGTCAACGGCGTTTCCAAGCTGCACACGGATATCCTGCGCGGCGGCATCTTCCGCGATTACTGCCAGGTCACGCCCGACCGCTTCCTCAACGTCACGAACGGCATTGCGTACCGCCGCTGGCTGTGCCAGTCCAATCCGCTGCTGACCGATTATCTGACCGGTCTGATCGGCGACGGCTTTATGCGCGACGCCAAGAACCTCGAGGCGCTGCTGCGCTATCAGGACGACAAGCGCGTGCTGCAGGATCTCCGCGCGATCAAGCGCAAGAATAAGGAGCGCCTTGCCGCGCTGATCGCAAAGCGCAACGGCATCAAAGTCGATCCGGACTCCCTGTTTGATATCCAGATCAAGCGTCTGCACGAGTATAAGCGGCAGCTTCTGAATATCCTGCACGTCCTCTATCTTTACAATGAGATCAAGGCGAATCCGTCTGCGCCGTTCGTGCCGCGCACCTTCGTCTTCGCGGCGAAGGCGTCTGCCGGCTATATCCGCGCCAAGCAGACGATCAGCCTGATCGTTGCGGTCTCCAACTTCATCAACGCCGACCCCGAGGTGCGCGACAAGCTCAAGGTCGTCTTCATCGAGGACTACAAGGTCTCCCTGGCGGAGATCATTATCCCCGCAGCGGACATCTCCGAGCAGATCTCCGTTGCCGGCAAGGAAGCCTCCGGCACCGGCAACATGAAGCTGATGATCAACGGCGCGGTCACCATCGGCACCCTCGACGGCGCAAACGTCGAGATCCACGAGCAGGTCGGCGACGACAACATCTTCCTTTTCGGCATGAAGGCGCACGAGGTCGAAGCGCTCTGGCAGCGCGGCTACGATCCGCATGAATTCATGACCCCGGAACTCCAGTCGGTCATCACGATGCTGACTTCCGGCATCCTCGGACAGCGCTTCGACGATTTGGCTGCGTCCCTTCTGACCAACCGCTTCGGCACTGCCGACCCGTATATGACCGTCGCGGACTTCAAGGATTACGCCCGCGCGCAGAGAGCGGTCTCGGAGACCTATCCGGACGCGCAGAAGTTCACCAACATGTCGCTGGTCAATATCGCAAAGGCCGGCATCTTCTCCTCTGACCGCGCGGTCGAGGAGTACGCAGAGAATATCTGGTATCTGAAATAAGATGCGTATTCTGTATGACAGCAGACAACTGCGGCACAAGACCCCGTTCGGCACGATCCGGACGGGGGAGTGCTGTATCATGCGGGTTTTCCTGCCGCGGGGCTGCGGCGGCATCGGCATCAAGCTGATTCTGGAAAACTGCGACAACGAGTTTGTCAGTGAAACGCCGTTCGTGTTTGAAAAGCGTGAGGATGATTATGACATCTACCGCTGCAATTTTTCCACGCAGGAGCGCGGGCTGTATTTTTACTGGTTCTACGTGATCAAGCCGGACGGCGGCTTCCGCCTGTTCAAGTACGGCAGCGAAACGAACATGGAAGACGGCGACAAATGGCAGCTCAGCGTGATTCCGGCGGACTTTACCGTGCCGGAATTCGCCAGGGGCGCGGTGATGTATCAGATCCTGCCAGACCGCTTTTTCCGCGCGGGCGAATGCGATCTGACGGATAAGCTGCAGCCCTTTACCATACATAAAAACTGGGACGAACTGCCGCAGTACGGCCCGGATGAAGAGGGCAACTGGTGCGGTGATTTCTTCGGCGGCAACCTGAACGGCATTCGGGAAAAGCTGCCTTATCTGAAGTCGCTCGGCGTCGGGGTGCTGTACATGAATCCGATCTTCATGGCGTATTCCAATCACCGCTATGATACCGCCGACTATAAGCGCATTGATCCCATGCTCGGTACGGAGGACGACTTCAAAGCCCTGTGTGATGCTTCGCACCGACAAGGTATCCGCGTGATCCTTGACGGCGTGTTTTCCCATACGGGCAGCAACAGCGTCTACTTTGACGCGAAGCGCGTCTTCGGAAACGGCGCGGTCAGCAATCCCGATTCGCCTTACCGCGACTGGTATCGCTTCCGCCATTATCCCGACGACTATGAATCCTGGTGGGATATGCCCACCCTGCCCAACGTCGAGGAGCTGACGCCGAGCTATCTGGACTACATCATCGAGGACGAGGACTCCGTCGTCGCGCACTGGCTGCGCCTCGGCGCGGACGGCTTCCGCCTGGACGTGGCGGACGAGCTGCCGGATGAGTTCATCTATCGTTTGAAAAAGCGGATCCGTGCCGTCAAGCCAGACGCAATGCTGATCGGCGAGGTCTGGGAGGACGCGTCGAATAAGCGCACCTACGGCGTTTCGCGCCGCTATTTCGTGGACGGCGAGCTCGACAGCGTGATGAACTATCCCTGGCGCAAAGCGATCATGCAGTACGTCACGGGAGCGGACGACGGCAGCGCCTTCGGCGAAACGCTGATGTCCGTCACCGAGAACTATCCTCCGCAGGTGCTTGCCTGCCTGATGAACGTGCTGGGCACGCACGACACGCCGCGCATTCTGACTGCGCTGGCAGACTCCTTCGAGGGAACGCGGGAGGAAAAAGCGCACCGCAACCTTTCACCGGAGGAACTGGCGCTGGCAAAGGAGCGCCTGCGCATGGCGGCGTTTTTGCAGTTTACCCTGCCCGGCATGGCGAGCATCTACTACGCCGACGAGGCCGGCATGGAGGGGTTCGACGATCCCTTCTGCCGCAAGACCTATCCGTGGGGCAAAGAAGATGAAAGCCTGCGCGCGCATTTCCGCGCTCTTGCCGATCTGAAAAACACGCTGCCTGCGCTGCAGACAGGCGACGTCCGCGTGACGATGGCGGGACAGGGGAGACTGTCCTTCGTCCGTTTGACCGAAACGCAGAGCGTCCAAATCTACGTCAATAAATCTTCGCAGGCGTGGTATCTGCCGGAGGGAGAGCTGTGCATCGGACACGGCGTTACCGGCACCGCAGAGGGGAGAATACTCCTGCCGGAAGGCTATTGCCTGCTGATAAAAACTACTGAGAAACGCATTCTCGATTGGATATGCGGAAAGGAGACACTATGATATTTTCCGAAATGCCCTACGTCCGCCCGAATCTGGACGAAGTCAAGGAGAAACTGACTGCCTGCGCGAAGCGCATCGAGGAAGCAACCTGCGTCGAGGAGCAGATCGCCGCGTTCGACGAATCGACGGCGATCGGGCAGACTTTCATGACGGCCGGATCCATCGCCTACGTCCGCAACACCATCGACACGACCGATGCGTTTTACGAGGCGGAGCGTGAATTTATGGACGAGGCAGGCCCCGAACTGCAGGAGGCGAGCAATCGCATCAATACCGCGCTGCTCAATTCCCCGTTCCGCGCGGAGCTGGAAGCGCACTACGGTACGCTGCTGTTCAGGAATCTGGAGATCGAGCACCGCAGCTTCAAGCCGGAGCTGATCCCGCTGATGCAGGAGGAGAGCAAGCTCGCAAGCCGTTATCAGAAGCTCTACGCCAATCTGACCGTCGAGTTTGACGGACAGACCATGCCGCTGCCCATGCTCGGCAAATACAAGGAAAGCACCGATCGCGCCGTCCGCCGCGCCGCCTACGAGGCGGAGGGCAAGGTATTCGACGCCAAGCGCGAGGAGCTGGACGAGATCTACGACAAGTTGGTCAAGAACCGCAACGCGCAGGGCAGACTGCTCGGCTATGACAACTATATCCAGCTCGGCTACGACCGCCTCGGCAGAAACTGCTACGGCGCGAAGGAACTCGATCAGTTCCGCGAGCAGATCGCACACGACCTCGTGCCGATCATTGCCGAGGTCAAGGAAGCGCAGCGCAAGCGCATCGGCGTCGACCGCCTGCACATCTACGACGACGGCATCCGCTTCCCGGACGGCAACGCAAAACCGGAGGGCACGCCGGAGGAGATCCTCGCGGCGGGCAAGGCGATGTATCAGGATCTGAGTCCGGAAACCAAGTCCTATATCGAGGACATGTTCGACGGTGAGCTGTTCGACGTCCTTTCCAAGGACGGCAAGGCGCCCGGAGGCTACTGCACCTCGCTGCCGGACTACAAGGTCCCGTTCATCTTCTCGAACTTCAACGGCACTGCGGACGACGTGGACGTTCTGACGCACGAAGCGGGTCACGGCTTCGCCTTCTACCGCGCGATGCACTCCGACATCCATCCCGCGCTGCAGGAGCCGACCATCGAAGCCTGCGAATGCCATTCCATGAGCATGGAGTTCCTGACGCAGGACTACCATAAGTCCTTCTTTGGCAGGAACACGCAGAAGTACGAGGTCGCGCACTGCGAGGCAAGCCTGGATTTCATTCCCTACGGCTGCATGATCGACGAGTTCCAGCATCGCATGTATGAGAATGAAAACCTGACGCCTGACGAGCGCCATAAGGTCTGGGAGGAGCTGGAGAAGAAGTACCGCCCGTGGTTGGATATGGACAATCTGCCCTTCTACGGCCGCTACGCCCACTGGCAGTGGAAGCTGCACGTCTATCTGCACCCGCTGTACTATATTGATTATTGTATGGCGCAGACCGTCGCCTTCCAGCTCTGGACGCTGTCTCTGAAGGATCGGAAGGAAGCGTGGAAGCGCTACCTCGCCTTCGTTGACGCCGCCGGTACCAAGACCTTCGAGGATCTCTGCCGCAGCGCGAATCTGCGCGTGCCGTACGAGCCGGGCACGATCCGCGACGTCGGCGCTCAGATCCGCGACTGGCTGAAAGAGAACGCCGTCTGAGCCGCCTCAGAGACGTCAGACAAGGCAGAAACGGGTATATTGGATAAATATCCTATTGCTTTTCTCGCAAAGACTCAATAATATTACCAAAAATGAAAAAATATCAGGAGAATTCATTTTTTCTGTTGATTATTGAAACGATTTGTGCTATAGTATGAAAAAAGTTTTTTGAGATAAAAACTTTTACGCTTTAAATCGTTCTTTCATTTGTATTTTTCTGTGCTCAAGCACAGTAAAATTAAAAATTCTTTAGGAGGAAATGAAATGAAGAAAAATCTGTCCAAGATTCTTGCTCTGATTCTTGCTCTGGTTATGGTTCTGACTGTTTTTGCAGGCTGCAAGAACACTGACGAGCCTGCTCCCAGCGGAGCTACCGAAGCAACGAACGGCAGCGAGGTCGAACCCACTGATGCTCCCCCCGTGGAAGCACACGAAAACAAGGTCATCTATGGCAGCGGCACTGAAGTGTCCGGTGACCTGGGCAACGCTTGGTGGACCAACAACGCTACCGACAAGCTCATCCGCGACCTGATCGACGATTACAGCGTAATCGTTTACGACCAGTTCGGCCAGATGGTTGTCAACAACTCTGTTGCTGAGTCCGTCGCCGATCCCGTTAAGAACGAGGACGAAAGCGCTACCTACACTGTCAAGATCAAGGAAGGTCTGACCTACAACAACGGCGAGCCCATCACTGCGGCTGACTATGTTGCCTATGCTCTGGTTGCATATTCTCCTGCTGTCATGGCAGCCGGCGGCAAGGTTGCTTCTGACTCCGTCGTTGGCGCCGCTGAGTATCAGAACGGCGAGGCGAAGGAGCTGGCAGGTATCCGTCTGCTTGACGAGTACACCTACTCCATCACCATCACCCCCGACTACGCAAACTACTACTTCGGCCTGCTCAACGCGAGCCTGTCTCCGCTGTATCTGCCGATGTACTCCTCCGCTGAACTCACCGTCAAGGACGACGGCAACGGCGCGTACCTCGACGGCGGCGAGCTGACTGCTGAGGAAGTCACCGCTTCCCGTTACATCTATGAAGACCGCGTTTCTGCCGGTCCTTACCAGCTCAAGAGCCTCGACACCGGTTCTTTGATCACCACCGTCGTTCGCAACCCGAACTACGCCGGCAACTTCGAAGGCCAGAAGCCGAGCATCGAGACGATCGTTATTGTCAAGGCTGAAGACGAGACTATGATGGACGCCTTCAAGACCGGCGAGATCGACTTCCTGTCTCAGCTCTCCGACGGCGACCAGATCAACGCGGCGCTCGACCTCGTTGAAGAAGGCGGCTATGACTACTGCCACTACACCCGTAACGGCTACGGCAAGCTGATGTTCCAGTGCGACTTTGGCCCGACACAGTTCGTCGCTGTCCGTCAGGCGATCGCATATATGCTTGACCGCAACGAATTCGCCAACACCTTCTGCGATGGCTTCGGCTCCGTCGTGCACGGCCCGTACAGCACTGCGCAGTGGATGTATCAGGAGTCCGAAGAGCTCTTCAACGAGAAGCTGAACACCTATGCTTACAATCCTGCAAAGGCTGTTGAGCTCCTCGAGGCTGACGGCTGGACTCTGAACGCCGACGGCACCGAGTACTCCGGCACCGGCCTCCGCTACAAGGAAGTCACTCCGGAAGAAGCCGGCGACTACGCTCTGAACGTCACTCTGGACGACGGCCGCATCCTGATGCCGCTGCACATCATGTGGGCTTCCTCCGAGAATAACCCCGTTTCCGACCTGCTTGCTACGATGCTTGCAAACGGCCAGCAGACTGCTGACGCCGGCATGGAGATCGAGCAGAACATCATGACCTTCAGCGAACTGCTGAACTGGATGTATCGTGATACTTCCGTCGGCGACCAGTACGGCGTCCGTACCTACGGCATGTACAACCTCGGCACCGGCTTCAACCAGATTTACGACTACTCCTACAACTTCGCTTCCGATCCCGACTCCATCTATGTCGAAATGGGTTACAACACCAACTACATCTTCGACAAGGAACTCGACGACCTGTCCATGGATATGGTCTACAAGGCAGCTCCTGGCGACGACGCAGCTTATCTTGATTACTATCAGAAGTTCGTCATCCGCTTCAACGAACTGCTGCCCGATCTGGCTCTGTACTGCAACGACTACCACACCATCTTCCCGTCCTGGCTGAAGAACTACAACGAAGGCAGTATGTGGGACTTCCAGAGCGCAATCCTCTACGCTTACGTCGAAGGCGCTGAATAATAGAGCTTCCCCAGTTTAACTTTTGCGACGGGGCGGTTTACCGCCCCGTCGTTTCGAGCTTGTTCTGAGCTTCTTACAGGACACCTTTTGATTTGAGAACGATTTCCGATTTCGGAATTGATCATATAATTATTGATTAGACTGAGAGAAAAGGAGGGTTTGCAGATGACGAAATATGTATTACGGCGTATCCTGTACATGATCCTGGTCTTTCTGATCGTGTCGCTGCTGATGTATTCCATCTACAACCTGATCCCGACTGATCCGGCGCGCGCGCAATTGGAGCCGATCAAGAAGAGCCTGAAGCCCGCGGAATACGAGGCTAGATATGCGCAGTTGCGCGAGGAAATGGGCTTGGATGCGCCTCTGATCGTACGTTATGCCAGGTGGATGGGATTTGTCCCAAACGTCAACGGCAAATTTGACGGTTTGCTGGAGGGCAATTTCGGCTATTCCCAATTTTTCAAAAAAGATGTTGCAAAGGTCATACCGGATCCAATGAAAAACACGATCTTTATCAACATCTTCTCAACGATCGTCGCGTTGGCGATCACGATCCCGCTCGGTATCTTCTGCGCCGTGCATAAGCGCGGAAAATTCGACAGCTCGGTGCAGGTGCTTACCATCATCGGCTATTCGATACCGATCTACATCATAGGCTTGATATTTATCTGGTTTTTCGCGGTTACGCTCCGGTGGCTGCCGGTCTCCGGCATGGAAACACCGGGCAACACGTTTACCGGCATGCGAGCATTTTGGGACAGAATGCTCTATATGACCCTGCCGGTTATCGTAATGACGGTCGGTTCTCTCGGCGGCATGACGCGATACGTCCGCGCTGCGATGATCGAATCCCTGAGCATGGACTATATCCGTACCGCGCGCGCCAAAGGTCTGCGCGAGAAAGTCGTTATCTATTCTCACGCATGGCGCAACGCCCTGCTGCCGGTCATCACCGTCATCATCGGCTGGTTCCTCAGCATCTTCTCCGGCTCTCTTATCATTGAGAACATGTTCGGCTTGAACGGCATGGGTCAGTTGTATTATAAGGGTCTTATGAACAACGACTTTGAGCTGGCGCTGGCGATCCAGATGTTCTACATCGTGATAAGCCTGATCGGACAGCTGCTCACCGACTTGAGCTACGGCCTGGTCGATCCGCGTGTCCGCGTAGACAAGTAAGGAGGGGTGGAATATGAAAGATAAGAAGAAATCTAAGTTTTCCTTCCTCCGCAGACTGTTCGGCAACCGCAATAAAGTGTTAAGCTTTATGGAAGAAGAGCAGTTGCAAAGCCCCGGCAGAATGATCGTAAAGAATTTTACGCATAACAAGCTGGGCATGGCTGGTCTGATCATTTTCCTTTGCATTTTCCTGTTCGTTATGGTTGGCCCGTACTTCTTCCCGCTGGATCTGTCCTATCAGGACAACACGCAGACCAACGTTCCTCCCGGCTTGAATTTCCTCAGTGCTCCGAAGGAACTGGAGGGTAACGTTGTCGATATTACCCCCGGCACGACCTTTGCGGTCGGCGTCGGCAAGGACGGCAATATCCACGTCTGGGGCTATACCAAAATTACTGATAAAATCGACCTTGCGGATATCCCCGAGGAAGTCAAAGCTGCGAATATCGTCAGCATTGCGGCAGGCTACGACCATATCGTCGCCATGGATGATAAAGGCGCGATTTATATCTGGGGCAACCGCAGACTCGGTCAGGACGCGCTTCCCGACGAACTGGCGATGGCTTCCACATACGGCAAGGATCTGCACATCAAGCAGATCGAGGCAAGCTATCAGTTCTCCGCAGCATTGACGGAGGAAGGCAAGCTGTACCTCTGGGGCAACAAGAACATGGCAGACCTCAAGGTCAAAAAGGAGTATCAGGGACACATTCAGAAGGTTGCGTTGACGACCTACAGCTACGTATCCCTGCTGGACGACGGCTCTGTCGTGTACTCCGGCTTTGAGAAGGACAACTCTCTGGTCAATGTTCCGGAAGAGCTGAGCAGCGGCGTCGTGGATATCGCCGGTACGAGCAACGCGGTCGCTGCCGTCAAGGATGACGGTACCGTTATCGTTTGGGGCAACTGCGATAAGGGCGAGAACAAGGTTCCGTACTTTGAGAGCAAGCCTGTTGAGCTTTACGGCGGCCGTTATCACTTCACTGCCTTGATGGACGACGGCGAAGTCATTTCCTGGGGCGACAATACCCATGGTCAGGCGAGCGTTCCCGAATCTGTCAATTCCGAAGAAATCGAGACGGTTTTTGCCGGCTTCTATCAGAACTACGCCGTGACGAAGAGCGGCGAGATTAAAACGTGGGGCTTGAAGGGATACCTCTGCGGCACGGATAACCTCGGACGCGACGTCCTCAACCGTATCGTTAACGGCGGCAAGGTTACCATGACGGTCGGCGCGATCTCCGTTATCATCTCTCTGGTCATTGGCATTATTCTCGGCGGTCTTGCCGGTTATTTTGGCGGCTGGGTCGATATGGTCATCATGCGTATTTCCGAGGTGGTCGGCGGTCTGCCGTTCATCCCGTTTGCAATGATCCTATCCGCCATTATCGGCACCCGGATCAGCGTGGAGCAACGAATGTATCTGATTATGGTCGTGCTTGGCGTTCTATCGTGGCCGGGCATCTGCCATCTGATCCGTGCGCAGATCCTGTCTCAGCGTGAGCAGGAGTACGTTACGGCTGCAAAGTCCATGGGCGTTCGTGAGCGGAGCATCATTTTCCGCCATATTATCCCGAACGTAATGAGCCTGATTCTCGTTGACGCAACGCTGGAGTTCGCGACCTGCATGCTGACGGAATCCACGCTGTCTTATCTGGGCTTTGGCATTGCGCCTCCGACGCCTACCTGGGGCAATCTTCTGACCGGTGCGAACAACTCCATCGTTATTCAGCAGTTCTGGTGGCGCTGGGTCTTCCCGGCAGCGATCTTCGGCATCTGCACGATCTGCATCAACCTCGTGGGCGATGCGCTGCGTGATGCGGTTGACCCGAAGTCCGCTGAGCGCTAAGGAGGTTGTAGTATGGCATTATTGGAACTGAGAGACTTAAAAACCTTCTTCAAAACGAAGCGCGGCACTGTTAAAGCGGTCAACGGCGTCAGCTATTCGCTCGAGGCAGGCAAAGTGCTTGGCGTCGTCGGCGAGTCCGGCTCCGGCAAGAGCGTTTCTGCCATGAGCATTCTCCGCCTTCTGGACGGCAACGGCTATATCGAATCCGGTGAGATCTACTTCGACGGCAGAGAGCTGACGAAGCTTCCGCTGCGCGAAATGTACAAGATTCGCGGCAATGATATCTCCGTGATCTTCCAGGAGCCGATGACCAGCCTGAACCCGGTGTTTACCGTCAGCAAGCAGCTTTGCGAGCCGCTGATGATCCATCAGAAGCTTTCGAAGGCTGAGGCGCATAAGAAAGCGATCGAGCTGCTTTCCGACGTTAAGATCCCCAATCCGGAGGTCGTTGCAAAGCAGTATCCGCACCAGCTTTCCGGCGGTATGCGGCAGCGTGTCATGATTGCCATGGCGCTGGCGTGCAAGCCGAAGATTCTGATCGCCGACGAGCCGACGACTGCGTTGGACGTTACGATTCAGGCGCAGATTCTGAAGCTGATGAACGAGCTTCGCGAGAAGAACAACACGGCTGTTCTGTTCATCACTCATGACCTCGGCGTCATTAACCAGATGGCGAACGACGTTGCCGTCATGTACTGCGGACAGGTCGTTGAATTTGCTCCCGCTGAAACGATTTTCCATGTTTCCGAGTATTCCCATCCGTATACGGAAGGCTTGATGCTCTCCATTCCGCGGCTGGATACCCCGAGCGACGCGCGTCTGGAAGCGATCCCCGGCGCAGTGCCGCACCCGCTGGATCTGCCGAAGGGCTGCAAGTTTGCTCCCCGCTGCAAGTATGCGACGGAACGCTGCTTTGAAGAGGAACCGGAGCTGATTCATGTCTCCGACAAGCAGCAGGTTCGCTGCTTCTACCCGAAGAAGGAGGACAGACATGGAAAGAAATAACGAAGTCCTGCTTCGGATCAGCAATCTAAAGCAGTATTTCCCGCTGAAAAAGGGAAGATTTGTCAAAGCGAATGATGGCGTTTCCATCGATATCTACAAGGGCGAAACCTTCGGTCTTGTCGGCGAGTCCGGCTGCGGCAAGTCCACCCTGGGACGTACGATTCTGCAGCTTTATCAGCAGACCTACGGTCGCACGATGTATTACGGCCGCAAACTGGACGATCTGGCTCCGAAGTATGTGACGCAAACCGTCCGCAACCTGAAAAAGCTTCGCGTCAAGTGGCAGGAGCTGCATGCGCAACTGGAAAAGACAGAGGCTGAGTATGCGAAGCTGTCTGAAGAAGAACAGTTTGCAAAGCATGAAGAGCTGGATGCTCTGCGTAAGCGGGAAGAGGACGCCCTTCTCAATATGACGAAGATCGTCGGCGGCTTTATTACGCTTGAGGATCTGGATCCTGTGATCGGAATCTATGACAAGGCATACGCCATTGCGCACAAGATTTCGGTACTGGACGTCAAGCGCGAAGAACAGCTCGTTACGCTTGCGGATGCTGAGTTCGCGGTCAAACGCGCGAAAGAGGCAGGCAAGAGCGCAAATACAAAAAAGGTCGACAAGGCAAAGACAAAACTGGAAGAGACGGAGAGGGAGATTGCTGCTCTGCGCGAGGAGCTTTCCGGCGTTTCCTCTGAGATTCAGAAGATGCGTGACTCTCATGCGAACGATGAGGAATTCCAGAAATACGAGGTTTACCGCGATACTGGCATTGACCTTGCCCGTCTGACTTATAACGAGATTCGCAGACTGCGTCGCGATATGCAGTTGATCTTCCAGGATCCGTATTCCTCCCTGAATCCCCGCATGAGCGTCGGACAGATCATCAGTGAGGGCATGCAGGCGCATAACATCGTCAAAAAGAAAGACGAGCGCATGCAGGAGATGATTCTGAAGGTGATGGACGAATGCGGTCTTGCACCCTATTTCCTCCATCGTTTCCCGCACCAGTTCTCCGGCGGTCAGCGTCAGAGAATCGGCATTGCGCGCGCATTGGCGACCAAGCCGAAGTTTGTCGTCTGTGACGAAGCGGTTTCCGCTTTGGACGTTTCCATTCAGGCACAGATCATCAACCTGCTGCTTGATCTGAAGGAACAGGAGAATCTGACGTATCTGTTCATCACGCACGACCTGTCCGTCGTCAAGTACATTTCCGACCGTATCGGCGTTATGTATCTGGGCAATATGGTCGAGCTGGCAGATTCTCAGGAGATTTTCGACCATCCGCTGCATCCGTATACGGAAGCACTGCTGTATGCGATTCCCACCACGGATACGGTCGGCGGCAAAAAACTTGAGATTCTGGAAGGCGATATCCCCAGCCCGGTCAATCCGCCGAAGGGATGCAAATTCCATACGCGCTGCAAGTATTGCACGGAAATCTGCAAGCATGTCGTACCCGAGTGGGAAGAGGTCAGCCCCAATCACTTCGTGGCATGCCATCATAAACTGAACGCTTCCGATGCAGCGGAACATTGATGATCGCCGGTAAGGAGCTGTTATGCTGTTTCAAAAAAGAATCAAACGGGCATTCGACTATCTGGAAGAGAAAAAACAACGGGAAGCTGAAGAGAATCCGGAGAATACGCAGGAAGATCTAAAACCTTCCATTAAGGATATCCTTGAAAAGGGCGATATTCCCGCGATGCTGATTTCTGCATTTCTTGTGATTCTTCCGATTGCAATTATCGTTCTGCTTGTGATTGTTTTTGCAGGACGGCTCTTTATGCGGGCATAAAAACCGCAATAGTGCAAAATTCCGATTCGGACTTGTTCCGAATCGGAGTTTTCTTTTTGTAAAACGATTGCATTTTTCGTTTCCCTGTATTATAATATATAAAATTATTAATAGGAGGCGGTGTCTTATGAGCATTGTAGTAATCGGCGCGGTCTTTGTTGATATCAAGGGGTATCCGACGAACACCTACATTCCCGGCGGCAGAAATGTCGGTCGTGTGGAAGAAGTGCACGGCGGCGTCAGCCGCAACATCGTTGAGGATATCGCGAACGTCGAGCTTCGACCGACGTATGTAAGTCTGGTTGACCCGACGCCGGTGGGCGACGACGTGATCAAAAAACTGCAGAATCACAAGGTCAACACCGACTATATGCGCCGTACCGAAAACGGCATGGGCACTTGGCTCGCCATTTTCGACAATGACGGCGACGTCATCGCCGCCATTTCCAAACGCCCGGATCTGCACCCGATCGTAGATGTTCTGGAAGAGCATGGAGACGAAATCTTCAGCAATGCGGACAGTATTCTGATCGAAATCGACATGGATCGCGACGTTGTCAAGCGCGTTTTCCAGCTTGCGAGCAAGTATGAGAAGCCGGTCTATGCCGCGGTTACGAACATGAGCATCGCGGTCGAACGCCGCGACTTCCTGCAGCAGACGGATTGCTTTGCCTGCAACCGCAGCGAGGCAGGCATTTTGTTCTCCGATGATTACGACGGCATTGCGCCGGAGCAGATGATGGAGATCCTTTCCGAGAAGGTGACCAGAGCCCGCATTCCGCGTATGGTTGTGACCCTCGGCTCGGACGGAGCGGTCTATGCCACGGCGGACGGGGAGAAGGGCTGGTGCCCGACGAAAAACGTCGCCGTCAAGGACACGACCGGCGCAGGCGACGCCTTCTTCGCGGGCGTTTCCATCGGCCTGACCTACGGCAAATCGCTGGAGGAATCCTGCCGGATCGGTACGCTGCTCGCAACGTCTGTGGTCGTCACTTCCGAGAACGTCTGTCCGCGTTTCCTTCCCAGCGAAGTTGGATTGGATATTGAGGTTGAGGAATAATCGTTCGGAACGGCTTTTCTATTGGGAATTCGTTGAAAAAAATTAAACTTGACCCGCTAATTCGGACAAAAAAATCTTGCATTTACGCATTAATGTGATATAATATAGGCGTAAGGCTATGTATTATCGCCAAAAAGACGAATACATAATCAGCACAAATTTATAATTGGAGGATAAGAAATGAAAATCAATCGTCTCGTATCGATGCTTCTCGCTGTCGCAATGGTTTTCTCCATGTTTGTCGTTGTCGCCAGCGCTGAAGGCCCCGCGTTCTCTGACATTAAGGGTCACTGGGCAGAAGAAATCATCAATGACTGGGCTTCCCGCAAGGTCGTCAACGGCTATCCTGACGGCACCTTTAAGCCCGACAACTTCATCACCCGTGCGGAATTTGCGCAGGTCGTCAAGAATCTGCTTGCGCTGACCGCGAAGGCTGACAAGGACTTCTCCGACGTTGCTAAGGACGCATGGTACTATGACGCCGTTATGTGCGTTGCCAAGGCCGGCATCATGGTCGGCGACGCCGGCAAGTTCCGTCCGGACGACTACATCACCCGTGAAGAAGCGTTCACCGCGTTCGCACGCATCGTCTTTGGCGTCGGCGAGGATGAGCTGCCCGTCGATCTGTCCATGTTCAAGGACGGCAACGAGGTTTCCGACTGGGCGAAGGACAGAGTCAGCGCCCTCGTTCGTGAAGGCATCGTCCGCGGCATGCCCGACGGCAAGATCCATCCGAAGGACAACATCACCCGTGCGGAGTTCCTGGCTCTGCTCAGCCAGACCAAGGACGCAGATCACAACCACTACTTCGTTGCGGAAGACGGCTCCTGCTCCATCTGCCAGAGATCCGAAGAGCAGACCCTGAAGTTCTATCTGGGCGTTGCTTCCGGCGAGACCAAGGTCGAGCTGAGCGTCTACAACGACTACAGCGCATATCTCACTGTTCCTGCGAAGGCAGTTGACGCTTCCAATGTTTCCATTACTGTCAGAATGCAGAATGTTGCGAGCCTCGGCGTTACCGGCGCTCGTGAGCACAGCATCTCCATCGCGGACACCGGCCTGACCGGCAACCCGAACCTCGGCGAATGGCTGAGCAATGCTTTCACCTTTGAGTCCGGCTACGTCAAGGCTACCATCGACGGTGAGAAGTGCCTGTACAAGATCACCGGCGACCAGAACAAGGAAATGGCTACGCTGCGTGCTTCTTCCGACGACATCTGCGCTACCCGTGATGCATGGCAGACGCTGACGAAGTTCGTCACCACCTCTACGCAGTCGAAGAGCGACAGCTACATCCTCATCGTGAACGGCTCCTCCCTGCGCATCGGCACCGAGCTGCTCGGCTTCGAGGGCGCTGAAGACCTCAAGCTGGACAACTTCAACGACGTTGCTGCGCTCATCAAGAACGTCAAGGATCATGTCAAGCTCGAGACCGCTGAAGCGGGCGAGTGGCAGATCGAGGCTGTTCTGAAGGCTGGCACGACGCTGGCGGTTTCCAACAGCATTGCTGTCCTCGACAAGGATGCTACCATCAAGGTCAATGGCCTGTCCGCTGAGTCTCTTGCGACTCTGCTGAGCGACGCCCGTGCGGCTGGCTCCACCTACGAGCTGGCGGCTCTGCTGGTCAAGGCTGTGAACGAAGTGATCGGCGCTGTCAACGGCACCACCGAGTCTGCTCCTGTCGAAGTTGAGATCAGCTTTGCGAAATAATTGATCACGCGGATCAAATCTTAACTGCAAACAGAATAGGGCAGGGGTTTTTCCCCTGCCCTGTTTTTGATTTTCTCGAAGGGAATGATATACATGAGGAATCTGTTTCGTAACGTGCTTCCTGTTCTTCTGGCGCTGTGTCTGATCCTGTCGGCGTTTCCGGCTGTGGCTTTTGCGGCTGAGAAAGCGCCCGCGGCCTCCCGTGTTTTGACGGACGAGCTCCCGATCGTACCGCCTGATAACGGTGAAACGTCTTACCGCGTGGAGTACTATCAGCAGAACACCGAGGGAGACGGGTATACGCTTGCGGAGACGGTTGAACTGACCGCCAAGGCGGGCGCGACGGTGGAAGCTGAGGATAAGGATTATCCGGGCTTTACGATGAATACCGAAAAGAGCGAGCTGAGCGGAACGGTTGCCGCAAACGGCTCAACGGTTCTTAAGCTCTATTATGACCGCATGCTCTTTACGGTAACGTGGAAAATCGGCTCTGACGAGACCAAGGAAACCTACCGCTATCTGGCAACGCCTGCCTTTAAAGGAAGTACGGATCGTTCCGACGGCGAACACGGGAGAAATTTTGTGTTCCGCGGCTGGGATAAGGAACTCGCTCCCGTCACGAAGGACGTCACCTACACGGCACTCTACGACGTCGACTGCGAAGCCTTCATTCTCAAGGATGACTCGTGGGCGACTCTCCAGCTTGCTTTGGAACACGCGAAAAGCGGCGACACGGTTCGTATTGAAAAAGATCTGACGATCTCCGGAGATCTTACCGTTCCGGCGGGCGTGACGCTGCTGCTTCCTTGCATGGACAATGATAAGGGCTATATCAAGCGCGGCGAATTTCTGATGAATCCGGACGGGACGGATACCGGCGGACAGGGCGTCGGCCCGAATGCGAAGCTTTACCGCACCGTGACCCTCGCAAACGGCGCGACGTTGACCGTTTATGGTTCGGTCATGGTGAATGCCGTGACCGGCAGAAAAGCGACCGCGAACAGCGATCAGGATGTGACCGGCGGTTACGCAGTGCTTGAGCTGAACGGCAAGGTCAACGTGGAGGACGGCGGTCATCTGGACGCCTTCGGTTACGTCCGCGGCAGCGGCGTCGTCACCGCGAAGAACGGCGGCACGGTCGGCGACCTGTACATCGTGCGCCATTGGCGCGGCGGCACTCATGCGCTGAACATGTACAATGTGAACGTCTATCCGATGAACGAGTATGACTGCCACAATATCGAAGCCACGCTCCGTATCGAGTACGGCGGCAGTCTGGAAGGGATCGTGAAGATGTACGCTGCAGGCAGCTATAACCGCACGCGCTTCCCGCAGGTCGATAACGAAAACGGTCTGATCCGTCTGACCGACCCGTCGAGCGTTCTCGTGCGCACCTACAGCGACGGCAGAGAGCATTTTGAGATATCCGGCGGTGCGGATTTCTCCAACAGCACGCTGAAAATCCTCGGTTATCCGCTTACGACCGCAGACTATCTCTATCCGATCGACGGCGATATCGACTTCACGCTGAATGCCGGCAGGTACAATATCAAAAACGACTTCAAATTCCTGCCCGGCGTGATCGTTCAAGTGAGCGGCGGCGCGTCGCTGACCGTGGAAAAGGGCAGCACCGCCGTGTTCTATCGGGAATTCGACAACGGCGAGTTCAATCAGACGAGCCGCTATCCGGCGAGAGATCCCGCACAGCTCCGGATCGCCGCCGGCGCGAGCTTTACAAACAAGGGAACCTTTGCGGGCAATATCTATACGGAATCTGCCGATATTCTGATCGGCGGAACGCCAGTCTGGGAAACTGTGACCTATGAGGCAAAATGCCTGACCGGCAGCACGCCGCCCGAAGAATACACGATTGCGCTCGAGCATAAGCTGTCGATCACCAGACCGCAGTACAAGTGGAGATTTGGTGAGGACAACAGCATCGTATGGTACGGCGGCCCGGCGGATTACAGCGCGGTGGAAGCCGCGATCGCAAAGATCCCCGCAGATCTGAGCATTTATACGGACGAATCCGTGCAGGCGCTGAACGATGCCGTGGCGGCGGTCGTCGAGGGCTTGACGGAAGAAGATCAGGCGCAGGTCGACGCCTGGGCGAAGGCGATCAACGACGCGCTTGCCGCTCTTGTGCCGAAGGAAGGAAAGCCTGCGGACTACAGCGCGGTCACTGCTGCGCTTGCGCTGGTGCCGGCTGACCTCAGCGATTACACCGACACGTCCCGTGCGGTGCTGGAGAATGCCGTCAATGCCGTGCAGTACGGTCTCTTGGAGGAGGATCAGGCGCAGGTCGACGCTTGGGCGGAAGCCATTTTAGCGGCGATCAACGGGTTGTCGAAGGAATGCGACGGCGGCGAAAACTGCCCGTCCAGGAATTTCAAGGACGTGAATAAGGGTGACTGGTATCACCTGGCGGTGGACTTCGCGGTGGAGCGCGGGCTGTTCAAGGGCATGACGGAAACGACCTTTGAGCCGAACACCGCGATGACGCGCGGTATGCTCGTCACGGTACTGTGGCGTTACGAAAACAGCCCGAAGGAGGGCAAAAACGAGTTCGTTGACGTGAAGGCGGGCGACTGGTATGAAGAAGCCGTCGCATGGGCGGCGGAGCACGGCATCGTCACGGGCGTCGGCAACGGGAAGTTCGACCCGAACGGGAAGATCACCCGTGAGCAGATGGCGGCGATCCTGTACCGCTACTCCGAGTATAAGGAGTTCGACACGAGCGCAAAGGGCGATTTCGGCCCATTCCCCGACAAGGAGAAGGTGAGCGCCTGGGCGAAGGACGCCTACACCTGGGCGGTCGGCGCGGGACTGATCACGGGCAACGTCATCAATGGCAGGACGCTGCTCGACCCGCAGGGCAATGCGACGCGCGCACAGGTCGCGACGATCCTCATGCGCTTTATCAAGGCATTCGGAAAATAAAGAATCAACGAAAAAGCTCAGTTCGAAGGAACTGAGCTTTTTCTCAGACTGTCAAAATAGTCCGTAACCGTCAAAATCGGTCAATAATTCTTTGCAACTATGCGCTGATTATGGCGCCTGCGAATCATGTGAATATTTCAAACCATTCAAGTTGAAACAGCTTGCTTCGCAAGGATTTTGACTTACTGCGCAACGCACGACCTACCGTACCTATGTACGCCGACGGTCGTGCGTTGCTTGTCTTCCGTACTTTTTGACAGACTGTTCAGCGTGTCGAAAAGGTTTTTCGACACGCTGCGAAAAAGCTCAGTTCAAGAGAACTGAGCTTTTTCTATATTGCGTATTGACTCGTGTAGATCTCGTAGTAGAACCCTTTTTTGTCCAGGAGTTCCTCGTGCGTGCCCTGCTCTACGATCTGCCCGTGGTTGAGCACAAGGATCAGATCGGAGTCCACGATCGTGGACAGGCGGTGCGCGATCACGAAGCAGGTGCGATCCTTCATCAGCTTGTCCATCGCTTTCTGGATCAGAATCTCCGTTCGCGTGTCCACGTTGGAGGTCGCTTCGTCGAGGATCAGAAGCTGCTTGTTCGCAAGCAACGCGCGGGCAATGGTCAGAAGCTGTTTCTGACCGGCGGAGATTGTGGTGGTGTCCTCGCCGATCACCGTATCGTAGCCCTGCGGCAGAGTGCGGATGAAGTGGTCGCAATAGGCGCGGTCGCAGGCGTCGACGATCTCCTCACGCGTTGCGTCCGGCTTGCCGTAGGCGACGTTTTCTGCGACAGTGCCGCCAAAGAGCCACGTGTCCTGCAAGACCATACCGAAGAGATCGCGCGTGCTGTCGCGCGACAGCTTTGCGACGTCCTGCCCGTCGATCAGGATTTTTCCGCCTTGAATGTCATAGAAGCGCATGAGCAGATTGACGATGGTCGTTTTGCCTGCGCCGGTCGGCCCGACGATCGCCACGTTCTGTCCCTTCTTCACGTCGATACAGAGGTCTTCGATCAGCGGCTTGTCCTTGCTGTAGGAGAAGTTGACGTGCTCAAAACGGATATTGCCCTCCGCTTTTCCCTGCAGCGAATCGGTCGGACGCGCTTCCTCTTCCGTGTCCAGTACGTCGTAGACGCGCTTGGCGGAGGCTTTCACCATCTGCAGCTCGCCGAAGCCGTTCGCAATGCGCTCCAGCGGCGCGGCAAGCTGCTTCGCGAACAGAATGACGGTGACGACCGTTCCGACGGGAACGTGACGGTAGACGATCAGCCAACCGCCGAGCAGGGCGATCAGAATATAGGCGAGGGCGTTCGTGAAAATGATGACCGGCTGGACGATGGACGAAAGGAAGTTCGCCTTTCGCGCGACCTCCTGGTGCTCCGCGTTGATCTCGTCGTGTTTCTGCTGAACGTGGGTTTCCAGATTGAACGCCTTGGTCGCGGGAAAGTTCGTGTAGCTTTCCTCTACGGCGGAGTACATCTTGCCGAAATACTCAAAGGAAGAATGCCAGCTCTTTTCGCTCAGAGCAGCGAGTCTGGACGACAGCCAAAGCGACAGCGGCATGACGGCAAGCACCGCCAGCGCGAGCAGCCAGCTTCGCAGGAACATGAAAACCGCAATCGCAAGGATCTGCAGGAAGCCGGTGATCAGGATCTCAATAATGCCGTGAATGCTGTTTCCCATCGTGGAAACGTCTTCCTGCATCTTCTCGATGATCTCGCCGGTCTTTGTCCTGTCCATATAGGACACCGGAAGCCGCTGCAGCTTGTCGGACATGCGGATGCGCAGGCCCGCGGTGTAGAAACGGCTGACGACGTGGTTGAGCAGGTAGCTGTTGCCGTAGGTGATGCAGGCATTTGCACAGTAAATTGCAAACAGGAACAGCAGACCGGGGATCAGCTCGGAGACGAGAGAAGAAGAGCGATCCGTTTTCAGCCACGCATAGAGCCGGTCGATCAGACCGCCCAACAGCTCCGGCGCTGCGATGGAGCAGACGATGATCCCCATGGAGAGGATCGAGGACAGGATCAGCCATTTGCGGATCGGACGGGTATCGCGCACCATGCGCCGGATCGTGCCGTTCCGAACGGAAGTGAGTTTCTTCATTTTCTTCCACCTCCTGTCTGGGAGGCGAAGATTTCCCGATAGATTTTGCAGGTTTTTAAAAGCTCCGCGTGCTTGCCTGCGCCGACGAGCCTGCCTTCGTCGAGAACGAAAATGCAGTCGGAATTCATCGCGGAGGTGACGCGCTGGGTGATGACGATCTGCGTCCTGCCGGCGAATTGCCGGTTCAGACGGGTGCGCAGCTTTGCCTCGGTCAAGAAATCCAGCGCGGAGAAGCTGTCGTCGAAAATATAGATCGGCGCGTCCTTGATAATGCAGCGGGCGATTGCCAGACGCTGCTTCTGACCACCGGACAGATTCGTACCCGACTGCTCCAGCACGTAGTCCATGCCGTCCTTCTGCTCGGCGACGAAGTCCGTGAGCTGGGCGACGTCCAGTGCTTCGCGGAGTTCGTCCTCGCTCGCGTCCGTGCGTCCCATCTGCACGTTCTCGCGGATGGTGCCGGAGTAGATCATGGATTTCTGCAGGGCGCAGCTAATGTTACGGCGGATCGCCTTGCGGGAGATGGTCTTCGCGTCGCGCCCGTCGAAGAGGACGCGGCCTTCGGTCGGCTGACGGAAGGACAGCAGAAGAGATACCAGCGTGCTTTTGCCGGAACCGGTGCCGCCGATCACGGAAATCTTGTCGCCGGGGTTGATGTGCAGGGTAATGTGACTGAGCGCCGCCTGATCTGCGCCCTGATAGCAGAACGTCGCGTCCTCGAAGTCGATCCTGCCGCTGAAACGGATATCCTCGTCCGGTATGCTGTCTGCCGTGCCTTCGGTGTTCATGACCTCGCCGATGCGTCGTGCGGCGACCCTGGCGTGCGGGAACATGATGATCGCAAAGGAAGCGGAGATCAGCGCGTTCAGCACCAGCTCGACGTACTGGATCACTGCGAACACGTCGCCGGGCGTCAGCTTGCTGCCGGTTTCGATACGGATGCCGCCGACCAGAACGATCAAAAGGACGGCGACGTGCAGCACGAAGGTCGTCATCGGCACGGTCAGCGCCATCGTGATATTTGCCTTGATGATATTCTCCGCCATTACGTGGGTCGCTTCGGCGATGCGCTCATGCTCGCGCGGCTCGCGGTTGAAGGCGCGGATAACGCGAATGCCTCGGATGCGCTCGCGGACGATGTCGTTCTGCTTGTCGCAGTATTTGTCCGACAGCTCCCAGCGCGGCGTGATCTTTTTGCCGAGCAGGACGACCACGACGATGACGAGCGGCACCATGGCGAGCATGATGAGAGACAGGGTGACGTCCTTGGAGAAGCACAGCGCAACGCCGCCGGCAAACAGGAGCGGAATGATGAAAACGTTGCCACTGAGCATGGAGGCGACCCAGGCGAGCGTGCCGGCGTCGTGGGTGGAGCGCGTGACCAGACCGCCCGTGCCGATCTTTCCCATTTCCTCAAAGGTCATGGTATGTACCTTGCGGAAGATCGCCGAGCGCAGGTCGCGGGTGAACGAGGTTGTAATTCGAGAGGTCAGATGGTATCCCAAAATGACGGACGCCAGGCTGACCAGCGCGACCGCAAGCATGATGCCGCACATTTTGGCGGTGTAGGGGAAGGTGTTTTCGACCTCGGAACGGTAAACGCCGTTGTCCAGAATCTCGCTCATGATGGTCGGCAGCGCAAGATTGCACAGTACCGAAACCGCCATCAGCAGCGTCGCGAAAACGATCCGTTTCCGCTGCGGTTTCAGATAGATCAAAAGCTTTCTCACAGCGATCCTCCTTTCTTAAGACTTTACGAAAACTATTCTACCATAAAGAACGGAAAATGAGAAGTCCAAACAGAAAAAACTGTGTACATTTTCCACTGTATTTAGTATAATACTCAATAGTATTTCTGAAAAGAGGCTTTTCTTTGCTATGACAAATCTCCTGCTTCGTTTGTTTGTCAGAGATTATCGGAATACGGACGATCCGAAAGTGCGCGGCGCCTACGGAAAGTTAGCGGGGATCGTCGGCATCGTCTGCAATCTGCTTTTGTGCGCGGGGAAGCTGGCAGTCGGCATTCTCTCCGGCTCCGTTTCCGTCACGGCGGACGCCGTAAACAACCTGTCCGACGCGTCATCTTCCCTCGTCACGCTCATCGGTTTCAAATTGGCGGAGCGACCCGCAGACGACGAACATCCCTACGGTCACGCGCGTATCGAATACCTGACGGGACTTGCCGTTGCCGCGCTGATCCTCGTGATCGGCGTGGAGCTCGGCAAAAGCTCAATTGAAAAAATCATTCATCCGGAAACCGTCGCCTTTTCCTACGTAACGGTGGCGGTGCTGGTCGGGTCGATTCTGGTGAAGCTCTGGATGGCGCTGTTCTGCAATACGCTCGGGAAACGCATCGGCTCTGCAGCGCTGACGGCGACCGCTGCGGACAGCCGCAACGACGTTGTTTCCACCGCCGCGGTGCTGATCGGCATTCTGGTCGGACATTATTTCGATCTGCAGATCGACGGCTATATCGGTTTGCTCGTCGCCCTTTTCATTGTCTGGTCGGGTTTTGGGATCGCGAAGGAGACAATCAGCCCGCTGCTCGGAGAGCAGGCGGATCCGGAGCTGGTGCGCGGTATTTCCGATCTGATCCTAAGCCACGACAAGATTTTGGGCATCCACGATCTGATGGTGCACGATTACGGCCCCGGGCAGTGCTTTGCCTCCGTCCATGCGGAGATGGACGGCAGGGAAGACCCGCTGATCTGCCACGACGTCATCGACGATATCGAGCGCGACGCCCTGCGCGATCTGCATGTGCATCTTGTCATCCATTACGACCCGATCGTGACGGACGACGAGGAGCTCAACCGGATGCGCGAGCTGGTCAGAAGGGAGATCGAGGAGATCAGTCCGGAGCTTGCCATGCACGATTTCCGCATGGTGCGCGGCCCCGGACATACGAATTTGATCTTCGATCTGGTGATCCCGTATTCCATGGATGATCAAAAGACTGAGCTGAAGCGGCGGATCGACGAGCGCGTGCAGTTTGAGGGGAAAGACTATTACACCGTTATCACCTTTGACGAGGCGTCCCACAACAGAATGTGAATTTTCTGTAAGCATTTCGCCGACTGACTTTTTTTCTGCAGAGAATTGTGCTATAATCTTCGCAATACATCACGAAAGGTAACGCAATATGGGATTATTCAATAAGATATTCGGCACCCGTTCGGAGCGCGAGGTCAAGAAGCTGCTGCCGACGGTGGATAAAATCGAAGCGCTGGGCGACGAGGTCAAAAAGCTGACGGACGAGCAGCTTCGCGCGAAGACGGCGGAATTCAAGTCCCGCTATCAGAACGGAGAAACGCTGGAGGACATCTTGCCCGAGGCGTTCGCGGTCTGCCGCGAAGCGGCGGAGCGCGTGCTCGGCATGCGTCCGTACCGCGTGCAGCTCATCGGCGGCATCGTTCTGCACCAGGGCCGTATCGCCGAGATGAAGACCGGCGAAGGCAAGACCCTCGTCGCGATCCTGCCCGCCTACTTAAACGCGCTGACGGGAGACGGCGTGCATATCGTCACGGTCAACGACTACCTCGCCAAGCGTGACTCTGAGTGGATGGGCAAGGTCTACCGCTTCCTCGGCTTGAGCGTCGGTCTGATCGTCCATGATCTGAGCTCCGATGAACGCCGCAAGGCGTATCAGGCGGACATCACCTACTGCACCAACAACGAGCTCGGCTTCGACTATCTGCGCGACAACATGGCGCTTTACAAGCAGGACATGGTGCAGCGCGGCCATAATTTCGCGATCGTGGACGAGGTGGACTCCATTCTGATCGACGAGGCGAGGACGCCGCTGATCATCTCCGGCAAGGGCGAGGAATCGACTAAGCTCTACGAGATGGCGGACTTCTTCGTATCCGGTCTGAAGAAAAAGGTCTTTGCCACGACGGACGAAAAAGAGGAGCAGGACGATCTGGACTGCGACTATTACGTGGACGAAAAAGCGCGGACGGCGAATCTGACCGCACGCGGCATCGCCAAAGCCGAGCAGTTTTTCGCAGTGGAAAACCTGGCGGATATCGAGAACACCACGCTGTCGCACCATATCAATCAGGCAATGCGCGCCCGCGGCATCATGAAGCGGGATATCGACTACGTCGTCAAGGACGGTCAGGTCATCATCGTCGATGAATTCACCGGTCGACTGATGTACGGCAGACGCTACAACGAGGGTCTGCACCAGGCGATCGAAGCCAAGGAGGGCGTCACGGTCGCCAGCGAGAACAAGACGCTTGCGACGATCACGTTCCAAAACTTCTTCCGTCTGTACGGCAAGCTGTCCGGCATGACCGGCACGGCGCTGACCGAGGAGGAGGAATTCTCCGCAATCTACAAGCTGGATATCGTCGAGATTCCGACCAACCGGCCGGTCATTCGTATCGACAACAACGATCAGGTCTATAAGACCGAGGCGGGCAAGTTCCGCGCGGTCATTCGCCAGATCAAGGAATGCCACGAAAAGGGGCAGCCCGTACTGGTCGGCACGATCTCTATCGAAAAATCCGAGCTGCTGTCGAAGCTTCTGAAGCGCGAGGGCGTACCGCATACCGTGCTGAACGCGAAGCACCACGAGAAGGAAGCGGAGATCGTCGCGCAGGCGGGCAAGTTCGGCGCGGTGACGATCTCTACCAACATGGCAGGCCGCGGCACGGATATCATGCTCGGCGGCAACGCGGAATACATGGCGCTGTCCGATCTGCGCAAGCAGGGACTGCCGGACGAGGTCATTGCGGAAGCGAACTCCTTTGCGGAGACCGACGATCCCGAGATCCTCGCGGCACGTGCGGCGTACAAGGAAGCCTACGCGCGGCATAAGGTCGACGTAGACGCGGAAGCGGATAAAGTCCGCGCGGTGGGCGGCCTGTTTATCGTCGGCACGGAGCGTCACGAATCCCGCCGTATCGACAATCAGCTCCGCGGCCGTTCCGGTCGTCAGGGCGACCCGGGCGAAACGCGATTCTTCCTCTCGCTGGAGGACGACGTCATGCGTCTGTTCGGCTCGGAGCGTATCATGGGAATGCTGAACGGCCTCGGCATCGACGAGGATACTCCGATCGACGCGAGGATCCTCTCCAACGCGATTGAAAACGCGCAGAAGACCGTGGAAAGCCGCAACTTCCAGTCCCGTAAGAACGTGCTGGAATACGACGACGTCATGAACACGCAGAGAACGGTCATCTATGAGCAGCGCCAGAAGGTGCTCGACGGCGAAGACCTCTCCGCCACGATCGACGGTATGATCCACCACGTGATCGACACGGAGGTGGCGGACGCGTTCGGCGTGCAGGAGGGCGATCCGAAGGAAGCTCTGCGCTCGAAGCTCGAGGGGGTCTACTTCCCGAAGGGCACGCTTGCGGGCGTTGAGCTGACCGTGGAAAATGCCTCGGAGAAGCTTTATGAGGTATTCCGCAGGATCTACGAGCAGCGTGAAAAGGAATTCGGCGCGGAGCGCATGCGCGAGATCGAGCGCATTATCCTCCTGCGCGTTGTAGATGAATACTGGATGGATAACATCGACGCCATGGACGACCTCAAGCAAGGCATCCGTCTGCGCGCCTACGGGCAGACCGACCCGGTCGTCGCCTATAAGCGCGAGGGCTTTGCGATGTTTGACGGCATGATCAACGCCATCAAGGAGGAAACGGTGCGCCGCCTGTATATTTTCCGTCTGCGCACCGAGGAGGACGTCAAGCGCAAGCAGGTCGCAAAGATCACGGCGACCGGCGGTTCCTCGGACAATACTGTCAAGCGGCAGCCGATCAAGAAGGTCAAGATCGGCGCGAACGATCCGTGCCCCTGCGGCAGCGGCAAGAAGTATAAGAACTGCTGCCGCGACAAGGACGAGAGCAAGTAATGGGATTTTATGTAAACCGAAAGGGCGCGCTGGAGTACCTGACTGCGGACGCGCTCGCGGGAACGGCACACTGTTTTTCCACCCGATACGGCGGCGTGAGCAAGGGACACCTTGCGTCCTTGAATCTCGGCGTGCATCGCGGAGATCAGCCGGAGAATGTGCTGGAGAATTATCGCATTCTCGGTCAGGCAGTCGGCTTTCGTCCGGAGGACACGGTCTTCACGCGCCAGGTGCATTCCGATATCATCGACCGCATCGGCAGGAATGACTGCGGCAGGGGACTGCTTACGCCGGTCGATCACGAGTGCGACGGCTTGGTTACCAATGAAAAAAACGTCGTTTTGACCGTCTTTTCGGCGGACTGCACGCCCGTTCTGCTCTACGATCCGGTCTGCGGCGCGATCGGCGCAGTTCACGCTGGCTGGCGCGGCACGGCGGCGGAAATCGCGGGCAAGGCTGCGCAGCGGATGTGCGCGGAATTCGGCAGCAAACCGGAAAATATCCGCGCGGCGATTGGCCCGTGTATCGGTCCGTGCTGCTTTGAGACGGACGCCGACGTGCCGGAGGCAATGCTTTCCGCGTTCGGCGACGCTGCAAACGCGGCGATCCGTCCGGTGGGTAAAAAATATTATGTAAACCTTAAAGAACTGAACGCCATCGCGCTTCGCAGGGCGGGCGTGACGCAAATCGACGTTGCGTCGGCATGCACTGCCTGCGAACCGGAGCGCTTCTGGTCGCACCGGCGGGTCGGCGGACAGCGCGGCTCGCTCGCCGCAATGATCATGCTTAAAGGAGATACCGTGTGAAAAAACTGATCGCATTGCTTCTGGCGCTGACGCTGCTGCTTTGCGCCTGCGCGTCGCAGGAAGCGTCCGCGCCGACCGCCGGAACGGTCGAGAGCACGGAAGCAACGGAGGAAACGCAGATCGTACCGCAAAAGAAGGATAAATCGGAAGGATTCGGACTGTCTTATCTGCCGGAGTACGGCGTGAATCCCTATACCTGCCACGCGACCGTCAATCGCGTGCTGATCTCTCTCCTGTACGAGGGAATGTTTACGGTGAACAACCAGTTCCGCGCCGAGCCGGTGCTCTGCGAGAGCTTCAAAATGTACAACGAAGGCAGGTCGTACGTTTTTACGATCGACCCGACGGCGAAGTTTTCCGACGGCTCTCCGGTGACCGCGAAGGACGTGGAAGCGTGCATCGACGCGGGCAGAGCCAGCGGCATTTATATGGAGCGTCTGTCACACATCGACTACTACACGGTGCAGGAAGACGGCACGCTGCTGATCCACGTGGAAACGCCGTACGAGAATCTCCCGCTGGTGCTGGATCTTCCGATCGTCAAGGCGTCCACCGTAAACGACCCGTTTCCCATCGGCAGCGGGCCATACGTCATCGCGGGCGAATCGCTGGTTCGCAACACCAACTGGAACGGCGTTGCCGCGCCGGCAATCGACCTGGACACCATTCGCCTTTCGAGCTGTGAAAGCACCGGCGATCTGCGGGATAATTTCGAGTTCGGCTCGACCGATCTCATCTACTGCGACCCCAATTCTCCTGCTTCCGTCGGCTACCGCTGCGACTATGAGGTATGGGAAGCGCCGACGACCATTCTGCACTACATTGGGTTCAATCTTTACAGCGGCTATTTTGCCAACGACACCCTGCGCAGAGCGGTGACCTACGCGATCGACCGCGAGGACATCGCCAGCAAGATCTACGGCGGCTTCGCCCTGCCGAGCGTCCTGCCGTGCTCGCCGTACTCCGACCTCTGCGACCCGAAACTGGAAGAAGCTTACGGCTTCGCGCCTGCGAAGTTTGACGCCGGGCTCAAGGATTCACGCGTGCTCGTTTCGGAGGAATATGAATACCATCAGGGGATCTTCCTCGTCTGCTCCGACGACCCCACCCGGGTCGAAGCCGCGGAATATATCGCACAGGTGCTGAACGACGCCGGACTGCGGATCGTCGTGAGCGCGGTCGACCATGACACTTACATGAAAAAGCTCGACAAGGGCGACTTTGACCTGTATTACGGCGAGACGCGCATGGCGGCGAATTTCGATCTGAAGGAGTTTTTCTCCAAATACGGCAACCTGATGTATGGTTCCATCAAGGATTCGGCGCTGGTGGATATGTGCTATTCCGCGCTGGAAAGTACCGGGAAATACGTAGATTTGAGCGCGCGCGTTATGGAGCAGGCGCCGATCTGCGCGGTAGTCTTTAAGAGCTACGCGATCTACGTGACCCGCGGCAAGCTCGTGAATATCACGCCGTCCGTCGACAACGCCTTCCACGACGCGGCGTCTGCCCGTTCTCTGGCGGATGCCGACAAGACCTACGAGGGCGACGAAGAATGAATCAAAACCGCGTCCGTGTCCGGACGCGGTTTTTCGTTGCATTATGGAACGCATTGTGGTATACTGTACAATAGAAAATTGTATGGAGATGCAGATATGACCGAACTTGTTACACAGAAGAATCTTGCGGAATACGAGGCGTTTGTCGAAAGCCACCCGAAGGGACACTTCTCGCAGAGCTCCCTCTGGGCGAAACAGAAGCCCGCTTGGAGCTGGCAGGCAATTATTTGCCGCGACGACAGCGGCGCGATCAAGGGCAGCATTGCCTTTCTGATCCGCAAAATGCCGATCGTCCGCAAAAAGATGATGTATGCCTGCCGCGGGCCGGTCTGCGATCTGGACGACCGCGCGACCTTTGAGGAGCTGATCGCGGCGGCGAAGGAGCTTGCCAAGACCGAAAAGGCGTACGTGATCAAGATCGATCCGGACGTGCCGTCGAGCGACAAGGCGTTCGTCAAGATGCTCGAGGACGTCGGCTTCCGCACGCGGGACACCGGCAAGAACTTTGAAGCGATCCAGCCGAAATACGTCTTCCGTCTGTATCTGAACGACCGTACTGAGGACGAGATCCTTGCGTCCTTCCACCAGAAGTGGCGCTACAACATTCGACTCGCGGTCAAAAAGGGCGTGGAAGTGAAGCTGTGCGGCAAGGAAATGGTGCCGGACTTTGCGCGCATCATGGTCGAGACCGGTCTGCGCGACAATTTTGCGACCCGTCCGCCGGAGTATTTTGCCGCGATGCTGGACAACCTCGGCGACAAGTGCCGCCTGTACATGGCGTTCTTCGAGGGGAAGCCGATCGCCGGCACGCTGGCGATCCACTACGGCGATAAGGTCTGGTATCTCTACGGCGCGAGTTCCAACGAGTATCGCAACTTGATGCCGAACTATCTGCTGCAGTGGAACATGATCCAGTGGGCGATCGAGAACCACTGCCGCGTCTACGATTTCCGCGGCGTATCCGGCGACATCTCCGAGGACAATCCCCACTACGGGCTCTACCGCTTCAAAAAGGGCTTCGGCGGCGAGTTCACGGAATTCGTCGGCGAATACGACTTCGTGCAGAACAAGCTGTCCTATTTTATCGCAGAAAAAGGCGCGCTTGCCTATAAGAGTCTCGCGGCGAAGGTCTACCGGATCAAAAACCGCGGCAGGAAAGATTGACGAGGTGCGGTATGACGACTTACGCAGTGAGCCGCGAAATGCTGGCGGGCAATATCCGACAACTGAAGGCGCAAGCGGGCGCCGTGCCGATCTGGGCGGTCGTCAAGGGCGACGGCTACGGGCTGGGCGTGCTGCCGCTCGCGGAGGTTTTGTCCGAAGAGGGGATCACGCACTTCTGCGTCACGGACGTCAAAGAAGCGGAGATCCTGCGCGATAACAGCTTCACGGAGGATAAAATCCTCATGCTGCGCTCGGTCAACGACCGCGGGGAGATCAATCGTCTGCTCGATCTCAAAGTCATTCTGACCGTCGGCAGCGAGGAAACGGCGCGGCTGGTCGATCAGATCGCTGCAGAACGCGCCGACGTGGCAGAGGTGCATTTGAAGATCGACACCGGCATGGGACGCTACGGCTTTCTGCCGGAGCAGATCGACCGCGTGATCGCTCTTTACGGCGAGATGAAGCACCTTGCGATCAGCGGCATTTTTACGCACTTCAACTGCGCGTTCAACAACGAAAAGCTCACGCGGCAGGAATTCGCGGCGTTTATGAACGTCGTCGAGGCGATCCGCGCTGCTGGGCAGGAAACCGGCGTCGTGCATTGCTGCAACTCCGCAGCGTTCCTCAAATATCCGGAAATGCACTGTAACGGTGTGCGGCTCGGTTCCGCGCTGCTGGGCAGAATGCCGTTTCGCACCAAACTGCACCCTGTCGGCTGCGCGGTCACGCAGCTCGACGAGGTTCGCACTCTGCCGGCGGGGCATACCACCGGCTACAGCGCGCTTTGGAAAGCAAAAAAGGACACGCGGATCGCAATTATCCCGGTCGGCTGGTATCACGGCTTCCGCGTTTCCTGCCAGCCGGAGCTGGCGAGAAACCGCGACTGTCTGCGCGCGGCGCTGTCCGCACTGAAGCAACTGCTGCGCAAGAAGAAAGCGACCGTTATGATTGCCGGAAAGCAGTGCCCGGTCATCGGCGCGGTCGGCATGCTGCACTGCGCGGTGGACGTCAGCGGTGTGGACTGCAAATGCGGCGATCCGGCGACGGTGCAGATCAGCCCGCTGCACGTCAAGGGCATGCCGGTCGTATTCCGCGCATGACGGAGGGGGAAGTCTTGATATGAATATCAACGACATGGAGAATCTTATGAGCATCCTCAGCGTGATCGCGCTCGTCGTGGAAGCGCTGCTGCTCGTGCAGTACGTACTGTGCTCCCTATCTCTATACACCGTAGCAAAACGCCGCGCGATACCGTCTCCCTGGTATGCGTGGCTGCCGGTGATCCGGGCGTGGACGCTGGGCGCGATCTGTGATCAGTATGATGAGACCCGCGGCTTCCGGCGCAAATGGCGCACCGTGCTATTGACCGTAACAGCCGCCGCAACGGCAGTTTTCCTGCTTGTGTCTCTCGTAGCGCTTGCACTGACGGTAGAATTCATCAATCCGCCGGAGTATCTCAGTTATGAGGAAACCCTCACCGCGGCTCTTGAATCGTCCGGCGGGTTCTATTTTTTGCTGATAGTCATGCTTGTCGCTGCGTCGGCATTGAACGCCTGCCAGATGATCTGCACGTTCAAATTCTTTGAGTCCTGCCGACCGAACGATACGATGAAATACCTGCTGTTGTCGCTTTTGGTGCCGTTTGCGCAGCCGATCTGTCTGATGTGCTGCCGGGACTATGATCTCGGTATGCAGCCGTCTGATAAAGGCGAACGGGAGCTGCCGCCGCATCGCCCATAATTCAAAAAGGAAGAAACGGACAGTATCCGATCCAAACGAAAAAACAGGCGTGACCGCGGTCACGCCTGTTTTCTATGTTCCGAAGTAACTGAAGTGCATGTAGTCCACAGTCCAGTTCCAAATTCCTTGGGAAAAACCGTACTTTTTGAAGATTCGCGCGACCTCGCCGTCCAGCGGAATGGAATAGGGGTCTTCGCCGGGCTTCCAGTAGCTGCCGACCTGCTCTCCCGTCCTGGAATTGTAGTAGTAGTTTTCGTTGGGATTGATGTCGATCGCGGTGCCGATCGTGTGCTCCGAGTGACCGCCGTGGCTGAATCCGCCGATGTAGTGGATCGGGAATTTTTCTTCGCCGTCGTAAATCTCGCGGAAGATCTGCACGACGGTCGCAGCGATATTCTTATGTACTTTGATGGTGAAATATCGCGTATATTTGTCTCCGTTGTCGTTCAGATCCCAGACCTGCAGCGTCACGTCTACCATGTCGTTCTGTGCTTGCTGATAGTTGATCGTGCCGTCCTCGTTGTTGTAATAGGCGCGAGGATCGGCGACCACCTCGCCGAAAAGACGCAGGCATTTTTCTGCCTTTGTTTCCTCAGCGGAGGCATAATGCTCCTCGCAGGTAATGCGACAATCCGCGTGCAGTCCGTTCGGCGTATAGACGGAGATCACCGCCGTGCCGAAGCTCGTGCATTTGACGAGCCCGTTCGCGTCAACGCTCATGATCTTTGGATCGGAGCTGCGCCATACCAGAGCGCAGAACTTTGCCTGCTCCGGTGCAATGATCGGTGTGAGCTGCAAGCTTCCGCCGATGTTGACGGTCGCGTTTTCGGCGGGAAAGGAGATCGCGTCCGGCAGCGCAGGCGGATTTTGATTGCGCACCAACGCGGCGTTGATCCGGCAGAAGACCGCCGCGCATTCCGCGCGGGTCGACGACTTCGCGGGCACGAAGGAAATGCCGCCGTTCTCGTCCGGCAGACCGTTCAGAATGCCCATCTGGCGCAGAACGTCAACGGACTCTCTCGCCCAGCCGGAAATGTCCTCCGCGTCCGCGAACGACTCTGGAATATCGGCATTCTGCGGCGCAGTCAGCTCGTGCCGCATGCGCTGGACGTAAAAAGCGATCAGCTTCGCCATCTGTTCCCTGGTGATCGGTGCGTCCGGCAGAAAGCTCGTCGGCGACATGCCGTCCGCAATGCCGTTGCACACTGCCCAACTGATATAGGGCGCGTAGTACTGCGTCGGAGCTACGTCATCAAAGAACTGCGGAGCTTCCGCACCGCTCCAGAAGTCGAGATCAATGCCCTCAAGTCTGCCAAGGACGGTAATGAACATGCCGCGCGTCATTGTACCCTCGGGGTCGAATCGCGTTTCACTGACGCCCTTGAACAGATCAAGACGGACTGCGTCGTCTATGTACTCCGCCGCCCAATGTGACGCGGTATCCTCAAAATCAAATGCTCTGATTGTCGGGATCGCGGCAAGGAGCATGAGCAGGGAAAGTAAGGCGGAAATCAGTCGGTATTTCATGCAAAGCGTCCTTTCCTGTCGAATAGCGTTTTTTCTTCATGATAGCCGAAAAACGGAGTTTTTTCAAGTGGTGAGATTTGACAGGAAAAAGAAGAAAAATCTTGAAAAATAAGAAAAATAATGCTTGACATGGTAAAAGGGGTATGATAATATGTTATAGCTGTCGCGCAGAGGGGGAAACCCCAGTGTTCACAGCGGTGTACCTTGTAAATTAAACAACGAGAAACATGAACACCTTGGACAATTTTGAAAAAACAAAGTTGTTCTTGAACATGTCAAATATTTGAGATGCAAAGAACAGCCAACGAAAATTCTTGAGTGAAGCTAAGAGCGA